>CALLNU010000001.1 GCA_938005465.1 uncultured Collinsella sp.
ACAAATCCAAGTTAGACCATTTCAAATGGTTCGATGTCTGCCCGGATGCGACACTGAAGTAAGTGTCCATCCTCGCAGTATCCGGTTCTCAAGGTGCACGCTGTGCGGCCGATCCGGTTCGACCGGGCCGCGCGGCAAGGAGATATATTGCCAGACCGCGAAGCTCTGTGGGACGTCAATTCCACTCTTCACAAGTCCTACACAACATATAGCTTTCTATAGGTAATAGAAAGACTGGTGCGGATCTTCCGCACGTATCAGATGATGACCCTTTGGTTCAGGAATATATAGAGATCGGTCACCTGTAAGTGTTTATCTACCCGCGCTTTTAGCAATGTAAACCGCGCCTCAGATAAAAAGAGGGAGCGCCGCGCACAACGCGACACTCCCCTAGCGATTCAAGAGAATCTATTAGGCCTCGAGAGCCTTCTTGGCGATGGTAGCCAGCTCGTTGAAGGACTCGATATCCTCGTAAGCCATCTGAGCCAGGACCTTGCGGTCGAGCTCGATGCCGGCAACCTTCAGGCCGTGCATGAACTGAGAGTAAGAGATGTCGTTCAGGCGAGCAGCAGCGTTGATACGAGTGATCCAGAGAGAACGGATCTCGCGCTTCTTGTTGCGGCGATCACGATACTGATACTGCAGGGAGTGCTGGACCTGCTCTTTAGCATGCTTGTAAGTACGCGAAGCGGCACCGTAGTAACCCTTCGCACGGTGCATAACGGTACGGCGCTTCTTCTTGGCGGCAACAGCGCGCTTAATACGTGCCATGTTCTATCAACTCCTAGACGGTAAAACGAAAAACGGGAACGCGAACTTAGGCGAGACGCGACTTGATGACCTTGCGGTCGGCAGCGGCGATCTCGGTCTCCTGACGGAAGCCACGCTTACGCTTGGTGGACTTCTTGCTCAGGATGTGGCTCTTGAAAGCCTTGGCGCGCATAAGCTTGCCGGTACCAGTCTTGCGGAAACGCTTCTTGGTGCCGCTGTGGGACTTCATCTTAGGCATGAAATACTCCTTAATCGGTTACAGAACACTAGTTACTTAGTATCGCTTGCCGCTTTATCCTCATCGAAGGCGCCCTTAATCGGGGCGAGCAGCATAAGCATGTTACGGCCTTCCATCTTAGGCTTGGACTCGACCGTAGCGTAAGGCTTGAGATCCTCGGCGAGACGCTCGAGAACGTTAAGGCCCTGCTCCGGGTGAGCCATCTCGCGGCCGCGGAACATGATGGTGATCTTAACGCGTGCGCCCTTCTTGAGGAAACGCAGAACGTGGCCCTTCTTGGTCTCGTAGTCGCCAACGTCGATCTTGGGTCGGAACTTCATTTCCTTGACCTCGACCTTGGACTGGTTCTTACGAGCAGCCTTGGCCTTCATGGCCTGCTGGTACTTGAACTTACCGTAGTCCATGACCTTGCAGACCGGCGGCTCCGCGTTGGGAGCGATCTCGACCAGGTCGAGACCCTGATCGTCGGCGACGCGCTGGGCATCGCGAATGGCGAACAGGCCGAGCTGAGAGCCATCGACGCCAATCAAACGGCACGACGATGCAGTGATCTCGTCGTTGATGCGAGTGTCATCAGACTTAGCTATTTTCCCTACCTCCATTCATAAAAAAATAACCCGACGCTTCTCAGCAACCAGGTCGTACACATAGACTTCCTCGATTTGAGGAAGGGAATCTAAGTTGTATGACCAGTCAGCTGCTCATTGGCGCCAAAAGGTGGGAACCCTCGGGTTCCTCTTTAGGGCATTGCGGGAACAACGCCTTGCGAATAATAACACGTACAGCGCGTTATCACATTACGTACACGAAAAAGGGGCCTTGACCCCCTTGAACGCTCGCTTGCATGTATGGTGCCCGAGGCGAGACTCGAAGGGCCTTCGCTTCGCGAAGCCCCGGGGTTCGGACGCGTGGCGCCCTCGCCACGCTCCGCTACAAACAGGCCGCAGGCCTGTTTGCTTAACGCTTCGCGCGCTCACGCGAGTTCGGCACGAAAAAGGGGGCCGCAACCCCCTTGAACGCTCACTTGCATGTATGGTGCCCGAGGCGAGACTCGAACTCGCACGTTGTTGCCAACGGTGGATTTTGAGTCCACTGCGTCTGCCAATTCCGCCACTCGGGCACGCAATGCGTGAGTTAGTTTATCACAGCTTTCTACCGATTAGTCCGAAAATGGAACTTCGAGCATTTCGATAAGCTCAACCTTGCGTAACATCTCCCGCTTACGACATCCACGTCCGTCAACCGAGGCCTCGCCCATCTGGTTGTCATAGGGATCCTCGCGCATACCATCGAGAGCAGGCACAAATTCAGCCTGGAATCGATTGTTGGCCACCATACGCCACGGGTCGAGATTGCCAAAGTAGTGACGACGACGCCACTCCTCCCCCATCCTACGAGCAGAAGATCCAAATGACACGTCGGCGTTGAGCCAACCGGTCTGCGGCGTATAGAACTCTGCCCAGTCGTGCGACCCCACCGAATCGGGCGCAACGTACAGGCCGCTCTGCCAACGGGCAGGCACACCGGCAATACGGCACATGGTGATAAACGTGAGCGCCATAACGCCGCAATCGCCGCGGAGCGAATGCGCGCAGTCATCGGCAATAGATCCCAAAAGCAAGTACGGCGGCTGATAGCGATAGTCGATATGCTGCGTCAGATAATCATAGATAGCACGAGCGCGATCGAGCGGATCCTCGAGTCCGTCAACAACACCGGCCGTCAGCTGCTGCAGATACGGCGTGAATGCAATGTGCGGACGGTCCTCAGAAATATCTTCGGGCAATGGCGCGTCCATACACGGATGCGACGGAAGCGCACCCCCATAAATATCGCGATAAGCGGCATTGATTTGATAGCGATAGGCCACCGAGAATGAGCGCTCACTCGAAGAAGACCACGAGGCGGTACGCGCCGAAGCGTTCGCGGGAGCAACAGCACCCTCCGGCGTCATGTCGAGAATCTCGACCCGAGACTGCTGACGGCAGGCAGCCGCGACGGGAAGCCAAGCGCAAACGGTCTCCCCCTCCAGAGCGCCGGGGACAGACACGGACGCTTTAAGCGTAATTACGCGAGCCAATCCGTTTTGTGACTCCATCTCCTTGAGCATCTCGTCGCGCAGTGCTATTCCGTCCGTAGAATCGGGACGCATGCCGGGGACCTCTTTGGGATATACGCGAAGCGAATCGAGGAAGTTGTCGAGAACGAACAGCTCGCCATCGATAAAGCGCCAGTCAATACGCTTACGGTCAATCAGATCGTCAAACTGCTCCTCGGTAAACTCAGGCCACTCCTCGCGAATCATCGCAAATGCTCGATCGCGCGACACCGAAAAATGAAGCGGCGTCTCAAGCATGCGATACCGCTCGGCACGAACGCAGGCAGCAAGCGAGGGATCGGGATCTTGGGCAAGTAGGCGGTCGCAAGCCTCAATAGCCTGCGAAAGATACCCCGCGTCCTTTAAACGCAGAATCTCGGGTGGCAAGCCAACATCTAGAAAACGGAAGTCATCATTGCAAACATCAACAGAGCAACCAACAGGACCCTCGTCAATAACCTTCCCATCCGAAGGCAGCACATTAATAACAGCCATACCAAACTCCAAGTCATTAGAACTCTTGAAGTCCATTGTAGCGAGATAAAAAGAAAGCCCCAATAAAGGAACCCTCAACACCGATAAACGGTACCTATAAAAAATGAATTCAGCCCAGTAACCCTGTGGCGAGTTAACGAAGGAGGCCCCGTTCACCCGAAGCTTTTCCCATTGCGCGACTTCTGGCAAAGCCAGGTGAGCGCAAGGGAAAAGCGTAGGGTGAACGGGGCCTCCGACGGGAAAGTTAAACCGCTACTTACGCCTTGTTGACGGAGCCAAACTCCTCCATGAGCTCCTTGGTGCGGGCAACGATGTTGTCGCGACCAGGTTTGAGGAGCTTGCGGGGGTCAAAGCCCTTGCCCTGCTGATCCTTGCCAGCCTCGATATACTCGCGAACGCCCTTGGCGAAGACGAGTTGCAGATCGGTGTTGACGTTGATCTTGGAGATACCCAGGGAGATGGCCTTCTTGATCTGATCCTCGGGGATGCCGGTGCCACCGTGCAGGACGAGGGGCAGGTCGCCGGTCTGAGCCTTGATCTCGCCCAGGCGCTCGAAGGAAAGGCCAGCCCAGTCGGCAGGGTACACGCCGTGGATGTTGCCGATACCGCAGGCGAGGAAGTCGACGCCCAGGTCAGCAATCTGCTTGCACTCAGCAGGATCAGCGAGCTCGCCGCTGGAGGTCACGCCGTCCTCGGTGCCGCCGATGCCGCCGACCTCGGCCTCGATGGACATGCCCTTGGAGTGGGCAAGCTCAACGAGCTCCTTGGTGCGGTCGAGGTTAAGCTGGAAGGTCTCCTCGTGAGAGCCGTCATACATGATGGACGTAAAGCCGGCCTCGATGCACTTGAAGCAGTCCTCGTAAGAACCGTGATCGAGGTGAAGGGCGACGGGAACGGTAACGCCCGTGGCCTCGACGGCAGCCTTGACCATGTCGGCGCAGACCTTGAAACCGCCCATCCACTTAGCGGCACCAGCGGTGCACTGAAGGATCAGCGGAGACTTGGCCTCCTCGGCGGCCTGGAGAATAGCCAGGGTCCACTCGAGGTTGTTGGTGTTGAAGGCACCGAGACCGTACTTGCCGGCCTCGGCCTTCTTGAGCATGTCTGCTGCGTTGACGAGCATAAAAGAAACCTCCTGTAAGGTTGCTCCGATAACGCCTGAGATTTTACCACGACATACCCGAGCATAAACGTTCGTTTGTTCACGAATACCATCCGATTGGACAAATTTTGACCGTTTGCCCCACAGAATCGACCCACTGGGGAAAATAGCTTGACGATTGACCGGTCTTCGTGGTTCGAAAGACGGCTTCGAGCCTACATCTGCATAAACGGGTTCTGCATAAGTTCGCGCGCCATCGTGGTCGAATCGCCATGGCCCGTCAAGCAAACGGTATCGGGCGGAAGCATCTTGGCAAGTTTGGAGAGCGAGCACATAATCGCCGCCTCGTCACCGCCGGAAAGATCGGTACGACCGTGGCTGCCCGGGAAAAGCGTGTCGCCCACAAAGGCGATGTTCCCCTGCTCGGTCGCGGCGAACAGGACGATGCCGCCCGGCGTATGCCCCGGCGCCTCGACCACCTGCAGGCAGACGTCGCCCACCTCGATTGTATCGCCCTCGGCAAGCAAACGCGTCGGCTCACCCGGATCGGGCGTCTCGATACCCCACATGGCGCGCTGCTCCTCGATATTTGCGCGAGGTACCGTCACGTCCTTAGCGCACAACTCATATAGTGCGCTGTCGCCAACGACAGCTCGAACCCCGGCAACCCCGCCAACATGGTCGGCATGACCGTGCGTGCAGACAGAGCCGAGTACGCGCACCTCGGGATGCGCGGTGTGGATATGCTCCACAAGACGCTCGCCCTCCCACGCCGGATCGACGATTAAGCACTCGTCATTCGAAATCACGGCGTAGCTGTTGGTCTGAATCGGGCCGTTGACGAGCGCCTCAATCGAAGCCGCGCCTCGGGGTGTCAGGTCCAAAGTCATATCGTCCACGCGCATACCCTCCTTCTAAAATACGTTCGAGGCACCAAACGATGCCTCGAACGTAACCAATATCTATGATGCTGAGAGGCTCTCGCACCTACACACGGCGCTTGAGTTGCGCTCCGCCCTCGCCGGGCATAAGACGGCGAGCGTCGTAGACCGAATCGACACTGCTGATGGAAGCCAGCAGCGGATCCAGGCCGCTCGCATCCGAAATCTCGACCATAAAGCGCAGGGTCGCAATACCCTCGCGGTTGGTCGAGGTGGCGGCGGAAAGGATATTGCCGCCTGCATCGCCAATGGCAATGGTGACGTCCTTGAGCAGGCCCATGCGGTCCAAGCACTCGACCACGATCTCGACCTGGAAGAGGGTGTCGGCAGCGCCGTCCCACTCCACATCGATCATGCGCTCGGGATGTTCCATAAGACCCTTGACGTTGGGGCAGTTGGCGCGATGCACTGAGACACCTCGGCCACGCGTGATGAAGCCGACGATATCGTCGCCCGTCACGGGGTTGCAGCAATGAGCCAGACGGACCAGCAGGCCACTGTTGCTCTCGCCCTTAACGATAATGCCGTTACTTGCGCTCTTGCCACGCTTTTGCGGCTTGCGGTTGGAGCCGCGGGCCGGCTGTTTCACGACCTCGGCGATAGCCTCGGCCTTGGTGAGCTGTTCCTCGGGCTTGGGGTCCAAGATTTGCTCGACCTTATTGCCCACAGCGCGCGGGGCAACCTTGCCGGCACCGACGGCGGCAAACAGGTCCTCGAGCTGCTTGAAGTTAAACTGCTCCGCCACGGCATTGAGCGCACGCGTGGAGCGCGGCGTGGAGATGCCATACCCGCGCTTGCGCAGGTCCTTGGCCAGCATATCGCGGCCGGCGGCAGCGTCGTCGTCCTTAGTCGCGGCGGCAAAGTAGCGACGGATCTTTGACTTGGCGGAAGGCGTCTTGACGATCTTGAGCCAATCACGCGACGGCTTGGAACTCTTGTTAGTCAGGATTTCAACGCGGTCGCCCGTCTTGATCTCGTGCGTGAGCGGAGCCACCGCACCGTTGATTTTGGCGCCGACGCAATGGTTTCCCACCTCGGTGTGAACGGCATAGGCAAAGTCGAGCGGCGTGGAGCCGGCACGAAGCGCCATGACCTCGCCTTTGGGCGTGAAGACGAAGATCTCCTGATCGAAGAGGTCGACCTTCAGCGAATGCAGGTATTCCTTGGCGTCGGTAATCTCATCAGACGCAGCCCAATCGAGTGAGTGCTTAAGCCAGTTAATCTGGTCGTCCAAACGTTGAGCGTCATTGGTCTTGGAAGCAGACGATCCGCCCGACTTCTTATATAGCCAGTGGGCGGCAATGCCGTACTCGGCCTGCTCATGCATCTCGTAGGTTCGAATCTGAATCTCGAGCGGACGAGCCGTAGGGCCGATGACCGTCGTGTGGAGCGACTGGTAGTTATTGACCTTGGGCATGGCGATATAGTCTTTAAAGCGACCAGGCATGGGGTGCCACAGCGTATGCACCGCACCGAGCGTGGAGTAGCAATCGCGCACCGAATGGGTAATAACGCGCAGCGCCACCAGGTCGTAGATCTCGGAGAACTCCTTGCCCTTGCGCTTCATCTTTTGGTAGATGGACCAATAGTGCTTGGAACGGCCGTTGATCTGGAAGCCTTCCAGGCCAATGCGGTTGAGCTCGTCGGTGAGTGTCTTGATGGTCTCAGCCAGATAGCGCTCACGGACCTCGCGCGACTCCGCCACCATGCGCGCGATGCGCTGGTAGGCGTCGGGCTCAAGGTAGAAGAAGGACAGGTCCTCGAGCTCCCACTTAATAGAGCTCATGCCCAGGCGGTCGGCCAAGGGCGCGTACACGTCCATGGTCTCGCGAGCCTTAAATAGGCGACGATCCTCGCGCAGGGCTGCCAGCGTTCGCATGTTGTGCAGACGGTCGGCAAGTTTAACGATGATGACGCGAATGTCCTTGGACATGGCAAGGAACATCTTGCGCAGCGTGAGCGCCTGCTTCTCGTCCATGCTGTCGACTTCGATGTTGGTGAGCTTGGTCACGCCATCGACGAGCTCGGCCACCGTATCGCCAAACAGGCCGGAAACATCGGCAAGCGAGGTCTCGGTATCCTCAACGGTATCGTGCAGCAGCGCGGCGCACACCACATCGCAGTCCATCTTGAGATCGGCCAGAATGATGGCCACCTCGACGGGATGGTTGATGTACATCTCACCCGAGCGCCGCTTTTGGTTGCAATGCTTCTCGGCAGCAAAGCAGTAGGCCTGCTCAACCTTAGAAAAGTCGTCCTCATTCATATATTTGAGGCACAGACGCTCCAGCTTGTCGTAGCTGTCTGCCATAATCTCGGGCGGCAGCTCATCGGCATGCTTATAGTGCTCCATCTCCGAAAACGGCTGGAGGGTGGAATCATGGGCGGTACGGGCTGCGGCATCCATCGAGGTCCCCTTCCCCTAGGCCCGCGGTACGATCGGGCGGTTAACTTTGGCTAGCATATCAGAAGCGCACGAATCGAGCGCCCAGCTCCGGAAAGCCGAAAACTCCATGCGCGAGCGCAAGCCCTCCAAATAGCGAATTGACCTGCTCAATTGCACGCGGCCGGGGTTTTCGGCCATCGCGATACGACGCGTATCGTCAAACCCCGAAACGCGACAGAAACCAAGCTCTTCGAAGATTCCTAGGCCGCTTTCCACCGAGCGCTCGTCGACCGGCGTGCGGGCATCGATGGCAAGGCACATCTGCGCGATGTCGATATCGCTTGCGCAGAATGAATCATCCCCGGTCTTGCCGCGGTTGGAGCGCCACATGGTCTGCAGCGCGCGATAGAGTGTGACGAGCTCGTCGCGCTCGGGTGCGTAGCAGTCGAGCAGGCGCTCGTTAATGCGGGCATCGCGCGACGAATAGAGCAGGTGGATCACGGCGGGCTGGCCATCGCGACCGGCACGGCCGCTCATCTGGTTAAACTCAATGCCGCCAAACGGCATGTGATAGAGCACGACATGGCGGATATCGGGCAGGTTGACGCCCTCGCCAAAGGCAGATGTCGAGACGATGCAGCTGAGGCTGCCGTCTCGGAATGCTTCCTCCACGCGACGGCGATCGGAACGCGCAAGCCCCGCGTTATAGAACGCGATATGGGTTGCGCAATCGGGCACACGCTTGCGCAACGTCTTGGCGAGCGCCACGGACTGGTCGCGCGAATTGACGTAAATGACGGTCTTCTCCCCCGTCGCCACGATCGACACCAAACGGTTCTCGCGGCTCGCAAGGTCGCGGTCGTCCTCGAGCTGCAGGTTCTCGCGCACCGTCTCGTCGACCACCGTGCGAGTGATCGGCAACATGCGGGCAAGCTCGGCCACAACCGGAGCCGTCGCGGTGGCCGTCGCAGCCATAACGACCGGGTCGCCCAGGGCTTTGAGGATATCGGGCATGTCGAGATAGGCGCTGCGGTCGCCGCCCTTGGCAAGACCGGCATGATGCGCCTCATCGATAACGACAAAGCCGATGCGGCCCGAACGCGCGAAGCGGTCACGGTGGATAGATAGGAACTCGGGCGTCGTGAGCACGATACCGGTGCGGCCCGAAGCTAGGCCGGCGAACACGTCATCGCGCGCGGCCTCCACGGTCTCGCCGGTCAGCACGCCAACGCCGATGCCAAGCGATGCCATCGTCGACGAGAGGTGATAGGCCTGGTCGGCAACAAGCGCACGCAGCGGATAGACAAAGATGCTCGCACGTCCGCGAAGCACCGCCTCACGCGCGGCATGCACATGGAAGATGAGCGACTTGCCGCGGCCCGTTCCCATAACCGCCAAGACACTCTGGTGATCGGCCAAGGCGTCGAGCGCCTCAACCTGCGCGCGGTGCGGCTGGTTCGATCCGATAAAGCTATGGATAAGCGAGCGCGTGAGCTCGGTATAGGAAAGCTGGGCGAGCGTCTCGCGCTTGCGCGACTCCAAGCGCAGGCCGGAATCCGCCGGCTGCACGCCACGACGAAGCTCGCATGCCGGATCGTCGACGCTGGGCAGCGTGCTATCGCGGACCAGAACATCCTTGACCATGAGCTTGGGCTTCACACGACCCTGCCAATGCTCGGCAACGGCCTCGAACACCAAGTCGACGGCGCTGTCGCAATTGATAAGCCTGTCGATCTGCGGTACACGAAACATGATGGCCGGCACACTCGCGGCGCCATCCGTCGCCACGAAGCGCATATGCTCGCCGGTCTTACCCACCACGGCGCGATCACACATCGTCACGCCCTCGGCGGCCAGCAGCGGCACCTTATTACCCTGGCCAAACGGCTCAAGGCGGGAAATCTGCTCGATGGTCTCGATATTCAGCTCGGAAAGGTCGACCGTGGCGGCAACCTCGTCGGTGTCCTCAAAGTCCTCGGCGGGAAGCTCGGACAACACGGCGGAAAGGCGACGGCGGAACTCATCGAGCTTGGACGCCTCGATGGTCACACCCACCGCGCCGGCATGTCCGCCGCGACGAATCATCAGGTCGGAACAGCGCTCGATAGCGTCAAACAGGTTAACTTTGCCCACCGAGCGACCAGAGCCGCGCGCGATACCATCCTCGATCGAGAACAGCAGCGCCGGCACGTGGTAGCGGTTGGTCAGACGGCTTGCCACGATGCCCTTGACGCCCTCGTGCCAGCCTTCGCCGCCCACGACGATCGCGCGTCCGCCGTCATAGGTCTCCTCGACCTTTGCCATGGCATCGCGCGTGAGCTCCGCCTCGATCTCACGGCGCTGGCGGTTGATTTCCTCGAGCTCAGCCGCCAGCGCGCTTGCTTCGATGGGATTGCGGGCAAGCAGCAGGTCGAGCGCCAGCTTGGGATCGGCCATGCGACCGGCAGCGTTTAAGCGGGGAATGAGCGAGAATGACAGGCCATCCGCCGTAATGCTCGAAAGGTCCGCCTTGGCGAGCGCGGCAAGCGCGATATAGCCGGGGCGAGCGGTTACGCGCATCTGCTGGATGCCCTCGGCAACCAGCGCGCGGTTCTCGGGCGTGAGCGGCATCATGTCGGACACGGTGCCCAGCGCCGCGACCTCGATTAGCGAACGCCAATACGACGGATTGCCCAGGCGCTCACCCAGGACTTGCACCAGCTTGAGCGCCACACCAGCACCGGCAAGCTCACGCGAGGGGCCCTCGTCCTCGAGCTTGGGGTCAGTCAGGGGCACACCCTGCGGCACCTGGTCGGAGGGCTCGTGATGGTCCGTGACCACCAAATCGATCCCCAGGCTCTCCAGGTAGGAAACCTCTTCCTTGGCGGCAATGCCGTTATCGACGGTCACGATCAGCTGGGGGCGAGCGAGCTCGTTAACGCGGTCGAGCGCCGCGCGCGAAAGACCGTAGCCCTCATCAAAGCGATGCGGAATAAACGGCGTGACATCGGCGCCAAACGTGCGCAGCGCCTCGGTCAACAGGCAGGTCGACGTAATACCGTCAACGTCAAAATCGCCAAAGACTGCAATGTGCTCGTGGTTGCGAATAGCACGCTCGACGCGGTCGGCAACGACCGACATGCCCGGGATAATGAGTGGGTCGGCCCAGTCGCGATCGAGCGAAGGCGTCAAAAACAATTGGCCCTCTTTGATGGAGCCAATGCCGTGCGCGACCATAATGCGCGCCACCAGCCCGGGAATGCCCAGACCAGCCGAAAGCTCCTTTTCGAGCTCGGGATTTTGCTGAGCGACCGCCCAGCGATGCGTCGTCTTAAGCGATGACATAGGCACCCACCCCCGATAGGGGCAGGTCGCCGCGATACCTCTCACGGTTCATAGCGATGAGTCCTCTGTGTATGCCCGCTTCGGCAGGCAGATCTGTTGAACGGATTTATTATACCGTGCGGCGCGGACGCAAATCGCCGCAGCACGCCGCGGTTTCGGTAAACGATGCCGGTAATACCCTCGAAATAATCGAGCGTTTCTGACGCACGGACACATGCAAGCGTCTAGCATATCCATTCAAAACGGATTCACGAGCAAAGGGAGTCACAAGAGCATATGAAGCAATGGGTTGGACTGGGCAAGTTTCTCGCGGGGCACATGCAAATCATCGTTCCGATTTGCGTGGCGCTCGGCGTGCTCTTTCCTCAGCAGATCGGCGTTCTCAAGCCCATCGTTCCCACCCTGTTTGCCTTTATGACGTTCCAAGGCGCGCTCAGCAACACCTTCCACCAGGTAGCTGAGGTGTTCCGCCGTCCCCTGCATCTGATTTTGGCGTTATTTGTCTCGGCTGTGATCATCCCCATCGCGGCGTATGCCATGGGCTCACTGTTCTTTGGCTCCAACCCCAACCTTGTCTGCGGCATCGTGCTCGAGTACAGCGTACCCGTGGCAGTCACTGCCTTTATGTGGATTAGCATGTTCGGCGGCAACGGCCCGCTCGCGCTCACCATCATCCTGACGTCCTCGGTTATATCGCCCGTAACGATTCCGCTCACGCTCAAGCTCCTGTTGGGCGCCACCGTCGCAATCGATGTTCCGAGCATGATGCAGAACATGGCCTTTATGATTGCCATCCCCGCCGTGCTCGGCATCGTGATCAACGAGCTCACGCACGGCTGGGGACACGAGAAACTCTCCCCCGCGCTCTCGCCCGCCTGCAAGTTCATGATGATGGGCGTTATCGCCTCCAACTCCACCGCCATGAGCGAGTACATGCTGCACATGAACGCGGTGCGCTTGGAAGTAGCCCTCTTTATTTTGGTCTTCGCCATCAGCGGCTTTGTCGTCGGCATTCTGGTCGCCCGCGCGCTGCATCTGCCATATAGCGAAACGACCACCATGTGCTTTACCTGCGGCATGCGCAATATCTCTTCGGGCGCCGTCATCGCCACGCAATACTTTCCGGGCGAAGTCGTATTCCCCGTCATGTGCGGCACGCTGTTTCAGCAGGTACTCGCCTCGCTTATCGGGCATCTCTTTGAGCGTCTAACCGGCGAGGAGCGCGCCGCCCAGCGCAAGCGGGTCGAGGCCGGCCGCGACGCCATGGCACGCTAAACCGTCCGCAGTGTGCGGGCGCTCACTTTACGATGTGAGCGCCTCCAGATGTGCACGGAGTCGCTCCGCATCGACATCGAGCGTGGTCTCAGCATTGACCTGGGCCAAACGATAGCCGACAAAGTAGGGCGAAGCCACCCAACGCGGCAGCGCCTTGGCAATGGTCCGACCGCCCAGGTGATAGAAGAACAGGTTATACGACTCTGCGCGACCACCGTGGTGCTCGTTCAGGATATAGCGCAGAGCTACCTGGATCGCATCGGCGAAGAGATCCGCCTCGGCTTGGTCTCTCGTGTCATCGCTGGCAGCGATTCCCTGCGGGGCTGAAACGTTGATCTCAAAGAACCCCATGATCGGTTCGGTTGAGATGTTGACCGCGATTCTCCCCTGTTGCCAGAGATTGATGCCTTCGAAATTGGCAGAAGTCAGCGAAGTGTAGCCGTCTTCCTGCTCCAAACCCACAATCTGCATGTGCGGATGAACGAGGCTACCGCCCGAGAGCGGACCCTTGTTCTTGTACATGAGCACGCTTCGATACTGCTGTGAATCAATCATCTGCTGCCAGCAACCCAGGGCAAACCGCATCACATGGTGGAGTTCATCCGGCTCATAGGTCACCAGGTCGGCATCGTGATCGGCCGACTCGATCAGCACGGTTTGACGGGTGGCGCGCAGGGTCTTGAACTTATTCTCGAGCCAGATGCAGTCACCATCGCGCTGGATGATGTTGGCAAGTCCCTCCGTGTCGCAAAAGGGGCACGCGGTGCCAGGGCGACGATTATCGTCGGGCTTACCGCTCGCCTGCTGAACGTCAAATACCAGCGCCACGGGTTATACCTCCAGCGGCACGATCTTGGTGCCATGGAGCTCGGAGACGCCTAGCGCCGCCGCGACCGCGTCGCGATTTGCCGTAGTGATGCCGCCGCCGGGAAGGATGGTCAAACGATCGCCCGCATACTCGATTAAACGAGCCAGGTGATCAAAATTATCCTCGATCGACGTACCGGCAGCGCCGCCATGCGTGAGGATGCGCGTAACGCCGCAGTCGGCAAGTGTATCAATCGCATCGAGCTGAGCCTCGGGCGAGAGCTGGTCAAATGCCATGTGGAAGGTGATGTCGATGGGCTCACGCTTGCATTCCTCGGTCGCGCAGCCCGCGGCCATCACGAGGGCGCCCAACGTAAGCTCGTCGAGTGACCATCCGCCAGCGCAGGGCTTGCAGCAGCCAAAGACCAAGCCGTCAACGCCGGCACTCACGGCAAGGCCCAAGTCCATCTCCATCATGCGCAGCTCATCCTGGTTGTAGTGAAAGTCGCCGCCACGCGGACGGATCATGCACATCACCCGTGCATCGTGTTCGTGGGCATAGTTGGTCGTAGCGCTGATAACGCCGGCCGAGGGCGTGGTGCCACCGACGGCAAGGTTATCGCACAGCTCGATGCGCCTTGCACCGGCCTCGATAGCCGCCGGCACCCGCTCAAAGTTCTCGGCACAAAACTCGTACAGCATAGATAGACCCCCAAAGACAGCAGATGTTTTCCGATGGGCATTGTCACACATCCCCATGAAGTTGCGGTGGAATAGGGACTGTTTTGGCCTCTTAGACTCCCATTTAGTCCCTATTCCACCGCAACATAAAGGGGGCAGAACCAAAGTAACGCCGCAGGCAGAGGACGGACAGCGAGCGGGCACCAGAGCGAACAAATTGGCATGAAAAGAGGACGGCATAGACCTTCTGGTCATGCCGCCCTCTTTGAATGACAAGTTGTCGCTCTGGCGCCCGCGCAGCGTCGACTGGTCCGCCGTTCGGTAGAACGGCGGAACCGCCTAACCGCCCAAGTAAGCTTTGCGGACGTTGTCGTCGTGCAGCAGCTCTTGGCCGGTGCCGGTCATGGTGATCTTGCCGGTCTCGAGCACGTAGCCGCGCGTAGCAATCGAGAGCGCCATCTGCGCGTTTTGCTCGACCAGAAGCACCGTGGTGCCGGCCTTGTGCAGGTCCTCGACAATCTGGAAGATCTGCTCAATCAGAATCGGCGCCAGACCCATAGAAGGCTCGTCGAGCATAAGCAGTTTGGGGTTACTCATAAGAGCGCGCCCCATAACAAGCATCTGCTGCTCACCGCCCGAAAGGGTGCCGGCGACCTGGCGACGGCGTTCCTTCAGGCGCGGGAACTGCTCGTAGACGCGCTCGAGGCCCGGAGCCACCGTGGACTTGGGCTGCGTGTAGGCGCCCATCTCCAGGTTCTCCTCAACCGTCATCTGCAAAAAGGCGCGACGACCCTCGGGAACCTGAGCCAGGCCCTTACCCACCAGCTTGTCGGCGGGCGTATGGGTAATGTCCTCGCCCATAAACTTGATGGAGCCGGTCTTGGAGCGCAGCAGGCCCGAGATGGTCTTGAGCGTTGTGGACTTGCCGGCACCGTTGGCACCAATCAAGGCCACGATCTCGCCCTCGTTAACGTTAAAGGAGATGTCCTTGATGGCGTGGATGGCGCCGTACCAGACGTTGATGTTGTAGACGGAAAGCATCGGCTCTGCCATTTAGTTCTCCCCCTTATCCTGCTTACCCAGATACGCCTCGATAACGGCGTCGTTGTTCTGGATTTCCTCTGCCGTGCCCTTGGCGATAACCTTGCCAAAGTTAAGCACGCAGATACCCTCGCATATATTCATGACGAGCGACATGTCGTGCTCGATAAGCATGATGGCGATGCCGAAGGTGTCGCGAATCTTGACGATGTTCTCCATGAGCTCCGCAGTTTCGGACGGGTTCATGCCAGCGGCAGGCTCGTCGAGCAGCAGTAGCTTGGGGTTGGTGGCAAGCGCGCGGACGATCTCCAGACGACGCTGAGCGCCGTAAGGCAGCGATCCGGCCTGCTCGTTTGCCAGATGCTCCATATCAAAGATGGACAGCAGCTCCATGGCGCGCTCGTGAGCAGCCTTCTCGTGTTTCCAATACGTCGGCAGGCGCAGCACGCCCTCAAAGCCGGAGTAGCGCTCCTGGTTGTGCAGGCCGACCTTGACGTTATCCTCCACCGTCATGGTGTTGAACAGGCGAATGTTTTGGAAGGTACGGGCGATGCCCATACGGTTGACCTGATAGACCGACTTGCCCGAGGTGTCCTCGCCGTCGAGCAGGATGGTGCCGTGCGTGGGCTGATACACCTTGGTGAGCAGGTTGAAGACCGTGGTCTTACCGGCACCGTTGGGGCCGATCAGGCCGGCGATCTCGGTCTTGCCGATAGTCAGGCTAAAGTCGTCGACCGCCTTAAGGCCACCGAACTCAATGCCCAGGTGGATGCACTCGAGTGCCGGGCGCTCGCCCAGGTCGCGGTCGGGAACGATGGCGCCAGAAGGATACGGGACCATCTTGCCCTTGTTGAACTCAAATTTACTGGGCATCGGCTGCCACCTCCTTCTTGGAAGCAAAGCGGTCCTTAATGCGTGCGAAGAACGCCTTGAGCTGTGGGTTGTTAGTAAAGACCATGACCAGAATCAACACGATGGCATAGATGAGCATGCGGTAGTCCGAGAACTGACGGAGCAGCTCGGGGAGCACCGTGAGCAGCGCCGCAGCGATAACGGAGCCGCGCATGTTGCCCAGGCCGCCCAGGACCACGAACACCAGAATGAGGATGGACGTATTGAAGTCGAACTTAGTGGCGGAAAGCTGCGAGAAGTTACCGCCGAACAGGGCTCCGGCAGCACCGGCGAGGGCAGCGGAAACCACGAAGGCGATCATGCGGTACTGGGTGACGGAGATGCCCACGGACTCGGCAGCAATCTTGTTGTCGCGCACGGCAATGATGGCACGACCGGTACGGCTGCGAACCAGGTTGAGCACAATCACGAGCGTGACCATAACCAGGATTGCGCCGGCAAGGAAGGTCGAATAGGTCGACACGCCCGATGCGCCCTGCGCGCCCTTGATAATGGCGGTGCCGTCCTCGAGCAGGTGCAGGTCGTCGATCGTGGAGTTACCCGTGATATTAAAGATCACATGCAGGCCGCGGGAATCGACGCCCACAATGAGGCAGGTGACGACCTCTTTGATGATCTCGCCAAAAGCCAGGGTCACAATGGCCAGATAGTCGCCGCTCAGGCGCAGGACCGGGATACCGATCAAGAAGCCCAAGATGGCAGCGGCGATAGCGCCGACCACAATGCTGATAATCAGGCGCATCGGGTCGGACGGAACGGCGCTCTCCAGTGCGACGGCGGTGACGATTCCCGTATAGGCGCCGACGCTCATAAAGCCCGCGTGGCCCAGCGACAAATCGCCCGCGATGCCGACGACGAGGTTAAGGGAGATGGCCATGACGATATAGGCCGTGATGGGAACCAGCTGACCGGCGATCATGCGCGGGATCATGTGGTTAGACTGCATAAAGAACACGATGGCGATCGCCACAAGGCACATGGCGTACGTAACAAAGTCGTGACGCGTCTGCTTGTCTTTAAGAAACTTCATAACGCTCACCTACACCTTCTCGGGGACGTACTTGCCCAAGAGGCCGGCAGGCTTGACGAGCAGGACGATGATCAAAACACCAAAGACGATGGAGTTGGCAAGGCTCGTGGAAATGTAAGCCTGCGCCATCGCCTCGATGATGCCGATGAGAATGCCGCCGACAAAGGCACCGGGAATGGAGCCGATGCCGCCGAAAACGGCAGCGTCGAAGGCCTTGATGCCAGGCATGGCGCCCGTCGTGGGCTGCAGCACCGGCGAGTAGGAGCACAGGAGCACGCCGGCGATGGCGGCAAGCGCCGAGCCGATAGCGAACGTCATCGAGATGGTGCGGTTGACGTTGATGCCCATGAGCTGAGCGGCGGCCTTGTCCTCGGACACGGCGCGCATGGCCTTGCCCATCTTGGTCTTACCTGTAAAGAACATCAGGCCGGCCATGATAACCAGGCAGGCGACGATGGTGACGAGCGAGACGGCGCTTACGTTGAACTTGGCCAAGAACTCCGGCACCGGAAAGGTGACGAGCGAAGTGAAGTTCTTGGGCGTGGCGCCCCACAGAAGCTGCGCGGCGTTCTGCAGGAAGTAAGACACGCCGATGGCCGTGATCAGAACGGCCAGCGGGCCCGCCTGGCGCAGCGGCTTATAGGCCAAACCCTCAATGAGAACACCGAGAACCGTGCAGACCACACAAGAGAGAACTACAGATGCCCAGCCCGGGAGGCCGAGATACGACGTGGCGCAGAACGAGACATAGGCACCGACCATGATGACATCGCCGTGAGCGAAATTCAGCATCTTGGCGATACCGTAGACCATGGTGTAGCCCAACGCGATGATGGCGTAGACGCTGCCCATGGACAGGCCGTTGACCAGGTATTGGATAAAGACCGTCATGTTCCACATCCCCCTTTCGAATAGGTTTCCAGCTAATGTATGAAACAGGGACGTTACACTGTCCCTAGATACCAAGCAAGCAGGGAAGGCCAAAACCTCCCCTGCTTGGGATCAAAACCGCTCTATGTAAGGCGGGCAATTAGGCCTGTACGTACTTGCCGTCGGTGATGACGTACGCCGTGGGCTCCTTCTGGACCTGGCCCTTATCATTCCAGGTGAGCTTGCCGGTCAGACCGTCAACGGTAATCTTGAGCATAGCCTTGGACAGCTTCTCGGCGACCTCGGTCGGATCAGCGTCGACACCAAGATCGGCCTCCTTGAGGGCCTCGGCCACCGCGTGCACGCCGTCGTAGGCGTCGGCGGCAAACTGGTCGGGGGTATCGCCGTACTTATCCTTGTAAGCGTTAACGAAGTCGGCGTTCTTCTCGTCGTCGGCGGAGAACGGGGTCATGAGCAGCAGACCCTCGGCAAGAGAGGTATCGAAGCCCTCAACGCCCAGGATGCCGTCCATACCGTCGCAGCCCATCATCTTGACGTCGTAGCCCATGTCCTTGGCGTTCTTGAGCAGGACGGACGCCGGCGTGTAGTAGATCGGCGCAAAGATCATGGTGGCGCCGGCCTGCTTGGCCTTGGTCAGCTGGTTGGTAAAGCTCGTGGCGGAATCGTCCTTAAAGGTCTCCTCGTCAACAATTTCGAGCTTGGACTCAGCGGCCTGGGCCTTAAAGGAATCTGCGATGCCCGAAGAATAGGCGTCGCCGGAGTTATAGAACAGCACGAACTTCTCGTCCGCATACTTCTGCGCCAGGAACTTGGCAGCGTTGACACCCTGGTTGGGGTCGGTGAAGCAAACCTGGAAGACACAATCCTTGCCGTCGGTGACGTCCTCGGAGGACGCGGACGGGGTGATCATGAACGTCTTGGGGTCGTTACCACACTCGGCGGCAACGGCAACCGATGCACCCGTGGTGGTCGGGCCGACGAGGGCCTGCATGCCCCAGTCGAGCAGGGTGTTAAAGGCGTTGACGGCCTTCTCGCCATCGGCCTGGTCGTCCTCGGCCTTGCTGACAAGCGGCAGCTCCTTGGTCGAGAAATCCTTGCAGCCAAGCTCGACACCCTGGGTAACGGACTTGCCGTAGGACGCGTTGGCGCCGGTCAGCGGGCCGATGGTACCGATCTTAAACGAAGCGTCGCCCGAAGCGGAACCACTGTCGCCGCCGTTGGAGGAGCAGCCAGCTAGAATGGACATCGCCCCCAGACCTGCTGCGCTCGCGATAACGCTCCTGCGATTCATAACAGGGTTCAATGACTTACCGGTGAGGCTCGACATGCGGCTCTCCTCTCAAATCTCGTCGGGTTTCGGTTACCCGACAGGCCATCCTTCGCCGTGTTCGGCGTTCGCAAAATACTAGACGCTTTAGTTAAGGAAAGTGGCGATTATTTCAACTTTTCTTTGGATTTGTTCATTTATCCATAATTCTGCGTATTTCTATTACTTTATGCAGTAATGCCACTTTATTGTGTGAAAGTAATGTTTCCGTTCTGTTACAGGCGTCCCTGCCCTGAATAAAACGGCCTCACCGGTCGCGCTTTATGCGCACTTAGGCGGCGATGTACTTGCCGTCCTGGATCACATAGGCTGTCCATGCCGTCGACACCCATTAGTGTCATGTCGTAGCTCATGTCCTTGGCGTTCTTGAGCAAAACGGACGCTGGGGTGTAATAGATCGGGGCAAAAATAAGCGTGGCTCCAACAAGGAAACTCCTGCGGTTAAGTACGTTGTTGATGCTAAACATGGTGTCCCCCTTTTTCGCTGGCCGCAGCGCGGCCGTCTTGCGGTACGGGGCAAACCTTATGGCGCAAACGTTGACAGTTTGTTACGGAGTTCCGTTTGTAGCGAGCATGTTTCCAATGTTTCCGCAGCGTTTCGGGGGTGCCGTTTTGTGCGACTCCTGTTGCCTGGCGAGCACGCGCCCTCGGTTCACGCTAGAATGCACTCAACCTTTAAGCGGTTAATCCATCCATAAGATGCACGAAGGAGCTATCTATGAGCGAACCCCTGCGCACCGTGAACGTCGGTCTGATCGGTCTGGGAACCGTCGGCGGCGGCGTGGCCCGTCTGATCAACAGCCACCACGATGAGTACCTGGCAGCCTACGGCATCGACCTTAAGCTGACCCGCGCCTGCGCGCTTGCTTGGGAGCAGGCCGAGGCGGCAGGCATTGAGCGCGAGGCCTTTACGAGTGACTGGCACGACGTCGTCACCGACCCCGCCGTCGACATCGTCGTCGAGCTGATCGGCGGCGAGCATCCCGCAACCGAGATATTCACCACCGCCTTCGAGAACGGCAAGCACGTCGTCTCTGCCAACAAGGCCCTGCTGGGCCGTCATGTCGAGACGCTCGCCGAGAAGGCGCGCGCGTGCGGCGTGCAGATTAAGTGCGAGGCCAGCTGCGGCGGTGGCATCCCCATTGTCAGCACGCTCGAGCACGACCTGGTGGGCAACAAGATCCTGACCATCGCCGGTATCCTTAACGGCACCACCAACTACATCCTGTCGCGCATGGACGCCGAGGGCGCCGATTACGCTGACGTGCTCGCCGACGCCCAGGCAAAGGGCTATGCCGAGGCCGACCCGTCCGCCGACGTCGACGGCTTCGACGCCGCCAGCAAGACGGCAATCCTCGCTTCCATCGGCTTTGGCACCCGTGTGACCACCGACGATGTCTACCAGCAGGGTATCCGTACCATCGGCGCCGAGGACATTGCCCAGGCCCGCGAGCTCGGCTACACCATCAAGCTGCTGGGCATCGCCCGCAACACCGACGCCGGCGTCGACGTCCGCGTGCACCCCACGCTGATCCCCGCCGACCACATGCTTGCCAAGGTCAACGGCGCCATGAACGCTGTCTACGTGGTAGGCGACGCCGTGGGCGAGACCATGTTCTACGGTGCCGGCGCAGGCTCCTTCCCCACCGCGAGCGCCGTCGTGGGCGATATCCTGTCGCTCTCCGAGCAGATCAGCCGCGGCGTGGCTCCGCTGCCCGAGATTGAGCCCTATGGTCACAACCTCGCCTTTAAGCCCATGGACGAGCTCCAGACCAAGTACTATGTGCGCCTGAAGGTCGCCGACCGCGTGGGCGCCCTGTCCGAGACGGTCGACATCTTTGCCAAGCACAACATCTCGATCTCGCTCATCAACCAGGTCGAGGACGGCAAGTCGGGCGTCAGCGATGCCTGCTCGGTCATCTTCCTGACGCACCGCGCGCTCGAGAAGGACGTCCAGGCTGCCGCCGCCGAGCTTGCCAGCGTCGACTGCGTGGCCGAGGTCGCCAACGTCCTGCGCATCGAGGACGTCGAGGCATGGACCGAAGGCGTCATGGCCAACTAGTTCGGTTCTCGGCAAGTCAAACAACGCATGAGGGGCTCCTATCCGATTGGATGGGAGCCCCCTTTAGTTACATTTTTCGAGCGAACTGGTCGACTAACGTTTGAACAACTTGACCGTTCGTCGGCAACCGTGGATACCGTTTGCCGATATGCGACGGCAGCTGTATTTTGCCGCCGCTATGCTGTGCTGCGTATGTCCGCCCGCGATGAGAGGAAGCACCATATTGCTCGAGGGCAAGAAAGCAATCATCACCGGAGGCACGCGCGGTATCGGCTATGCGATCGCCTGCCGTTTTATCGAGGAAGGCGCTGCCGTCACCGTCTTTGGCTCGCGCCAGGAGACTGCCGACGCGGCGGTTGAGAAGCTGGTAGCCGCCTATCCCGACGCCAAGGTCTGGGGCCGCTCCTGCGACCTCACCTCGCTCGAGGCCGTGACCGAGGCCTTTACCCAGGCTGCAGCCGACATGGGCGGCTTGGACACGGTCGTCAACAACGCCGGCATCTCCCAGCGCTCGCCGCTGCTCAACTACACGGCAGAGGAGTTCGCCAAAGTTATGGACCTCAACGTCGTCGCCGTCTTTAATGGCCACCAGGCTGCCGCCAAGATCATGACCGAAGCCGGCCACGGCGGCACCATCACCACCACGAGCTCGATGGTCGCTAAGTACGGTCAGCCCTCCGGCGTTGGCTACCCCACGTCCAAGTTCGCCGTCAACGGCATGGTCCAGTCGCTCTCGCGCGAGCTCGCCCCCATGGGCATTCGCGTCAATGCCGTAGCACCCGGTGTAACCAAAACCGACATGGTCGCCAACCTGCCCGAAGAGGTCATCAAGCCCATCATCGCCACCATTCCGCTGGGTCGCATGGGCGAGCCCGAGGATGTCGCCAACGCCTTTGTTTTCCTGGCGAGTGATATGTCCTCCTACGTCACGGGCGCCATCCTCCCCGTCGACGGAGCCGCCCGCTCCTAAAGGTCGCAAGCCACAGCTTTAAACCTCAACCGAGCTCAACGCAAGAAGGCGCGCTGCCTGCATCAACCGCAGGCAGCGCGCCTTCTATTATTTGGACGGAACCCGTATCCCGACATTCCTTGCTACTTGCCGTCGTCGTTCTCGGCCTCTTCGCGCGCGTAGAGCTCCAGCATGCGGCGGCGGTATTCGCGCACGGCGAGCTTAGCGCGCTCCAGGCGGCGGCGCTCACGCGGAGTCAGCTTGGACGGGTCGATCTCGTCGCCATAGGTCTTCTCGGCCAGCAAATGGGCGGCGTCCACGATACGGGCATCGATGTGTCCGCTTGCCGCCTCGGTCGAGAGGCGGTCGGCAATGGAATCAAGGGTAGGTATGCCGTCGAGCGAACGCCCATGGCCATGCGAGGTCAAAAGCTCGTGCTCTCGTGCGAGCAGGCTCGCCAGGTCGTGATGGGCGCGCAGAATATCGAGCGCGTCGGAAGGATGCTCGGCAACTTCTGCCACGGCAGCGACCGGTGCGGCGTCGACCACGCGGTAGAAGAGCTGCGCGAGCAGCGGCATCAAGAACACTGTGATGGCACCGGCGGCCACCATAACCGAGGCGACGTCTTGCGAAAGAGCGCCTGCGTTGACGGCCACACTCGTCACGGCAACGATGATCGGCAGCGCCGTAGTGCAGTACAGGGCCACGGTAATGCGGCCATACGCCGAAACGTCGCGCGTCGTGGGACAAATGCTCATAGAGACAAGGATCGGCACGGCGCGAATGATCAGCAACGCCGCGATAAAGCCCACGAGCAGACCCGGGCGCGATGCCACGGCCGTCAGGTCGATCTTTGCGCCCGACACGGTAAAGAACACCGGAATCAAAAAGCCATAGGCCAGGCCATCGAGCTTGGTCTCGAGCGTATGGTTGCCCTCGGGGATGATATAGCGCAGGACAAAGCCGGCAGCAAAAGAGCCCAACACGATGTCGAGGTCAAAGATGGCGGAAAACGCCACGAGCGTGACCAGGATGAGCACCGTCAGGCGCACGAACGTCTGCGACGTTGTGTCGGCCCGTTCCTCGACAAACGTAAAGAAGCGACTACCCACGCGCTTGGAGCGGCTCGGGACCACGGCCAACAGCACGCAGACCACAGCAAACAGGCCAAGGATCACGAGCGTCTGGATACCAGTACGAGCGGAGAGCAGCACCGACATGGCGAGCACGGGACCGAGCTCTCCCCATGTGCCATAGGCAAGGATGGAGTCGCCCACACGCGTGCCGGCGAGCGAACGCTCGCGCATGATGGGCACGAGCGTGCCGAGCGCCGTCGAAGTGAGTGCCAGCGTCACGGCGATACCGTCGAAATGGCTAACCGAGAACCACGGGGTAAAGCGCACGGCAAGCCAGGCGATGCCAAACGTGACGACCCACGTGGCCATACCGTAGCGCCCCTCGACGCCCGTGATGTTCTTGGGATCGATCTCAAAACCGGCAAGCAGGAACAAAAAGGCCAGGCCGAGCTCGGACACGAGCGAGACCTCGGCATCTACATGGATAAAGCCGAGCATATGAGGCCCCAGCACCGCGCCGAACACGAGCAAAAAGACCGTCTCGGGAACGGGTTTCCCGGGGATCGCCGAAGCGATGAAGGGGCTTGCGAAGGCCACGAGTGCGATGATGGCGAGCGAAACGAATGCCATGTGATGCCTTTCTCTTGATTGCGCTTCACTGTAGCACCCTCGCCGTCCTCAACGCGCCGCGAGCTGTCGTATCATAGTTAGGTTTACAAACATGTGGCTCAAGGCGACCGCGAGGCTTGCCCCGTTAACCGACCGCTGCCGCATACCGTACCGTACGCCCAACCGATTAGGAAGGCAGGAACCAATGGTCTCTCGTATCTACGTGGAGAAGAAACCCGGGTTCGACGTCGAGGCTCAGCAGCTCAAGGGCGAGCTGACCGAAATTCTCGGCATCAAGGGCATCGAGGCCCTGAGGATCATCAACCGCTACGACGTCGAGGGCATCGACGAGGAGCTTTTCCGCTCCTGCGTGCCGACCGTCTTTAGCGAGCCCCAGGTCGATGTGACCTACGACGAGCTCCCCGCAAGCGATGGCGCCGTCTTTGCCGTCGAATTCCTTCCTGGCCAGTTTGACCAGCGCGCCGACTCCGCCAGCGAGTGCGTGCAGCTCATCAGCCAGGGCGAGCGCCCCGCCGTGCGCTCCGCCAAGGTCTATATGATCTCGGGCGCTCTGGACGAAGCCGCCATCGAGGCCATCAAGCACTACGTGGTGAACCCCGTCGAGGCGCGCATCGCCTCGCTCGACCTGCCCGAGACTCTGTACATGGAGACCCCCGAGCCCCAGCCCGTCGAGGTGCTCGACGGCTTCCGCGAGCTCGATGAGGCCGGCCTTGCCGCCTTTATCGCCGATCGCGGCCTTGCCATGGACGAGGCGGACATCGCCTTCTGCCAGCAGTACTTCCGCGATGAGGATCGCGACCCCACCATCACCGAAATCCGCGTGATCGACACCTATTGGTCCGATCACTGCCGCCATACCACCTTCGGCACCGTCCTGGACGACGTGACGATCGACGACGCCGTGGTGCAGCAGGCCTTCGACCGCTACATGGAGATGCGCCACGAACTCGGCCGCGACGCCAAGCCCGTCTGCCTCATGGACATGGGCACCATCGGCGCTAAGTACCTTAAGAAGACCGGCGTCATGACCGATGTCGATGAGTCCGAGGAAATCAACGCCTGCACCGTCAAGGTGAAGGTCGATGTCGACGGCGAGGACCAGGACTGGCTGTTCCTGTTTAAGAACGAGACCCACAACCACCCGACCGAGATCGAGCCCTTCGGCGGTGCCGCCACCTGCGTGGGCGGCGCCATCCGCGACCCGCTCTCGGGCCGCAGCTACGTGTACCAGGCCATGCGTGTCACCGGCGCCGGCGACCCCACCGTCCCCGTGTCCGAGACGCTCGAGGGCAAGCTGCCGCAGCGCAAGCTCGTAACCACCGCTGCCGCCGGCTACTCCAGCTACGGCAACCAGATCGGCCTTGCCACCGGCCAGGTCAACGAGCTCTATCACCCCGGCTACGTGGCCAAGCGCATGGAGGTCGGCGCCGTCGTGGGCGCTACCCCGGCAAACCACGTGCGCCGCGAGTGCCCCGCCCCCACCGACAAGATCATCCTGCTGGGCGGCCGCACCGGCCGTGACGGCATCGGCGGTGCCACCGGCTCCTCCAAGACCCAGAACACCGAGTCCATCGAGACCTCGGGTGCCGAGGTCCAGAAGGGCAACGCCCCGGTCGAGCGCAAGCTGCAGCGCCTCTTCCGCCGCGGCGACGCCTGCCGCCTGATCAAGCGTTGCAACGACTTTGGCGCCGGCGGCGTCTCGGTCGCCGTGGGCGAGCTTGCCGACGGCCTGTATGTCGACCTGGACACCGTGACCAAGAAGTACGACGGCCTGGACGGCACCGAGCTCGCCATTTCCGAGTCCCAGGAGCGCATGGCCTGCGCCGTCGCCGACGGTGACGTCGAGGAGTTCATGGGCTACGCCGCCGAGGAAAACCTGGAGGCGACCGTTATCGCCGAGGTTACCGCCGAGCCGCGCATGCGCATGGCCTGGAACGGTGTCGCCATCGTCGACCTATCCCGCGAGTTCCTCAACTCCAACGGCGCGCCCAAGCACCAGGTCGCCCACGTGTGCGCCCGCAGCGTGTGGCAGCCCAGCTGGGCCGGCACCACGCTTGCCGAGCGCATGACCTCGCTTGTCACCGACCTCAACGTTGCCTCCAACAAGGGCCTTTCCGAGCGCTTCGACTCCACCATCGGTGCCGCAACCGTGCTTATGCCTTTTGGCGGCAAGACGCAGCTCACCCCGAGCTCGGCCATGGTCGCCAAGTTCCCCGTGGACGGCGAGACCACCACGGCAAGCGCCATGGCATGGGGCTTCAACCCCTATCTGATGGAGGCCGACCAGTTTGCGGGCGCCTATCTGTCCGTGGTCGAGTCCATCGCCAAACTTGTGGCTGCCGGCTTTGAGCACAAACGCGCCTATCTCTCCTTCCAGGAGTACTTCGAGCGTCTGCGCACCGAGGCCGAGCGCTGGGGCAAGCCCACAGCAGCCGTCCTGGGCGCCCTCATGGCCCAAGTCGACCTGGGTGCCGGCGCCATCGGCGGCAAGGACTCCATGAGCGGTTCATTTGAGGACGAGACCGGCGAGCTCAACGTTCCGCCGACCCTGATCAGCTTCGCCGTCGCCGTGGGCAAGGCCGCCCGCGCCGTCTCGCCCGAGTTCAAGGGCCTGACGCACCGCGTCGTCCGCATCGCCCCCGCCACCTACGGCGAGGACTACCGCCCCGACGCCCAGCAGCTGCTCGCCGCGTTTGACGCCGTCGAGGCGCTCACTGCTACCGGCGACGCCCTGGCCGTCTCCACGCCCGGCTACGGCTGTGGCGCCGAGAGCCTCTTTAAGATGTGCGTCGGCAACCAGATCGGCATCGAGCTTGCCGAGGATGTGGACGTGGAGAGCCTCTTCACCCCGCTCTACGGCAGCTTTATCGTCGAGCTCGCCGAGGACGCCGAGCTGCCCGAGGTCGCCGACGGCGTTGTCGTCGAGCCCCTGGGTACCACCGTCGAGGGCTATGTCATCGACACCGGCTCCGAGGTCATCGAGCTCGCCGAGCTCCAGGAGGCCTGGGAGAGCGGCATCGAGGACGTCTTCGCCTACCGCAGCGCCGGCGAGACCCCCGAGGTCGAGACCATCGACTTCCGCGCCAAGGATATCCACGTGTACGGCGGCGCCAAGATCGCCCGCCCGCGCGTGATCATCCCCGTGTTCCCCGGCAACAACTGCGAGTACGACAGCGCCCGCGCCTTCCGTGCCGCCGGTGCCGAGGCCGACACCTTCGTGATCAACAACCTCACGCCCGAGGCCGTCGCCGAGAGCACCCACGAGCTTGCCCGCCGCATCCGTGCAAGCCAGATCGTCATGATCCCCGGCGGCTTCTCGGGCGGCGACGAGCCCGACGGCTCTGCCAAGTTCATCACGGCGTTCTTCCGTGCTCCCGAGGTCACCGAGGCAGTCCGCGACCTGCTCAAGGCCCGCGACGGCCTGATGCTGGGCATCTGCAACGGCTTCCAGGCTCTGGTCAAGCTCGGCCTGGTGCCCTACGGTGACATCGTCGACGCCACGCCCGATGCGCCCACGCTGACGTTCAACACCATCGGTCGCCATCAGAGCCGCCTGGTGCGCACCCGCATCTCGTCCAACCTGTCCCCATGGCTGTCGCAGTGCAGCCTGGACGACCCCTACACCGTCGCCATCAGCCACGGCGAGGGCCGCTTTGTCGCCAATGACGAAGTACTCGCCCAGCTGATCGCCAACGGCCAGGTCGCCACGCAGTACGTGGGCGAGGACGGCAAGCCCAGCATGGATCTTTCCGTCAACCCCAACGGCTCCGCACTCGCCATTGAGGGCATCACGAGCCCCGACGGCCGCGTCCTAGGCAAGATGGGCCATGCCGAGCGTCGCGGCGACAACCTGTACCGCAACGTGCCCGAGCATGTCCCCGGCGACAAGTTCATGCCGATCTTTGAGAGCGGCGTAGCCTACTTCGCTTAATACGTTCCCATCGGGTACAATCCCCTCGGGTAACAACACCCGCCACCGACGCATCCGGTGGCGGGTTCTTTTTTGCTTCGCGCATGTAGAAAGGACATCATGAAAAGCCGCAAGCCGTATCTCGCCACCCTGCCCGGACTCATCCTGGGCTGTCTCGTTTGCTGCGCGCTCTGGGGCTCTGCCTTCCCCTGCATCAAGATCGGCTACGGCCTCTTTGGCATTCCCGCGCACGACAGCGCCTCGCAGCTGCTCTTCGCGGGTCTGCGCTTCACCCTTGCCGGCATGCTGGTCATTGTTGGCATGAGCGTGGCCCAGCGCCGACCGCTCGTTCCGCAAGCGCGTGATATCAAGCCCATCTGCATCTTGTCGCTCTTCCAGACCATCGGCCAGTACTTCTTTTTCTACCTTGGTCTCTCCCGTGCAAGCGCTATGTCAAGCTCCATCATCGAGGCCAGCGCCAACTTCTTGGCTATCCTCTTTGCCGTCCTGGCGTTTCGCACCGAAAAGCTCGATGCGGCCAAGGTGCTCGGCTGCGTACTGGGCTTTGCCGGCGTCGCGCTCGTCAACCTTTCGGGCGCGGACGGCACCTTTGGCTTTACGCTCGACGGCGAGGGCTTCATCCTGGCCTCCACCGTCGCGGGCGCCCTTTCGACCTGCCTGATCGGCATCTTCTCGCGCGAGCACGACGGCGTCTTGCTTGCCGGGTGGCAGTTCTTGGTCGGCGGCCTGGTCCTCACCGCCATCGGCTTTATGATGGGTGGCGCGCTCTCCCCCACGGCGATTGCCCCCGCCATCGCGCTCATCATCTACATGGCGCTTATCTCCGCGGTCGCCTACTCGCTGTGGTCGCGCCTGCTTGCCGTCAACCCCGTCAGCCGCGTCTCGGTCTTTGGGTTTATGAACCCCGTCTTTGGTGTGCTGCTGAGCGCGCTGCTGCTCGGCGAGGGTGCTGGCACGAGCCCCGTTACCGTCATCGTTGCCCTGCTGTTGGTCTGCAGCGGCATCATCATCGTCAACAAACCCAAAAAAGCTTAACGAACTGCCCTTATTTAGCAGAGGGGATTCATGTACTTTAGCTTAATGGAGTACATCGGTGAGCTGAGGACCGCCACGCACGCAAGCGTGCACCCCTTTTCCTAGCGTATCTGGACGCCGGCTTTCTTTTTCTCGGCCTTGACGCGGTAGAGCTCCGCATCGGCAGCGCGAAGTAAGTCTTGCCAGGTATCAACACTATCGCCGACCCGCGCGTAACCGATGGACATCCGCAATGCATACGGCACCTCGGCACGAGCGAGCTCGTCGTTAATCGCCGAACACAGGTCTATGATGTCCTGTTCCGCCGTCGCCTTTTGAAGCACCACGAACTCATCGCCACCATAGCGTGCGATAAAACCACCAGACGCCGAGCAGACCTCTTTGAGCGTAGCAGATATGACCTGGAGGGCATGATCGCCCTCAACATGTCCATACCGGTCGTTAATTTGCTTAAAGCCGTCGGCATCCATCATAAGCAGATACACATCATCGGCCTGGTCAGCACCCGAGAACAGCGACAGCATATAGGTCTCAAAACGGTTGCGATTGTTAAGGCCAGTCAACGGGTCGGTCGAGATCAGCTGCTCCTGACAAACAATGTAGAGCTGCAACATACTTAACATGATGCCGACACTAAGGCAGGGACCCGAATAAAAGACCTGAAAGACACCGGCCACCAAGGCCGGAATGGCGAAAAATGCCAAGGTTTGATAGATGGCCTTCTTTTGTAGGCTCTCGACCTTGCAAGATTGTATAAACGCATGCAGGGACGTATATATAACGTAGCAGTAGCTGACGATGGGCTGGATCATATAGACAAAACCGCGACGATACGCGCCCTGCGCATCGATATAGAACAGGGCGTGCGTCCAGTAGCTAGTAAACGCCAGTACGACTACCAGCACCGCAGGCAGCGTTACAAACGCCATTCTATAGCGCGCGGTCAAAAGGCGAGAACCCTGCACCGTCTCGGAATAGATAAACCAAATGAGGCACGCGGCGGCAAAGAGCGAAAACGAAACCGCGTTGGAAATCCAGTTGGCAGCAATGCCCAGCGTGCCGCCCACACCGTCCGAAAGCGTCCAGATTATATCGAATAGCATGTACGCGGCAGAGGTGTAACCGAGCGTACTAAACAATAACTGCTGGGTACTCGAGAACAAGGAGTGGCGACTTCGCGCGGCAAGCCCGATAAGAACAATCATGCATAGCAGGAATATCTCAATCTTGAGTGCCTTAACCACTAGACGCCATCCCTTCAATATCCAAGTGGTCAGAATCGCCCGATTCGTGTCTGGGCAATAAACACCCCTACTCCGCAGGGGTAAGGGGAATAATAGCAGAGCGCCCGAACGTCACTGCAAGACAGCTTTCGTTCGGGCGCTCAAACGGCGCGAATTGCACGCCGGCTTGATTGACTCGCGTCGACGATTACTCGCCATCGATGTCGGTCGCGACGGCCTCCTCGATGGCCTCGACACCGGCAGGCGACAGATCCTCTTTGCCGTGGCAGAACTTCTTATCGACCCAGCCGGTCAGAATCGGAGCCATGATTGCCGTGATGATGACGGCAGTGGCGATCTGCGCATACGCAGTGGGCGCAAGCTCGGCATAGCGCGGGGCGACCTCGGCGAGGGCGACCGGCGTGGTCATAGCCGTGCCGGCGATAGTGGAGCAGGCAACGGCCGCCTTGCCGTTACCACCGCACAGGCGCTCGAACGCAAAGGTAATGGGACCGACGATAAAGAGCGTGATGAGGCCCAGCAGGATGCCCGAAATACCGCCGGTGATAAAGCTCGAAAGGCTCATGGACGCACCGAGCTGAAAGCCGATAACGGCGATCGCGGGATTGGCGCCGGGGACCAGCAGATTCTTGATAAACGGGAACAAGTTGCCCAGGACCATGCCGATAACAAGCGGCAGGATGGATCCGATGATGGTGCCGACGGGGATGTTGGCGAGACCCGAGACACCGAGGATGATCATCGTGACGGCGGGGCCGGCCGTAAAGAACAGGATACCGACAGCGCCCTGCTCGGACTCATCGCCGAACTCGCCCATGATGCCCGTATAGAGCGCCATGTTGCAAAACGTTATGCCGCCGATGATAGACACGGAGCTCAGGCCCAGGAAGTTATCGTTAAAGAAGTACGCGACGCCCAGACCCAGCGCGGCTGCCACTACAAGCTTAGGAATCAGCACGACGATGCCGGTCTTGATGGCGCCCGGCGTGGACTTAAAGCTGATGCCGGCGCCCACGAACAGCAAGATCGCGGCAACGATGGTGTTGGAGCCGCCGCGGCAGGCAGCCGTAAAGAAGCCGCCGACCTCAAAGACCTGCGGGCAGAAGGTATTGAGCAAAAGGCCGACGATCATCGGATAGATCATGATGTCGCCCGGGATGCGCGGTACCTTGAATTTCTTTTGCTCGCTGGCGGTCGCTTCCTGTGCCATGAAACCCCCATTTCCGCTGACGCAGAACAAAAGCCCACGTCACGCTTTGCTACAGTAAAGTTTAACCATGGTACCAGAAGAAGCAGACCGCCTCGGTGAGAAATTCGATTCGTTGGGTCAGGCAACGACATGGCAGAATCATCGCCCGGCAGCAAACGAGTTCACCTACAATTGCCACCGGATCGAAAGACACAACTTTTTAGGAAGTCATTATGACAGCTATCGATCGAGACCGGGCGCGCGCGGCCTTCAAAAGCTACACCGATGCCTACGACGCCACCAACCCACGCATCGCGCTCAAAATCGAGCATACGTACCACGTGGCCGAGGCATGCGATGCCGTAGCGCGCGAGCAGGGCTGGTCGTCAGAAGATATTGACCTGGCATGGCTTTGCGGCCTGCTACACGATATGGGCCGCTTTGAGCAGCTGCGACGCTGGGACACCTTTAAGGACGCCGAGAGCATGAGCCATGCGGCGCTGGGCATCGAGGTCCTCTTTGGCGAGAATCCCGCCGATGCACCCGCCACGACAAACATCCGTGACTTTATCGAAACCGGTGCGCATGACGAGCTCATCCGAGCGAGCATCGCCTATCACAGCGACTTTCGCCTGCCGGCACAACTCGACGAGCGTACACGGTGCTTCTGCGATATCGTGCGCGATGGTGACAAGATCGACATTATGCGCACCATCGCCGACAGCACCGTCGACACTATCCTCAAGGTGGACGAGAAGACGTTTCTCGGCAGCCGTTTCTCGTCGCCGACACTTGCCGCCTTTGACGAGCACCGCTGCGTCGCACGCGATGAGCGCGATGAGCCCGCCGACTTCTTGGTGGGGCTTATCTGCTTTATGTTTGAGCTCGTCTATCCAGCAAGCCGCGCGCTGGCGCGCGAACAGGGCGATATCCACCGCCTGCTCGACGCGCCCTTTGGCATTACGCGGCCCTTTACCGACCCCGCCACGCAGGCAACTTGGAGCCGCCTAAAGGACGAGATGCGCGACTGGCTGGCGCGCGCCTAGCGCTTAAGCTGGGCCAGCAGCTCCTCAACGACCTCGACGGCGTCCCCAACAACCTTGTACTGGGCAGCACCAAAAATGGGGGCATCCGGGTCCTCGTTGATGGCGATGATGCACTCCGTCCCACCGATGCCGGCAAGATGTTGGATGGCGCCCGAAACACCGATACTCACGAGAAGCCTGGGCGAAACCGATACGCCCGTCTGGCCAATCTGGTGGCGATTCTCCAGCCAACCCGCCTCCACGACGGGACGCGTGCAACCAAGCTCGGCACCCAGGGCATCGGCGAGCCTTCGCATCAGCGGCAGGTTTTTCTTGGAACCAATGCCGCGACCCACCACGACAAGGCGCTCGGCATCGGCAATCGAAGCCTGCTGCCCCCACTCCTCGGCGGGAATCGAGATCTCGACACGGGCCTTAACGTCTTCCGCAAGCATCACCTGGGTGATCGCGCCGGAACGGCCGTAGTCGAAGTCGGGCGCCTTAAAGATGCCGGGACGAACCGTTGCCATCTGCGGACGGTGGTTGGGGCAAATGATGGTGGCCATCAAGTTGCCGCCAAACGCCGGGCGCGTCTGCTGCAGTAGGCCCGACTCCGCATCCATCGAAAGCACGGTGCAGTCGGCCGTAAGACCCGTCTGCAAACGCACGGCAACGCCAGGTGCCAGTTCGCGACCAAAAGCGGTCGCACCATATAGGATGGCCTCGGGTTTGCGTTCGGCTACCAAATCGCAGATCAAGCGGGCGTAGACCTCCGCATCGTTTTGGCGCAGACGCTCGTCGCGACAGGCCAGGACTTCGTCGGCGCCCGCGCAAACCAGATGCTCCAGGTCCCCAAGCGAGCCCTCGGGGCTTATGCCGACCAGTGCCACCAGACGGCAGCCGCGAGCATCGGCAAGCTCGCGCCCCTTGCCCATGAGCTCGTAGGCCACGGGAGCCACGGCATCGTGCTCGTCAGTCTGCACGAAGACCCAAATGTCTCGATATGCATCAAGGTCCACCGTACCAGCGGCCTCGTCACGCTCGATCGAGATAGCGTTGACGGGGCAGGCGTCGACGCACCCACCGCATAGGATGCAGCCGTCGGTTACGCGGGCGCATCGGCTGGGTCGCTCGCCTTCCACTACGATGCCGCCCGAGGCACAGGCGCGAACGCAGCGACCGCAGCCGATACAGGCTTCGCTATCGATAATCAGTCCGCCCATCTATGCCATCCCCTCGATAATCTTGGCAAGCTTTGCCGCCTGCTCGGACGCCGTCCCCTCAACGGTCTCGCACGTTTGGTCACGGTCGGGCACAAACGAGCGCACGACCTGTGTCGGCGACCCGGCAAGGCCGCAACGCGCGGGGTCGGCGTTCACGTCGGCGGCACTGACCACGCGCACGTCCGCCTCCTCCGCCGCGCGAATACCGGCAATACTCGGCATACGCAACTGGCCAATCTCCTTGGCAGTCGTCATCGCGCACGGCATCTCAAGGTACACCGTCTCCTCGCCGGCATCGCATCCGTGAACGAGCGCCAGCGAGTCACACGTCGTAAAGCCCGCGCTTTGCACGCAGCTCACGTCGGTCACGCAGGGAATCTCAAAGGCACCGGCAAGCTCGGGACCAATCTGGGCCGTATCGCCATCCACCGCCATCTTGCCGCAGATGAGCAGGTCGAAGTCCTCGTCGAGCGCCTCGATGCCGCACTTGAGGGCGTAGGTGGTCGCCAGGGTATCGGCACCTGCAAAGGCGCGATCGGTCAGCAGCAGCGCGTCGTCGGCACCGCGGGCGATGCAGTCGCGCAGCAGCGACTCGGTCGCGGGGATGCCCATCGACACCACCGTTACGCGCACGTCCATGCCAAAGCCGATCAAGTCGTCCTTCAGCGCCAGCGCGCATTCCAAAGCGCTCGCATCAAAGGGATTAATGACCGCCTGCTTGCCATCGCGCACGATGGTATTGGTCTTGGGGTCCATCTTGACCTCGGTGCTGCCCGGCACGGCCTTGACGCACACCACCATATGGAAATCGCTCATCTTCACGCGCCCCCTTTCTGGACAAGCTCATCCAAGAGCTTCTCCGAAAACAGGTTGCCGCGACCCAGCTGCCCGTCGGGATCGAGCTGGAGCTTGAGCCGCGCCGACTCGACCATGGCCTCGTGACCGTACATCGTCTCTAAGAAGCCCGCCTTGATCTTGCCGACGCCGTGCTCGGCAGAAACGGCACCGCCCATAGCCGTTACCTCCGCAGCCCACTGGGCAAACAGCTCGCCACCGCGACGGTAGTCCTGCGCATCGCGCGGCAGGATGTTCACATGCAGATGGTTGTTACCGATGTGCCCCCAGGCAGCAGATTCAAGCCCGCTTTCGGCCAGTGTGCGGCGATAGAGGACCACGACATCGGCAAGGCGTGCATTGGGCACCGACATGTCCGAGCCCAGTTTGGTGATGGCGGGATCCGTGCGGCGGCGCTCGTCGATGAGCATGTTGACGCTCTCGGGCACCGCATGGCGGAAGAACCGCTGGCATTCGCGATCGACCTCGGTGCGCGCAACCCAGGTCGCGTCGTCGCGGCCACCCGCAAGCTCCAGTACCCACCCCAAGTGATACAGCTCCTCAGTCGCCTGAACTTCGTCGTCGCAGTCGAGCTCCACGTAGACACAGACCTTGGCCTCTTTGTCGAGCGCCGGCAGCGAGGCAAACGCCGTCGACTGCTCGCGCTGGCGACGTAGAATATCCAGGGCGCCAGCGTCGAAGTACTCGATGGCAGCCGCATGGGACAGGACGGGACGCACGGAATCGGTGAAGGACACGGCCTTGTCTTCGCTGTCAAAGAAACAGCTCACGCCCCAAACGACCGCAGGCGCCGCCTGCAGGGCAATCTCGAGCTCGGTGATGACGCCGATTGTGCCACACGCACCGATAAACAATTCGATGGCATCCATATCGTCAGCAACGAAATAGCCCGAAGCATTTTTGGTCTTGGGCATGGTGTAGTCGGGAAGGTCAAGCTCGAGTGCACGGCCCACTGCCGTCACGAGCGACAGGTGGCGGCCCTGGGCAAAAGCCTCGCCGCGCTGAAGCTCAAGCAAATCACCATCAGCCAGCGCGACGTGGAGTCCCGTGATATGCGGGCGCATGGGGCCGTAGGCGTAGCTGCGGGCACCGGAGGCGTGACATGCCGCCATGCCGCCCAGACAGGCAGACGCCTCGGTGGGATCGGTGGGAAAGAACTGCTCGGGGGCCTCTTGAAACTCATCGTAGGCCTTAAGCGATGCCTGGTCCCAACCAGCGGTCGGCAGCACCTTCTTGCTCAGCTGCTTGCGCAGCTCCGAGAGCACAACGCCCGGCTCCACGCGCAGCAAAAATTGGCCTTGTTCATCGCGGCGAAGGCCCAAGTAGCGATTCATACGGGAAGTATTGAGGATATGCCCGCCGTGGGGCACGGCACCGGCGGCAAGGCCGGTTCGGGCGCCCTGAACCGTTACCGGGACACGCTCGGCATGGAGCTTTTCCAAAATGGCACGGACCTCGTCTTCCGTTGTCGGAAACGAGATGCTCGATGCTTCGCCCGATGCGCGAGATTCATCGCGGCCATACTCTTCGAACTCGTCGGTGAAGGGTTTGATGGTTACAGACACGCAAACTCCCCCTTTAGCTAACTACAGTGTTTGCAGGGAGATGTTACCGCATCGTTTCGTCGACGTGTTCGAGACCGTCTCCATAATTGGCGATTTTTACGTTCGTGCAATTCGGCGAGCGGCTGGATTTCCTCGGCAGACGATGCTTTTAACACATATGGCCCCGCCGTCACTGACCGCGCGATTGCCGCTCGAAAAAAGTTGGAGTATTTTTTGCCGCCTTTTACCTGCGGAGACGCCAATCCGTCAAGCATTTGGTCAGCAATTGGTCAAGTAACGGCTGATACGGTCGGCATCGACAGCCAAAACCGACAGAAGTTTTGGCCCCAGAAGCAGGGAGGTTCCCATGGCATATTACTGGCCCCAGTACGGCATCGCCATCGAAGTCGACGACGATCCCCATCTCCTGCCTTTCGACGAAGAGGCATTCCCCGATACGACGGTCTACCACGTTACCACCGATGTGATCTGCGACCCCGAGTCGTTCTCGGCGCTCGCCCACCGCATCGCGCATATCCACGACATCGAGCTCCCTCCCGACTTCGACGAGCTTGTCTACTCACGCCGCCTGATGCTTCACATGCTCTTTGGAGCGAACCCGTCCACCTTTGCGCGCATCTATACCGCCAAGGATGCCGCATGAGCGCGAAGAAGCCACCCCACTTTGCAGGCCTGGGTCGTCGCAAGAAGCTCATCGTTGCCTGCTTGGCCATCGTCTGTGCCCTTGTCGCCGTAGGACTATACGCTTGGCAGTCGCAGCCCGTACCCGAGGCGGGCGCTTCGGTTACGACGGCCGAGGGCAAAACGCGTCAGGAAATCCAAGATGAGCTCGACGCCATAGTCCGCGACAACATGATGACGATTTCGGTCGCACCGGTCGCTCAGCTGCAGGAGGACGGCAAGCTGCGCGTCAACGTGCAAAACGTCCAAGACAATAAATTTCCCCAGCGATTCCGCGTCATCCAAAACGACGAGACCATGTACGAATCCGGTGTGGTCGAGACCGGCAAGACAATCGAAACGTGCCCCGCCGGCGACATCAAAGAAGGCGAGGCGTACATCGAGATCCAGGCACTCGATGCCAAGACCCTCGACAGCCACGGCAATCCGACACGTGTCAAGGTGCGGGTTGAGCAAGCCGAGAACTAGCTTTTCCGGCCGACGCGGCACCGCACGCAATTCACCAGCATTCGTCCAATCATCGCGGGGACGGCCCGCGGCGAATAGAAAGGAACGACCATGGACATCACCAGGAACATGAACGGAGCCAGAGCGCTCGTCGTGGGCGCGGGGCTCGCGCTCGCGCTCGCAATGGGCGCCGCCCCGACGCCAGCTATGGCGGCCGGGCGCGTTGGAACCACGAAAGTAATGGTCAGGACCGAGATCGACAACGTTGAGTTCAAAGTTCCGACGGTTATTCCCTTCGTCGCCAAGGCCGACGGCACGCTTCAGGGCCCCTCAGAAGACGCGACCACCATCGACAATCATTCGGCCTACGGCATCCATGTCACCAACATGAAGATCGACGCCATGAACACCTGGACCATTGCTGCCGACGCCAAAGCCGGAACCGCACAGAACTCCATCGACTTTAAGGTCGGCCCCGACGGCGCACTCCAGAACGCCAGCGCCGCAATGCAGGAGACGGGCCTCGATCTTTCCAAGAACGCAGCCTTCGACATGGGCTACCAGGGCATTGCCGGCGGCACGGACAAAATTAAGCTCAAGACAAGCGGAAACGTCGCCCGCGTCACGCGCGACATCTTCCGCGTAACCGGCGAAGGCGATCAGGTTGCAACGATCACCTGGACGGTCGAGCCCGGTGCGCACACGGCATAAGGCCGTCGCCCTGGCCGCCGCCGTCAGCATCCTAGCGTTTGGGCCAGCCATGGCCTTTGCCCAGCAAGAACAGGCGCAGGCCGCCACGCAAGTGACGGTCGACCTCTCGGAGCTCGACCGCAGCGACCGCGAGGAACCGTTGGCGCAGACAGGCGACAAACGATGGCTCTTGGCAGCAGGCGCCGCAGCAGCAGGCGCGGGAACCGCCGGCCTCGGTCTGCACATCAAACACAGCCAGAAACAAAACATGAACAGGCCGCACTAAATTAGCTAAGGAGACCCCATGGCATCGAAGAACCTTTTGCCCGTCGTCGCACTCTGCGGCGCGCTCGCAACCGGAACGCCTGTCGCCGCTTGGGCGACTCCTGTCATGGCAGACTCCTTACCAGCGGCCCTAAGCTCCGCACCAAATCCGTCGAGCGCCATTGCGTGCAAGCGTTTTTCGATCGCACAGGCCGCAATCTCAACCTCGGGATGCCTTCGTCGTAATACGGACGGCTCGATAGTCGTGGATATCAATCGTTCGAACAAGGCAAACGGCTCCCAGGCGGGGTGCGCCGTCTGCACGTGGCGCTCGGTTGTGCTCGATGCAGATGGCGATCCATGCAATTTAGAGCTGCGCATCGACATCGCTTCGGTCGATGACTCGGCGAACGGAGCGAAGGTCGCCTTCGACGGTACGTTTTTTGAGAAAGGAGGCGGTATATGTCTGGGCTGCGCCGCCGCGAATGCAGACGACACGCAGCCCACCCTCTCATTCACGGCATCGTTGCGGCTGACCAAAGCCGGTACCGATGCCATCGCGGCGGGAGAAGCGTCCCTGCTGTTCTACGCCGTCAGTACCAAAGACACAGACGCTCATTTCGAGAAGCCAGCCGGATCACTCAGCCTTACACGAGGGATAGAGGCAGGCCCTATTGAAATCGATGCCCGCGCGCAAAGCAGGCAACGCATTCTTGCCGACCCGGCGCTTCTCGAAATGGAGTGGAACGGATCCGGAGCCATCGGAATTCTCCCCTCCGCGTTTGACGCCAAGACGCTCCCCCCAAACGACGAACCCATCAACGCAACCATACAAGAAGAGAGCGCGGACAAAGAAGCAGGTGCGGGCGACACGCCGTCGCCGACAAACAGCGTCCCAGCTTCTTTCGAAGCGCCGAATGAGTCCGCTGCCGATCCAAACGATCCCGAGTTCGCGGACAGTCTGGGGCTTGTTGATCCTCAAGAGATCGATGAAGGCAACTGCTGCGTGCTTGCCGCGCTCGACCACACAGAGGTCGTCGACGCTGCGAACATCGAAGTTGCCGCCGCCAATCAGCCCGTCCGCAAGTCAGCCATCATCGCATTTCCTGAATCCATCGAAGTCGTCTTTTTGCCATCGGGCGAGGTCGTGGCCCCAACACTGCTCACCTTGTTGGGCGCCAAGAATACTCGAAACGAAATTAAAAAGGTCACAGTTGTCGACCCTGCAACCACCGCCAAGCTGCGTTTATACGCCGTTGCTCCAGACGGAGGCAAGACCTTAGAATTCGATGGTGACACACTCCTAGCCTGGCGACGTCTGGACATTATGCAAGACGTCTCGTATCAGATCGAACTCGAAGGGTTTGATCGTGCCCGCGATGCCAATATCATTGCCGCGGCTATTGAATCCCCACAGCGGCTTATGACACTGCGCTTTGAATACTATCCCTATGTCCCGACAACCACCTGAGGCTTAAATGCTGCGCGTCGTTGCTAATGCCACTTATATAACGTATTAGATGAGTCGCGATGTACCTCGCATTCCACTCTGCTACGATTGCCACGTTGGCATCAATACGGGAGGGCTCATGCCGGGCTTGGGAACAATCATCAACGTTGTGCTTTTGATTGCGGGCGGTCTTTTGGGATTAGCGGGCGGCCGCTTCATTACACCGCGCATCCAAGACACGCTCATGAAAGCATCGGGGCTGTGCGTCCTGTTTATCGGCCTTGGCGGCACCATGCAAAAGATGCTCCTTATCGATGGGAAGGCGCTGGCGACCACCGGTACCACCATGCTCATCGTCTCATTTGCGGTCGGTTCGCTCATCGGCGAGGCCGTCAACTTGGAAGCCGCCATCGAGAACCTTGGCGAATGGCTCAAGCGCAAGACTGGCAGTGAGGGCGATAACGAGTTCACCAACGCTTTTGTCTCGACTTCACTCACCGTGTGCATTGGCGCCATGGCCATTGTGGGATCGATCCAGGACGGCCTGCTCGGCGACTGGTCAACGCTTGCCCTCAAGGGCGCACTGGACTGCATCATCGTCTGCACCATGACGGCCTCGCTTGGCCGCGGCTGCATCTTCTCGGCCCTGCCCGTCGCCGTGTTCCAGGGGACGATCACGTTGTTTGCCGGCGCGCTCTCCCCCATCATGACCACAGCGGCCCTCAACAGCCTTTCGCTCGTAGGCTCCATGCTCATCTTCTGCGTCGGCGTCAACCTCATCCGTCCTCAGACCTTCCGTACGGCCAATATGCTTCCCTCCGTCGTCATCGCCGTCATCTACGCCCTCCTGTTCTAAATCTATCTACGCAGCAGTATCTCGAACACCTGTTTGATACTGTGCTATGATATGAGGTCACCGAAGCTGCGTTAGGAGAGGAGAAGCGGTGGCCGACCAGGACATCAAAATGCTCATCGAGCGCATTATGGCCGAGGCTCGGACCCATCAGTCCGCCCGTTTCTCAAACGAAATCTACGCAGACGAGCCGATTCTCAAAACCGGCCGACAGATGCAGAATTTCCTCCCCGACCAATACCGCAAGATGCGCGAGATATCGCGCTGGCAGGATGACCCCAAGGGCGGCGCGGGCCGCTGGCTATCGGAGGCCGAGCTTTTCTACCGCCAGGGCTTGCTGATGGCCGACTTTGAGGACGACTGTCCCTACAACGGCACCTTTAAGTCGTACTTTCCCACCTACAATGCCATGAGCGACCGGCAGTTGCGCGGCTACTTTACCTGGCGTGCCCAAGTGCGCCGCGGAACCGTCGAGGAAACGTCTACATCCTTTGCCTTTCTGTATCTCTATGAGCTGATTTGCGGCATTGGCATAGATGATCCGCTCGAAGGTTTTAACAAGATCAAGGCCTTTTGGGATGTCTATCGCGCCTTCGAGCCCGGCATCGACCGGTTTGCGCGCGTGTGGCTGCAGGATTACGCCGTTTTCCACGGACTCGACCCCAAGCTACTTCGCGACTCTAAAACCGTCATGTTCGATAACGCCCTTATCGAGCTGCGGCGCGCGGCACGAGACCTTGTACCAGCACCGGCACCGTCCGGCCAGACCCCTAAGCGTCGCAAAACCTCCGAGCCCACGCTCCCCCTTCCGCCCGATGAGGTGCGCGAGGAGCGACTCATGGCCGCCATCAACGCCCTCTCCACGTACAACCTAAGTAACTCGCGGCTCGACCGCAGCCACCACCGCGATCTGCGCCACGTGGCGTGCGCTGTGTATGTCCGTATGGCGCGCTACTATGACACGCACCGAAAGACCGACATCGTGGCGAGCTTATTTGGGGAGGAGACGGCCATGCCCTACACCATGTTTGCCTCGGCCGTATTCTTTGCGCCCGAGCGCCACGAGGACTGCGAATATCGCCTGGACCCCATTCACATCTACCGCTGCCAAAACGGCTTTTGGGAATGCATGCGAATTCACGGCAGCAGGCAAAAAAGCAGCAAGCTTGGTGAGATGATGCGCGCCTGCGACCAACGCCTACGCCTGGCGCTGGACCCCGCCCATCCCCTTAAGGAAGAAAAGGTCCCCAAATATCTGGCCAAGATTATCGATGACGAGATTGTGGCATGGCTTTCGTGGGACGCCGCACACCAGCCCATCAAGATCGATATCGATTTGAGCCAGCTGGGGCACATTCGGAGCGCCGCCGCGCAAACGCGCGAAGCGCTTTTGATCGATGAGGAACGCGAGGACGACGCATCCGCAGAAGCCGAGGCAGCGGACTCAGGGCAACCGGAAGCCGAGCCCGTAACCGACGCGATTGTCGAACCGGTCGTGGCACCCATTCGGCAGGACTTGACCGACGAGCCGACCATATCCACCGAACAGTTTGGTGTCGTGGCACCGCTTCTCGCGCCGACGCCCGCGTTCGCAGCTGCTGCGCCCGCTGACGCCACAAACGAACTCGCGCCCGCCGCAGATGCCTTCCTTCGCGCACTGCTCGAGCAAAACGCAGCGCAAGCGACATCGGCAGTGGCGCACTCGGGACAGAGCGAGGACATGCTCGTCGATACCATCAACGAGGCGCTCTTTGACCTGGTGGGTGACACCGTAATTGAATTTGGCGCAGCAGGACCGCACATTATCGAGGACTACGAAGCAGACGTGAGAGGATACCTAGACCATGAGTGATAACGCATCCGCAGCACCCCGCGTGCCCAAGCGCGTCGCTGCCGTCATTCTCAACTCGCTCAAGGGCGGCGTGGTCCCGCGCATCGGCCTTCCCTATATCACCGTAGGACGCGAGGTCGAGATCCGCGCCCTGCTCACCGACCTGAGTCTCATCGCCGGCGGCGGCGCAAGCTTCCGCTTTCTGGTCGGTCGCTACGGAGCCGGCAAGAGCTTTTTGCTCCAGACCATCCGCACGCACGCCATGGGCGAGGGATTCGTCGTGGCCGATGCCGACCTATCCCCTGAGCGCCGCCTGCAGGGCGGCCAGGGACAGGGCCTTGCCACCTACCGTGAGCTCATCCGCAACATATCGACTAAAACGCGCCCCGAGGGCGGTGCGCTCAACCTTATCCTGGATCGCTGGGTCGCCTCGTGTGCCGATGCCGATGAGTCTGCCGTCAATGCCCAACTGGCCCCGCTCGAGGAAATGGTCCACGGCTTCGACTTCGCCCGCATGCTCCGCCGCTACCGCGCGGCAGTATCCGAGGGCGACGAAGAAGCCATGAGCCGCGTGACCAAATGGATTCGCGGCGAGTACCGCACCAAGAGTGAGGCACGCGCCGAGCTGGGCTCCTCGACCATCATCAGTGATGACGACTGGTACGACTACGTTAAGCTCATTGCGCGCTTTTTGGTCTGCAGCGGCTACAAGGGCATGCTGGTGCTCATCGACGAGCTCGTGAATCTGTACAAGATTCCCAACGCGATCACGCGCCAATACAACTACGAGAAGATCCTGACCATGTACAACGACACGCTCCAGGGCAAGGCGCAGTACCTGGGCATGATCATGGGCGGCACGCCAACCTCCATCGAAGACCGCCGCCGCGGCGTGTTCTCCTACGAGGCCCTGCGCAGCCGACTCGCTCAAGGCCGCTTTGCACGCGAGGACCTTAAGGACATGCTCGCGCCCATCATCCGCCTGCAGCCACTCACCTACGAGGAGTTGCTGGTGCTGATCGAAAAACTCATGCAGATCCATGCCGGATACTTTGGCTGGACGCCCACGCTTACCGAGAACGACTTGGTGGACTTCCTCAAGATTGAGTTCGGCCGCGTGGGAGCCGATACGCACCTGACGCCCCGTGAGGTCATCCGTGACTTTATCGAGCTGCTCGATATCCTGTGTCAGAACCCCGATGCAAATGTGGCCGAGCTGCTGCAAAGCGTCGGCGGCGACGCGCTGGTGCCGGCAGCCGCAACAGGCGACACCGGCACCGCAGACGGCGACCGCAACTTCGCCGAATTCACCATCTAACCTGCCAAAAAGGGACAGGTTTATTTTGGCAGGTTTTATCTGGGCAAACGTTGAAGCAGCAATGCAGCAAGCCGTTGCCAGCCGCGTTGAGAGATTCGTTTTTGAGAGGAGGCCCCGTGAACGCCTTTGACAGATATGCTCCGTTTATCCAAGACTTCATCTACTCCCACGATTGGGAGAGTCTGCGCTCTATCCAAGTTGCAGCGGCAGACGCCATCTTTAACACGCAAGATAATGTGCTCCTGACGGCATCCACGGCTTCCGGCAAAACCGAGGCAGCCTTCTTTCCCATCCTGACCGAGTTTTGGGAGAACCCGCCCGCAAGCGTGGGCGCCCTCTACATCGGCCCCCTCAAGGCGCTCATCAATGATCAGTTCGTCCGTCTCAACGACCTCTGCGAAGAGGCCGATATCCCTGTCTGGCACTGGCATGGCGATGTCTCGCAGTCGCACAAGGCTAAGCTCATCAAAAAACCGAGCGGCATCTTGCAGATTACGCCCGAGTCACTCGAAGCGCTCTTAATCCATAAGCACATGGCGATCCCGCGCATGTTTTGCGACCTGCGCTATGTGGTCATCGACGAGGTCCATTCGCTCATGCGCGGCGACCGCGGCGGTCAGACGCTCTGCCTTATCGAGCGCCTCTCGCGCATGGCAGGTGTGCAGCCTCGACGCATTGGCCTTTCGGCCACCATCGGCGACCCCGAGCGCACGGGCGCCTTTCTCTCACAGGGAACGGGACGCGACTGCATTATCCCCCGTTTTGAGGAACCGCGTCGCGTGTGGCGCATCTCCATGGAGCACTTCTACAACTCGGGTCCCCAGGCACAGCAGCGAGGATTCGAGAGCGTGGGTCCTCAAGAAGCCGAAGTGCTTGCGTGCGAGCGCATCGAGGCGGTGGCACCCGCGGCGCTGCCCGCCGGCGCCCAAGACATGCGTCACGGCGGACAGCTCACACAAGAGGAGCGCCGTCAACGTCGTGAGCGGGCACGGGACAAGGCCGCTCCCAAGGACCGCCAAACTTCCTCGGCCCCCGAGGGCGAAGTCGACATCCCACGAGCGACCGAGCAGGCGCTTCTCAACCCCACCGACACGGCGCCCGACAACGCCGACCCCGGTATGGGCTATATCTTTGAGCATACGCGCGGCCGCAAGTGCCTGGTCTTTGCCAACTCGCGCGAGGAGGCAGAGGCCGTATGCTCCATGCTGCGCAGCTACTGCGAGAGTCGACACGAGCCCGACCGTTTCCTCATCCATCATGGCAATCTTTCGGCATCGTTGCGCGAGACGGCCGAGGAACTCATGCGCGATGAGGAGCAGGCACAAACGACCGTCACCACCTCCACGCTGGAGCTCGGTATCGATATCGGCCGTCTGGAGCGTGCGTTTCAGATCGATGCGCCATTTACCGTCAGTTCCTTTTTACAGCGAATGGGCCGCACGGGACGCCGCGACCTTCCGCCCGAGATGTGGTTTGTCATGCGCGAGGAAGAGCCCGAGCCGCGCACGATGATGCCCGAGACCATTCCGTGGAAGCTCCTGCAGGGCATCGCGCTCGTACAACTCTATCGCGAGGAAAAGTGGGTCGAGCCGCCCGATCTCGATCGACTCCCCTACAGCCTGCTCTACCACCAGACTATGTCGACGCTCGCCAGCACCGGCGAGCTCACACCGGCCGAGCTTGCCCAGCGTGTGCTCACGCTCAGCTATTTCCACCGCGTCTCGGCCGATGACTATCGCGTGCTGCTGCGTCACCTCATTAAGATCGACCATATCCAGGTCACCGAAGGCGGTGGGCTCATCGTGGGTCTCGCGGGCGAGCGCATCATTAACAACTTTAAGTTCTACGCCGTATTCCAGGAAAACGAGGAATTCACCGTTCGCAGCGAGTCGGCCGAGTTGGGCACAATCGTCAATCCGCCACCGCCCGGTGAGCGCATCGCCATCGCCGGACACTGCTGGATTGTCGAGGAAGTGGACTGGAAGCGTCACACCGTCTTTGCCACGCAAGTCAAGGGCCGGGTGCCGGCCTACTTTGGCGACTGCCCCGGCGACATCAATACACACGTACTCGAGCGCATGCGCAAGGCGCTCAACGAGCACGCGACATATCCGTACCTCATGGGTAACGCACGGGCCCGCTTGGCGCAGGCTCGCCATACGGCCGAGATTTCGGGTGCGGGAACTAAACCGCTCATCAACCTGGGCGGCGACACCTGGGTACTCTTCCCCTGGCTAGGCAGCTACGCCTTTTTGGCGCTCGAGCGCATGCTCAAGATTAAATGTGCCGCGGAGCTGGGCCTTCGCGGACTCGACCCATCACGCCCGTACTTTATGCAGTTTAAGATGAAGGCCGACGAGGAGACGTTCTTTGAGGTGCTCGCCGCCGAGGCCGAGAAGGACTTTGATCCCATCGAGCTCGTCTATCCTGGCGAGGTGCCTTACTTTGACCGCTACGACGAGTTTGTTCCCGAAGAGCTCGTGCGCAAGGGCTTTGCCGAAGGCGTGCTCGACACCGAAGGCATGAAGCAGCGCGTTCTCGGCTGGCGCGACCACACATAAAACCAGTCTTTTTGGGACGGGGAGACTTACTTGTCGTGAAGGGCAGTGCCGAGGAAGTCGACGTCAAAAGGCACGGCTTCGGCAAAGGCATAGTCGCCGTCGGCGGCGATGAGCAGGTAGTTCTCCTCGCCGCCGAACTCTGTATCGCCACATGGGACCACCCAGGCGCGGGCGAATACCTCGAGTGCCGTGGCGACGCAATCGCGCAGGAACGTCACGTCGCTCCCCTCGTTTGCGCTCACGATATTGGCAACGTAGATACCCCCGGGGTTCAGGCTGCCTCGCACCAAACGCAACGCCTCAACCGTCGCCAGCTCGCGCACGGGTTCGGCACCACCAAAGCAATCGCTCACGACCACGTCGTAGCGACGATGGCCCACGCTCGTCACACCCAGATACGAGCGAGCCTCAGCGGTTATCACCCGTAGGCGATCGCCCGCCGCGCGCTCCAGCTCGTCTAGGTAGAACCAGCGGCGCGCCAGGCGCGTAATCTCTCCGTCATACTCGATGACGTCCATGCGCAAGCCCTCGTGCGACATCAGGGCGAACTTAGGATAGGCAAACCCGCCGCCGCCCAGCATAAGCATACGGTTGATACCGTGACCATAAGCGGCGCGCATCGCATCCTCGGCCTCAAACACGTCGTCAAACGCGCGATAGTACGCAAAGACGGGCTCCGCCCAGCGCTCGCCAACGTAACTCGCGCTTTGGTAGACGCCGCCTTGCACCAACACGCGAATCTCATCGTCGCTCTCATTGTGCACGCGTTTCACACGCGCCAACCCATTGCGGGTTCGCGCAACCTGCAGACAGGCAGCACGAACAGCGACAGCGGCCGCACCAAGCGCCGCGGCTCCCAGAGCAACGCCGGCAACGACGCCAGCAGAAACACTCGGCTTGTTCATCTAGAGCTCCTTTTGCAGATAGAGTCCGTGGTCATAAAAACCCAAATGGCGATAGTACTCGCGCGTACCGATCGCGCTTATCACGTTGATGTGCGTATAGCCCGCGTCCCGAGCAATATGGCACGCACGCTCCACCAACGACCGACCCAGTCCATGGTGCTGGGCCGCCTGGCCTTGGTCGCCCACGCGCGCCGCCATGCCATACACGTGCACCTCGCGAATCATCGCCTCGTCCGGCGTCGTCGGCAACTCATCCGCATGCGCGGCAACAAACGAATGGTCGGGCAGCGACAGCCGCAAAAAGCCCGCGATTTTGCCCTGCGGCGTCATCCACTGCAAAAAACGCTCGCGCGTCACCGGCGTCTCGTACGCCACTTCCTCGTCAAGGGTCAGCTCATGCAAGTCGGCGCCCGCCGTGCTAATCTCGCGATAGCGAATCTCGCGCACCGTCGCGCCTTTCCCCCGAGCAGCCAGGCGGTTCTCAACGAGCTGGCGCAGGTTGGGTTTCTTGTTGCCCACCATGATGTCGTCGGAACTAAAGTCGCGGATCATGCGACTGATGCGGCAGAACGCCGGCGTCACCACGATGTCATCGGCTAACACATCGAGCAGCTCTTCCTCGGTATAGGGACGCCACTCGCCACGTTCATAGCAACCCACCAGACGCGAGCCCTCGATGAGCGCACACGGGTAGACCTTGACCTCGTCGGGCATAAAGGCACCCTCGGTCATAAAGCGCTCGTAGTCGCGCTTGTCCCCCTCGGGCGTGGCGCCCAGCAAGTTGAGCATAAAATGCGCGTGGATCTTAAAGCCACACAGGCGCGCAAGCGAAAACGCCCGCTCGATCTGCGCCACCGAAATGCGACGCTCGTTGATATCGAGCAGGTGCTGGTCAAGGCTCTGAATACCCATCTGAATCTTGGTGCAGCCCAGGCGGCGGATGAGCGTAAGGGCCTGCGGCGTTACGGCATCGGGGCGCGTCTCGATAACGAGCCCCACCACGCGATGCTTCGCCGTCTCGTTGATGCGCTGCTGACGTTCAAGCTCCTCCATCGTGGCCGTCTGCCACTCGGCGACCTCGCCCCACGGCGTACCGGGGCCGTACAGGCGACGCACTGCGCGGTTGTAGCCGCCCACGGAAGCATCCACACGCCCCTGCTCGTCGGCAACGCCGGCAGCAAGCTCAGCCTCGTCTGTCGCAATGCCGGCGGCCCGATAGCGCTCGCGGCGCTTTGTTACCACCGGCGGCAGGGCATCGGCGGGAGCGTCATCGAGCAGGCGCCCCGCCTCGGCACGGCTGATGCCCGGACGCGCCAACATGGGGTTTGCTGCCACGCCGGCGACGGCATCGTCATTGAGCGCACGGAAAAGCTCCGACATAAACCACGTTTGATACCCTTGCGGATAGTCGCTCCAGGTACCGCCGAGCACAATGAGCTCAATCTTATCGGTCGCATGACCCATCTGCGAAAGCGCCGTCAAACGGGCACTCACCTGCAGATACGGATCGAAGCAGTTTTGCTCTGCACGGGCGCACGCCGGCTCGGCGTGCAGATAGCTCTTGGGCATGCGCAGATCATTGGGGCAAAACAGGCAATCGCCCGAGCATGGCCAGGGCTTGGTGATGACGGTAATGGTCGCCACGCCCGAAGCCGTTCGGCGCGGCTTCATACGCAGCGCCTGCAGCAGTTGACGTTCCAGATCGGAATCGACATTCCACGCAGCCCACCGAGCCGGCTCCTCGCGTTTAACCCGCTGGTAGAACGGCAGCAGACGGCGCTTGGCCAAATCGCGTTTGTCGGCGCCCTCACGGCGCGCCTCGGCATGTATCAGTTTGACGAGCGCTTTGTCGTCCACGGTCTCGCCGCGACGCAGAGCCTCGAGTATGTTCAAGATAATCTGTTCCATGTCCCCATTGTAAAGGCAAAGGCGCCGAAGCCCGTCACGGCTCCGGCGCCTCCATCAAAGAGCATGCCTATATGTACCGATCTCCGAAAACCGCATGTCACTCCGGATCAAACGACATGTCGCCCGAACCGACCTCAAAACGATACGTAGCAGACTTATCGCCGTTATCGAATTCAAGATTCAAAATGGTCTCGCCGTCGTAGCCAAGCGGAAGGAAATCGCTCTCGAAGTCGCCGCTGCCCAAGGTGAGGCTCGCCTTAAAGCCCGTCGAGTTCGGAACCGTCATCTCCACATCGCCCGAGCCCACACTCACGTCCATCGACTTCGCGGGGGCCTGGTAGAGCTCGAACGTCACATCGCCCGAACCGACCTCAGCACTGAGCGCATCAGTCACGCTGCCCGCAAACTCTACATCTCCCGCACCAAGGAAAAGGTCGAAACCATCACAGGTGACACCGGCAATCTGCAGATCACCCGAGCCCACGTGCGCGTTGACTCCCTTCAGATGTTCGGCAACACGGCGCGGCAGCTCGACCGTAACTGAGCGATCGATTGCCTTACCGTCATCACTTCCAAACTGGGAAACCTTGAGCGTCGAGTCCTCGACGGATGCGATGTTCTGCGTCGCGGCCTTGGAGGCATCCATACCATTGGCAACGCGTCCCCGCTCGATAACGCGAGCCTTGTTACCATCAATAACCTTGACGTCCACCGTAGCCGCATCGATATCGAAATCGAGGTAGCGAAACTCATCGGCATCAAAGGTCGTACACGAAAGCTGCTGAGGCCGAGCGGAATAGTTACCGCCATCGTTCATAAAATCGTCGTCATCAACCACATCGTCCATACCGGACAAGCCGGGTATAACATCGTCGAGATCCCACGGGCCATCAAAATGAATCAAAGTCCGCGAAACGCCAAAAACAAGCCCGATAATCAGTACAAACGCTCCGATGCCGACGCCCAGGCGCAGCTTGGATTCATGCGAAAGCTTCATCATTCGTCACCTTCTTTGGCAATCGGCTCAGCGGTAGTCGCGGTAGCCACGTCAGTATCAACCGGAGCGGAAACATTCTGAGCCCTAGCGACCGCCGGTGCCGGACCAACCTGAATATCCCCGCGCGCCCAATCACCATCGAGCGCACGCGCTACCCAGTGATAGATGGGAATCGTAAAGAAGATCAGCGCGGCAAAGGGGCCGGCACCAAACAGGAACATCAGCAAAAAGAACAGCAGCCAGCATACGGCCCAATACGGGAACGACTGGAACGGGCCCTTCACCGGAGTCGAGCCAACCGCGGTGCCACTCGTCGCCTGCGCCGTAGCGGCATTGGCGGCCTGCGCACTCCAGCTTGCCGCTTGCGCCGCCTTGGCCGCAGCATCACTCGCCTGCGTTGCCGCCTCGGTAGCGCGCGCCGCCGCCTCATGGGTGCGTGCGCGCTCTGCCGCCTCGGCCTCGCGCTGACGAGCGCGGTCCTCGTTCTCAAACTCGATATCGTCCTCAATCTCATCGCTCGGATTGAGCAGCTCGTCCAGACTCACACCATAGAGCTTGGCGAGCGAGATCAGGTTCTCGGTATCGGGCGAGCTCTCCGCACGCTCCCATTTACTGACCGCCTGGCGCGACAGCCCCAGCTTTCGCGCCAGCCCTTCTTGGCTAAAGCCCTTGCTGCGGCGAAGGTCGGCGAGCCGCTGCGCAGTTTCTACATTCATGGTTCCTCCTATGTGATGCCAGCCGTGCCGCCGGACCGTTTTTGTTCTTAAGGCGCCTTGCACAGTTAAAAATCTATCCGCCACCGCCAAAAGCATGCCACCTATTCTAGTGAGATTTTTGACAACCGGCGGTTGCGGGCACATATGAGCTGCGGAAATGTGTCCAAACAAAGCAATGACCCACGGCTCGGTTGTCCCCGTTGCGGCGTTAACGGTAGTATGGTCGTACTGTTTATTCCGCACCGCCAACGGAGGGAGTTCCGCGCCGTGAACCGCGATTTCGCCTCATCGCTCATCCAGCTCAACAATACGTTCTATCGCGAGCACTCCGCTTCCTTTTCCGATACGCGCCAGGCCCCGTGGCCCGGCTGGGTGCGCACCATGGATATCGCGCTCGAACAGCTCGACGTCGCCACGATCGAGCATCCCGTCCGCGTCTTCGATCTTGCCTGCGGCAATATGCGATTCGAGAACTTTGCCGCCGGCGGCGCACTTGCCGCCAAGGGCGTCGACGGCGCAAACCCCTCGGCAGATGCCAGCTGCCCGTTTGAGTTCTATGGTGTTGACTCGTGTCAGGATTTGGCTATCGATGCGCACGGTCACGCCCTGCGCATTCCCAACCTGCACTTCCAGGAACTCGACGTGCTCGACGCCCTCATGAAGCTCAACCCCGCCGAGACGCCCAACGTGCTTTTCGACGCCCCGCTCGCCGATATCTCGGTCTGCTTTGGCTTTATGCACCACGTGCCGTCGTGCGAGTACCGCGTACGCGTGCTCGACGCCCTGGTGCGGCAAACGCGCCCAGGCGGCATCATCGCCATCAGCTTTTGGGAGTTTATGAACGACGAGCGCATGGCGCGCAAGGCCGTTCGAGCCGAAGCCCGCGCCGAGCTCACCCCGCCGTTTGAGGGTTACGATTCCGTGCAGTTTGAAGCCGGCGACCACCTCATTGGCTGGCAAAACGACCGCCACGCCTACCGCTATTGTCATCACTTTGACGATCAGCAGATCACCGACCTGGTGCGCGGCGTGCGTACGTTCTACAAGAGCGGCGAGGTCCCCGTGCGCGAGCTTGAGCGTTTCCATGCTGACGGTCGTAGCGGCGAGCTCAACCGCTATGTGATTCTCAAGCGTCTGTAGGCACCGACGACTCGCCGCCGAGCCGCACCGCATCTTTCGGGCAAACTATGCCCACCTTTTTTCAACCCATTGACGGAACGCGCAGTTATGCGTTCCATACTTATGACCAAGGAGCCTCATGGGAGCCGTCCACGTTCGCACGCCTAAGAACTTTGTGCTCGAGGAGCGCTTGGAGCGCTACGCCGATGCGATTGAGACGAACCCCGAGGCATATGCCGGGGATTGGCGCGAGGCCTGCGCGCCAGTTGGCAGCAAGCCCTTCGAACACCTTCACCTGGATCTTGGCTGTGGCAAGGGAACGTACCTGGTAGAGCGCGCCACCCGCGAGCCGAACACGCTCTTTGTCGGTATGGACCAGGAGCCCATCTGCATCGCCTATGCCGCACAGAAAATCTGCGAGCAGGAACTGACCAACGCACTCGTCCTGCCCCGAGGCGCCACATCGCTGCCGCAGCTGTTTGCCGCAGGCGAGCTCGATGCCATCACCGTTAACTTTCCCACGCCGCAGCCCAAGGCCAAGTACGCCAAAAAACGACTCGTCCATGTCGACCATCTGATGCTCTATCGCCCGCTCTTTTCAGCCGGCGCCACCGTCACGCTGCGAACCGACAGCAAGCCATTGCGCGACTACGCCCTGGGGCAGTTTGCCGCGGCCGGCTACGGCACGCTTTGGGTTAGTGACGACGTCCGCCGCGACCATCCCGAGCATCCCGAGACCGAGTACGAGTGCCGCACGCGCGAGATGGGTGCTGTCGCCTACGGCATTTGTGCCACACCCGGCGAGAAGCCTACCGAAGAGCAACTCGCAGCAGGCCGAGCGCAGGAGCAAAGCCTTGCCTGCTACCTGCCCGATAACCTCGATGAGCTTACCTATGTGCCCCTCGGCATGGAAGAGGCCGTCGAGAACTTTAAAAACCGCGCCCGCAAGGGCAAGAAGCGTCTGCCGCAAGAGTCCTAGGGGCTTCTGATGGTCGCGGCGTCGGCAAACATACGCAAATAGGCGCTAGCGAACGGCCCTCAAGCCTAAGTGAGTAGACTTTTTTGCAATAGCCAAGCACAGCCCGCATAGCGAAACATAAAACCGCAGGTAGAGCCCTTGCGCAAAAGCCATGTGCTCGCGATATTGCAAAAAGCCTACTCACTTAGCTGGCAACCGCACCAAACGGCTGGGCAGAACGCCCATTTCCTGCATTTTCTCGCGCACTGGCACCCCGCGCCGCCGCTACGCCATAATAGTTGGCGGACAATCGCGAGAGAAAGCAACCACATGGCACAGACCACGACAGATACCGCTGCCAGCACCGTCTCCGGCGCCGGGGCCGCCAGCTCGTTCTCGGGCGGCACGGGAACCGAAGCCGAGTTCGGCTCACTCGGCGCGCTCTCCCCCACCTGGTGGGAGCCCGAGGACGGCAGCGAGCCCGAACCATGGCTCACGCCCGATCAGGCCTTCGAACGCTTCTTTGAATGGACGAGCGACCGTGGCATTGAGCTGTGGGACCACCAAGAAGAGGCCCTCATGGACCTGGCTGCCGGCGACCACGTCATTTTGGGAACACCGACCGGATCGGGTAAATCGCTCGTCGCGCTGGGCATGCTCTTTATGGGCATGGCGCAGGGCAAGCGCTGTTATTACACGGCCCCCATCAAGGCTCTGGTCAGCGAAAAGTTTTTCGACCTTGTGCAGGTGCTCGGCCGCGATAACGTCGGCATGATCACCGGCGACACGCATATCAACACCAAGGCGCCCGTCATCTGCTGCACGGCAGAAATCCTTGCCAACGATGCACTGCGCGAGGGCGAGGGCGCCGACGTGGGCTGCGTCGCCATGGACGAGTTCCACTATTTTGCCGACCCCGACCGCGGCTGGGCCTGGCAGGTGCCACTGCTCACCCTGCCTCACACGCAATTCATGCTCATGAGCGCCACGCTCGGCGATGTCACTGCCATCGCCGCCTCACTCGAGGAACACACCGGCGCTACCTGCGACTTGGTCGTCGATGCCCCACGCCCCGTGCCGCTGAGCTACGACTACGTGACGACCTCCCTCGAGGGCACCGTCGAGCTCGCCATGCGCCGCGGCGAGGCCCCGCTCTATATCGTGCACTTTAGCCAGGATGCCGCCCTTGCGACGGCACAGTCGCTCGCCAATTTTGGCATCGCCAGCAAGGAGCAACGCGAGGCCATCAAAGAAGCAGCAAAGGGAACGAGCTTCTCGACGGCCTTTGGTAAGATTCTCAAACGCCTGCTTGGATGCGGCGTCGGCGTGCACCATGCTGGCATGTTGCCGCGCTATCGCCTCCTGGTCGAACGCTTGGCGCAGCAGGGCCTGCTGCCCGTCATCTGCGGCACCGATACGCTCGGCGTCGGCATCAACGTACCCATCCACACCGTGGTGCTCACCGCGCTCACCAAGTTCGACGGCTACAAGATGCGTCGCCTGCGCGCCCGTGAGTTCCATCAGATTGCCGGTCGCGCCGGCCGCTCGGGCTTCGATACCGAGGGCATGGTAATCGCCGAGGCCCCGGAGCACGAGATCGAGAACGCCAAGCTCATGGCCAAGGCGGGCGACGACCCCAAAAAACTCCGTAAGATTAAAAAGAAAAAAGCCCCCGAGGGTTTTGTCACCTGGAACAAGCAGACCTTTGAGCGCCTGATTGAGACGCAGCCCGAGACGCTCAAGCCGCGCCTGCGCATCACGCACTCCATGGTGATTAGCGTGGTCGAACAGGGCGGCGATGCCCGCGCCCGCGTACACGACCTCATCGAGACGAGCCTGCAGACCCCCGAAGAAAAGGCCAAGCTGGAGGTTCGCGCCGACGAAATCTTCGCCACGCTCATCGATTCCGGCGTCGTCGTTCGCACCGAGGTGCCGCCCGCACCCGACGCCCCGGCTGACGCCGCACCGGACATCGACTATGCGCTGACGGTCGATCTGCCCGAGGACTTCGCGCTCGATCAGCCACTCTCGCCGTTCTTGCTTGCCGCGTTGGAGCTGCTCGATCCCGAGAGCGAGACCTATACCATGGATCTAATCTCGATGGTCGAGGCAACGCTCGAGGACCCCAAGCAGGTGCTGCGCGCACAGGAGCGCGCCGCGCGCGACCGCGCGATGGCCGAAATGAAGGCTGACGGCGTCGAGTATGAGGAGCGCTTGGAGCGCATTCAAGACGTCACGTACGAAAAGCCGCTCGAGGATTTGCTCGACGGCGCCTTTGACAAGTACTGCCAGGAAGTGCCCTGGGCAAACGACTATCAGCTCTCTCCCAAGAGCGTCCTGCGCGATATGCTGGAAGGCGCGAGCGATTTTAAGGGCTACATTCAAAAGCTCGGCATCGCCCGCTCCGAGGGCATTCTGCTGCGCTACCTAGCCGAGGCCTACCGTTCACTCGACCGCACCGTGCCCATCGAGAAGCGCGACGAGCGCCTGCGCGACATTATCTCGTGGCTGGGCTTTGTGGTGCGCTCGGTGGACTCGAGCCTGGTGGACGAGTGGGAGAACGCCGGCAACCCGGCAGCCCTCGACGCCGCGCCGCCGCAGGGCATCGACGAGGTCGTGGCGGACCGCCGCGGCTGCACGCTGTTGGTGCGCAACGCGCTCTTCCGCCGCGTGACCCTTGCCGCTCGCGAGCACGTTCGCGACCTGGGCGAGCTCGACGACGACTGGGGCATGAGCGAGGTCCGCTGGCAAAAGGCGCTCGATGCCTACCATGAGCAGCACGAGGAGATCCTCACCGACGGAGATGCCCGCAGCGCCGCGATGTTTTCCATTGACGAGTCCGACGAGAAGACCGCGCACGTATGGCACGTGCACCAGATCTTTGCCGACGAGGATGGCGACCACGACTTTGGCATCATGGGCGATGTCGACCTGGACGCCACGCAAGACGGCGGCGAGGTCATCTTCAAAAACTACCGTGTCGGCTTTATCGAGGACCTGCTCGAAGTCTAGCCGAACTTACCGGAACGAAACGGGGCCGCTGGCAATATCGCCAGCGGCCCCACTTTTGCACTATACGCTATGCCTTACTCGGCATCCTCGACCTCATACGAATCCGCCTCGGCTGGCTCATCGTTTGTCTCTGTCGCAGCCCCGCGTGCCTCGTCAAACGCTGCTTTCATGGTCTTGTTGCCCCACGTGAGCTTGCGAATGGTAAGATCGTCGGCCTTCTTGTTGGCTAGGCGCAGATTGTTCTCGGAGGACAGCAACGCCTCCTTGGTTTTCTGCAGATGGCTAATCGTCTTGTCGATCTCATCAATCGCCGTTTGGAACTTTCGGCTCGCGATCTCGTAGTTGCGACCGAAATCATTCTTGAACTTTTCCATCTTGGCTTCGAAGTTCGTGACGTCGATATTCTGCTGTTTGTACTCCGCCAGCTCCTGCTTATAGCGCAGCGAACCCATGGCGGCGTTGCGAAGAAGCGTGATCATGGGAATAAAGAACTGTGGGCGAATCACGTACATCTTCTCGTAGCGATAGCTCACGTCCACGATGCCGGCGTTGTAAAGCTCGCTCTCGGGTTCGAGCAACGTGCAGAGCACCGCGTACTCACAGCCTTTCTGGCGACGATCGTGATCGAGTTTCTTAAAGAAGTCCTCGTTTTTATGTTTGGTCGCGGTCTCGTCGTTCTCGTTTTTCATCTCGAACATAATCGAAATGACCTCGTTACCGCTTGCGTCGCACTCGCGGAAGATAAAGTCGCCCTTGGTGCCCTCGGACGCATCGTTATCCTTCTCGAAGTACGCGTTAGGAAACGCCGTCATGCGCAGACGGTTAAACTCGGTCTCGCAGTGCTGCTCGAGCGACTCGCCCACCATCTTGGTGGACAGGCGGACCTTCATGTCCTTAAGGCGCTCGATCTCTTCATCCTTGTAGCGAATCAGGTCATCGCTCGCACGCTTGGCCTGCGCAAGCTCGAGCTCGTGTGCCGCCTTGGCCTGTTCCTCGCGAGAATCGCGCACAGCCAGCTCGCTCGTCAGTTTGGCACGTGCCTCATCGCGCTCTCGCTCCGCCGCGGCGACCGCCTCTGACAGGTTCATTTTTGCCATCAGTTCCTGCTCGCGCAGCTGGGCACGCAGGCCCTCGGCCTCTTGCTCGGACTGAGCCTTTGCGGCGGAAAACTTCTCCTGCGCCTTCGCGCGATAGTCAGTAAGCGCGCGCTCGGCCTCGCTGCGAGCGGCATCGAGCTCACGCTGCGACTCTGCCGCGGCAGCGGCAAGCGCCATCTCCTGGGCTTTGTCCGCCGCGGCGAGCCTGGCCTGCAGCTCAGCAATCTGAGCGTCGCGCGCAGCTAAATCGTTTTGAGCAGCGTTGCGCGCCGCCGACTCGGCAAGCTTTGCTTCGTCATCTTTGCGTCCCAGCTGCGCACGCAAATTGTCGATCTCGCGCTGGAGCTCCACATTCTCCTTTTGGACATCGGCACGAGCCTCAACCGCCGCACGCCGGCTTGCACTCTCGCGCTCTGCGGCAGCACCCTCGAGCTTGGCGCGCAGCTCGGCAAGCTCGGCATCGCGCTTGGCAACCTCTTGTGCCAGTTGCTGAGCCGCAGCGTTCTTCTGCTCGACAAGTTGAGCGTTGCGCTGAGCCTCTGCCTCCTGCAGGGCAGACGCCGAACGCGAACGCTCAAGCTCCAGCGCCTGCTCGCCCTCGCGTCGAGCAGCCGCTACGCGGTCATTCAGGTCGCGCAAGAACTCCGCATCGCGCACCTGCTTGACGATATCCGCATAGCCGGATGCATCGACCTTAAAAACTTCGCCGCAATGCGGGCACTTGATCTCGTTCATAGCAGCTCCTCGATGGACGCAAATATCAACCGGCTACACTCTACCGCGCCGCGCGGACAAAAAAGGCGCCGCCGCCATAATGGCAACGGCGCCAGAACCACCACAAAGGTGCCTGTCCCCTTTGTGGTGGCTCTGGCGCCCTATAACCCAAAGAAGCTAAGAATCTGATCGCGGCTTACGGGCTTGTACTCGTTGGCATCGAGACCGACATCGTAGCGAAAGATAGGGCGCTCGCGATCGCGGTTGCGTGCGTTGGCGCGGTCACCCCTGCTGTGGATATGCCCATGCAGCATAATGGCGCCACGTGCCTTGCCGTTCCAGCTGAGCATGGGGTAGTGGCTCATAACCAGACGATGGCCCTTGGCATAGCCGGGAGCAATCTCCAGGTAATCGCGCACGTCTTCCCAAATTTGCGGGGCGTCGGGATCTTCCCAGTCGCCGTCATGGTTACCGCGGATGAGCGTCACGTTCTGGCATTCGATACGCTCGCGCAGGCGCACCGCCTCCGCCAGGGGCAAACGATAGGTAAAGTCACCCAGAATATAGAGGCGGTCGTCCGCAGCCACGCACTCATTGATGGCATCGATGACCTTGCGGTTCATCTCCTCGACCGAGCCAAACGGCCGGTCCATGTCGTGCAAGATATTCGTATCGCCCAGGTGCAAGTCGGCGGTAAACCACATCATCGTCTGTGTCCTCATTTCGCAACGTGTTCAACTCGTGCTAAGTATACAGACGCAGCGATGCGGCGGTTATCCAAAGAGCCCGCCGAACAGTCCGCGGCGGCGTTTGTCTTGCTTTTTCGAAGCGTCACTCTGAGTTTTCTTGTCCTGCCGTTTCTTACGATCCTGCTCCAACTCATCGTCGTCGAGTAGCAGATCCCACTCAAACGGATCGTCTGTCAGATCGAACTGGTCGTCGTCATCAAACATGGCCGCCTCCATTGCCGACTAGCGGGCATCCACCACATAGAGGCCAACGCGCACCTGGTGCCACGGGCTGCGCTCGGGGGCAACCTGTTGCACGCGGGCCTCAAATACGTCCTCGTGGCCGTAATACATCATCAAGGACAGCGGGCCGACCTCGTTTCCCGGAACGTAGCCAAGTTTGGTCTTGCCATAGTAGATCGCAACTGCCTCGGGGTCATGGGGATTATCGCGCTCGGCACACAGCGTCAGCTTATCGCCCGCTTTAAGATCGCCCAGGACCAAGGCGCCATCGGCATACTGAAATCCTGCAATGTGAAATGACAGAAGAACACGTGAAGGCTCGTACATAGCAGCTCCTCTAACGGCCGGATAAACCGGTGTGTAACCTTATTGAGAAGTCTACGGTCCCGTGCGGACACAAATACATCCTGTCTGCGTCCTTCAATCGTTTGCCTCAACGCTTGCGCGACAGAACGCTTGCAGATAAGATAGGAACACGGATGGCACCCGTTGCCGCGGGTCTTGCCAACTCCGATACACGTTTTCATCGTGAGAAGTGGCCGTCTTCGCTTACGCGGGGGCGGCTATTTCATTCGGCCGATAAACAGACCGAGTTCGATAGCCGCAATCAACAACGCCAATAACGAAATAACATCGCTTACGTTCATACCAAATCCCTTCTAAAGGGAGTTGGCCCATCCGTGCTCCATAACAGTAGTCTAACGCAAAATGCAGGTAATAGGAACACTTGTTCGTATTACCTGCGCCCTTTTCTAATGCACAAACATGCGCACGAACTTGTGCTTCCAGCTTGCGTAGGGCGCATACCGAAACGGCACGTCCAGCCAAGTTGCCTTGTTCACGATGCTCTTCTTGTGGCTAAACGTATCGAAGCTCTCGCGTCCATGGTACTGCCCCATACCGCTCGCGCCCATGCCGCCAAAGCCCATATGGCTCGTAGCCAAGTGCATGATCGTGTCGTTGACACAGCCGCCGCCAAAGGGCACGTAGCGCACAAAGCGTTGCTGAACCGAACGGTCCTGGCTAAAGATATACAGGGCCAGCGGCGTCGGACGATCCGTAATAAACGTCTCGGCCTCGTCTAGGCTCTCAAACGTCAGCACCGGCAAGATGGGACCGAAGATCTCCTCCTGCATCACGGCGTCATCGGGGGTCACGCCGTCTAGGATCGTCGGCTCAATCTTGAGCGACGACTCGCGCGCCGTGCCTCCCAGCACGACCTTATCGGGATCGATCAGCCCGCGCACGCGCGCAAAATGCTTGGCGTTGACGATATGCCCGTAGTCCTCGTTATCGAGCGGATGCTCGCCAAACATACGGCGGGCCTCTTCCCTGATGAGGTCCAGCAGCTCGTCGTGCACGCGCGCATCGACCAGCAGGTAGTCGGGCGCCACGCAGGTCTGCCCCACGTTGAGCCATTTACCAAAGGCGATACGCCGCGCCGCAACCTTCAAGTTTGCCGTCGCATCCACGATGCAGGGGCTCTTGCCGCCCAGCTCAAGCGTCACGGGCGTGAGGTTTTTACTCGCGCGCTCCATGACGAGCTTGCCGACCGGAACGCTACCGGTAAAGAAGATCTTGTCCCAGCACTCATCGAGCAACGCTTCGTTCTCGGCGCGCCCGCCCTCGACAACCGTCACCAGGCGCGGATCAAATGCCTCTTCACAGATTTGCTTGAGCACCGCGCTCGATGCCGGAGCATAGGCACTCGGCTTGATGACCACGGCATTGCCCGCGGCAAGGGCGCCGGCGAGCGGCTCGAGTGTTAGCAAAAACGGGTAGTTCCACGGAGCCATGATGAGCGTGACGCCATAGGGCACGGCTTGCGTTTTGCACGCGCTCACGGCGTTGGCAAGGTCACACGGACGCAGGCGCGGACGACTCCATCGAGCCACGTGAGCGATCTGATGACGAATCTCGGAAAGCGACGTGCCGATCTCGCACATATATGCCTCGTCATGCGACTTTCCCAAATCGGTCTTGAGTGCATGGGCAATATCGGCCTCGTGCGCCCGTACCGCATCGCGTAAACTCACGAGCGCGCGACGTCGGGCATCAACATCAAACGTAGCGTGCGTTTTAAAGTAAGTGCGCTGATCGCCGACGATGCGCGCAATTTCCTCGGTGTTCATGGCACCCTCCTAGTTCTCGTCCTCAAACATACCACCCGCGACGACCTCGTACATACGCTCGAGCTCCAAGCGGTCCATCAAAAGCGGAACGGGGTACAGCGGATTGGCCTCGGCATCGGCATGCGCCGCCATCTCGGGAATGTCGGAGCGGCGAATGCCCGAGACATATTTGGGGATTCCCAGGATCTCGTTCATGCGGTCGACCCAATCGAAAAAGGCCTCGGCCGCAAGACTATCCTGCGCGGTAGCCGGCGCAATGCCCGCCATGCGAGCAAGATCGGCAAGCTTGGGGGCGGCGGCGTCACCATAAGCGCGAAGCATGTGCGGCAGGATGATCGCGTTGGCCAAACCGTGCGGAATTCCGTATCGGCCGCCCAGACTGTGCGCGATGGCATGCACATATCCGACATAGGAGCGGGTAAACGCAACGCCCGCCTTATACGCCGCCGAAAGCATATTGCGACGAGCGCGCATGTCGTCACCATGCTCATAGGCCTCGAGCAAATTGTCGTGGATAAGCTGCACCGCCTGTCGCGCCATCTTACGCGTATAGGGCGTGGTGCTTCGCCCGATAAAGGCCTCGACGGCATGCGTCAGGGCGTCCATGCCCGTCTGCCCCGTAATGGAGGCGGGCAGGCCGCGCGTAAACTCGGGGTCGTGCACCGCAAAGCGCGGGATAAGCACAAAGTCGTTAATGGGGTACTTGTAGTGTGTCTCGTCATCGGTAATTACTGCCGCAAGCGTGACCTCGCTTCCCGTACCTGCCGCGGTGGGAACGGCGATGAGCAGCGGCAGGCGACGATGAATCCGCAGCAGGTCGCGCATCTTGTTGATGGGCTTGTTTGGCTGCGCAATGCGTGCGCCCACGCCCTTGGCGCAGTCCATGGCTGATCCTCCGCCAAAGCCGATGATGGCCCGGCAGGCGCTCTCTCGGTACAGGGACGCCGCTTCCTCCACGTTTGAGACCGTGGGGTTCGCACGCGTTTCGGCATAGACCGCAACGCCGATTCCCTTGGACGCGAGCGCTGTCTCGAGCGGCGCCGTGAGCCCCAGACGGGCAATGCCGGGATCCGTCACGATAAGGACCTTCTGGATCGAGCGCTTTTGAGGCACCGCGGGCACATCCTCGGCATGCTCTAAAATGCGCGGCTCGGTATAGGGCAGGATCGGCAATGCGATGCGAAAAACCGTCTGATATGTTCGGCACCAGGCACGACGGGCTAGATGCATAAAGGAAACTCCTTCATTTGTTGATAGGTCAACATTTGCTCGCCCGATTGTACTCAGCAAAGATCGCAGACGGCCTCCCAATTGTTAACCAATCAACATCTTCATATCTCAAAATTATTTTATTAAAAATCATTCCTAATAGGCTTCACATTTGGTTGCATTTATGGATAATAGAACTCGTCAAGACGCACGTCCGGAGAGGGCCCTTGCGGGACCGGACGAGCGCACAATCGCCATCGATCGAAAGGATCGAATCATGAAGTTTGTTTGCCCCGTTTGCGGTTATGTGGAAGAGTTCGACGGCGACCAGCTGCCCGAGGATTTTAAGTGCCCCCAGTGCGGCGTTCCCGGTTCTCGTTTCCTGAAGCAGGAGGAGGGTCAGCTCGAGTGGGCTGCCGAGCACGTCGTGGGCGTCGCCAAGATGGAGGGCGTCTCCGAGGACATCGTTGCCGATCTGCGCGCCAACTTTGAGGGCGAGTGCTCCGAGGTCGGTATGTACCTGGCCATGGCTCGCGTCGCTCATCGCGAGGGTTATCCCGAGATCGGCCTGTACTGGGAGAAGGCTGCCCACGAGGAGGCCGAGCATGCCGCCAAGTTCGCCGAGCTCCTGGGCGAGGTCGTGACCGACTCCACCAAGAAGAACCTCGAGATGCGCGTTGAGGCCGAGAACGGCGCCACCGCCGGCAAGACCGATCTTGCCAAGCGTGCCAAGGCCGCCGGCCTCGATGCCATCCACGACACCGTGCACGAGATGGCTCGCGACGAGGCCCGCCACGGCAAGGCTTTCGCCGGCCTGCTCAAGCGCTACTTTGGCTAAGCCAACCGCCTGAGACATAACCTCAAGCTCGATGAGGCCCGGACCGTATTGGTTCGGGCCTTTTTCGTGCCTCACGAACTTGTTAACGCCCTGAAATAGGACCGCCTTCGGCATCGGCTTCTCGTCAAAAGCTAAGTGAGTAGACTTTTTGGAACTTGCCGAGCACGCCATCCATATTGCTTTATAAAGTCGCAGGTAAATGACTTGTTGCAAAAACGGCCTGGTCGCCAAAGTGCTAAAAGCCTACTCACTTAGAACCGCAGCCGTCCACGATCGAGCCATTTTGTGTCTAGCGGGCATCTTTTCGTCGATTACTCCCAATTTTGTCCAGTCAACGAATAGTTCAGACCGGAGTAATGTCTCAGCCCTTTGCTCATCTGAGCTTTTATCACGATATTCAGCATCGAGCATCCTGCATACGGCCTTAACGATCGCGCGGAATCTATCCTCATCCGATATCTGTCTGTGTGTCAGGAGAAGCACATCGTAGCCCATGGCCTGAAGGGCCGTCATGCGGTCAGCGTCACGCAAGCCATCCCCTGCGCGTCCGTGCGAGGCCTTTCCCTGACATTCAATGGCCACCTGTCGCCTACCGTCCGGTGAAGAAAGAAGTAGGTCGATATATACACGGGACTTTCCCACAATCGCTCGAGCACTTGTGCCTAGCATCACTTCAACATTAAGCTCTATGTCGCAAAAACCTTCGCCTCCCAGGGATCGCGGCAGTGCAAGTAGCAAATACGCCTCGACCTCAAAAGGCGACGCGGCACCCAATGGAACGAATTGCGATACCGCCATAAATCTATTGCCGTAACGCATCCCGCAAACATCTGAACAAAAACGGTCAAGGTCTCTGCCCAAAACCAAAGCGTCTCGACGCCATAAATTTGAAGCGGTGCCGTCCTCGGACGGGCAGCGCACCCAACCCAACGTCGTCGAAATCGCGCCCGAATCAATTGCACGCGTAAGCTCCGCCTCAAGTGCCGCCGGCAGAGCACACACCGCAAACAGGCCGCACATCTCCGCCAACACAAAAAGAAGCTGAAGATCCGTCGGATGCCGCGACATGATGAATGCCGTCAGTAGAGGAGACGTAATCAAAAATCCATGCTCCGTTTCCAGCACGGATTCCCTGGGGGGCTCACCAAGGAACAGCCGCTGCCTAATGCTGGTAGGACAAGTCCGTTTGTTTCTCGTCTGAACCAATGTATACAACGGAAAACCGAGCGCGACCGCAGCCGTCGGGTTGCGGGCGAGATCATATCGCTGCCGGTCTTCTTCCGGTCGTGGAAGCGGCGGACACAGAGCGCGGACCTGAGGGGGCAAACGCCAGTACCTAAAAGCCGATATGTCACAAAGTAGATCTTTCATAGGCACAGGAAAACACGAATTTCAACCCAGTCAGTCACGCATTGGCGCGAACGCGCCAAAAATGGTGCCGAACGGACTGCCAAGTTTTCAACAGCCCTCCCCAACTGGCCAAAAGCTTGCCGAGAGCTGGACGAAGTTCTGTTGAAAACCCCATTTTTTCTCATGCAGAAGCTTTGCGCGACAAGTGAGTAGACTTTTTTGAACATCCCGAGCAGCCCGGTCATCCTGCTTTTCAAAACCGCAGGTAGATAGCTTGTTACAAAACTGCCTGGTCGCCAAAGTTCCATAAGCCTACTCACTTAGGTTGCAGAGTGCTCCCATTAGCTGCGATTCCAAGGTATTTAGCGCTTTTGGACTCAAATCGTCATACTGAACAAGAATTTGACTTGAGTTTTCAGGGACAGATGCGCCATCGGCACACCAATAACAGTTACTGATATCGACAAAAGGGATACTCGAGCGCGTGAGGGCCCGCACAAAAGAGCTTCCGCCCGCTCCACGCTCCGCAACCACGATACAGTAAAGGCCCGCGTCTGCATGCTCGATCGAGACCTCTCCTGCCGGAAATACCTTCCGCACAAGCGCCATCAGGCCATCACGCGCCTCGCGAGCACGAACGCGCACGCGGTTCACATGTCGCTCGTAATCACCCGATTCCAGCAAACGCGCCAAAGCGACCTGATCAACAGAGCTCACCGACGAGGCGTAGAAACCAAGGTTGCGCCTAAACCGCTCCATTAACTCATCGGGCAACACCATGTACGCCAAACGCAACGCCGATGAAAGGCTCTTCGAAAACGTGTTGGTGTAGATAACCGACTGGGCGGCATCGATCGACGCGAGCGCGGGAATCGGCTTCCCGGCAAGGCGAAACTCACAATCAAAGTCATCTTCGATGAGATACCGACCTGGTCGCTCGGCGGCCCAGCTCAGAAGCGCATAGCGCCGCGCAATGCTCGTCACAAGGCCGGTCGGATACTGATGGGACGGCATCAGATGAAGTACATCGGTCCCGGTTTTCTGCAGAGCGCTCAAGTCCACGCCCTCATCATCCAACGGGATATGTCGAACTTTGCAGCCCATAGCCTGATAGATGCGCGTCAGACGTAAATAGCCCGGGTCCTCAACGGCATACACCTTGTCAGCGCCAAGCAACTGAACCAACATGGTATCGAGCAGCTGGGCGCCTGCACCGATAACAATGTTGTTGGGGTCGACATTCATGCCCCTTGTCCCACGCAGATGGTGAGCAATTGCGCGTCGCAGCCGAGCGGTGCCCTGCGCCGGTGCGGGCGAAAAGATTTCGCGCTCATCTTCGGATGCCAGCGTCGCCCGTAGTGCGCTTTGCCAAAGCCGCGCCGCCTCCAAAGCGGAAGGAGAAAGTGCATCGAACAGCTCGACCTGTCCGTTGACATCATGCGCGCTGAGGCCCACGGAGACGGTATCTCGGTCGATGCCCTGCGAAGCCAAAGGCAAAACCGGTGCATCCGGAAGCTTGCAAGCGTAGTAGCCACGACGCGGCATTGAGCAAATATAGCCCTCGGCAAGTAACTGGCTATATGCATTCTCGATGGTAATGACACTGATTCCCAGATGACTGGCAAAGGCGCGCTTAGACGGAAGATGCTCCCCCGCCACAATACGTCCAGCAACAATATCATCTCGAATTTGCTGGTAAACATACTCATAAAGCGATGCTTCGCCGCGTTTTTCCAAATTGTAGTCAAGCATGAGCCTATCACCTGACCTTATTAAGCCATTCAATCTGGTATTAGTCTGACCTTGTTATTATCTTGAAAACTGAGTATTTCGCCATACCCAGCTCCCCGATAGGATGTTCCGTCAAGCAATGCACATGCCAACCAAGGGAGCAACCATGGCAGAACAGACCAGCAAGGCCGATCGCGTCAAACTCAATCGCGAGCTCGCGCAGATGCTCAAGGGCGGCGTCATCATGGACGTCACCACACCCGAGCAGGCGCGCATCGCCGAGGAGGCAGGCGCCTGCGCCGTCATGGCACTCGAGCGCATTCCGGCCGATATCCGTGCCGCGGGCGGCGTCTCGCGCATGAGCGACCCCAAGATGATCAAGGGCATCCAGGAGGCCGTCTCCATCCCTGTTATGGCCAAGTGCCGCATCGGCCACATTGTCGAGGCGCAGGTCCTGCAGGCCATCGAGATCGACTACATCGATGAGTCCGAGGTTCTCTCCCCTGCCGATGACGTCTATCACATCGACAAGACCCAGTTTGACGTGCCGTTTGTCTGCGGCGCCCGTGATCTGGGCGAGGCGCTGCGCCGTGTTGCCGAAGGCGCCACGATGATTCGCACCAAGGGTGAGCCGGGTACGGGCGACGTCGTTCAGGCCGTGCGTCACATGCGCAAGATCCAAAAGCAGATCCGTGACGTTGTTGCCCTGCGCGATGATGAGCTCTTTGAGGCAGCCAAGCAACTGCAGGTTCCGGTCGAGCTGGTGCGCGAGGTCCATGCCACGGGCAAGCTTCCCGTTGTGAACTTTGCCGCCGGCGGCGTAGCGACCCCTGCCGACGCCGCGCTGATGATGCAACTGGGCGCCGAGGGCGTCTTTGTCGGCTCGGGCATCTTTAAGAGCGGCGACCCCGCCAAGCGCGCCGCCGCCATCGTCAAGGCCGTGGCAAACTTCACCGATGCCAAGCTCATCGCCGAGCTTTCGGAGGACCTGGGCGAGGCCATGGTGGGCATCAACGCCGACGAGATCGAAATCATCATGGAGGAGCGCGGACGCTAGTCCGGCAGAAAGGATCGCACATGAGCGATTATGCAGACCAAACGGTCGCCGTGCTGGCGGTCCAAGGCGCTTTTGCCGAGCACGAGGCAAGACTATTCGAGCTTGGCGCACACTGTATTGAGCTGAGGCAGGCGGCTGATTTGAAGCAGGACTTTGACCGTCTGGTACTTCCCGGCGGCGAGTCTACCGTTCAAGGGAAGCTGCTTGATGAGCTGGGCATGCTCGAGGAGCTTCGTGCCCGTATCGCTGAAGGTATGCCCGTCCTGGGCACCTGCGCCGGCCTGATTCTACTGGCTCACGACCTTGCCGCCCATGACGATAAGGGCACGCCGCGTCTGGAAACCATGGATGTACTTGTCGAGCGCAATGCCTACGGCAGGCAGCTCGGCAGCTTTCGAACCAAGGGGCAAATAGCCGGCATTGACGGTGAAGTGCCACTGACGTTTATCCGCGCGCCCCGCATCGTCGAGGTCCACGGCGACGCCAAGGCCTTAGCGAAAGTCGACGGTCGTATTGTCGCCGCCCGTCAGGGCAACCAGCTCGGCGTAACCTTCCACCCCGAACTCGACGACGACGTCCGCCTCCACGAGCTCTTCCTCCAAATGTAGGCAGAGTAGAAACGAGCGTGGATTTTCGGACACGCAACAAATGAGAGTGGATAATCTCCCACTTTGAGCTTGAATGCAGGCTCAAACCGGGAGATCATCCACTCTTGTTCTATGTAGTCGTTTAAGAACGTCCCCAATGACTACAAGGAGTGTCCCAAGCTGCCGGCAGAAAAGGAACGTCCCTAACTGCCGCATCCGGAGCAAGACAACGCCGCAGGCAGAGGACGGACAGACACTATGACCCAATCCGAGGGCACGGAAACGACAGGAGCCC
>CALLNU010000002.1 GCA_938005465.1 uncultured Collinsella sp.
CGAGCGCGTCCGCGCCTTCCTCAACCGCGGCGTGACCGGCGACACCGACATCAACGTCATCGACACCGCCGAGTTCGCGATCCCCGGCCTTGACGACGAGTTCCGCGTCATCGTCTCCCCGTGGATTCTGACGGTGCTCGTGACCGACCGCCTGGCTCGCTACTACGAGACGGTCACCAAGCACAACCTCAAGTATCGTCGCTACTATCACCAGTTCGACTACTAAAGAAAACGGGTGCGGGAACGTGCCGGGCTATTGAGAGGAACACAGAATGAGACAGTACATCATCGCCAGCCATGCGCACTTCGCTACCGGCATCAAGGAGAGCGTCGAGCTGCTCTCGGGCGCTCGCGACAACGTCCACGATCTTTCGATGTTCGTCGATGACCGCATGGACGTGGCCGAGGAGGCCCAAAAACTGCTGGCAGGCATGTCTGCTGACGATGATGTCGTTGTCTGCACCGACCTCTTTGGCGGCAGCGTCAACAACGAGTTCACCAAGATCGTCCAGACGCGTCCCCGCACGTACCTCGTTACCAACATGAACCTTCCTCTCCTCATCCAGTTGCTGTTCTCTGACGAGTCGGCGCCGGTTGAGGAGACGATTCGCGCCATCGTCGCTGCGGACGATACGCGCGTGAAGTTTGTCAACGATCTTTTGGTCGATGACGACGAGGAAGAAGAGTTCTAATCCGTAGCACCTACTGACACGCCGTAAGACGGCACAAGACCTTTGGGGGGTCACATTATGATTCAGCTACTTCGCGTTGACCATCGCCTGCTTCATGGCCAGGTCGCAGTTTCCTGGGTTCAGGGCCTTGGCTCCAACTGCATCTTCTGCGTGGGCGATAAGGTCGCTAATGACCCGGTGTGGAAGACGACGCTCAAGATGGGCAAGCCTGCCGGCTGCAAGCTCGTCATCAAAGATATGGAGCATGCAATCGAAGCTATCAACTCGGGCGTGACCGACAAGTACAAGATGATCATCTGTGTCGCCACTATTGCTGAGGCAAAGCAGCTTGTTGAGGGCTGCCCGCAGATCAAGTCGGTCAACCTGGGCAACACCAAGCCCAAGGACGAGAAGCGTCCCGATGCGCGTCAGGTCTCTCGTCAGATCTTCCTGACCGCGGCCGAGGAAGCCGATGTGCGCGAGATGCTGGATCGTGGCGTTGAGGTCGAGATTCGACCCCTGGCCGATGACCCCAAGGTTGACTGCGCCAGCGTGCTCTAGGCGTTCAATTTCGAAGAGTCTGAGCTCTTCGTAGTGTCCTATTAGGAAAGGGGGATATATGCTTACCCAAGCAATCCTCATCGGACTTATCGCCGCATTTGGTAAGTTCGACTGCCAGCTCGGTACGCTCTACGCGTTCCGCCCCATCGTCCTGTGCCCGCTCGTGGGCCTGGTGCTGGGGGACCTGCAGTCCGGCCTCGCGATCGGTGCGAGTCTGGAGCTGCTGTTCATGGGCTCGATCTCCATCGGCGCCTACGTGCCGCCTGATGAGACGATCGGCGGCGTGCTCGCCTGCGCCTTCGCTATCCAGCTGGGCCAGAGCACCGAGGCAGCCATCGCGCTTGCCATGCCCATCGCCACGCTGTGCCTTGCCATCAAGAACATCCTCAACGCCGCCCTGCCGATTCTGGTTGACCGCGCTGATGTCTTCTCCGGCCAGGGCAACCTTAAGGGTGTCTATGCGATGCACTTCCTGATCGGTTTGACCGGTATCATCATGGCGTTCCTGCTGTGCTCGCTGTCGTTCTATCTGGGTGCTGACGCCATCCAGGGCATGCTCGACTTCATCCCGCCCTTTGTCCTTGCTGGCTTTGGCGTTGCCGCCAACATCCTGCCTGCCATGGGCTTCGCCATGCTCGGCCGCCTGGTGCTCACCAAGCAGCTCGTGCCCTTCTACTTCCTGGGCTTCCTGCTGTGCTCCTACGCCAACGTGCCCGTCCTGGGCGTCGCCCTGATCGCCATCATCATCGGCATCGACAAGTTCGACCTGCTCGGCCTGGGCGGAGCCCAGCCCCAGCTCTCCGCGGAAGGGGATGAGGACGATGACTTCTAGTCCCGAGAACAAGATCACGCGCTCCGACCTCGTCAAGAGCGCCGTCAACGTCGGCGCCCTGGGCATGGAGTTCTCCTGGACCTACTACAAGCAGATGAACATCGCCTTCTGCCTGATGGTCGCCAACATGCTCAAGAAGATCTACGCCGGCCGCCCCGACGACTACGCCGAGGCCCTGCACCGCCACTGCGCGTTCTTCAACATCACCGTCCAGTTCGCCCCGTTCGTCGGCGGCATCGCGATGGCCATGGAGGAGAAGGTCGCCCGCGGCGAGATCGAGCCCGAGAGCGTCAACGACGTCAAGGCCGCCCTCATGGGCCCGCTGTCCGGCATCGGCGACTCCATCTTCCTGTCGACGCTGCGCGTGGTCGCCGCCGCGGTGGGCATCAGCCTGTGCCAGGCCGGCAACCCCTTCGGCCCCATCGCCTTCCTGCTCATCTACAACGTCCCCGGCTTCGCGCTGCGCGTCTGGGGCGCCGTCAAGGGCTACGAGCTGGGCGTGGGCTTCCTGGACGAGGCCCAGAGGACCGGCCTCATGCAGAAGATCATGACCTGCGTGGGCATCGTGGGCGTCATGGTCGTGGGCGCCATGTGCAAGGACATGTTCTGGGCCAGCATCCCGGTGGCCATCGGCTCGGGCGAGGACGCCCAGACCCTCCAGGACATCCTGGACGGCATCATGCCCGGCATGCTCGGCATGATCGCCTTCTGGCTGTACTACTGGCTGCTGTCCAAGAAGATCAACCCCATGGTGCTGATCGTGGCCACCATGGTCGTGGGCATCATCGGCGCGTTCTTCGGCGTGCTGGCGTAAGGGCCCGACCTATTATCTGCCCCCAAGGGAAACGGCGACCCGTTGTGGTCGCCGTTTTTTATTACCGAAAGCTAGCTGGAGGTGCTTCGTGATTCGATCTGGCAATCCACCCGATAATAGCGTGAGCGGGGCGATGTATCTATTTGGCACGGCGCTCTTGTGGAGTTTTATCGGCATCCTCGTTCGCGCCAATTCGCAGTCAGCTCTTTTGATCGGTGCCGTCACGGCAATATTTATGGCGCTCTTTATCCTGCTCGTCGGCAGGCCTGTCCTCCGCGTCAGTCGTCTTATTGTCCTTGTGGCCGTCTGTAACTTCGTAACGGGCACCACGTTTAACTTTGCCAACCAGCTCACGACGGTCGGCAACGCGATCGTTCTGCAGTACACTTCGATGATTTTCGTTATCGTGTATCAATCGCTCGCAACTCGCACGTTGCCCTCGCCTGCGAAGATTGCCTCCGTGGTGGTTGCTTTTACGGGTATGGGACTTTTCTTTTTAGGCGATTTGAGTGCCGAGGGCATGCTCGGCAACCTGCTTGCCGTCATTTCGGGCGCCACCTTTGGGCTGTGTTTCTTTTTGAACTCTCGCCCCGATGCGTCGCCCATGGTGTCCTCGCTCATCTCCTGCGGTATCTCGATGCTGCCGATTGTCTATTTTGCCGGCGCCCTAGACTCCGTGAGGCCATTTGAGTGGGGGCTCATGCTGGTGCATGGCCTTTTTTGCAGTGGCCTTGCGAGCGTGCTGTATGCCAAGGGGATTGCGCGCACCAACGCGTTTGCGGCCAACTTGGTTTGCATGAGTGAGGTCGTGCTCGCTCCCTGCTGGTCGGCGCTCCTCTTTGGCGAGGTCTTTCGCTGGAACGAGTTTTTGGGCGCGGCGATTATCGTTTTGGTGATTGTGGCCAACTTGGCATCCGATGCCTTTGGCGATGGCTTTCTGGTGACGCTTGTCCGCCATCGAAACAAAGAGCGCACCTGACGGGATACGTCTGCCGTTTACGGTAAAAAACACCCCGCTGAGCGAGTGGTATTAAATAGTAAAAACCTGCATACCTATAATTGGTATCAAATTATTTGTGCCTGGCATGGGTGTTAGCAGCACACCAGGTGCGCTTCGAGCCGTGTAATCGAACTCCCGGAATTGATATCAACAACGCGCGCGACGGGAGTGACGACGGTTCGAGATTCCTTATTGGGAGGAATTATGCTTGTCCAAGCAATCCTCGTCGGCTTAGTCGGAGCGTTTGGATGCCTCGACTACCAGCTCGGCACCCTTTACGCGTTCCGCCCCATCGTCCTGTGCCCGCTCGTGGGCCTGGTACTGGGGGACCTGCAGACTGGCCTTGCCGTTGGCGCCAGCCTGGAGCTGCTGTTCATGGGTTCGGTTTCCATCGGCGCCTACGTGCCGCCTAACGAAACCATCGGCGGCGTACTCGCCTGCGCGTTTGCCATTCAGCTCGGTCAGGGTACCGAGACGGCCATCGCGCTCGCCATGCCCATCGCCGTCCTTTCGCTGACGTTCGACAACATTACCAGTGCCTTGTTCCCCGTGTTTGTCGATATGGCAGACAAGTTCGCCCTCAAGGGAAATCTCAAAGGCATTTACGCCGTCCATTGGGGACTTGGAATCTGGGGCTGCGTCGAGTACTTCTTGCTGTGCGGCGGCGCATTCTACTTGGGGTCTGACGCCATCCAGGGCCTGCTCGACTTCATCCCGTCCTTTGTGATCGACGGTTGCGGCGTTGCCGCCAACATCCTGCCGGCCATGGGCTTCGCCATGCTCGGCCGCCTGGTGCTCACCAAGCAGCTCGTGCCCTTCTACTTCCTGGGCTTCCTGCTGTGCTCCTACGCCAACGTGCCCGTCCTGGGCGTCGCCCTGATCGCCATCATCATCGGCATCGACAAGTTCGACCTGCTCGGCCTGGGCGGAGCCCAGCCCCAGCTCTCCGCGGAAGGGGATGAGGACGATGACTTCTAGTCCCGAGAACAAGATCACGCGCTCCGACCTCGTCAAGAGCGCCGTCAACGTCGGCGCCCTGGGCATGGAGTTCTCCTGGACCTACTACAAGCAGATGAACATCGCCTTCTGCCTGATGGTCGCCAACATGCTCAAGAAGATCTACGCCGGCCGCCCCGACGACTACGCCGAGGCCCTGCACCGCCACTGCGCGTTCTTCAACATCACCGTCCAGTTCGCCCCGTTCGTCGGCGGCATCGCGATGGCCATGGAGGAGAAGGTCGCCCGCGGCGAGATCGAGCCCGAGAGCGTCAACGACGTCAAGGCCGCCCTCATGGGCCCGCTGTCCGGCATCGGCGACTCCATCTTCCTGTCGACGCTGCGCGTGGTCGCCGCCGCGGTGGGCATCAGCCTGTGCCAGGCCGGCAACCCCTTCGGCCCCATCGCCTTCCTGCTCATCTACAACGTCCCCGGCTTCGCGCTGCGCGTCTGGGGCGCCGTCAAGGGCTACGAGCTGGGCGTGGGCTTCCTGGACGAGGCCCAGAGGACCGGCCTCATGCAGAAGATCATGACCTGCGTGGGCATCGTGGGCGTCATGGTCGTGGGCGCCATGTGCAAGGACATGTTCTGGGCCAGCATCCCGGTGGCCATCGGCTCGGGCGAGGACGCCCAGACCCTCCAGGACATCCTGGACGGCATCATGCCCGGCATGCTCGGCATGATCGCCTTCTGGCTGTACTACTGGCTGCTGTCCAAGAAGATCAACCCCATGGTGCTGATCGTGGCCACCATGGTCGTGGGCATCATCGGCGCGTTCTTCGGCGTGCTGGCGTAAGGGCCCGGCTGCATAGATTTTCGTTGCAACCTGGAAAGGGGATGGAGCAGGTCTATGCCCTCCATCCCCTTTTTGTATAGAAGGAGTTCGTATGTTCGCGAAGGATCGCGAAGCAATGCGCCTGACGCCGGCGGAGGTCAGGCTGATTCTTATTGAGTCCCTGCAGTGGTGCGCCAACAACGCGGTCTACTTTTTAGGGCTTATCGGTGCGGCCACGTATGATCTGGCCGGCACGGCCTTTTTGGTTGCCGCCATTACGCTCGTGCGCAATCTTATGACGTCGGCGGGCAATATGGTGTCGGGTTCGGTCATCGATCGCTTTGGACCGCGCCGGACGTCATTTGTGACGTGCGTGATTACGGCTGTGCTATCGCTTGGCGTGGGGTTGGCGCCGCTGTCTGTCCCCGGGCTTGTGTTTGCCGCGTGCGTCTTGGGGCTTGCGGGCGGCTTTATCAACACCTGCACGCATGCGTTTCCGGGATACCTGGAGTCGACCACCGAGGGCCGTACCCGCGTGAACGGTCTCATGGTGTTCTACAGCAATATCGCCTATACCGCTGGCCCGCTGCTCGGCGGTGCCATCGTGAGCTGTTTTGCCACGCAATCGGTCTACCTGCTCATGGCGGGCATGATGGGTGTGGCGGCCGTGCTCTCCTTGGGCTGTCGCGAGTGCGTTGTTCCCGCAAAAGGGGAAAAGCCGAAGGGCGGTATTCTGGGCGGCATGGCCGAGGGTGCGCGACTTACGTTTCGCGACCACGACCTGCGCCTCATCTTTATCTCGGGCTTTTTGGGATTCTTTGCGTTTGGCGCGTTTGATTCGCTTGAGTCGTTGTTCTACCGTGATGTGCTCAACGTGGATATCGTCTGGCTGGGCTGGCTGTCCTCTGTCGTGGGCCTCACTTCCTCGGTGGGCGCGTTCATCCTGACCAAGCTTTCTGCTCGCCATGTCAACCTACGATTGCTGCTCGGCGCGCTCATGGCCGTGGGCATTGGGTCCATGGTGTACGTGGGCACAGATATGCTGGGGGTCGCGATTGTCGGTCAGGCGATTAACGGTCTGGCCTGGGGGTTCCTGGAGCCGCTGCAGATGATCTTGATTCAGGAGCGCGCCGACATCAAATACCTGGGGCGCATTACCGGCTTTGTGCGTTTTGGCCTGATGAGCGCCGGCGTGCTGCCGCTGCTGGCGGCTCCGTTTTTGGCGGAGGCTTTGGGTGTCCAGGCAGTGCTATTTGGGGCATCGACCATTATTGCGCTGGTAGGAACGCTGTTCTTTGTCACACAAGGGAGGCGCCAGAGGTATTAGCTATACATTCAATTCTAATTTAATACCACTCATCAGAGAATTTCGACCGTTCACCGAGGATTGGAACAGATTGATAAGTGGTATTAAAAACATCTTAGGTGTATGTCTATAATTGATATCGAAAAGAAACGCGATACATAGATTCGCGTGCAGGACAGAAAGGAAAAGCCATGAAGGAAACCGAGAAGATCGAGATCATGCACTTTAGCCAGGAGGGCTATCTCGAGGACGGCAAGAACGTCTATGAGACCGGCAAGAAGATGATCGAGCTCGCCGACAAGGTCGCCGACGAGGGCTACGACGCCGTGTTCCTGATGGGCGTC
>CALLNU010000003.1 GCA_938005465.1 uncultured Collinsella sp.
TTTCTGCTGCCTCGGCGGTGAGGGCAGCCCGCTTGTGCTGATGGCACACGTAGACACGCTCGGCGGCATGATTTCCACAATCAAGCCGAACGGCCGCATCACGATCACGCCGATTGGCGGCTTGCGCGCCGAAAACTGCGAAGCGGAGAACTGCCGCATTTACTCGCGCTTCTCCGGCGTTTACAGCGGCACCTTGCAGCTTTGCAATGCGTCGATCCACGTGAACGGCTCCTACGGTGAAAAGCTGCGCACATTTGAAACGACCGAGGTCGTGCTCGACGAGCCGGTAAAATCCGCCGATGATGTGCGCGCACTTGGCATTGAAGCGGGCGATTTCGTCTGCTTTGACCCGCGCACCGTCATCACGGAAAGCGGCTATATCAAGAGCCGTTTCCTCGATGATAAGCTCAGCGCCGCCATGCTGCTTGCGCTCGCAAAGGAGATCAAAGACAACAACCGCACTTTGAAGCGCAAGGTCTATCTGCACTTTACGGTGTATGAGGAGGTCGGCCACGGTGCTTCCGCTTCCGTGCCGAACGATGCCGAAGAGCTCATCAGCGTAGACATGGGCTGCGTGGGCGACGACCTGGGCTGCACCGAGCGCATGGTGTCGATTTGCGCCAAGGATTCGGGTGGCCCCTACAACTACGATCTGGTGACCACGCTGTCCAACATCGCGCGCGAGCTGGAGCTCGATTACGCCATCGATGTGTACCCGCACTACGGCTCCGACGTCGAGGCCACGCTCTCGGCCGGCTACGACATTCGCCATGGCCTGATCGGCCCCGGCGTGTACGCGAGCCACAACTACGAGCGCAGCCACATGGACGGCGTGCGTAATACCTTTGAGCTGGTTCGCGCCTACGTACAGCGCTAGCAATGCAGCGGCCTCGGCTGACACAGCAGTACCGACCGAGGCCGTCCTCTCTAAGTTGCGGTGAAATAGGGACTGTTTGGCGGTTTTAAACGCTTAAACAGTCCCTATTTCACCGCAAGTTATGGAGGGGATGGGGCGAGGTGCTGCTATTTGATGGCTGTCGTAACGGTGCCGCCGCCGAGGACGACGTCGCCGCGGTAGATTACGACGGCCTGGCCGGGGGCGATGGCTCGCTGCGGCTCGTCAAAAGTCAGCAGCATTTGTCCATCGGCGTCACGCGTAAGGGTCGCTGCCTGGTCTTTCTGACGGTAGCGGTACTTGGCGCCTACGCGAATGCCGCCGGCATCGAGCTCTGCCTCCATGCGCGCGTCCGGCGCGCTCCAGATCCAGTCGTTGGCCGTGAGGGCAGCGGCGGTCAGGTCCTCGGCCTCGCCCAGATGCACGGTGTTGTTGGCGGCGTCGACGCCCGTCACATACACGGGATGCGCCATCGCGACGCCCAGGCCCTTGCGCTGGCCGATGGTGTAGCGCAGCGCGCCGTTGTGGCGCCCGACCACGCTGTCGTCGCGCCATACAATATCGCCCGGCTCGGCGGCATGTCCGCAGCGGCGCTCGATATAGCCCGCATAATCGCCATCCGCGATAAAGCAGATATCCTCGCTCTCGGCCTTCTTGGCGTTTATGAAGCCCTGCTCGGCGGCAATGCGGCGAACGTCGCGCTCCTTGTCCAGCCCGGCCAGCGGAAAGATCGTGCGTGCCAGGCGTTCCTGCGTAAGCGAATACAAAAAGTAACTCTGGTCCTTTTTGGGGTCTTCTCCGCGATGCAGCTGCCAGGTGCCGTCGGATGCCTGGCTTGTTTTGGCGTAATGGCCCGTGGCGATGTAGTCGCAGCCCATATCCAGCGCCGCATCGAGCAGCGCGCCAAACTTAATATGGCGGTTGCAGATGATGCACGGGTTGGGCGTCAACCCCTCCTGGTAGGCGGTCACGAAGCGCTCGATAACATTGCGGTCGAAGGTCTGCTGCAGATCGAGCACATGGTGGGGTATCCCCAGGTGCTCGGCGACGGCCTTTGCATCGGCGATGTCGCGGTCGACCTTGCTCATGCCCGTGACGGGATCGGGCGCGGGACAGGTGAGGCGCATGGTGGCGCCGACACATTCGTAGCCCTGGCTTTTGAGTAGGTACGCAGTCACGCTGGAATCGACGCCGCCGCTCATGGCGACGAGCACGCGCTTGTTGTGCATGGGGAGGTTCTCCTTGGTGGCATGTGGCCAAAAAAGAAAAGCGGCGCGGGAGGCTGGTTCCGCGCCGCAGACATTGTAGCAAGTTCGGACGACTCGTGGGACACCCTGATGGGATGGGATCAGGCTGCCGGGAGAGAGGAGACCGGTTCGTTCTGGGCTCAACCTATGGGCGATGGGCCCTAGTCCTGGAAGAGTGCCGTGGACAGGTAGCGCTCGCCGGTGTCGGCAAGCAGGGCCACGATGGTCTTGCCCTCGTTCTCGGGACGCTTGGCCAGCTGCAGTGCGGCCCACACGGCAGCACCGGACGAAATGCCCACGAGCACGCCCTCCTTGTGGCCCACGGCGCGGCCGGTGGCAAAGGCGTCGTCGTTCTCGACGGGGATGATCTCGTCATAGACCTGGGTGTCGAGGACATCGGGCACAAAGCCGGCGCCGATGCCCTGGATCTTGTGCGGGCCGGCCTGGCCCTTAGAGAGCACCGGGGAGGTGGCGGGCTCGACGGCGACAACCTGAATCTGGGGGTTCTGCTCCTTGAGGAACTCGCCCACGCCGGTCACGGTGCCGCCGGTGCCAACGCCGGCGACGAAGATGTCGACCTTGCCGTCGGTGTCCTCCCAGATCTCGGGGCCGGTCGTGGCCTTGTGGATGGCGGGGTTGGCGGGGTTCACAAACTGGCCGGCGATAATGCTGTTGGGGGTCTCCTTCTGCAGTTCCTCGGCCTTGGCGATAGCACCCTTCATGCCTTTGGAACCGTCGGTGAGTACGAGCTGCGCGCCATATGCCTGCATAAGCTTGCGGCGCTCGACGGACATGGTCTCGGGCATGGTGATGATCACCTTGTAGCCGCGAGCCGCCGCCACCGAGGCGATGCCGACGCCGGTGTTGCCGCTCGTGGGCTCGATGATGGTGTAGTCGCCGCCGCGCACGAGTTTGCCGGCCTTCTCGGCCTCGTCAATCATGTTCTTGGCGACGCGGTCTTTAACGGACCCGGCGGGGTTGAAGTATTCCAGCTTGACGAGCACGCGAGCCTTGAGGTCCTCGTCGGCCTCAATGTGGGTGAGTTCCAGAAGCGGGGTGTGGCCGATAAGCTGATCGATGGATGTGTAAACCTTGCTCATGGTGAACCTCCAAAGTGTTCAAGTTGCTGGTTGCCGTGTGGTTTTACGGTGTGTGTAGCAGCGAAACCCACAAACCTTATGGGTTGTTCGTTTTGCTGTTGGCAAGCATAGTAGACAGTAAAGCCTAGTAACGCAATAGGAAATAGAAGATTATTACGAGTCGATTAACCATCTTGACGGGAATGGGTATTTTCAAAACCAATTTTTCGGCTAGAATTTCTACGGACTAAATGACCGAAAGGCAGCACTATACATGTTGGTTTCTACTAAGGGCAGATATGCCCTGCGCGTTATGGTCGATCTGGCCGAGCACCAGGCGGCCGGTCGCATCCCGCTCAAAGAGATCGCGGCGCGACAGGGGATTTCCGAGAAATATCTCGAGAACATCTTGGCTACGCTCGTACGTGCCAACATGCTCTCGGGCATGCGTGGCAAGGGCGGCGGCTACGTGCTCACGCGCCCGCCCGAGCAGTACACGGTGGGCGAGATCTTGCGCCTGACCGAGGGCAGCCTGGCGCCGGTCGCCTGCCTGGATGGCGACTGCAAGGGCTGCTCACGTTCGGATGAGTGCCCCACGCTCGACGTGTGGAAGAACCTGGACAAGCTCATCAACGACTACCTCGACGGTGTGACGCTCGATCAGCTTGTCGCTCCCAACCATGGCTACGACTACGTCATCTAACCCACACCTGCATTTGGGGACGGGGTAGAAATGGTAGATTCTCTCGCCCTTTGAAACTTGGCAAATAAGAAGGCCGCCCATTTTTGCGATGGGCGGCCTTCGTTTTAGGCTGTTGAGACGGGCACGGCCGGAATGGCCGTTTTAGCCCTCGGCGATGCTGTCGAGAATGCTGCGCATGATGGATACCAGGATGCTGCCCATAAAGGCCGATCCAAAGCTGGCGATGGAGATGCCGACGCCCAGCAGGTTGACCGACAGGTAACTCGCGAGCTCAAGCATAAAGCTGTTGACGACAAGCTGGAAAATGCCCAGCGTAATGATCGTGAGCGGCAGCGAGATGACCGTGAGGAACGGTTTGACGAACGAATCGACAATGTTCAGGAACAGTCCCACAAAGGCAAAGCAGACCCAGGTCTCGGCAAAGCCGAAGGGTTGGATACCGGGGACGAGGAACGTGGCGATCGCGATGGCGATCGAGGTGAAGAGCCAGTTAAGCATAAAGCGCATGGCGTGAATCCTTTCTTGCGCCGGGATTGCTGGCGTCGCGTGAAGCGGCTTACGGCGGCGACCTGGATGGTTGCGCGGGCGCGCCGCGGTGTTTGGGCGCCCATTGTCTCAAATATTCGTGGAGCTTACGTGCGCATATGGTTTCTAAACGGCGTTCGTCCTGAAAAACGCGCCGCTGGCAGAGAGTCTTGTCGCTTTAGTTTGGTGGTGTGCTACACTGCTACGGGCAAAAGCCACAGGCGTTGCCCTATTGCATAGAACGGGTGAACGATGCCCGATGTCAGTATCAACTTCGATGCCTTTTGGCGGGTTTGGCGGTGATCGATGAATATCGAGAACATGTTTGACAAGCCTGATGTCAAGCAGCTGGTCCACGCATTTAGCCTTTTGGACGACGAGAAGGATATCCAAGCGTTTTTGACCGATATCTGCACGCCGCGCGAGATTTGCGACCTTTCTCAGCGTTTGCAGGTTGCGCGCTATTTGGACGAGGGCGAGCCTTATGTTGAGGTTCAGGCCCGTACCGGCGCTTCGTCCACCACGGTGAGCCGCGTGTCCAAGGCGCTGAACGGCGAGTACGGTGGCTACCGCAAGATCCTCATTAAGTTGGAGGATGGCGAGTAGGCCAGCGACAACATTGAATTACGAAGAACCGTCCCTCCGGGGGCGGTTTTTTGATCCCTTGGGGACGGAGGAAAACGAATCACCGGGTTAGACTGACCCCCTCTGTGATCCATTTTCCTCCGTCCTCAAGGATCAAAACTGTTGGCGTGGGGCAAATCTGTCCGCTTGGGCGGGTAGGATGGATGCATTGATTATTGCGAACAGTTTGAGCGGAGGACCATGCCTGTTCGAATCTATACCACCAATGCCGGCACGGATTTGAGCGATGCCGAGGCGGCGCTACTGGCCGACCTGGTTGCCCGCCACGGGCGCGCTGTTCTGTTGGCGCCAACATTTGCCGAGCTCGACCTGTGCCGCCATGATGCGGCGGAAGCCGGGGTTTCACTGGGTGTCGACTACAAGACACCCGCATCGTGGCTTCGCTCGCTTTGGGAGCTTTTGGGCGACGGGCGCGGTTTCGTCGACAACCTGCAACGTCAGATGCTGTTTTCGGATATGATTGCCCGCCGCGACGATGCCGACCTGCAGCCGCTTTCGCGTAGCCAGGGCACGGTGCGCATGCTCGCGCGCATGGCCCGCGATGTGCTGCCGGGTGTGGCGGGGACGACGGCCGAGCGATGCGGTGGCAACAATTGCCAGCCTGAGCCAAAAAGCGATGCCGAGGCTCGTGTGTTTGAGCTTTTGCGTGCCTACGCGGGCGGTTTGGACCGTCGAGATATGGTCGAGCCCTGCGAGGCAGCCGACATTATGGCCGGTGCCCTGGCCGATAGCCTGCCGGCGTGCGCCCGCGCCGTATGCGTGCGCGGTACCACGTCGTTTACGCACGGTCTACTCGAGCTGCTGTCTGCCGTGGCGAACAATGGGGGAGAGGTCGTCGCGCTGCTTGCCCGCGAGCAGGCGGCGATGCGCGAGGAGCTTGCCACGGCATTTGATGCCCGCGGTGTGCTGTTTGAGATCGCGCCGCTGGGGGAGGACGCCGTCGCGTCTGATGTCGCTTGCGGGGCCGCCGCTCAGCCTGCCTTTATTGAGGTCGCCGGCCCCCATGCCCGTGCTCATGTCTATGCGGACGCCATCGATAAGTTGGTGAAAGCGCACAAGGAGTCCAAGGCCGATAAAGCTACTGCAACGCCCGCCGACCCCGTGCGCGTGCTCGTCGTTTCTGCCCGGGCACCCCAGCTGTTCGGCGAGCTCGCCGCCCGTTTGGCGGCGCGTCACATTGCGGCCGAGACGACTGAGTTCACGGCGTTTTCCCAGTCCATCGCGGGCAGGCAGTTTACGGCGCTCGCCAACCTGATCGAGCGTATGAAAGCCGCCGACGAGGGCACCGCTTCCAAGACTGAGTGGTGGCCCGCGCCGGAGCTTACCGACTGGATCTACAGTCCGCTTTCGGGCGCTGATGCCGTCAATGCCCGTACCTTCGATAAGAATATGCGTCTCTCGCGCAGCAAGACTACCGCGGGCGTCAAGAGCCTACTGCAGAGCGTTCAGGGCCAGGTGAGGGGCGCGCGCAAGGCGACGAGCGACGATAACTGGTTTAAGAACGTACCGTGTGTGGTCTCGGACGTGTTCCAGGCGCTGTGGCGTGACAAGCCCGTGACGGCGCTTAAGGCCATGCTTGCCGTTGCCGAGGCGTTGCCCGATCGCGCTCTAGGCGGCCTTGACGGCCAGGCCCGTCGCCAGGCAGAGACGGCTTTGCTGCGCCATGCCATCGACATCCTTATGAACGATGCTCGCGCGCTCGACGTGTCGCAGGCCGCGACCGTGCCGGTTCTCGACGGCGTTCGAACCAAGGTGGACAAGCGCAGTACCGCCTACGATTACGAGACCTATGAGGTCGATCGCACACCACGAGCACAAGTGCGCTTCGCGTCGCTTGCCGATGCGTCGGTTCTTCGCCCTGGCAGCTACGATGCCGTGCTGTTTGCCGATGTCGACCTGGACAGCTATCCGCTTTCGCACGAAGAGGGCCCGCTTGCCACGTTGACAGCCGAGCTGCGCCGCGACGGCGTGTCTTTGGAGCCCGCTGCCCTGCTGCGCGTGCGCTTTGGCCGTGCGATGCAGGCGGCGAGCGGTCCGGTCGCGCTCGCCCGTGTGACGCACGATCGCCAGGCACGCGAGTGCTACCCGGCAGCCGTATGGACCGAGCTGTGGGCACATGCCGAGGCCGCTGGCGCTGCCAAGCCCATGCGCGTGGGCGAGGGCGATATCATCGCCGACTTTGATCCCGCGGCAGGTGAAGGCCTCAAGCGCGAGCGCGTGACCTGTGAAGCCCCTCAGCATCTGAGTGCCGAGGCCGTGCCGTATTTGGTCCTGCGCCGTCGCGATGGCGAGGGTGAGGACGCGCCGCTCGTGCCGCGTCTGACGTCCGCCTCGCAGATCGAGGCCTATTCGACCTGCCCGCTATGCTGGTTCGTCTCGTACCGCGTGAAGCCCCAGTCGATCGACGCGGGCTTTGGCAACATGGAAAAGGGCAACTTTGTCCACGACGTGCTGGAGCATCTGCATGCCCGTCTGCCCCAAGAGGGCATGGAGCGCGTGACGCCCGAGAATCTGCCGCGCGCACAGGAGCTGCTGCACGAGGTCTTTGACGAGACCTTGGCCGAGCACGCCGGCAAGCGCGGCACGGAGGGCCCGCTGGTGCCGCTCTCTGCGGTGGAGGAACGCCAGGTGGCCGAGATCTTGCCGCAGCTGGAGGGTGTGCTTGCCTACGAGTCCGAGGCACTTGCCCCCTTTGCCCCGCGCTACCTGGAGTTCGCCTTCAACGAGCTCAAGGTCGAGTATGCCGGTTGGCCGCTTGGCGGGCGCATCGACCGCGTGGACGTGGACGCCGAGAATCGTGCCGTGGTGATCGACTACAAGCATCGCACGGGCGTTGAGGAGTTTAAGCTCGCCGACCCCACGGTGCGCGACGAGGAATCGGGCACGGCGCCCATCGACGATCCGCGCTGGTTGCCACCACATACCCAAACGCTCATCTACGCCCAGGCCATGCGCCGGGCGCTGGATTTGGACACCCGCGCGGCGCTCTACTTTTCGACCAAGGGCGGCAAGCCGGCGTTGCGCGGTGCCGCGAGCGCCGAGCTGCTCGAGGAAGAGCGCGGCGACGGTCGCATCCCGGGCCTTAAGAAAGGTTTCCCCGGCGAGGGTGGCAGCATGGACTTCGACGCCCTGCTCGATCGCGTTGAGGCCGGCATCGCCGAGCGCCTGCGCGAGCTCGAGGCAGGCAACGTTGCCGCCGTCGACCCGACGTCGGCTCAGGCCGCGCATGCGCGCTGCTCGTATAACCACGAAGGAACGTTTGTAAGGAGGAACGTGTAGACCATGGATCTTTCGACTTTGATGCCGCAACAGCTGCAGATTGTCAAAACGCTCGACCGTCCGCTGTTTGTCTCGGCGGGCGCCGGTTCGGGCAAGACCTTTACCCTCACGCGTCGCATCGTCTACGCGCTCTCGCCTGAATCCGGTCCGTTCGTTGAACATCTTGACCAGGTGCTCGCCATTACCTTTACCAAAGATGCCGCGGCCGAGATCCGTGACCGCGTGCGCCGTGCGCTTATCGACGAGGGCATGGACGAGGAAGCACTGACCGTCGACGACGCGTGGATCTCGACCATTCACGGCATGTGCTCGCGTATCCTGCGCGCGCATGCGCTGGAGCTGGGCATCGACCCCGAGTTCACGGTGCTCACCGATACCGACGAGCTTATGGACCAGGCTGTTGAGCATGTGTTGGCCCGCGCGACGGCGCCCGATGCCGCCCCCGAGCTCGCGGCATCGCTCAAGGCCCTCTATGCCTGGTATCCCATGGCGGGCGAGGGCGGTTCCTTTGGCGCTGGCGCGACCATCAAGGGCCTGGTGCGCGACCTGCTGGAGCTGTCGAGCCAGTTGCCGGGCGGTATGGACGACGTGTGCGTGGCGCGCGGGCAGGCCGATACCTCGGCACTCGCCGATGCCTATCGCGCGGCGCTGGGCGCAAGCAAGGCCGCGACCGAGAAGGCGCAGATGGCACTCGACGCCATTGACGCGTTCGAGGCGAGCGGCAAGACCATGGCCGATGCAGCGCGACTCATGATGTCGTGCACCATGCCGCGCGCGAGCAAGGCATTCCCTAAGGAGCAGGTCGAGCTGCTCAAGGCCGAGGCCGCCGATGCGTTTATCAATATCGTGCTTGCCTGCGGTGGCCCGGCGCTCGATGCGCTGGTGGGCCTGGCCCGTTCCGTGGAGGCTGAGTATCGCGCGCTGAAGGCTGCCCAGTCCGCCCTCGATAATAACGACCTGCTGCGTATGGCCTACGAGGCCCTGCGCGATTACCCTGCCATCCGTGCTGCGTACGAGGGCCGCTTTAAGATGGTCATGATCGATGAGTTTCAGGATACCGACCAGATGCAGGTCGATCTGATACGCTACCTGACGGGTGCGGGGGAGCGCGCGCTGTGCACCGTGGGCGATGCGCAGCAGTCCATCTATCGCTTCCGTGGCGCCGAGGTCGAGGTGTTCCGTCGTCAGGAGCGCAAGGTGGGCTCGTCTGCCGCGCCCGAGGCGACTGCCGTGGCCGATGCCCCTGCCGGCGAACTCGTCAAACTCGTGCGCAACTTCCGCAGCCATGACGAGGTGCTGCGTTACGTGGCACGCGTCTTCGACGGCGATGACGGCGGCCTGATGCAGGGCTTTTTGGATCTTGAGGCGAGCGACGGCCGCAAGGACACGCTGGTGGTGGACGCCTCGCGCCGCCAGGCCCTCTTTGTTGCCGGCGGCAGTATGCAGGAGCGCACACAGGCCAAGGCCCGCGCGATCGCCGAGCGCTTCCGCGCGCTTGCCGATGCCGGCCAGCCCCAGGGCGGCATGGTACTGCTGCTGGGCCGCATGACCAACGCCGATGTCTACGCCCAGGCCTTCCGCGATCAGGGGCTCGACTGCGTCATCGCAGGCGGCTCGGTCTTTGCCCAGGCAGCCGAGGTGCAGACGGTGCGTGCCCTGGTCTGCGCGCTCGCCAATCCGGCCGATACGGCGCAGGGCCTTATGCCGCTGCTCGCCTCGCCGATGTTTGCGCTCGGCGCCCAGGAGTTCCTGGCGCTGGCGACCAAGCTCGATGGCGAGACGGGGGAGACCTCGCGTCGGAATATCGACATGGGCATCATGAGCGATTCCGATGTGCCGGGCTTGCAGGGCTTGCCGCTTGTGACGCGTGCCCGCGAGGTGCTGCGCTACGCACTGCGTCGCGTGGGGCGTGATTCGTTCGCCGCCATCGCGCGCGACGCGGTCAATGCCTCCGGCTGGTTCGTGCGCCTGGCGCAGCGCGGCCCCGAGGGCAAGGCCATCGCCGCCAACGTGCTCAAGGCGCTCGACGCCGTGGCCGAGGAGGAGGCCGAGTTCGGCAACTCGCCGCGTTCCATCGTGCTGGCCTTCGACCGCTTCTTGGCGGGCAAGGAGGCCCCGGGTGCCCTCAACGAGGAGGGCGACGGCGCGGTACGCATCATGACCGTGCATGCGTCCAAGGGTCTGGAGTATCCGGTCGTAGCGGTTGCCGAGTGTTTTGGCGTGCGCAAGCCGTCCGGTGCGGCTCAGATGGGGCGTGTCGAGGGCGGAGCGCAGGTCGTGGCACTGCCGGCACGCTTCGACGGCGTTAAGCTTGCCGACGGTACCTTTGTGAAGGGCGACGACGTCAAAAAGCAGTTTGAGCACGCGTTTAAGGGCAAGGGCACGTCGCTGTGGCTGCCGCCAGAGCTCATGGAGGACGTCTGCGCGACGGGCTCTCCCGCCGAGGCATTTGCCCGCCTACGCAACGACGACCTGCAGCTTTCGCTCGAAGAGCGGGCTCGTTTGCTCTATGTCGCCATGACGCGAGCACGCGAGCTGGTGATCTTGGCGATGGATGCCGGCGTGAGTCGCGGCAAGGTTACGGCGCCGACCTTCGATGTCGAGACGGATCTGACCTACGATGTTCTGCGCCGCATTCTGCCGACGGACGCTCTGGACATGCCTCAGCTCGATAGCGACCGTTTGGTGTTCGATAACTCCAAGCCGGGCGACTACGAGCTCATCTCGCTGGCGGACTTTACGTTTGGCGAGCAGGCGTTTGAGGCCAACGCTTCGCTGGATGCCGAGGGCAGGCTTGTTCGTGGCGATGCCGATGCAGATGCTGCCGACGATTCGGCCAGTACAATCGTCCCTGGTCCTGCCGACCCCGAGCCCGATGCGTTTGAGCTCGTGTATCCCCAGGCGGTGGGCGTGCGCATGGGCATCTGTCCGTATCCGATGCGTGACTCGTATAGCTACTCGTCAATCGCCGCGGCGCTCCATGCCGAGGCGGAAGACCATGCCGCCGAGGCTCGTGTTCCCATGGACGAGGCCGGCGATGATGCGGAGTCGGATGGCTCGGAGATGACGGATGCGGACGTGGCCGCTGTCGAGCCCGCCGGCAATCCCATGGCGCTGGGCTCGGCCTTCCACGCTGCCTGCCAGTGGCTCATCGAGATGGGTGCCGATGCGCTGCCTGCTGAGCGTGCCGACGCCCTGGCGCGCCTGTGGTGCCTGACGCCGGAGCAGCGTGAACGCTTCGACGTTGCCCTGGACCGCTGGCTCAAGTCGGCTGTTCGCGCCGACCTGCTCGCGTGGCCGTGCGTTCGCGCCGAGGTGCCGTTCTTCTCACTGGGCTGCGAGGACGAGGACATTGCCCGCTACGGCGCCTATGCCGAGGGCGCCATCGATGCACTGGCCACCGACCCGGCCGATCCGTCGCGCGCACTGGTCATCGACTACAAGACGGGTGGCACGCCGGACGAGACGCCAGACCAGCTGCTCGAGAAGCACGCCCTGCAGGCGCGCGTCTACGCCGATGCGTTGCACAAGGCGGGCGTTGAGACGGTGACGGTCAAGTTCGTCCGCGTGGAGCAGCCGGATTCAACCATCTTCGTCGAACCCGCTGAACCTCAAGTAGTCACCTACGACCTCTAACCCTCAGATAACTTGCGGTGGAATAGTTCCTGTATTGCGGCCCAGATGGCCCAAGCGGGAACTATTTCACCGCAACTGCAAGAGGAGCCGTGTGGGTTTGGGCTAGGTTCGGGTGTCGTCCGCGCCGTGCGGTAGAATCGTAACCCTAAGATCACGAACCCGCATCGGAGCTCATTACATGGCATTTGTCCACCTGCACAATCACACTGTTTTCTCCATGCTCGACGGCGCAACCCGTATCCAGGATATGGTCAACCGCGCCGTAGAGCTGGGCATGCCCGCCGTGGCCATTACCGACCACGGCTACATGTACGGCGTGCCCGACCTGGCGCTGGCCTGCGACGCCGTCAACCACAATACGCCCGAGTACAAGACGTGGAGCCACGACAAGGCCTTCTTGGAAAAGGACCGCCGCGACGAGCTGGTGGAGCCCGATCCCGAGTCCAGCCCGCGCGAGCATGCCCAGTATGTGAAGGACATGGCCATGTGGGACGAGAAGGGCAACATCGACGAGCTCAAGCCGCCGCTAGTCATCAAACCCATCTTTGGCTGCGAGGTCTACTTTACGCCGGACGAGACGCTCGCCCGCGACCATAAGCCCGAGCTCTATCACATGATCCTTCTGGCCAAGGATCAGGAGGGCTACGTCAACCTGATGCAGACGGTCTCCGAGGCCGCCGTGCAGGGCTTTTACTACAAGCCGCGCGTGACGCTCGACAACCTGCGCCGCCACGCCAAGGGCATGATCTGCACGAGCGCCTGCATCGCGGGCATCATCCCCAAATACATCGACCGCGGCGACATGGAAGGCGCCATCAAGTGGGCCGAGACCTTCCGTGACACCTTCGAGCCCGGCGACTTCTACATCGAGATCCAGGAACACGGCATCACCACCGACAACGGCCTGACCGACGAGCAGATGGACCGCACGCTCATCGACATCGCCAAGCAGGTGGGCGTCAAGGTCATCGCCACCAACGACTTCCACTACCTGCGCCGCGAGGACGCGCCCGTGCAGGACGTCATCATGTGCATCGGCATGAACGCCAAGGTCGACGACCCCAACCGCATGCGCATGACCGGCTCGGAGTTTTACATGAAGACCGAGGAGGAGATGCGGGCGATGTTCCCGTATTGCCCCGAGGCCTGCGACAACACGCTCGAGATCGCCGACAAGTGCTACGTTGAGCTGGACTGGGACTCCATCATCCTGCCGCGCTTCCCGTTGCTCGATCCCGGCGAGACGCATGAGAGCCAGTTCCGCCGCGAGTGCGAGAAAGGTCTGCGTCAGCACTATGGTGACGACTGGGCCACACGCGAGATCGGTGGCGTCAACATCAAAGAACGCTTTGAGTACGAATACAAGGTCATCTGCGACAAGGGCTTTGCCGCCTACTTTTTGATCGTTGCCGAGTACGTGCAATGGGCCAAGGACAACGGCATCGGCGTCGGCCCCGGCCGTGGCTCGGCCGCCGGCGCTATCGTCGCCTACGCCATGAACATCACCGCGTTCGACCCGCTCGAGAACGGCCTGATGTTCGAGAGGTTCCTGTCCCCGCAGCGTACCGAGATGCCCGATATCGATATGGACTTCGACGATGAGCGGCGCCTCGAGGTCGTGGAGCACGTTCGCCAGCTCTACGGCCCCGAGAAGGTCACCCACGTCATCACCTACTCGACCATTAAGGCCAAGCAGGCCATCAACGACGCTGCACGCGTCCTGGACTACCCGGTCTACATGGGCCAGCGCCTGTCCAAGATGGTCTCGAGCGATCCCAAGGTCAAGCTCAAGCAAGTACTCGAAAAACAACCCGGCAAAGAGGATCTGTTTAACCCCGATTTTGCCGAGGCATATAAAAAGGACGACGACGCCCGCCGCATCATCGACACGGCGCTCTCTATCGAGGGCCTCACCCGTGGCGAGGGCGTGCATGCGTGCGCCGTTCTGATCTGCCGTGACCCCGTCAACGAGCACGTGCCCACCAAGCTCGACACCAAGGGCGGCGTCGAGATTACCCAGTACGAGGGCCATACCGTTGCCGACATGGGCCTGCTCAAGATGGACTTCTTGGGCCTGCGTACGCTGACGGTTATCTCTAAGGCCAAGGCAAACATCAAAAAGAACTTCGGCATCGACATCAAAGAGGAAGAGATCCCCTTTGACGACCCCGAGATCTTTAAGCTCATGGGCTCCGGTCACACCGCCGGCGTCTTCCAGGTCGAGTCCGCCGGCATGACGGCGACGATCAAGAACATGAAGCCCACCGAGTACAAGCACGTCGTGGCATTGATCGCCCTGTACCGCCCGGGCCCGCTGGGCGCCGGCATGGTTTCGTCCTACATCAACCGTATGAACGGCAAGGAGCCGGCCGTTTCCTATGACGACCGTCTGGACGACATCCTGGGCGAAACCTACGGCACCATGGTCTACCAGGAGCAGGTTATGCTCATCTCCGTCGAGATGTGCGGCTTCTCCAAGGGCGAATCGGACTCGCGTATTCGTAAGCCCGTGGCTAAGAAAAAGATCAAGCTGCTCACGTCGACGGTGCTCCACTGGGAGGATGGCTCGGACGAGACCACCTACGACCACTGGATGAACGGTGCCATCAAGAACAACTACACGCGTGAGGTCGCCCAGAAGATTTGGGACGATGTTCTCGAGTTCGCATCTTACGCCTTTAACAAGTCGCACTCCGCCGGCTACGCCATCTTGGTTATGCAGACAGCGTGGCTCAAGGCGCACTATCCGCACGAGTACATGGCGGCCGTTCTGACGTCCTACACGGGCAAGACCGACAAGATCGTTCACTACGTCTCGGCATGCCGTCACGACGGCATCCCCGTGCTGTCGCCAGATGTCAACGAGTCCGGTACCGAGTTCACGGCCACCAAGGAGGGCGTACGCTTTGGTTTGGCCGGCATCCGCGGCGTGGGCACCGGCGTGGCGCAGGCGATTATCGCCGAGCGCGAGGCGGGCGGCCCGTTTAAGACGCTGCACGACTTTGTCGAGCGCGTGGACTCGAGCCAGGCCAACCGCCGCGTGATCGAATCGCTCATCAAGGCAGGCGCCTTCGACTCCACGGGGTATCCGCGTCGCCAGATGATGCACTTTGTGGATAAGAACAACCCCGAGAACATCATCGATGCCGCTGTGAAGCGCCAAAAGGATCGTGCGAGCGGCCAGACGTCGTTCTTCGACATGTTCGGCGATGTTGAGGGTTCGGGCTTTGAGGTGAGCGTGCCCGATCCGGATGGCCAGGAGTGGGACCGTCACCTTAAGCTGAGCCAGGAGAAGGAGGTCCTGGGCATCTATGTCTCGGACCACCCGCTGCGCCCGTTTGAATATGCACTAGCCAAGGCACGCGACTTCTCGTTCTCGCAGATCGACACCGGCTACGAGGTGCAAAACCCCACAGGCGGTACCATCAACCAGGAGATTCCCGAGGGCAAGGCGCTGTGGTGGGCCGGCATGGTCTCGAGCGTGTCCAAGCGCGTGACCAAAAACGGTGACCCCATGGGCATCGTGCAGCTCGAGGACATGGAAGGCGAGGCCACGGTCGTGGTGTTCCCCAAGACCTACAAGGAGGCCGAGGGGTACCTGTACGGCGAGGTCGATCCCGAGACCGGTGCACAGCTGTCCGATGCGTTTGTGCGCATTAAGGGCAAGCTCGAGCGCTCGGACCGCGGCGACCAGATCATCGCGCAGGAGATCGTGCCGCTGGAGCTCAACGAGGAGAGCAATAAGCCCAAGGTGTTTGAGGTCATGGTGCCCAACAGCCGCTTTAGCCAGGGCAATATGGCGCGTCTTGCCACGGTGCTTACCACCAACCCGGGCGGCGACCGCGTGGAGATCTTTATCGAGCAGGTGGACGGGCGCGTACTGCGTGCCGAGGTGCCGGTCAAGGTCAACGCGCGCTCGATTCCGCTGCTGGCCGAGGCCAAGGCCATTGTGGGTAACCAGGGTCGCGTGACGGTTATCTAGGATGCCTTTGCCGGGGTAGCTAATTTGGGACGGGGCTATTTTAGCTACCCTTTGGCTGATGGCGAATGAGTCGGGGTCGGAATACATCTCAACCGACATATGGGGGTAGCTAAAATAGCCCCGTCCCAAATTAGCTACCCCGGGTGAGATTGGAGGAAGTGATGGCGCAGGGGACGTTTGTGCAGGCGCTCCGGAAAGAGGCGGCGCTGAGCGGCACCTTTATGAAGGGGCGTTCGCTCATGCTCAACGGCGCCGTGCTGTCGATCGAGGACAGCGGCTCGCGCTTCTCCAAAAATGTGACGGTTGAGGGCTCGGTGCGCGGTTCGCGTGGCGACCTGTACAAGACGCACGTGGCGCTCGACATGGACGAGCACGAGGTGATCGACTACGACTGCGATTGCCCCGCCGCCTATCGTTACCCCGGTATGTGCAAGCACGCTATTGCCACGGCTCTGGCGTATTTGGATGCCAGCGGCGCCGAGCCCGTCGAAGGTTTGCGCACGCCGGTCCGCACGTTTGCGGCGCAGCCGAAACAGCCCGCGCGCAACGCGCCCAAAGCGCCGGCCGTCAATCCCAACTTTCCCTTTCCGGCGCCCGTCCCCACGAGTCCCAGCCTCATGGCGGCGCTTTCCGATCTTTCGGACGCGCGCATGGACGAGCTCGTGGCTATGCGTCGCAAGTTCGTCAGCACCATTGACCCCGATGCGCCCAAGGCAGTGCTGGAGCCCTCGCTGGTGCCGTACTACAATCCGCTGTTTGCCGATCGTTTTAACTGGGCGCTCGAGTTTCGCATTCGCTGCGGTTCGGTGTCCTACGTGGTTAAGGATATCGACGGCATGGCCGATGCCTATGTGCGCGGCGGTACGTTCTCCTATGGCAAGAAGCTTACGTTTGTCCATGTGCCCGAGGCATTCGACGACGTATCGACGAAGCTGCTCGACTTTGTCGCAATGACGGTCGCCTACCTGAGCGATATTACGAGTTCGCGCTCGGCATCGTACGACTTTGCCCGCAGCGGTTTTGTCGCCGAGCGTCAGTTGCCGGTATCCGAGTATTCCGTCGTGTCCGTGCTGGACCTGCTGCGTGGCAGGACCCTGTCCTTTGAGCCTGCTTGGTCGCGGGGGACGACGACGCATCGCGCCTACGAGGTGGCGGTCGAGCCGTCGCCGCAGGGGGAGGGCGAAGTCCCGGCCAAGCGCCCGCCGCTCCTTGCCGCCAAGATTGCACCGGCGGCGGGAGGCAGCTACGACTTGCGCCTGCCGGCCGATACGTATTGCTTTGTCGCTGGTGACGCAGCCTATCTGGTCGATACGCGCCGCGCACGCCGTACCGACACAGCGTTTGCCCAGCATGCGGCACCGTTCCTATCGCACTTGTTGCCCTGCCGCACGCCGGTCCATATCGCCGCCGACCAGGTGGGCGAGTTCTGCCGCATGGCGCTGCCTATCTTGCGCGACTACACCGACCTGACCGCTCCCGCCGCGCTCGACGCCGTGGCGCCCGAGCCGAGCTTTGCCATGGCGATCGGCGTCGACGATGGTCTTGTGATCTGCAAGATTACGGTGACCTACGGCGATTGGTCGGCAGATCTCTTTAGTCTTGGTGCTCCGGGCAGTCCCTTCGAAGAACAACGCCCCGGCGTTCCGCCCCGCGATACGGTGGCGGAGTTTCGCGTTATGGATACGGCTGCCCTGTACTTCGATTTCTACGAGGGCGGCCTGGCATTTGAGGAGCGCGATGACGAGAGCCTGTTCCGCTTGCTGACCGAGGGGCTGGCGGCTTTGTCCGAGCTGGGCGAGGTCATGCTTAGCGATCGCCTGCGCCAGATCTCGGTCCGTCCTGCGCCCAAGCTTTCGGTGCGTGCAACCGTCAAGAGTAACCTGCTCGACGTCGAACTGGGCGCGAGCGGCCTTTCGGCGGTCGACCTTGCCATCTATCTCGATTCGTACCAGCGCCACCAGACGTTCGCTCGCCTTACATCCGGCGACATTGTGCGCCTGGATGAGGGAGCTCGCGCCGCGTTTGGTCTTGCCGAGGAACTGGGCGTCGATGCCGTCGACCTGCTCGACGGCGTGTCGCTTCCCGCGTCGAGCACCCTTTTTGTCGATAGCATGCTCGCGCGCACGCCCTCGCTCGAAGCCGATCGCGACGCCGCATTCCGCCGCACCGTCGAGCGCCTGGACACGCTCGGCAAGATGGACTTTACGGTACCCGCCTCGCTCAAGGCTACGCTGCGTGGCTACCAGGTCGACGGCTACCAGTGGCTCGGCTCGCTTGAGCATTTGGGCCTTGGCGGCATCTTGGCCGACGATATGGGCCTGGGTAAAACACTGCAGATGATCGCGCACATTCTGGCGCGCGTGGAGGCGGGGGACACCAAGCCCACGCTTGTGGTGTGCCCTGCGTCGCTTGTGTACAACTGGACCGCCGAGCTGGAGCGCTTTGCCCCGTCGCTTGATGTGTGCGCCATTGTGGGTGCCAAGGCTCAACGCCGCGTGCAAATTGCCGGCGTGGCCGAGCATAACGTGGTGGTAACGTCGTATGACCTTATGCGCCGCGACATCGACGAATACGTCGAGCAGGACTTTGCCCGCGTGGTGCTCGACGAGGCCCAGTACATTAAAAACCCGCTCACCCAGGTGGCCCGCGCTGCCAAGCGCCTGCCGGCCGGCGTGCGCTTTGCCTTGACGGGCACGCCCATCGAAAACCGTCTGTCCGAGCTCTGGAGCATCTTCGACTTTTTGATGCCGGGCCTTCTGGGCACGCGCGACTCATTTGCCAAGCGCTTTGAGGGTCCCGTCGAACATGCCGAGGGTGACAGCGCCGCTCGTCTGCAGGCGCTCGTGTCGCCGTTTGTGCTGCGTCGCGTCAAGGAAGATGTGGTGGCCGACCTGCCCGAGAAGATCGAGGATACGGTGATGGCGCAGCTTACCGGAGAGCAGCGCAAGCTCTACCTGGCCAACCAGGACCGCATTGCCCAGCAGGTGCAGCACCGCGAGGCCGGGGAGTTTAAGAAAGATAAACTCAAGGTGCTTGCCGAACTCACCAAGCTGCGTCAGATCTGCTGCGACCCGCATCTGCACTACTCGGACTACAAGGCGGGAAGCGCCAAGCTCGATACGTGCATGGAGCTCGTCCACGGAGCACTCGACGGCGGTCACCGCATCTTGCTGTTCAGCCAGTTTACGGGCATGCTCGATATCATCGGCAGGCGCCTGGCCAAGGAGGACATCGCCTTTCTTAAGCTTACGGGCGCATCGTCTAAAGAGAATCGCGCCAAGATGGTTGCGCAGTTCCAGGCGGGCGAGGTGCCGGTGTTCTTGATTTCGCTCAAGGCGGGCGGCGTGGGCCTTAATTTGACGGCTGCCGACGTGGTCATCCACTACGACCCGTGGTGGAACGTGGCGGCGCAGGACCAGGCGACCGACCGCGCCCACCGCATTGGCCAGCAGCACGCCGTGACCGTGTACAAGCTCATCGCCAAGGACACAATCGAGGAACGCATTATGCAGATGCAGGAGTCCAAGCGCGATCTGGTCAACAGCGTGCTCGGCGGCGACGGTATCTCGTCGGCACTGTTTACCCGCGAAGATGTTCTGGCGCTGCTCGGTGGCGACGGTCGCTAGCCTCGCTCGTTATGTGTTCATTTGCCATGCCGTGGATGGTTCGCCTGCCTTTGGGCATAAGAACCATCGAGAACATTGGCACATCAGCAAAGGAGAACATCATGGCGAAATTCTTTAAGGACTCCGACGGCAAGCTTGTTGCCGCCCTTGGCGACGGCGTTGCGACCCCTGCCGGCTGCACGGAGCTGACGGCGAACACCGAGGACGCGGCGCACGAAAAGCACGTGCCTGTTGTCGAGATCGAGCGCGACGGCCACGTAATCCGCGCACGCGTGGGCTCGGTCGAGCATCCCAGCCTGCCCGAGCACTATATTGAGTGGATCGCCCTTGAGGCCGAGGGCCGTCTGGAGGTCCATTACCTTGAGCCCGGCATGAAGCCCACGACGTTTTTGCCGGCGGCTCCAAGACCGGTACCGTCTATGCCTATTGCAACCTGCACGGGCTGTGGTCCGCGACGTTCTAGGAGCGTGCCCCCGCTCGGGGTATCATAGCTAGCATATGCACATGCAAGCGCCGGCTGCATTATGCGGTCGGCGCTTTTACTACGATTTCGATGGTTTACGACGGAAAGGGCTGAGCCATGAAGCTCGCGCTTGCACAGATCGATATGCGCCTTGGGGATGTTGAGGGCATTTGCGGCCGCATCGAGGACCAGGCTCGTCTGGCCCACGAGCGCGGGGCGCGCGTGCTGTGCGTTCCGGCTCCGCTCTTTATGGGCGCCATGCCCGGTGGCCTGGTGGGCGCTGCCGACTTTGAGCACGACGTGCTTGCCGGTTTGACTGGTGTCGCCGAGCGTATCCAGGAGCTTGACATGATCTGCATCGTGCCCGCGGCGGTTTCGTTTGAGGGCCAACCGCTGCTCGACTACATGATGCTCAAGGACGGTCATGTGGTGCCGGCGCGTTCGAGCATTGCCCTGCAGCGTGGCGAGAACAACGACACGCGTTGGGCGCCGCCGGTGTTCGACGTGGACGGCGTGCGCATCGCCGTGATTTTTGACTTGGACCGCGAGCTCGAGATGTTGCCGACCGGCGTCGACCTCATCGCGTATTTCCAATTCAACGCGTTTGACATGACCGACCGCGAGACTGCCGCCATTGCCGCCGTTCGCAGCGGCGCCTACCGCAAGATCGCATCCAAGCGCAGCGTGTGGTTTGCCTGCATGGCGCCGGTCGGTGCCTATGACGAGTCGGTGTATACCGGCGGTTCGTTTGTGCTCGACGACTGCGGTCGCGTGGTGGCCCAGGCGCCGTGTTTTGAGGAGAGCCTGCTGGTTCAGGAGATTCAGCGCGGCGTGATGCTCGATGCCCTGGAAGATCACGAACTGCCCGAGTTCCGTTCCGAGGAGTGGTTGTGGCAGGCGCTGGTGCTCGCCGTGCGCGACAACGCTCGGGCCCACGGTGCGTCGCGTGCTGTGGTGGCACTCGAGGGTGACCTGCCGTCATCCCTGCTGGCGGCGCTGGCCGTTGACGCTCTGGGTCCGCGTAACGTAATTGGCCTGGTGCTGGGGCGCAACCGTATCTTTACGCCGGCGCAGGAGGAGGCCGAGGCTGCCCGCTGTGCCGCCGTCCGCGCCATTGCCGAGCGTCTGCACATTCGCACTGTCGAGCGCGATGCACCGGATGCGGCGCGTGTGCTCGATCGCGACGTGTCGGCGGGCGATGCCGAGCGTCTGCGCTCGCGCACGCTGGGCCTCATGCTGGAGGACACGGCGCTCGAGCTGGGTGCGATGGCGCTGAGCCCGCTGTCCAAAACCGAGTATGCGCTGGCGGCGCCGGCGCTTTGCGGCGGTTACCAGGGCGACTTTGCGCCCTTTGGCGATGTGTACCTGTCGACGCTTGAGTTTGTGGCGCGTGTGCGCAACCGCACGTCTGCCGTGGTGCCCCAAGAGCTCGTGACGCTCAACGCGGTGGAAGATTGTATGGAGCGCGTGCTGGCGCAGGCGCTCTCGACGCTCGACGGTCCGATCGATATGCTCGACCGCGCGGCACAGCTGCTCGGCGGGCTTGAGCCGGGTGAGGTCGATGGCGCGCTCGAGGCGCACGTGGACCGCAATCGAGCTTTCGACGACATCCCGATGGCCGCCGGCAAGCCCGAGGCTTGCTCGCTGCTGCTGATGCTCGTGCGTCAGGGCGAGGCCGCCCGCCGCATGCTGCCGACGGCGCCGATCGTCTCGGCCCGTTCGTTTGTTGAGCGCGCCTGGCCGTACATGCTCGCGTGGTCCGACCTGGGGCTGAGCGGCAAGGAACGCATGACGGTCGATGCGCTGGCGCGCGCCGAGGTGAACCGCTTTGCCGACGAGGATACAAGCGAGCGCATGCGTGGCGAGATGATGGGCATATTGGGTGACCTGTTGGGCATTTCGCCCGAGCAGATGGAGGAGCTGCGCTCTGAGGACGGTCAGCGTCGTTTACACGAGGGAATGAAAAAGTTCGAGGGCGAGGTTCAGGACGCCATCGATAAGATGATGGGCGGTCAGGGCGGCTCGCAAGGTAGTCCCCAGGGTGGCCCGATGCCGCACCCGCCAGTAGATCCGAGGCGGTTCCCCTTTTTCTCGCAGAACTAACTATGGGATAGGGCCAAGGTTACGCGGTTTCACCAAACCGCGTAACGAGTCGACGCTGCGCGAGCCCCTGCCGGGCAATCTGCCGCTCAAACCGTCGCTTGCGTACAAAAGTACGCGGCGCTCCTCTTTCGCGACACCTTGCCACGGCAGGGACTCGCTCGCTGACTTATGCTCAACCTATGGTTCAACCTTGCTTGCTAGATACGGTCGCTGTTGTGTTATTATAGAACAGACGTTCGTGAATGATGCGCGGGGCCTTGTCTTGCGCTGTGCTTGTGGCGAGGGGAGGTTGGCTTGGTTATCTTGGGCATTGACCCCGGTTTGGCTCATACGGGTTGGGGGATTATCGAGGAGCGGCGTGGCGAGGTTCGCTGCCGTGCCTACGGTTGCATCGAGACCAGCGCGGGCAGCCCGCTTGCGGTGCGCCTGTCGCATATCGCCCGTGACCTTAAGGATGTCGTCGAGCGTTATCGACCCGACACAGCTGCTGTCGAGAGCATCTACTTTGGCGCCAACGTTCGTTCGGCCATCCCCACGGCGCATGCCCGCGGTGCTGCACTCGTAGCGCTTTCGGAATGCGCGCTCGAGATTGGCGAGTACACGCCCATGCAGATCAAACAGGCTGTGGTGGGCACCGGCGCCGCGGACAAGCGGCAGGTCGCCTATATGGTACGCACGCTAACACAGCTCGACCACGACCCGCATCCCGACCATGCCGCCGATGCCCTGGCCTGCGCCATCTGCCACGTAAACCTCAGCCGCACCCGCGCCCTCACCGGTGGCGAGTTCTATCAACAGAGAGGAACCGGATACTGATGATTTCCCAGCTCCACGGAACGCTTGTCGAGTCCACGATGAGCTCTGCTGTCGTCGATGTGTCGGGCGTTGGCTTTGAACTCGGCATCTCGGGCAGCACTGCGGCCACGTTGCCGACGCCCGGCGGCGAGGTCCGTCTCTACACGCGTATGCAGGTGCGCGAGGACGCCATGACACTTTTCGGTTTTTCCTCAAAGGATGAGCGCACGATGTTCGACCGGCTCGTGTCCGTTTCGGGCGTTGGCCCGCGCCTGGCGCTTGCCGTGCTTTCCACCTATACCGTGGGGCAGCTGTATTCGCTGGTGATGGCCGAGGACGACAAGGGCATGGCCAAGGTACCCGGTGTGGGCAAAAAGACAGCTCAGCGCCTGATCCTGGAACTCAAGAGCACCTTTGCCAAGGATAAGGGCTTTGTGCCGGTCGACGTGATTCCCGGACAGGTTGCGATGCCCGTGCCCGCTGCCGCTCCCTCGGTGATCGACGATGCCCGTGCGGCACTCCTTTCCATGGGCTTTAGCCCGCAGGAGACCGATGTTGCCCTGAGCGGGTATGATGGGCAGAATATGCGTGTCGAGGATCTGCTCGGCGCGGCGCTTAAGCGACTCGGAATGGATGCGTGATGTGGGAAGCCGATGACTCTCAGGACTTGTGGGCGACGCCCGGTAACTCGCCGGCGGCATCCATGGCGCACGGCGAGCGCATGGTGGGCTCGGAGCTGACGGCCGAGGATCTCGATGTCGACCGCACTTTGCGCCCTCAGCGCCTGGACGATTACTGCGGCCAGGAGCACATCAAGCAGAGCCTGCGCGTGTTGATCGAAGCGGCGCAGAGCCGTGGCGAGACGCTCGACCACGTGATCTTCTCGGGTCCTCCGGGCCTGGGCAAGACCACGCTGGCCACCGTTATCGCCAACGAGCTGGGCGCTCAGATCAAGACCACGAGTGGCCCTGCCATCGCGCGCACGGGCGACCTGGCGGCCATCCTTACTAACTTGCAGCCGGGCGATGTGCTGTTTATCGACGAGATCCACCGCCTCAACCGTTCGGTCGAGGAGGTCCTGTACCCCGCGATGGAGGACTTTGCCCTCGATATCGTGATTGGCAAGGGTCCGGCGGCGCGCTCGATTCGCTTGGATATCCCCAAGTTTACGCTGGTGGCGGCAACGACCCGTTCAGGCATGTTGACCGGCCCGTTGCGCGACCGCTTTGGCATTTCATATCGCCTGGATTACTACACGGTCGAGGAGCTCGCGCAGATTGTGACGCGCTCGGCGACTATCCTGGGCGTGACGATCGACCATCCCAGTGCACTCGAGATCGGCTCGCGTTCGCGCGGCACGCCACGTCTTGCCAACCGTCTGCTCAAGCGCGTGCGCGATTACGCACAGGTGCGCGGCAACGGCCCCATCGAGCTCGATATCTGTCGCCAGGCGCTCGAGTTCTTCGAGATCGACGAGCTCGGTCTGGACTGGATGGATATTCGCATTTTGGAGACGCTCGCCAAGACGTTCTCCGGTCGCGCCGTGGGACTTACGACCCTTGCCAGCGCGGTGGGCGAGGACCCGGGCACGCTCGAGGATGTCTATGAGCCCTATTTGCTGCAGTGCGGATTGATGATTCGTACGCCGCAGGGCCGTCAGGCAACCCTCCGCACCTTTGAGCACCTGGGGATTGAACCTACCGTTTAGGGCGTTTTGTTTTGGCGGGCTGTTGGACTATCGCTGGGCATCGGGTAAACATATCGCCGTTCATCGGTTATGGGCGTTTTACTATTGCGCGCCCGTGCTATGCTGAATTGGTCTTTTTCTCATTCGGTAACGAAAGGACCGCCCATGCCTACTGACATCGAAATCGCACGTTCTGTCACGCCGCTGCCTATTACCGAGGTGGCCAAGAACGCCGGCGTCGACGTTAAGCACCTTATTCCGTACGGCTTCGACAAGGCTAAGGTCGACTATTCACTGCTCAACGAGCCGACTGATCACCAGGCCAAGCTCGTCCTCGTGACCGCTATCAACCCAACGCCCGCGGGCGAGGGCAAGACCACCACGACCATCGGTCTGGCCGATGGCCTGCGTCGTCGCGGTATCAAGAGCGCCGTGGCCCTGCGTGAGCCTTCGCTCGGTCCCGTCTTTGGCGTCAAGGGCGGTGCCGCTGGCGGCGGTTGGGCCCAGGTCATTCCCATGGAGGACATCAACCTGCACTTTACCGGCGACTTCCATGCCATCGGTGCTGCCAACAACCTGCTGGCCGCCATGCTCGATAACCATATCCAGCAGGGCAATCAGCTCGGTATTGACGTTAAGCGCATCACCTGGAAGCGCGTTGTCGACATGAACGACCGTCAGCTGCGCCATGTTATCGATGGCATTGGCGGTAAGGCCCAAGGTGTGCCGCGCGAGGACGGCTTCGACATCACCGTTGCCTCCGAGGTCATGGCAATTCTGTGCCTGTCTACGAGCATCAGCGACCTCAAGGAACGCTTGGGCGAGATTGTCGTCGGCTATAGCTTTGCCGGCGAGCCCGTCCGTGCCCGCGACCTTAAGGCCCAGGGTGCCATGGCCGCGTTGCTTAAGGACGCGCTCAAGCCCAACCTGGTGCAAACGCTCGAGGGCACGCCCGCGTTTGTCCACGGCGGTCCCTTCGCCAACATTGCCCACGGCTGCAACTCTATCATGGCCACGCGTATGGCGATGCGCTTTGGCGATGTTGCCATTACCGAGGCCGGCTTTGGTGCCGATCTGGGTGCCGAGAAGTTCCTCGACATCAAGTGCCGCATGACGGGCGTTCGCCCCAGCGCCGTCGTGGTCGTCGCGACCGCTCGTGCGCTTAAGTACAACGGTGGCGTCGCCAAGGCCGACCTCAACGAGGAGAACCTCGAGGCACTCAAGGCTGGCATGCCCAACTTGCTGCGTCATGTCGACAACATCCAGAACGTTTATGGTCTGCCCTGCGTGGTCGCCATCAACCGCTTCCCGACGGACACCGAGGCTGAGCTTGCACTCATCGAGTCCGAGTGCCAGAAGCTCGGCGTCAACGTTAAGCTTTCCGAGGTCTGGGCCAAGGGCGGCGAGGGCGCGCTCGAGCTGGCCGATGAGGTCATGCGTCTGATTGAGCAGCCGAGCGAGCTCAAGTTTGCCTACGAGGACGGCGCCGATGTTGCCGATGCCCTCGAGGCCGTCGCCACCAAGGTTTACCGTGCCGACGGCGTCGACTTTACGCCGGCTGCCAAGCGTCAGCTCGCCGAGCTGCGCGAGAACGGCTTTGGCAACCTGCCGGTGTGCGTCGCCAAGACGCAGTACAGCTTTAGCGACAACGCCAAGGCCCTGGGCGCTCCCGAGAACTTCCGCATCACGGTGCGTGAGCTCAAGGTTTCCGCCGGTGCCCACTTTGTGGTCGCACTGACCGGCAGTGTTCTGACCATGCCGGGCCTGCCCAAGGTCCCCGCGGCTGAGAACATCGACGTCGACAACGACGGCAACATCACCGGCCTGTTCTAAGCTCGCTGCTCATAGCTGCTAGCCCGCCCCGCCGTGCCCACAAGGCCCGGCGGGGCTTTTTGATCCTTAGGCCCGCGCATGTCTTGTAGATACCGACGGACTCTGCCCATCATAGGCTTTTGCGCGGGTAGAATGCATGGATAACTTGAGGCTCACGCGCGACGGAAAGGAATCGTTGCATGGATCAGGACAAGACAACCGTGATGGGCGGCTACGGTTCCGCGCAGGCTGGCGATAGTGCCGATGCGACCCGCGCTGTTCCCAACCCCGGTTATACCGACCCCGCCGCGACGCAGCCTTCTGCCGAGCCCACCCGGGTTATGGGCTATGGCGACACGGCGCAGGATTCTTACGCTGCATCTTCGCAAGGCCCCTATGGCAACGCAGCTCCGGATCCGTTTGATTACGCGCCGCAGGATTCTTATGCTGCCTCGACGCCGAATTCCTATGACAGCCTGCCGCAGAATCCCATTCCGCAGCCTCAGCAGACGACGTATATGCCTCGCACGGCGCAGCCTCGCTACGAGTCGCGCGAGCCGTATCGCGAGTACCCCAAGTCGATTCCGCAATATGGCGAGGACGAGGAGAGGAAGCCGTCGCGTTCGTCGAGCGTGATCAAGAAGATCCTCATCGTACTGGCGATCTTCTTTGCGCTGTCGATTGTGTTTGCCATCGTGTCGGGCATGCTCAACAAGCGGGGGAGTTCAACGGCCGATGCCACTGCCGAGCAAACCGAGTCCGCCTCGTCAAGCACCGTCGATCTGAGCGATATCCCGGGGCAGTACTGGTCCAACGCCAAGAAGATCCTCAAGTCGCGCGGCGCCGATCTTTCGAATGCCGTGGTCCTGACTGATGATGGCTCAACGCCCGTCGTCGATGCCAACTGGGTCGTTGCTTCTGCCTACTATAACGACAACGGCAACCTCGAAATTCAACTCACGCACAAGAACAGTTCGGGCAACTCGTCCGACGGCCAAAGCGGTACCGACAGCTCGAGCTCCAATACGCTGGAGGACTTGAGCAACAAGGCGCAGGAGTTGGGAGACAAGGCGCAAGAGCTGGGCGATACGGCACAAAATCTGGGCGATACCGCGCAGAACTTGGGCGACATGGCGACGGATGCCTGGAACGCCCTACAAAACGGCATCTCGGGCGCGCAGGGAAACTAGCTGTTAAGTGGGCTACAGCTGCTCGGCCGGACGGTCGGGCGAGCTGAAGCCCGAGTCAAATGTGACGACGCACGAGGCATCGGGCCGGCGCTCGTGCACGATGCGCGTGACGAGCTCCAGCAGCTCCTCGTCGGATATGTCAAAGCCGTCGGGACGCACCAGGTCAAACGAAACGAACCCGTCGTGCTCGTGCAGGTCGTGGATGGAGAGCGCGGGATCGATCTGCATGATGCCGCGCTTGACCCAGCCACGCAGATCGTCGCCGGTGGTGGCGATGGGGTCGCAGTGTAGCGTGATGTCGATGCCCATCTGATGCTTGATATCGTGTTCGATGGTGTCCAGAATCTCGTGATGTTCAAACGCATCGCCCTCGCCGGGCATCTCCACGTGGGCGCTGGCAAACTGACGACCGGGGCCGTAGTCATGCACCATCAGGTCGTGCGTGCCCAAGACCTGCGGATACGACATAATCTTGTCGCGGATTGCCTGGACGAGCTTGGGGTCGGGCGCTTGCCCCAACAGCGGGCTGATGGCGTCGCGCACCAGGCCCATGCCGCTGATGCAGATGAAGATGCCCACGCCCAGGCCCGCCCAGCCGTCGAGGTCAAAGCCGGTCGTCTGCGAAATAAGCGCCGCCGCTAAGACCGAGCCCGAGGTGATGACGTCATTCTTGGAGTCCTGCGCCGTGGCGATGAGCGTCTCCGAGTCGATGCGGTCGCCCAGCGTGCGGTTGAACGCCGCCATCCAGAGCTTAACGATCATGGACAGGACAAGGGCTGCCATGGAGAGCGCCGAATACACGGTGGGGGAGGGCTTGATGATCTTGGTGACCGACTCCAGGATCAGGTTGATGCCGACAGCGCAAACGAGAACGGCGACAAACAAGCCGGCGAGGTACTCGTAGCGGCCGTGGCCATAGGGGTGGCCTTCGTCGGCCGGGCGGCTGGCAAGGCGGAACCCGAGCAGGCTCACGATGTTGCTCGAGGCGTCGGAGAGGTTGTTGAAGGCGTCGGCGATGAGCGAGACGGAGCCCGCGAGCAGGCCCGCGATGCCCTTGGCCAGACACAGGGTGATGTTGAGGCCAATGCAAATGAGGCTTGCGGCAAAGCCCGCGTTGGTGCGGCAGGAGGTATCGACCGGCTTGCTTTCGCTGCCGGGAACAAGCGTATGTACCAGCCGATTTACAAATAGCATAACGATCGTCCTCACAATCATGTTTAAGGGGATAGTGTAGCTCGCATGGGCGCACCGTGCGCCGGTGCTCAGAAAATGCAGCAATGGTCTGCCCGCGCTAACGAGTGGGGCTTCTTGTCCGACCGGGTGCTCCATTTTGGGCCACATGGGTATGGGCACGCACCGATTTGCTCGACATACTTAATGTCGACAGCCCTGTGCAAAGGAGGACGTTTCCATGGACGAGATGTTTGCCATTAAATGCCAAAACTGCGGCGGCCCCATGTATTCGCATCAGGCAAAGCGCAGTTTTGAGTGCGCCTATTGCGAAACGGTTATTCCGTGGCAAGCGGACGCCGGGGAGCCCAAGAGCGCCCTGGGTATCCGTCATACGCCGCTGACGGTGGTTGACGGGCTGCTCAAGCTCACGCACGTCTCGCAGCTCGAGCGCCCAGAGGACCCGGACTGGTATTTCTTCAATTCGTACTGGCGCAATCAGTCGGTCCTGGAGCATCTGCTGTGGGAAGATCGCGGAACGGCGCAGGAGTTCCAAGAGGCGACGCATGTGAGCATTCCCTGCCCCTTCTGCGGCGCATCCTTTGAGGGGTCATCGACCCAGCGCGTGTTTGAGTGCCCGTCCTGCGGCAACAAGATTGGCGTGGCCGACCTGCTCAAGCCCGGCACGTTTAGTAAGCGCCTGACCATGGGCGTGGGTGCCGAATACGTTCCCGAACAGGGCGTGCCCTGTGAGATATCGCCGCAGCAGGCACGTGCCAACGCGCTGCAGCTGGTGCGTCAGTACCCCGATGCCTTTGCCGGTCACGACGTGGAAGACGCGATCCAAAACGACATGATGCTCTTCTATTTCCCCATGGCGCTCGCGGACCTGCGCATGATGGCGTCCTTCCCGGGCAAGGGCCTGAGCAAGGAGACCCTGGTGTACTACGAGGTGCTCGACTGGGCATATCCTAGGGCCAACTACCTGGATGTTCGCCTTATGGGCATTTTGGAGCCGTGGGACTTTGGCAAGGTGGGGCCGTTTGATCCGGCCATGCAGGAAGGCGACTTCCGCGTTGTCTCAGTCGATGCGTCCACCAAGGACCAGGTGGTCATTGATAAGCTGGCGCTCGATATTGCCGGCAACGATGCCGAGACGGTGCTGGGGCTCAATAAAAAGAGCATCCGCGCTTGGGCGCGCAAGGCTCGCAAACATAAGGACGGCCTGGTGATGGTACCGGTCTACTTTGTCGATCGCCCGGCGTCGGATGGCCGCGACGGCGAGCAGGTGCGCATTGCCGTGAACGGCCAGACGGGTCGCGCGGCCGCGGTGGTGTTTAGCGACAAGCGCGAGACGCATGTGGTGGCACCGCTCAATCCCAACGTGATGCTGTCGAGCGAAAGCACCGTGCACGCCACGCCCATCGAGGTCAAATACGTTAAATCGCCCTTCCTGTACCAGATCGTGCGCCGTGGAGGCGGCGAGCAACCGCGCCAGGTTGCAGCCGCCGTCGAGGGTTCCTACCGAGAGGAGAAGCCCAAACGCCGCGGTCTGCTGGGTGCGCTATTTGGGAAGTAGGGGAGTAGCACCGGTTGTTGCCGTAAGGTGATGGCCGGGGGTGCGGGGCAGCTCTCAGGAGTGCGGGCTGCCGTCTGATTGTTTGAGGGTGCCAGATGTAAATAAACAGTGGAGCGGCTGCAAAAGAGCCTCCTCACTGGGTAAAATCAGGTTGTGCCGCGGAACCCGCTCCTCAGCTAGTCACACTTCGGAAGCGCGGGCAACGCAGGTATTATCGTCTAAAGGGCCGGCTGCAACCGGCCCTTTTCTGTGGCAGCCAATGGACCCACATCAGACGAAGGCCGCGTCTTTGCCTGTCAGGTCACGCTCGCCAGCCACGGCTAGAATGTCGTTGCCGGCGTCCATGACCGGTATTGTTTCGTAGCGTGCGTCGCAACCGCGAGTGCGCCTGCGACGGCTGCGGTGGCTTCGGTCGCAACGTGCTGCTACCCTTGCGCTTCGCCATTAGACGCTTCATTGATGGCGCGGTACTCGGCACTCAGCTCGCGCGCCAGCTCTTCCTTGCTTGGAAGGTACGGCAGGTATTTGGCGGCAAACACTTGGTCGTTGTCTTCGGGCAGCGTGTACTCGACAATCGAGTCGCTTTTGTCCGCGCAGAGCACGATGCCTATAGGCGGATTGTCGCCTTCGTTCATGAGCTCACGCGTGTAGTAGTTCACATACATTTGCATCTGGCCCAGGTCCTGATGCGTAAGGTCATCGGTCTTAAGGTCGATGAGCACGAAGCAGCGCATTAGATAGTTGTAAAACACAAGGTCAATATAGAAATGGCGCCCATCAAAGGTGATGCGCTTTTGGCGCGCCTCGAAAGCGAAACCACGGCCAAGCTCCAGCAGGAACTTCTGAAGATGCGTGATGAGTGCCTGCTCTAGATCGCTCTCGCGAAACGCAGCATCGTCCGAGAAACCTAAAAACTCCAGTACATATGGGTCGCGGATGATATCCTCGGGGCGACGAGCCGGGGCGCTCTTTTGGATTTCCTGGGTGACGGCCTCCTTGTCCTTGCTGGCAAGTAGGCGCTCGCGGAACATGGTGTTGATCTGGCGCTCGAGCTGACGCGTGCTCCAACGAGAATCGGCGCATTCGTTCATGTACCAGGCGCGAGCATCAGGGTCGGGAATGCGCATCAACCTGCGGTAATGAGTCCAGCTCAATTCGGGACGCAGTGAGTCCCGAATTGGAAATGCAAGATAGAACTGACGCATTTTGCGCAGCTCCCTTGCTTCAAAACCCTTACCAAAATCCTTGGTAAGTCTGATTGCGAGGGCCTTGAGCAGGGCCTCTCCATACTTGGCACGATCCTCTCCGCCCTGCTCATCAACAATGCTCTTGCCGATCTCCCAATACGCCTCAACCATCGCAAAGTTAACGGCGGTATAGGCCTTGTCGCGAGCGGCGTTGAGAATCGAGGAAACCTGCTTGTAAAAAACTTCTGGCACGATTGCCGATTCTCCACGGTTTGCCAGTTCGCCCATCACTGTCGCCCCACTTTCCTCTTGTGGAATGCATCTTTATCGCATTTAGTTTAAAGCCTCGCGCGGACACGAATTGCTGTGCTGTCTAGCACCTTCGCATGGGAGCCTTGCGGTGACTTAAATGTGGCCATAGAGACAGTTTTAACGAGCCCTATGGAGGTGACGCGCATGGACAACAACACTTTGCTGTTCCAGGACAAAGGTTCGGGCAGGTTTAAAGACGTCAGGATCTACCCTAACCGTATCGAGGTGCTCAAGAAGGGCACGTTTGGTGGCAAGCACACCGAGATCGTTTACCTTAAGGACATCACGGGGGTCAACAGGATCAAGGGCCGCGACGTTTTTCTGCGCAATCGACTGTTAACCGCTTGCGTCTTTAGTCTGAGCAGTCGTGCGAAGGCCCAGGAGTTTGTTAACGCGCTGAACATGGTGATGTAGCCCATGGCGGCGTTCGGGCCAAGATAAAAATCGGGGGCACAGAACGGTGTCCTGCGCCTCCGATTGAGTCGATGCGTCTAAAAAGGCAGGCTTGTCTATTCGCTGTCGTCCCCAGCGTTTTCGCGGTCACTGGCAAGTATTGCTGCGCCGGCGACCGTCGTCGCTACGGCGGCGGCAGCTAGCCCGGCGGCAATGCCGGAGCCGTCGCCCGTGTCGGCGAGTTTTCCGCCCGAGCCCTTGCCCTTGTTGCCCTTACCGTTCTTGTCCGCGCTGCCCGCGTTGGCGCCAGTGCCGGTGCCGGCGCCGCCTGCACTGCCCGAGGCCGCTACGGTAAAGCTTGCGGCTCCGTCGGTGGCAAGCGTGTAGTTTTGCGCCGCGTCGCCCAACAGGCCTTTCGCACGCACCCAATACGTCCCCGCGGCAAATGCCTCACCCTCGGCCGCTGCCGTGCCCGGAGCGCCGTTTGCATCGTGCATAAACTCGAGCTGGGCCGTGCAGGCATCGGTTTCGAGCTTGCCCTCGAGTGATGCCGCAATCTTGGCGCGCACGTCCTCGCCGGCCTTAAGGCCTTCGAGTCCCTCAAAATGAGGCGTCAGCACGCGCGGATCGATATCGATGGGCACGGATCCCTGCAGCCCTATAACGGTCTCATTGAGCAAGGCATCGACATCAACGTATTCGATGGCAAAAGCGCTTCCCGAAGCCGCCACGTTGAGTACGTTGCTGCTGTCGACGAGGCGGAAATGACCCTCGCCAACGGTCTTGCCGTCCTGGAGCGAGGCGTCGCTCAGCGAGTCACCATATGTCATGTGCATGCGGGCTGGGAGGTAGCACGAAGCCGTCTGCTTGTGCTGCGTATCGTAATTGCGCTGGTAGATGCTTCGGGCCAGTGCCGCATCAACAAAGTCGGACGCAATGATGCCAATGTGCTTGCGGCAGTCCGCCTTTGTGCTCTCAACTCCGCTATTGTTTATATACGAGCTCTTGTACAGGTGCTCGTCGACCACTCGCGCTGCGGTAAAAGGGTTGTTTTGCGTGCAGCTCGTGTAGTTGATAAACCAGCAGCGCTCCGTTGCCTGCACCGTTGTCCCGTCCGCGGCAGTGATATCTACGGTGCTGCGCTCGAACTCGGACGCTGCCTTCAGGGCCATATCGACCCAGTCGATCTTACTGGATCCCGTGCAGTCGTAATGGTCTTGGGCATATACCTTGGTGCAATAGGGCTCTTTGGCACCCGCATTGCCCGCAGCCTCAAAGCCTCGCGCGTCTTGGACGAGGCACATGGACTTTCCGGAATGCGTCTTGATTTTGTCGTCCCATTCGGTGAGGTCGAGGCCCCACGTGTGGCCGTCTACACTGTCGCCGGCGAGTTTAAATCGACGCAACAAGACGATCTTTCCGCGCACCTCGTTCAGTGTGGGGACATGGCTCGACGTATAGAACAGATCGGAGTTATTGTCCATAACATTGGCGAAAGCCGTCGTAACACTGTCGTCGGTGGCTTCGTCGTTGCCTCGTGACACCAGCATGATGAGCGCTTCTGACGGGTTTTCGTTCAAAAATGTTTTGAAGTAGCCGATGACATCGGAGAGATGTATAAAGCCCCCGTCTTTTTTGAGCAGGTAGCATATTCCATGGTCGATGCCGGGGTCGCCGTTCTCGTTGTTCTTTCCAAGTCGGATATCAAAATAGCGAATGCCTTCGAGCAGCTGCGTGGGGATGTAATCCTGCTGGCACTTTGCAAGCGAGGTTTGGGGCTCGGTGTCGTTGTCGACGCTGCAGGTGCTTGAATCATGCGTGCCCGGGATGCTCAGCTCGTCGAGGTATTTGTTGCCGTCGACGTATTTCATCCAGCATGGTCCGTCGACGTAGCTGCTATACGTGATCCAGTCGATACTTCTAACCGTGGTATTGATCTCGCCCTTGTCGTAACCGACAAGCTCGAGCTCCCACGGAATGCTCTTACTCTTATGGCAGATCTTATTGTTGTCCTGGTCTTTGCCGTCCTTTTCTATGGCCAGGTACTTAATGTCTTTTTTCTCGGTTTCTTTCTCGACCGTGCGGTCTCGGATGATATAGGTACCGTTTGGTTGACGCTCGAACGCAAAAGAGCGACTGGCCTTGCCGTCATGCTCGCCACTCCATACATGGATGACCTTTCCATCTTTGTCCGAGTCGCCATCGACCGACCAAATGCTGTAGCCCGTCTTCTTGTGCTCTTCGAAATTGAGCAGGGTGCGGATGGCATACCAGTTTGTATCGTCATTCTTGGTCGTTACGTTCTCAAGGATGAGCTTGCTGGACGTGCCGTCATTAAACAGATGGCAGACGTTGCCGATGACGTTGCCGTCTTCGTTAACGCTTGCGGTACGAAAATAGCCCGCGGGGCGAAGGCGAATGACGAAATTGTTGAGGCTGACCGACGCTGTGGCAGCGTCGTCTGCAAATGCCGCTCGTGGGCCAATGCCCAATGCCGCGGTTTCGGGCAGGCTTGCAAGTGGCGACAACACCGCGAGTCCAAGGCCCAACGTAAATGCTCGGCGGCTGATGGCGTGGTGTTCGGTCATAACTTCTCCATTCGTAGAGTGCGGTTATGCGATAGTTTTGGTCACTATACTGCTCAGATGTTTAAAGATGCTGGTTTAATTGTCTGCGCGGCGCAATAAATCGGCGGGCGGACGTGTTGGGGTGTTTGTCGTTTTCGTACTGTTGCTACATTTGGAGCGGTTCCGGCGTCCGGCATCCTCGCGTTCGTTGGCTACCGGCATAAGAAAGGGAGGGTCGGTTTACCGGCCCTCCCTGGGTACGAAGCGCTGGGGAACCGTCGCTTGTTTGCACTGCGCCCGTGTTTCCCGCTGCGCTCGCCAGTCGCTTAACGCTTGATCTCGATATCGTCGAGCTTGACGTCCATGGCCTCGGTCTTGGCCTCGGCGATGTCATCGGCAAATTCCAGGGACTTCATCATGGTCTCGACGGCGTCCTTGTGCTCCTCGACGTTGTCGATGCGCACATACACACTGCCACCGTCAACGTCGGTGAAGTACTCGGTCGTCACGCCGCCCGAGTGCGTAAAGTAGGCACTGCGCCAGGTCTTGCCGTTGTACTTAACGGGATCGCTCTCGGTCCATCCGGAGTTGGCCTTCCACTTTGCCTCGTAGTCGAACAGCTCGTCGGCGTTCTTGTCAGAGTCGAAGACGGGGATGAAGCGGTCGCTGGCGTGCTCGCTCTCGGTGAACTTAAACTGGGCCCTGTCGGCGGTGTCGCCTGCGACGTCGGTGATCTCGACGCCCTCGGGGACCTCGACCTTAAACCAAATGAAGTCGGTCCTCATATCCACGGCTGGCTTTTCTGCGCCGCCGCCACCGCCACTGCCGGTAGCGCCGCCGCTGCCGCCGCAACCCACCAGGGCAACCGCGGCAAAGAGACTGATGCAGAGGGTGAGAATCGCAAAGGCCTTCTTTTTCATGGTCGTGTCCTCCTCGATCTGTAATCGTCCATGGATTACCTGCCTTTACTGTACGCGCGAGCGGCTCGTTCTGGTGGGCCATGTGTCCCATTCTGAGGGCCGGATTTGCGCCGTTAAGTGGCAATATGTCCGGGCGCAAGAGAGGGGAGGGCCGGCACTGTCGACCCTCCCCGGAGTTGGGCGCCCGCGCTTTTTATGGAGCGCGCACGGACGCGCGTGGGCACTTGCTACTTGATCTCGATACTCGAAATCTCGACGTCGCGGGCCTCGGTAACCGCTTCGTTCATGTCATCGGGGAACTCGATGGAGTTCAGAAGCGCCTCGGCTTCTTTCTTGTGCTGGTCGAAGTTCGAGATGAGGACGTAGACGCTTCCCGGCTCAACATCGGTAAAAAGCATGGTTGAGATGCCGCTGTTGTCCTCGTATGTTCCGACGAGCCACGTCCTGCCGTTATACTCGACGGACCCGCCATCCTTCCACTGGAACGTATCCCCCTTCTTTTCCGCCTGGTCGGCGTGGGATTCCTCGGCCGTCAGCGCTTTTTTCCAAACGGGGATAAAGCGATCGGCCGAGGCGTTCTCGTCTTCGGGGAAGGTGAGCTGGACCCTGTCGGCATTCTTGCCGGCAGAGTCGCTTACGCCGACGCCCTCGGGCATCTCGACCTTAAACCAGATGTAGTCGGTCTTCTTGGCGACGGGGGCCTTTTCCTTGCTCTCGCTCTTGGGGGCGCTGCCGCCGCCCGATGCGCTCCCGCCGCAGCCCACAAGGGCGAGCGCGGCAAAGAGGGCGATGCAAAGGGAAAGGATTGATAGGGTCTTTTTCATCATGGTGGCGTCCTCCTTGTCTGCTGATGACATCACGGCGCCGCATGCTGTTGGGGTACTGATTGCGCTGGCGGCGGATGTCTCTGTGTACTGTGCGACTTATGCCTCCGTTCATCGCTTGTGGCCGTTGCGCGGCCGTTCCCCAACGGGTTCCTTACTAACGGGTTCCTTACTTATAGATATGCCCCAGCTTGTGCTGCTCGGGAGTCTCGAAAGGTGGGCCATGTGTCCCATGTTTGCGTTGGCATGGCCTATCGTGTGCCATAGAAATCCGCGATGGCCAGGTGCGCTGACGCTCGCGTACTTATGGGCTAGACTTAGCACCATTACGTGATCGATGCGGTCGGCCGGCGTCGGCCGCCCGACCGATATATATGACTTGAAGGTGCGTGTGCGTATGAGCCAAGAGATGATGGATAAAACCTGTCGCGGTTTTGCCGAGGCGCTGGCCGCGCGCGAGCCAGTTCCCGGTGGTGGCAGCGCGAGCGCTTTTGTGGGCGCGCTGGGCGCCTCGCTGTGCGGAATGGTTGCCCGCTACGGTGCGACCAATCCCGCGCTTGCTGATCGTGCGGATGACCTGACGCGTGCGTTTGCCCAGGCAGACGAGTTGGCGCAGGAGCTTGTGGGTCTGGTCGCCGAGGACGTTCGTGCGTACGGCCAGGTGTCCGCTGCGTACGGTATTCCGCGTGAGGACCCGGCCCGACCGGCTGCGATTCAGGATGCGCTGCATGTGGCCGCTATGCCGCCGTATCGCATTATGGATGCCTGCGGGCGCGCACTGGCGCTGCTCGAGGACATGGCCGACAAGGGTTCGCGTCAGCTGCTGTCCGATGTGGCGTGCGGCGCCGTATTCTGCCGCGCCGCCATGCAGGGCGCGAGCTTGACGCTCTTTGCGAACACCACGTCTATGAAGGATCGTGCACGCGCCGAGGAGCTCGAGACGGCGTGTGATGAGTTGCTCGACACATGGTTGCCGCGCGCCGATACGCTGGCGCGCCGCGCCTCCGACGCTGCAAGAAAGAGGGGATAGCCATGGCTGAGCTACTGAAGGGTGCTCCCGTCGCCCGCACTTTGACTGAGGAGCTCGCTGCCCGCTGCGCTGCGCTGCGCGAACGCGGTGTTGTTCCGACGCTTGCTATCGTGCGTGTGGGTGAACGCGAGGACGACCTATCCTACGAGCGCGGCGCCCTTAAACGCTGCGAAAAGGTTGGCATCGAGGCGCGTCGCGTGTTGCTTCCTGCCGGTGTTTCGCAAGACGAGCTGTTGACGGCCATCGAGGACATCAGTGCCGACTCGGCTGTTCATGGCTGTCTGATGTTTCGCCCGCTGCCCGCCGGCCTTGACGAGAACGCCGTCGCCGCAGCGCTCGATCCCGCCAAGGACGTTGACTCCATGACGCCGGCTTCGCTGCTCACCACGCTTTCGGGGCGCGGCGAGGGTTTTGCCCCCTGCACAGCTGAAGCCGTGCTTGCTTTGCTGGATCATTACGGCGTTGAGCTGGACGGCGCCAAAGTTGCCGTGGTCGGACGCTCACTGGTAATTGGCCGCCCCGTTGCCGCCATGCTTACGGCGCGCAACGCAACCGTGACGACGTGCCATACGCATACGCGCGATCTTGCCGCCGAGTGCTGTGCTGCCGACATTGTGGTTGCCGCCGTTGGACGCGCGCGCACGATTGGCGCAGATGCGGTCCGCGAGGACCAGGCGATTATCGATGTTGGCATTAATTGGGACGAAGCCGCTGGCAAGCTGGTCGGCGACGTCGATTTTGATGCCGCGGAGCCGGTTGTTGGCGCAATCACCCCCGTGCCGGGTGGCGTGGGTGCCGTGACGACAGCAATTCTCGCCAAGCACGTGATCGAGGCGGCTGAGCGCGCGGTAAAATAGGCGTTTGGAGGCTGTTTAGGGGGTTGGTTAGATACCCCGTGGTCAAAAAATGCCAAATATGAGTACTGTTGCCAAGTTAGTCACATATGTTTGAGATCATTTTGGCTCTTTAGCGATAAGTAATATCGTTAAAGAGCCAATTTTATTGGACGTATGGGGAATTACTAGACTCAGTTTTTGGACAGGTGAGGATTCCCGGCGCCCGGAACAGTGCAATTTGCTGCCACTAAATTTGTGACAGTACTCATATTTGGCATTTTTTGACCACGGGGGCTGCCGAGGCCGTGGTTTCGCCCTTTTTGCGTCGAAGCGATACACTGTTGCCGTTTGATTTCTTCGCTCAAGGAGGATGCGCATGCCGTGCACAACGATTTTGGTTGGTAAGAACGCGAGCTACGACGGGTCGACGCTTGTCGCGCGTAACGAGGACTCGTCCAACGGGGTGTTTGAGCCCAAGCGCATGCGCGTAGTGCATCCCGACGAGCAGCCGCGCGTCTACACGAGCGTCCTGAGTCACCTGACCGTTGAGCTGCCCGATAACCCCATGCGCTACACGAGCGTCCCCGATGTTGTCCCGGGCCACGGCATCTGGGCCGAGGCCGGTTTCAACGAGCTCAATGTGGGCATGTCCGCAACCGAGACGCTCACCACCAACGAGCGCGTCCGCGGTGCCGACCCGCTTGTGGACTACGTGCCCGCCAAGGGCAACGAGGGCGAGGACGGATACGTTCCGGCGCAGCCTGGTGGCCTGGGCGAGGAGGACATGGTTACCCTAGTCCTGCCGTACGCCAAGTCCGCCCGCGACGGCGTGCGTATCTTGGGCGACCTGCTCGAGCACTACGGCACCTACGAGAACAACGGCATCGCCTTTAGCGACGTGGACGAGATCTGGTGGCTTGAGACCATCGGCGGCCATCATTGGATTGCCAAGCGTGTGCCCGATGACGCCTATGTGACCATGCCCAACCAATTGGGTATCGACAGCTTTGACCTGGATGACGCCGAGGGCGCCCAGGCCGACCACATGTGCTCCGCCGACCTGCGCGCCTGGATGGCCGAGTGGCATCTGGACCTGACGCTGGGCGTCGAGAGCGACGGCCCGGCTGCCGTCTTTGCAGCCGCGCTGGAGACGGCCGTGCGTGCCTGCATGGCGCCGCCCGGCGGGGGGAAACTGTTTTTCGCCGACTTGACGAAATTTCCGGCTGTTTTTTCACTCTCCTGCCCAAAACGGGGAATGTGCCAAAATTTTTGTTGTATTGCACCGGCAAAGGTTGTATAATTTCTACATTAGGCATCCCCGGCGGCCGGTGGGACTGGCCGCGGCAACAGCACAACATAAGGAGTGGAACAAACATGAGCTATTCTGTACAAAACATCCGCAACGTCTGTCTGCTGGGCCACAGCGGAAACGGCAAGACCGCCCTGGCAGAGAGCCTGCTGTATATGACCGGGGCCATCGACCGGATGGGCCGGGGCGCGGACGGGAATACGGTCTGCGACTATGATCCGGAGGAGACCAAGCGGCAGATCTCCATCTCCACCGCTGTGGCGCCGCTGGAGTACAAGGGGTGCCGGATCAACGTGCTGGACACGCCGGGCGCGTTCGACTTCGCCGGCGAGGTGATCGAGGCTCTACGGGCCGCCGACGCCGCCATCATCGTCTGCTCCGCCAAGGGCGGCATGAGCGTGGGCGCCGAAAAGGCGTGGAAATACTGCGAGGCCCGCAAGCTGCCCCGCATCCTCTATATCTCCAAGACCGACGAGGAGAACTCCGACTACAACGCCACCTTCGACGCCCTGCGTGAGCGCTTCGGCAACAAGATCGCCCCCATCGTGGTCCCCATCTGGGACGACAACAAGAAGGTCACCGGCATCATCGACGTGCTGAACAAGCGCGCCTACGACATCGAGGGCGGCAAGCGCCACGAGATCCCCATCCCCGACAACAAGAAGGACGTGGTGGAGGAGCTCTATACCGCCCTGGTGGAGTCGGTGGCCGAGACCAGCGAGGAGCTCATGGAGCGCTACTTCAACGGCGAGGAGTTCACCTACGCCGAGATGATCCAGGGTCTGCACACCGGCGTCAAGGAGCTGTCCATCTTCCCCGTGGTCTGCGGCTCCGCTCTCTCCGGCCTGGGCACCCAGATGCTGCT
>CALLNU010000004.1 GCA_938005465.1 uncultured Collinsella sp.
ATGTCGCCCAGCGTTCCCTCACAGATTGTGCGGTCCATAAACCTTAGTGGCCCCGCAGCTCCCTTTCGAGTTCCCATGTGGACAGCCACATCAATGAAGAGCTTGGGATAGAACTGCTGAGGGTAAACGCCCGCGGCAAGGAGGCCAGCCTTGGTAACATTGCCCTGGGAGTCGAGGAAATTCAGGCGCTCCATCTTTGTCTTCTTGTCCGTCGCACCGTGCATCGCTCGAGGCGTCAACGAATAAGCACGCTCTATCGTGCGGTCGACCAGCGACTCGTCGAGATCGCCCACACTCGTGCAGGACACCGCATCGCGATCGCTAGGACTCGTCCGTTCATATGACGACAGTGCCAAAACCTCGGTCGACGAAAGTGGGACATCTTTGTCATCGATGCGTTTGTAGCTGCCACCTTGAGCGCCCCGCTCTATGACATAGCAAGGCTTGCTCGACGGGTCGAGCTCCTCAATCGTGATGACCAGAACCACGGTGCCCTGGAGCTCCACGCGCTCAATGGTGTATTTGGGCGGATTGGCCAGCTTTCCGCGACCGCCGGCATCGCCCATGCCCGCCACGAATTGGTTGAGCACTTTCTCGGTCTCAAAGTTTGCAACTGGGACAAAACCCGCGCGCTCACTCACTCCGAGTACGATGATGCCGCCGGCGGTGTTTGCGAAAGCGCTGACCGTTTCCCATATGTCGCGGGAAAGCGTCGTGGCGCTCTCCTTGGCCTCAACGTTAAGATCGTCCGAGCCCATGCGCCTTAAAGACTCGAGCAGACCGGTCAGTTCGTTTTCGTTCATCTGCACGTCCTTTCGCTCGGTTCTGCGAAGAATGCCGCGAATAGATTTCCTTCGTCTCTCAGTTATCTCTCGTAATTATCTCTCATCTTTCTGTTATCTCTCGTATTAGAGACGAATGAGATATGAGAGATACGTGAGTGATGCATGGGCCTGGACTATTGGACGGTCGGAAAATCGCTCAAACAAAAAACGGGGCCGGCCTTACGCCGAGCCCCGTTTTCAAACGGTCAGTTAGTTATCCAACGAGCGAGCATAGCAGTCAACATTACGCCGCCGCGAACACTCCCAAGCCCGTTCCGATGATGCAGATCGCGAAGATACCAATAATAATCCAAATGGTCTTGACGCCCTTTTTGTACAGGGCGACGCAGGCAAAGGTTGCCAGCAAGGGTAGCAGACCGGGGAAGATCGAATCGAACAGATCCTGCAGGACAATCTCCGAACCACCCACGTCAAAGGTCAAAGCTGTGGACAGCGAAACCTGTGCCGCAATCATCGCGCCGATAACGGTCATTCCGAGGACACCGGCAGCATGCGTCATGCGAGACATAAGGTTGTTCTCTTCGGACTGCTGCAGGAACTTGGTTCCCAGGTCGTATCCCAGATGGGCCGCGACGATACGCGTTGCAAAGTTAATCACGGAGTAGATGAGCGCGTACACGATGGGGCCGAGCGGGTTGCCCGTCGAAGCGATGCCGATACCAATGCCGGCGGCAACCACGCGGAACGTTCCCCAGTAGAACGAATCGCCGATGCCGGAAAGCGGTCCCATGAGGCCGACCTTCATGGCGTTAATCGAGGACGTGTCGAAGTTCTTATCGGCAGCCGCCTGCTCTTCCATCGAAACCGTTAGGCCGGCTACAAACGGAAGCACATGAGGCGTGATGTTAAAGAACTCGGTATGGCGATCGAGCGCCGCATAGTAATCGTCGTCGTTAGGATAGATCTTTCGCAGGGGCTTCTGAATGGTGTACATGAAGCCCATTGCCATCATCTTGTCGTACGACTGCGAGCACTGGCTCGTAAACTGGCGAAGGAACATGCTCCGATACATATCGGGGCTCATAATCGCGTCCTTCTTGGCCTCTTTGAGGTCGGTGTTCTGGGTAGCCATTAGAAGTCCTCCTCTTCATCTGCAGCAACCGCCTGCGGACCGGACGAGCCCTCGCGGAAGGCCAGGAGCAGCGCGACGCAAATGGCAGCTGCGGCGACACCGACAACGTCCATCTTGAGGTAGATGACCATAATGAATCCCAGGAACAGCCAGGGAAGAAGCTTGTTGTCGCCCATGGTCCTGATAAGAAGTGCGAAGCCGATGCAGACCATGACGCCGGATGCAACGTTGAGGCCGTCCATCACAAACTGCGGAATCGCGTTGAGCGCATTGTTGATGAGGTCGGCACCAAAGAACAGTGAGCCAAACACCAGCAGTGCAGACGGAATGCCAATCGACAGCGGCACGATGGTCAGATGGTACAGATTCGCCTTGGCAAGATCGCGATTTGCCAGAGCGGTCTCAATCTTCTTGCAGGCAAAGGCACCCGGAACGGCGTAGCAGAAGTTGCGCCACACCTGAAGGAAGACGGAGACGGGAAGGGCGAGCGCGACGGCAGTTGCCGTGCCCGTACCCGTAATGACGGCAAACGCGCAGCCAAGCACGCCGGAGGCATAGACCTCGGGAGGAACCGCCGCGCCGACCATGATGGCGCCCATGAACATGGACTCCAAAGCAGCGCCGACGATAACGCCCTGCTGGACATCGCCAAGGATCAAGCCGACAAACAGGCTCGTAAACAGCGGACGACCAAGCATCGTAATGCCAAATAATTGCTCGTCCATGGACGCGATAAATGCGACCAGTGCAACTAGAAGATACTGGACAACCATTTCGATCAACCCCAGAAACAGGTCTGCAGGCGAGGCATTCTGCGCAGCTCGCCTGCAGACAACCGCAGCAATTTGAGAGGATTAGTAGTTCATCTGGTGATAGTAACGACGCGTGGTGAGCGGGTGGTTACGGACGTGCTCGAGATGGCAGCTCAGACGCTCGGTGATGGTGTAGGTGACCATCGGGGAGACGATCTTGCGGAACTCGGGGTCGCTGAACGGCAGCTCGACCTCGGCGGTGTCAAACTTGTTCACGCGGACGTTGACGCCCTTCTCGTCGGCGAGCATGTGAGTGAAGTTGTCCACGCGGTCCATGAGCTTACGGGTGTCGTCCTCGCCGTAGAGCATGATGAGGCTCGTGCCCTCC
>CALLNU010000005.1 GCA_938005465.1 uncultured Collinsella sp.
GTCAGAAGTTCAAATCTTCTAACGCCCACCAAATGTTCGCAGCTCAGAGGCTATGTCCTCTGAGCTGTTTTGTTTTGCTACCAAGCACGCCGTCAAATATGCCAGCAAATATTGATCCAAGGTCCCCGTAGAGGTGCCGGCAGGTTGCATACGTCCTGGCCGACCGTGACCGCAACATGTTGGTCAAGCATAATCTTTTGGATTCTTTTGGCGTGAGAGGCTTGGTTTTGGTAGGATTTGTCAGCGGCTTGACTAAGGGGGTTTTATAACTGCCATGCAGGTAGCCGTGTTGGTAACGTTTTACCGACTTGCCAAGAACCCCTCATAATTAATGCGTCTGCAAAATGACTAATTGCTTTGACCTGCTGAAACACTATATGTTGTGTTTGACCTAAAAAAAGAATACAGGATATAGATGCCTCTTTGTCGTATGATAGATGGCGGACAGAGAACGAGGACCTTATTCGCCCCATTTGGATGGATCTTCGAGCCCCTTGATTGGCTGCGAGGATTGTCCGCATGAGGGCCTATGGTTTTCGAAAACACAGATTGCGCGACGGCGCCGCAAGACAGGGGCAAGCCCTGCCGGGCATCGTTTGGCTCTGAAGCGCAATACGATTTCGACGCGAAAGAGGCAAGAGGATGAAGATCATCAAGCGCAGCGGCACCGAGGTTGTCTTTGACATCGATAAGATTGTCAATGCCATCCGTGCCGCAAACTTGGAGGTCGAGGAGAGCTCTCGTCTTACCGACCGCCAGGTGGTTTACGCGGCACAAAACGTCGCCGAGGCATGCGAGAACGCGGGCCACACCGTGTCGGTCGAGGAGATTCAGGATCTGGTCGAGGACGAGATTATGCGTCTCGACTGCTACGAGGTCGCTCGCCATTACATCATCTATCGCTATGTTCAGAGCCTGAAGCGCCAGAAGAACACGACCGACGACAAGATTCTGTCGCTGATTGAGTGCAACAACGAAGAGGTCAAGCAGGAGAACTCCAACAAGAACCCGACCGTCAATTCCGTTCAGCGTGACTACATGGCCGGCGAGATCTCCAAGGACCTGACCCAGCGTGTGCTGCTGCCCCAGGAGATTGTGGATGCTCACAATGAGGGTCTGATTCACTTCCATGATTCGGACTACTTTGCCCAGCACATGCATAACTGCGACCTGGTGAACCTGGAGGATATGCTCCAGAACGGTACTGTTATTTCGGGCACGCTGATCGAGAAGCCGCACAGCTTCTCGACTGCCTGCAACATCGCGACGCAGATCATCGCTCAGGTTGCTTCCTCCCAGTACGGTGGCCAGTCGATTTCGCTGACCCATCTTGCCCCGTTCGTCGAGGTGAGCCGTCAAAAGATTCGCGGCGAGGTCGCCCGCGAGCTCGAGGAGCTCGGCGTTTCCGCATCTCCCGAAAAGGTCCGCGAGGTTGTTGAGGACCGCCTGCGTGACGAGATCCGTCGCGGCGTTCAGACGATTCAGTATCAGGTCGTGACCCTTATGACCACGAATGGCCAGGCGCCGTTCGTGACGGTCTTTATGTATCTCAATGAGGCCCGTACGCCCCAGGAGAAGCATGACCTTGCCATGATTGTGGAGGAGACGCTTCGTCAGCGCTATGAGGGCGTTAAGAACGAAGCCGGCGTGTGGATCACCCCGGCGTTCCCCAAGCTCATCTACGTGCTCGAGGACGATAACGTTCACGAGGATTCCCCGTACTTCTACCTGACTCAGCTGGCTGCGAAGTGCACCGCCAAGCGCATGGTGCCCGACTACATCTCCGAGAAGAAGATGCGCGAGCTCAAGCTGTCGAAGGGCGAGACCGCGGGCAACGGCGACTGCTATACCTGCATGGGTTGCCGCAGCTTCCTGACGCCCGACCGCTCCGGTAACGGATTTAACAACGTGGCCAACGCGCTGAACTATGACCCGAACAAGCCCAAGTACTACGGTCGCTTTAACCAGGGCGTTGTGACCATCAACCTGCCCGATGTCGCGCTGAGCTCGCATCAGGACATGGATAAGTTCTGGAAGATCTTCGACGAGCGCCTTGAGCTGTGCCACCGCGCCCTGCTGTGCCGTCATGAGCGTCTGATGGGTACGCTTTCGGATGCCGCACCGATTCTTTGGCAGTACGGTGCCCTCGCCCGCCTGAAGAAGGGCGAGACGATCGACAAGTTGCTCGTGGGCGGTTACTCCACCATTAGTCTGGGTTATGCCGGCCTGTATGAGTGCGTTAAGTACATGACGGGCCACAGCCACACCGAGAAGGAGGGCACGCCCTTTGCCATGGCCGTCATGCAGCGCATGAACGACAAGTGCGCGGAGTGGAAGGCCGAAAGCGATATTGACTTCTCGCTGTACGGTACCCCGCTTGAGTCGACGACCTACAAGTTCGCCAAGTGCCTGCAGCGTCGTTTTGGCATCATCCCGGGCGTGACGGACAAGGGCTACATCACCAACAGCTACCACGTCCACGTGTCCGAGGAGATCGACGCATTCGACAAGCTCAAGTTCGAGGGTATGTTCCAGCAGCTTTCGCCGGGCGGTGCCATCTCCTACGTCGAGGTTCCCAACATGCAGGACAACCTCAAGGCTGTCATTCGCGTGATGCAGTACATCTACGACAACATCATGTACGCCGAGCTCAACACCAAGAGCGACTACTGCCAGGTGTGCGGCTACGACGGTGAGATCAAGATTGTCGAGGATGACGGCAAGCTGGTGTGGGAGTGCCCCAATTGCGGCAATCGTGACCAGGAGAAGATGAATGTCGCCCGTCGCACGTGCGGTTACATCGGTACCCAGTTCTGGAACCAGGGCCGAACCGAGGAGATCCGCGACCGCGTGCTGCATCTCTAATAACCATCCCAGGCCGCCCCGTAGCGAGGCCCCGGACCTTTACTCGCTATTTCGGACAGTCCTGGCTCACGACGGAGGCGCCACTGGCGCCTCCTGTTCGTGCGGAACTCATATCGAGCAAAGGTCCGGGGCCTCGCTACGGGGCAGCCAAGTTGATGTAGCTGAGATGCAGCATGCGGTCTGCTCACTCCTCGAAGTTCTTAGCGGAAATAATTTGAGCTGCAGCTGCGATTTACTTGCGATGGCGGTTGAGCCGCAACCCAGTTTTTATTGGACCTCGAACCCTATGCTCGATGTTCGCTTCGTTCATTGAGTTACCCTTTGCATGAGGCCGGGACATATCGTCCCGCCCGCAGTTTCGCAGGCCGAAGGCCGAGAATGTTTGAGGACGGGATGATATGTCCCGGCCTCCCGGGAGAGTTACCTATGAACTACGCGAACATTAAGTATTTCGACATTGCTGATGGGGAAGGCGTTCGTACTTCTCTGTTTGTGAGCGGGTGCCGTCGCGGGTGCAAGAATTGCTTTAACTCCGTCGCGTGGGACTTTGCCGCGGGTGAAACGTTCGATCGTGCCGTCGAGGACAAGATTATCGAGAGCCTCGACCATCCCTTTATCGATGGCCTGACGATTCTGGGCGGCGAGCCTATGGAGCCCGAGAATCAGGTGGGGCTTGTTGACTTTATCGAACGCGTGCGTGCGGCCTATCCCGCGGGGTCGGGCAAGACCATTTGGTGCTTTACCGGCGACGTGCTCGAGGAGCTTATGCCGGGCGGTCGCCATCATACCGAGGTGACGAACCGTATCCTGGCCTGCCTCGACATGTTGGTGGACGGCCCGTTCGTTCAGGATTTGTACGATATCTCGTTGCGCTTTAGGGGCTCGAGCAATCAGCGCGTGATTGATATGAACGCCACGCGCGACCGCGCTGTGCGTGAGGGCGTTGCGCTTTGCGACGCTGTGGAGCTTTGGCGGGACGATCCAGTCTATTCGACCCATACTATGTAGCTTGTGGCCGATGCCAAAGGGCGTGGTACCATAGCGCGAACGCAAAATCGGAAAAGTGAGGCCCAGATGGTCGATCAGGAAAAAGTCGAGGCCGCCATTAAGCTGTTGCTTGAGGGCATAGGCGAGGACCCAACTCGTGAGGGCCTGCTGGAGACCCCGGCGCGCGTTGCCCGTATGTATGGTGAGATCGCCGGCGGTATGGACCAGAGTGCCGAGGAGCACCTGTCCAAAACCTTTGCCGTCGCTTCGAACGATTTGGTTATCGAGCGCGACATCACGTTCTACTCGCTGTGCGAACATCATCTACTGCCGTTTTATGGCAAGGCCGCCATTGGTTATATCCCTAACGGTCGGGTGGCTGGGCTTTCCAAGCTTGCCCGCACGGTTGAGGTTTATGCCCGCCGTCTGCAGCTGCAGGAGCAGCTGTGTGCGCAGGTTGCCGACGCTCTCATGGATTATCTCGCTCCCCAAGGAGCGATCGTACTGATGGAAGCCGAGCATATGTGCATGACGATGCGTGGCGTGCAAAAGCCTGGTGCCAAGACCGTAACGCTCGCTCGACGCGGCGTCTTTGAGACCGATCCCGCGCTCGAGGAGCGGTTCTTTAGGATGCTGGGCCGTTAGCATGAGGGTCGTCAACGACTTTACATCGAAGACCGACGAGGGGACGTCGCGTCGCGGCTTTATGGCTTCGGGCCTGGCCCCCTTTGGTGCCATGCCTCGTATTGATTACATTTGTGCCAACGGGCTGTTCCGGCGGCACCTGGGCAACATTGCACAGTTGGAATCGGGGCGCATCTTCTGCCGCCATGGTATTGACCATCTTCTCGATGTCGCTCGCATTATGTGGATCAAGAATCTCGAGGAACAGCTCGAATTTGACCGCGAGGTCATCTACGCCACGGCACTTCTTCACGATATCGGCAAAGATGAACAGTATGAATCGGGTATATCTCATGATGTTGCAAGCGAACGCGTCGCTGATGCGATTCTCGGCGGCATGCCCGATGACGTGGCGTTTGAGCCGGCCGATGCCGCAGCCATTAAGACGGCCATTCTGGGCCATCGAAAGCTGCGCGTGAACAGCCAACCGCTTGAGCGCCTGCTCTATGCAGCCGACAAAGCGTCGCGCGCTTGCTTTGCATGCCCCGCGCGCAATGCTTGCAACTGGAGCGATGATAAAAAGAACCTGTCGATTCGCGTGTAGTTAGTTTGCGCGGTCGGGGTCCTAAACGAAGGAGACGATCGCGATGAGCAATAAGAAACTGCCCGAGAATGCAACCAAGACTGAAGGCGCCGAGCTCGCCCGCCGTGGAAGGGGCGAAATATCCACCGCAACGGCGGTACCCCACGTGAGCTATGACGATCTGCGCCATGCCGACCGCATCACCGTTGAAGGTCTTGAGGTCTTTGCTAACCATGGCGTGTATCCCGAAGAGAACGTGCTGGGCCAGAAGTTCATCGTGTCCTTGGTGCTCTATGCCGACCTGCGTGCAGCGGGGGAGCACGATAGCCTGGACGCTTCGATTGACTACGGCTCGGTGTGCCACGATGTCGATGGCTATCTGCGCGAGCATACGTTTAAACTCATCGAGGCGGCAGCCGAGGGTGTGGCCCAGATGCTGCTGCGTCGTTACCCCTTGCTGCTTGGCGTGCGTGTTAAGCTCGATAAGCCTTGGGCTCCCGTCGGTCTTCCCCTGGCAAGCTGCGGCGTCGAGATCGAGCGCGTGCGCTAGTCGACGCTAGAGCTTGTTGAGGGGCGGCTGCTTGAGCCGCTGCGACAGAGCTCTATTGTTGGGACAGTACGTGTCGAGCAGGGCGTGAAACCGCTGATTGTGGCTTGGCTCGAGCAGGTGGACGAGCTCGTGGGCGACAACCATGTCAAGGCACTCGACGGGGTAGGCGGCAAGTTCTCGTGCGATGCGAATGGCGCCGGTTTTGGGCGTGCATGATCCCCAGCGCGTTTTCATGCTGCGCACGGAAACGCGGGAAACGGCGACACCCATTGCGATTTCGTATGCGTGCACCATATCACGCAGCGCCGTGGTGACCTCGGATGCATAGAGCTGGTCGATGCGGGTCTGGAGCTCATCGGACGTCAGGCCGTCGAGGGTTGCGCGCCGCTTGGCCTGTGGGCGTTCGTTCGATTTGTCGGCACCCATAAAACTTGCGAAGGTGGCCTGCTTGGGCCGCGGTGCGGGTGATGCAAAGTTGCGATCGAGCGCATCTTGTACCGTGATGGGCTTGCCCCAAAGTGCAATGATGGACGAGGGGCTGAGCGGCTCTCGCGCCGTCGCCTGACGTTGCTCGCGCTGGGCAAGTCGACCGATAATCCAGGCGCTGTTGCGCTTCACAAACGCTTCGATACGCTCGCGGCTGGCGCCGAGCGGTGCGCTGGCGTGGACCTCACCGCTCGATGTGACGCGCAGGTTGAAGTTTTTGACGCGCTTTTTGGTAACGACGACGGGGATGGGAGTCCCATCCGGTTGGGGTAGGAAAAGCGTAAATTGCTGCGTCAAAAGTGGTCCTTCAGATTGGGGACGGGCCGGCATGTCGACCGTTCGGCATGCCGGCCCGCTCAGGGGATGTGAAATTAATAACGCTCAAAGAAGGCAAGGGCATTATCGCTGCAGAGCTTCTGCATCACGGTCTTGCCAAAGTGCTTGGAGAGCATGTTCTGGAACTCGGGCATCTTGCTGGCATCGGAGAGGAAGGCGGGCACCGTGGCACCGTCCCAGTCGCCGCCGAGCGCGATGACGTCCTCGCCGCCCAGGTCGAGCCAGTGCTCGATATGTGCCGCCAGCTGGTCGAAGGTGACGTCTGCGGCTGTCTTGTCGGTTGCGTCGTTGGAAAGGAACTCGCTGCAGTAGTTGAGGCCGACGATGCCACCCATGTCGCGAATGGTGCGGAACTGGTCGTCGGTGAGGTTGCGCTTAACGCCGCAAACTGCACGAGAGTTGGAGTGGCTGGCGACGAAGGGACGTGTGGCGTGGGCGACAACCTCGTCAAAGCACTCATCGTTGAGGTGGGAGACGTCAAGCACCATGCCGGCGTGCTCCATCTGCGTAAGTGCCTCGATGCCGGCGGCGGTGAGGCCGGCGTGGGTATCGTGTCCGCTCGCGAGCGGTCCCTGCGCATTCCAGCTGAGCGATGACATGAGTACGCCCAAGCTCTTGAGCACCTCAATCAGCGCGGGGTCCTCGGCAAAGAACGTGGCGTTTTCGATGGTGTGGATGCAGGCGACCTTGCCGTCTTTGAGCGCGGGGCGAATGTCTGCCGCGCTGCGTACGTTGACCATGCGGTCGTGGTTGAGCATTGCCTGGCCGCTCATATGCGCCATGAGCTGCGCCTGGAAGCGCGCGGCGTGGGCGGTGGGAATCTCATCGGGGACAAACGTGGCGAAGCACTGTGCCCATGGCGTGTTGCCGATCTTTGCGAGCGAGATGGCGCAGGCGTTGCCCTCGATGAGGTCGAAATCTTGCGGATGCGTTTCGTCGCCGGGGAAATAACCGTCGGTGCCGGCGGTAAAGCGCAGGTCGAGATCGAGCGTGGCCCAGCCGATTCGGTCGGCGGTGTCGCAGTGTAGGTCAAATACGGGATATGCCATGGTTCCTCCGGTTGCAGCGTTTCTTTGCAAACTGTCATTGAATTGTATGACTAGGGTATAGTTAGCGCCATATGTTCACGGCGGCCCGCGTTGTGCGCCGCCCTTATCACGGAGGTTACCATGTCCAACCAGGGCAAGAAGGTCAAGACCCATTATCGTGGCACGCTCGATGACGGCACGCAGTTCGATAGCTCCTACGATCGCGGCGAGCCGCTGGAGTTCACCTGCGGCGCCGGTCAGATGATCAAGGGCTTCGACGCCGCTGTTGTCGACATGCAGGTGGGCGAGAAGAAGACCGTGCACATCCCGGCTGCCGATGCCTACGGCGAGCACAATCCCGAGATGGTTATTACCTTCCCGGCCGAACAGGTTCCCAACATCGAGCAAATCGAGAAGGGCATGAAGCTTTTCCTGTCCACGCCGAGCGGCATGCCCGTCCCCGCCGTGGTCATCGACGTAACGCCCGAGGCCGTGACGCTCGACGCCAACCACGAGCTGGCCGGCAAGGACCTCAACTTTGATATCGAGCTCGTCGAGGTCGAGGGTTAGAGTATGCCTGAACGCTTGGTTTCGACGACATGCTTGGGAAATCTCAACGATCCGTCCTATGAACTCCTGCTTCGCCGGAAGCTGGGCGGCGTCTTTGAAGTTGACGAGCTGCTGCTCGATTGGGACCAGGCTGATACGCGCGCGTTTGTGGGCGTGACGGAGCTGGGGCGCACGGTCGATGTCCGGCTGGGTACTGCCGACGGCGGTCGTCTTGTCGACGGCGGTCGTCTTGTCGACGGCGACGTGCTCTCCGTCGACCGTTCGGGCGTGGTGCCCGTGGCGGTTGTCGTGCGCCTGCGCAGCGCCGAGGTTTATTTGGTCGAAGTTGACCGCATGGACCCGATTGCGCTCGCGCATGCGTGCTGGGAGATCGGCAATATGCATGCGCCGCTTTTCCGAGGCGATTCGGACGAGCATACCGTGCGCATGTATACGCCGGTGCAGCCTGTTTTGGGCCGCATGCTCCGGGGCGTCGAGGGCGTTCGGCTCTCGACGGTTACCCGTGAACTCGATTCGGACCGGCGCTTTGCGTCGAGTGCGGCGGATGCCGTTGTGAGTATGGCTCCCGACTTTACGATCGTAAAGAAGGCGCGCGGTTAACGTGCGTATAAGTAAGACGGACTTTGAGAGGCAACTATTCAAAGTCCGTCTTACTGTTGATGAGATGCTGTGGGGGAAAGCATATGGGTCTTGAGGGAATCAAGCTGATTGCATGCGATTTGGACGGCACATTGCTGCATCCGGGGGAGCACGAGCCGCGTTCCGAGGCCTTTGAGCTCATCGATGAACTGCATCGTCGCGGTATCGTGTTTATGCCGGCGAGCGGCCGTCAATATGCGAGCTTGCGCTACCTGTTTGCCCCGGTGGCCGATGAGCTCGCCTATGTATGCGAAAACGGAGCCCTGGTGATGAGCGGGGGGCGTGCCGTTGTCAAGCGTTCCATGGAGCGTAGCCTTGCTATGGATATCGCGAATGCCGTGGTTGCGTATCCCCATGCCGACGTGACCCTTTCGTGTGAGGGACACCTCTACACCATGAGCGGCAACGATGCGTTCGTCGACCATTTGCGCTATGAGGTCCACTGCGATGTGGCGGTGGTCGACCGCCCCGAGGACATCGACGAGGACGTCATTAAGATTGCCTTCCAGACGCCCGAGGTGGATCAGCCGGCGGCCCTGGAGTATTTCGAGCGCCTCTTTAGCGACCGTGTTGACGTGATGACGTCGGGAACCGAGTGGACGGACTTTATCGGCTTCGGTTCGGGCAAGGGCTCCGCGCTTGCCGATTACGGTCGTGCCCTGGGTATTTCGCCCGATGAGATGATGGCGTTTGGCGATAACGAAAACGACCGCGACATGCTCAACGTAGTGGGCCATCCTTATCTAATGGAGAGCTGCAATCCCTCTATGCGTGACATCAACGACCGCGTCCGTTACGTGCACACGGTCGAAGAAGAGCTGCGTCGTCTACTTGCTGAGTAGACATTTGGGACATGCCTAGAAATCTATTTTTTGCTGCAAAGCGCGGAAAGGTGGATTTTAAGGCATGTCCCGAACGTCTACCGGCAGTCGGGGCAGAGACCCTCGAAGATGGTGTAGTGCGACGTGACGTGCCAGCCGATTTGCTCGGACGCCTTGGCGTCGAGCTGGGCATCGAAGGGGAGCGGTACGTCGATGACGCGGCTGCACGAGGTGCAGATGATATGCGCATGCGGCTCGATCGTGCGATCGAAGCGGCTGCCGCCCGGCGTCTTGATGGAGAGGATCTCGCCGGCGTCGGCCAAGAGATTGAGATTGCGGTAGACCGTACCGCGGCTGATTTTGTCATCCTGCGCGCGCACGACGTTGTAGATTTCGTCGGCGGTGGGATGGTTATAGCTTTGGCGCACGGCGTCAAGAACCAGTTTTCGCTGCCTGGTATTCCTTCTTTGCACCGCCATGCGCCTCGCCTCTTTTCTATTAACGGTCGTAGGTAAATGATACCGTATTTAGCACACAATACTAATAATGAGGACTGAAACCGTCTTCATTGGCAAGTGGGGCTCGGGCCTGGGCGTCTACGAGGCGAAAACGCGTTCCCATGCGCTCGTAGGAGGCATGAAGCGCCTCGAGATGAGATAGGATGTTTGCCGGAGCTCCCTGTATCTCCATCTCGACTGAGCCGTCTTCCATGTTACGCACCCAGCCGGTGAGTGCGCGTGCCTGCGCGAGGTTGGTGTTGGTAAAGCGAAAACCAACGCCTTGGACTTGCCCCGTCCAGTGCAGGAAATAGCGCAGGGGAGTGTCTTGAGTGGCCTCGTCGCTTGCGAGCACGGTAAGCCTGCGGCGCAGCTCGAGCTCGACGTTTGATGGTTTTTGAGGCTCTCGACTGCCGCCGGTGACGCTGGAGAAGAACGTATCGAAGAGGCCCATCGCTATGCCTGCTTGTCTGCGTCGGCCGGGAAGGTAATGCCGGCCTGCTGGCGCACGGCATCCATGATGCGCAGTGAGACGAGCGTGACATCGCGGTAGTGGCCAAGCTCGTGGCGTCCTGCCGGGGTCTCCCAAATCTCTTCCTTAACGTTATCGATGCCGCCGATGGCGGTGATAAAGTCTGTGAGTTCGTATTCCATAGTGTTGCTCGATTTGGGTAGGTCGAGCACGCGGCCGTTGTCGCCCTGATCGCGCGGTGCCTCGGTCGCCGAGCCGCGTACGACATCGCCGCGATAGTCGATGCGGACGTTGCGGGGCGTGGACAGATGGTCGATCTGGATAGTGCCACGCTCGCCTTCGATCTGCGAGGGCAGCAGGTCATTCGTAATTTTGGAGTGCGCGAGCTCGACGGAGATGCGGCCTCCGCCATAGCTGGCGAGGATGGAACCGCAGCCGTCGATGGGGCCGTGCGTGAGCTGTCGCGTGGTGGGGTCGAGCAGAGTAGTCATGCTCGTAAGGCCGGAGGGCATGCCGAAAATCTCGACCATGGGCTCGACGGCGTAGACGCCAATGTCCATGAGGGAACCCGATGCCATATTGCAGTCGAAGATATTGGTGGCGCGTCCCGCGAGAATCTCGTTGTAGCGCGAGGAATACTTGCCAAAGCGCAATGAGGCGCGGCGGATGGGGGCGATCTCGCCCAGGGCGTCCTCGATGGCGTGGAAGGCGGGATCGTGGAGGGGACGCATGGCCTCGAGGGCCACGACACCTGCTGCCTCGGCAGCGCGGAAGACTTCCAGCGCCTGCGCTTCGGTGGCGCAGAAGGGTTTCTCGACGATGACGTGCTTGCCACCGGCGATGCAGGCAAGGGCCTGCTCGTAGTGAAGTGCGTTAGGGCTGCCGATATAGACGGCGTCGACGTCGACGGCGGACGCAAGCTCGTCAAGTGCGGTGAAGTTACGCTCGCCGCCGTGTTCGGCGGTAAAGGCAGTACCGCGATTGGCGTCGCGCGAAAGCGTGCCCACAAACGCGGCTTGGTCGTTGGCGTTGACGACTTGGATAAAGTCGTCGGTGATCATGGATGTGCCGATGGTCGCGATGCGCAGCATACGTCCCCCTTGCGTTGTTTGGTCTACAGGATGAGTGTAGCGCGTGGGGATATAAAGCTGCGCGAAAACGCTATTACAGGTCGCTCTCGTTAAAGCCGGTGTCGATATCGAGGTTGCTGCCGTCGGCCGCCGTGGTGGCAAGCTCGTCGCAGCGCTCGTTGAGCTCATGGCCGGCGTGGCCCTTAACCCAGATGAACTCCACTTTGTGCTTGCTCTTTGCGGTGAGCAGGCGCTCCCACAAGTCGCGGTTCTTGACAGGCTGCTTGTTGGCGGTCTTCCAGCCGCGTTTTTTCCAGCCGTCGATCCAGTGTTTATTGAAAGCGTTGACGACGTACTGCGAATCGGAATGGACCTCGACCTCGCAGGGGCGGTTGAGCGCCTCGAGCGCCACGATGACCGCCATGAGCTCCATGCGGTTGTTGGTGGTCTTGACGTAGCCGCGCGAAAGCTCGGAGGTGAAGGTCTTGCCGGCGGGGTTGGTGTATTTGAGCACGGCGCCGTAGCCGCCGCGTCCCGGATTTGATCGGGCCGAGCCGTCGGTATAGATGATGACCTTCACATGGTTCCTTTCGTTGGGTATGTTTCGTGCGAGTGACCATTGTAGCGCCATGCCCGCCGGGGGCTAGCAATCTACGATTTCTACCCCGTCTTCCGACAGTTGGTTGGCATGGATGATGCGGTTGAGCTCGTCGAGGTATTGCTGCAAGAGGGGAGAGGGTTTGCGCTCGTCGTGCATGATATAGCCTACGTGCATCGTTGGGGCGTCTGCCAGCGGGATCGAGGCCATGCCCCACTGCATTTCATTGGAGAGGACACCGGTCGACAGGGTGTAACCGTTCGACGTGATAAGTAAGTTGGTAAGTGTTCCGCGGTCCGAGATTCGTATGTTGCGGTCGCAAGGGATGTAGCTAAAGGGTTCCTCGGCGTAATAGAAGGAGTTCGAGGTTCCCTGCTCAAAGCTGTAGCGCGTATAGGGCGTGAGGTCGGCAAGGGACAGCTGAGGGCGGCGTGCGAGCGGGTGACGTTCGCTGACGAACACGTGGACTTTTGCATCAAAGAGGGGATGAAAGCTCGCCCGGGCATCGGTAAAGGCCTTCTGCAAGACACGGGTATTAAAGTCATCCAGATAGAGGATGCCGATGTCACTGCGAAACGCGCGCACGTCGTCGATGATCTGCGCTGTGGTGGTCTCGCGCATGATGAACTCGAACTTGCTGTCGCGGCAGCGCTCGACGACGTTGACAAAGGCCTCGACCGAAAACGCGTAGTGTTGGGCCGAGATGGCAAGGCGGGCTTGCGGGATGCCGCCGTCTTCGTAGCGGGCCTCGAGCATGTCGGCCTGCTCAACGACCTGGCGCGCATAGCCCAAAAGCTCGGTGCCATCGTTGGTGAGCGTGACGCCGCGGCTGGAGCGCGTAAAGATTTCCAGATGGAGCTCCTGTTCCAGGCTTTTGACGGCGTTTGAGATGTTGGACTGAGCGGTATAGAGGCGCTGGGCCGCGGCGTTGATTGAGCCGGACTCTGCCACGGCGATCAAAAAGCGAAGCTGCTGGAGGGTCATCGGCGCCCGTCCTTTCGTGTGTTATCTACAAAACCGATAACAGGTTAGCGCTTTTAAGTGATTGACCGAGAGAAACAATGCTCGTACTATTCAAAACACACAAAGGCGGTAGGTAATTAAGCCAACCACGGAACCGGGATGCGAAAGGAGGCCCGCATATGAATTGCTTACCAAGACGAATGCCGGGCTCCTGTTTGCGCCCGTTGGCGTAATCAGGAGATAGCGACTTACTTCTCTCACTCTTATTACTTTTGTTCGATCAAGGAGATCATCATGAGCCAGTTCATCAACAACCCCGAGCACACCTTTGGTTTCGATACCCTGCAGCTGCACGTTGGCCAGGAGAGCGCCGATCCTGCATCCGACTCCCGTGCCGTGCCTATCTACCAGACCACGAGCTATGTGTTCCGCAACTCCCAGCACGCCGCTGACCGCTTTGGTCTTGCCGACGCCGGTAACATCTACGGCCGTCTGACCAACTCCACCCAGGGCGTTTTCGAGGACCGTATCGCCGCGCTCGAGGGTGGCGTTGCTGGCCTCGCCGTCGCCTCTGGCGCCGCCGCCATCACCTATACCCTGCAGGCACTTGCCCGGGCCGGTGACCATGTGGTTGCCCAGAAGACCATCTACGGTGGCTCCTACAACCTGCTGGAGCATACGCTCTCCCAGTTTGGCGTCGAGACCACGTTTGTCGACGCTCATAATCTGGAAGAGGTCGAGGGGGCCATCAAGGACAACACTACGGTCATCTATCTCGAGACGCTCGGCAACCCCAACTCCGACATCCCCAACATCGACGCCATCTCCGAGATCGCCAAGAAGCGCGGTCTGCCGGTTGTCGTCGATAACACCTTCGGCACCCCGTATCTGTTCCGTCCGCTGGAGCATGGTGCCAACATCGTCGTCCACTCCGCAACCAAGTTCATCGGTGGCCACGGCACCTCGCTGGGCGGTGTGATCGTCGACGGCGGTAACTTCGATTGGAAGGCGAGCGGAAAGTACGCCCAGATCGCTGAGCCCAACCCCTCCTACCACGGTGTTTCGTTTGCCGAGGCTGCCGGTCCCGCCGCCTTCGCGACCTATGTCCGCGCTATCCTGCTGCGTGACGAGGGCGCTTGCATCAGCCCGTTCAACGCCTGGGTCCTGCTCCAGGGCACCGAGACTCTGTCGCTGCGCGTTGACCGTCATGTCGAGAACACCAAGAAGGTCGTTGAGTTCCTGGCTGGTGACAGCCACGTCGCCAAGGTGAACCACCCGAGCCTGCCTGAGCACCCCGATCACGAGCTCTATCAGAAGTACTTCCCCCGTGGCGGTGCCTCGATTTTTACCTTCGAGATTAAGGGTGGCCAGGAGGCAGCTTGGAAGTTCATCGACCATCTGCAGGTGTTTTCGCTGCTCGCCAACGTGGCCGACGTCAAGTCGCTCGTCGTGCACCCGGCTACCACCACGCACTCCCAGCTCTCTGCCGAGGAGCTCGCCGAGCAGAACATCACGCCCTCCACGATCCGTCTTTCCATCGGTACCGAGAACGCCGAGGATATCATTTGGGATCTGAAGCAGGCCTTCGCCGCGCTGGACGAGTAAGGCGACTTGTGCAAGGACCCCTTGCGACTCGATAGGTATAACTGCATAAAATGCCTGCTCAAGGCGCCTGTGTGAACTATGGTTGCACAGGCGCTTTTTTGCATAGAGAGGGTGTAAAAACAGGGTTTTTGGCACGCTTTATGCATTCGAGTTGTGGAAAACTCCTGTTAAGAGGATGTGAGTTTTACGCAATTGACGTGCGCCTTTTGAGTAAAACCGCAGGTCGCGATTTACTCGGGGTACTATGCAGCGCGATCGAATCACACGCAGCTCAAACGCAGCAAAAACACACTACGGAGGTTTCCAGCTACATGAGGATCGATTCACGAAAACCGAAAGCCGCCGCCCTTTCCGCCGCTCTGACTGTGGCACTTTTGGCGGGCGCCGGCGCAACTGATGCCCACGCGGCAACACTATCCGATACGGTCGGATCTACGCCGTCCGAGGCGACGCTGGTGCAGCCCGTCGACTACCGCGGTGACGGTTATGGCTCCATGCAGGAGTGGAACGCCTCGATGGGGGCAAAGCGCGATTCCCTGGAGATGCGCGCTCAGATCATTATGAATATGTATGGCGACTATGCTACCGATGACGAGCGCGCTGTGCTGCAGGGTTGCATCGACGGCGCGGGTAGCCTGTTGACGATGGGGGAGGTCGACGCCAAGTCGACCGAGCTCGACGAGCTTCGCTCCACGCTCGAGGATGCCAAGCGCGAGGCGCTCGAGGCTGCCGCAGCCGAAGCCGAGGCCGCTGAGGCCGTTCAGGCTTCGTATTACAACGCCGGCTCCGGCTTGTCTTACGCGTCTGCTGCGTATTACGCGAACGGCTCGGGCCTGACGCGCTCTGCGGGTGTCAATAACTACAACGGGCGCCGCGAGACCTATTACAGCAGCAATGTGCTTTATCACTATCGCACGGGCGAATGGACTCAGGATTCTGAGGGCTTCTGGCGCGATTCCGACGGCTATTACGTTGTTGCCGCGGGCGATATGGCCCAGGGCTCGACCTTTACGGGCTCCAAGGGTGATTGCAAGGTCTATGACTCCGGCTGCGCTGCCGGAACCACCGACTACTACACCGGTTGGTAATCTGCCATAAGCAAAATAGGCACATGATGGGCGGACGTCTTTACTGAGCTTTTAGGCAACGTAAAGCCGCCCGTTCTTTATGCGCGTTTGAGTTAACAGAGTCCTTACCGTGGCGGTACGCTGGGCGTATGGATGCGGGGCACACTAGTTCATGAGAAATAAGGTCTTTCTCTTGGAAGAAGTGGTCTTGTGAATGCTCGAGATATTGCCGTTGCCGCCGTCGCGTTGATGCTCGGCTGCCTTGGTCCCACGGTCGCGCTCGTCGCGGGCATGCAGGGGACATGCGGGACTGCTCCTATCGTGGTCGGCGCGCTGATCGCGGCCGCACTGCTGGGAAGCGCGGGCGTGGTTCTTTGCCGCGACGATGAGGACGAGGTGTCGGGGTCGCAACGCTAACTGTTGTGAGATCGGCCGCCGGTCATAGACGAAGATGAAGGCCGCCGCAGGGGGGAGGTTCCCTTGCGGCGGTTTTGCTGTTAAGGCTGTTGAATGCGGCGCGTCGGCGCTACCAGCTTTTCTCGATATCGCGAATGCGTCGATAGAGCCATTCGTTTTGCGGTGCCTGGATATCGTGTTTGGCTGCGAGGCGGCAGATGGTGCCCGCGAACTCATCAACCTCGGTTTTGCGCCTTGCGATGCGGTCTTGAGCCATCGAGGGCATACCGGCGGGGTCGATTCCCTCGATGAGGTGCACCATTTGCGTCAGGTCTGCCTCGGTCAGCTCAACGCCCTCGGCGTTGGCGACCGCAAGCGTTTCGCGCATGGCGGAAACAAAGCAGCGACGCTGCTCGGAGCCCGGCTCCGTGGCGCTTCCGTAGGTCCCGCCGTAGGCCATGCAGGTTTGGTTGATGCCGTCGTTGAGCATGAGTTTGGCCCACATGCGGTGCGCAATGTCGCGCTCGACGGTATGGGCGATGCCGCAGCGCGTGTAGAGCCCGTCGATAGCGGCGACGGTCGCGGGGTCCGTGCCGGCCGCCGCGCCAAAGCGGATCTCGCCCGCATTGGTAAAGGTGAGCGCGCCGTTGAGGAACACGGCGTCCATGCCCTGGCAGATACCAAGAACGGTATGCTCCCAGCCAAAGCGTTCGGCAATCTTTTGCTCGCTCGTAATGCCGTTGCATAGCGAGGCGATGAGCGTGTTGGGTCCCACGACGCGCTCCATAGTCTTGAGTGCTTGGTCGAGACCGGTGGTCTTGACTGTCAGGATGACCAGATCGGCGGGCGTCGCCTCGCTGGCGCGGACGGACGTGAGATCGCAGGGCTTGCCGTTGACAGTGAGCGCATCGCCCGCGTGACGCTCAAAACGGGTGTCATCCATAACGTATTCGACGGCGTCATTGCCGAGGGCCTTGGCAATCATGCTGCCGTAGAGCAGGCCGACGCCGCCCTTGCCGATAAAAGCGACCTTGTTGATCTGCATGTGAATCATCTCCCCATGTAAAAGGCGCCCGCGTAAGGGGCGCCTGATGGATTGTATGCTGCCAGGGTGATTGGTGGGTGCGCGGGGCGGCTGTTATAAAAAAGAAACTATTGCGCTGTGCGCTTATGCCGCGGGGCAGACCGCAAAGACGCGGGCGGGGTATCCGACGCCATCGCGGACCTTGGGGAAGGTGCAGAAGATGACGGCACCCGTGGCGGGAGGCTCGTCCAGATGGTCCATGACCTCGATCTGATAGCGGTCGACCGAGAGGATGTATTGCTCGCCGGGGTAGGGGTAGGCGTCCTCGCGCGTGGTCATGCCCGGCTCCTTTCATCGGGCTTTTTGCTGATGTTAAAGCGGTGCCGTGACAGCTCGATTTCTGCTGCGTTACGATACGTTCTCGATTGCGATTCCACGATGTTTCGGCTGCGTGACCATTGTGTTTCGCCTTGCCGGGGCGCTGATGGCGAAGGGAGGGGCCGTGCAATATCGCGTTGACCCCAAAAGCGGCAACCGTATCTCGGCGTTGGGTCTGGGCTGCATGAGGTTTCCCGGTGCGCCGGGACGTCCGGATGCGAAGACAGCCGATGCCATCATTTCCCGTGCGGTGGAGCAGGGGATTAATTATCTGGACACCGCGTATCTCTATCCCGGTAACGAGGCATGCGTGGGCGCCTCGCTTGAGCGCTTGGGGCTGCGTGACCGGGTGTTGCTGGCGACCAAGTTGCCGCATGCTTCGTGCAAGTGCGCGGAGGATTTCGACCGGTTCTTCGATGAGCAACTGCGGCGCCTGCGGACCGACCATATCGACTATTACCTCATGCATAACATTACCTCGCCCGCCCAGTGGGAACGTGTGGTGGCGTTGGGCATTGAGGACTGGATCGCGTGTCAAAAGGCGGCGGGGCGCATTCGCCAGATTGGTTTTTCGTACCACGGCAGCGCGGTTGATTTCCTGACGATGCTTGACGCATATGACTGGGATTTTTGCCAGATCCAGTACAATTACGCTGGAGAGCGATATCAGGCGGGAACAGCGGGGCTCATGGCCGCCGCCGAGCGAGGCCTCGCGGTGTTTGTGATGGAGCCGCTTTTGGGCGGACGCTTGGCAGGCAAATTGCCTCCGCGGGCGCGCGCTGTTCTCGACGGTGCATGCGACCGGCATTTGCATACGCCTGCCGCTTGGGGGCTCTCGTGGGTGTGGAATCATCCCCAGGTGACCATGTTGCTTTCTGGTATGACCGATACCACGCAGGTGGATGAGAATTCGTCACTGGCAGACCTCGCGTTGCCGAATTCGATGACTGCCAACCAGCTCGACACTATCGCGCACGTGCTGGATGAGTTTGAAAAATCGAATCGCGTGCCCTGCACGGGATGCGGCTATTGCATGCCGTGCCCTAAAGGCATCAATATTCCCGGCTGCTTTGCCGCCTACAACGCAAGCTATGCGCACAGCTGGTTTACGGGTCTATCGCAGTACTTTACGGCGAGCGCGGTGCGCACAAGCGAGGCCAAGCTGGTGAGCAATTGCGTCAAGTGCGGCAAATGCGCGCGCCACTGCCCACAGCATATCGATATCCCCGAGCGTCTCGATGACGTGCGCCGACGTTTCCAGCCTGGCCCCGTGACGGCAGTGCTTAAGGCCTTCGGCAAAACGCGCTCCTCATGACCCTTTTATAACTTGCGGTGGAATAGTTCCTGTTTGCGGCAGAATAGGGGCCAAACAGGAACTATTTCACCGCAACTGAAGGGGGCTGTCGTGGGCCATCGGGATTCATGTGATGATTTGCGTGAGGTTCGTTGGGGCATTTTGGGTGCCGGACACATTTCTCATCGATTTGCATCGTCGCTCAAGAAGGTCGACGGGGCACGGCTGGTGGCTGCGGCCGGCCGCACTCCTGCGCATGTCGAGGAATTTTCCCGAGCGTTTTCGATCGATGCTGCGCATAGCCATGCCTCGGCCGATGATAACGGCGATGCGGCTTATGACGCGCTGATTGCCGACCCCGATGTCGACGCAATCTACTTGGCTCTTCCGCATGGCATGCATACGCGTTGGGCCTGTCGCGCGCTGCGCGCCGGAAAGGCCGTGCTGTGCGAAAAGCCGGCCGTTTTGAGTGAGGAAGAGGCTCTCTCGATTGCTTCCACCTCTCGCGAGCGCGGCGTGCTGTTTATGGAGGCGATGAAGAATCGGTTTTGCCCGATGCGCACTCGCGTGAAGGACTTGCTTGCGTCGGGTGAGCTTGGCCGTATTGTCTCGATTGAAAGCGTGCAAAAGCTCGATTACGGCGAGCCTCCTTCGGGCTATCTGCTTGATCCGTTGCAGGGCGGCTGTCTATATGATATGGGCTGCTATGCAGTCGGTTGGTTTGAGGATTTGCTCGCGGGCGCGTGCGAGGTTTCTTCCCGTGAAGTTCGCTGGCGTGACGTATCGGGCGGCCGCGTCGATTGGGCCGACGAGATCCATATGAGCGTCGGCGGTATACCCATTCATATGGTGTGCGACGGCAAAGCAACATATGAAAGCCGCTTAACGATTGCCTGTGAGCGGGGCTCGTTGGAAATCGAGCGGCTCCATCGCCCCGAGCTCGCTCATGTGAAGTATTCCGACGGTCGAACGCTAGAAATAAATGCCCCGTTTGAGATCGATGATTTCTATGGCGAAATCCAGCATGCGACTCAGCTCATTCAGACGGGGAAACTCGAAAGCCCCATCATGTCCCTAGCCGCCACACAGCGCTGTGCGCACATCATCGATGCGATTCGCTTGAAACTTTAGGGCGTGGGGGCATGGCACCAGCGCTTGGAATGCCTGGAGGCCTTTGTCCCTGATGCCCCTTTTATAACTTGCGGTGGAATACGGTCTGTTTGCGCCAAAATAGGGCACCAATAGACCGTATTTCACCGCAACTGATGAGGAGGGAGCTGGAGATGCTGACGATCGGGTGTCATCTTTCGACGACGAAGGGCTATCGGGCAATGGGGGAGACGGCGTTGTCCATTGGCGCCAATACCTTTGCGTTCTTTACGCGCAACCCGCGCGGTGGCAAGGCAAAAGACCTTGACATGGATGACGTGGCGGCCCTGCGCGAGCTTATGGCGCAAAACGACTTTGGACCGCTCGTGGCTCATGCCCCGTATACCTATAACCCCTGCTCAACCAAAGAGCGGGCGCGCGAGTTTGCCCTGGAGGCCATGGCAGAGGACCTGCGGCGCATGGAGGCGCTGCCCGGCAACTACTACAACTTCCATCCCGGTGCGCATGTGGGGCAGGGCTCCGACGCCGGCATTCAGATGATTGTCGACACCCTGTGCCAGGTGATGTTTGAGGGCCAGCAGACGACGGTGCTGCTCGAGACCATGGCCGGCAAGGGTACCGAGGTGGGCCGCAGCTTTGAGGAACTGGCGTGCATTATCGAGGGCGTTGCCGCCAAGTGCCCAGAGCTGTCCGATAAGCTGGGCGTTTGTTTGGACACCTGCCATGTGAGCGATGCCGGCTACGACATCATCCATGATCTGGACGGCGTACTCGACGAGTTCGACCGCGTGGTGGGTATCGATCGCTTGCACGCCGTACACATCAACGATTCGAAGAACCCTTGTGGCGCCCATAAAGATCGTCACGAGTGCATCGGCAAGGGATACCTTGGCAGCGAGGAATTTGGTGGCGGTATGCAGGTTATGCAGAATATTGTATCGAATGGCCACTTGCGTTCGCTTCCGTTTATTTTGGAGACTCCGAACGAACTTGCAGGTTATGCAGCTGAAATTAGACTATTAAGGTCATTGCAGCAGTAATGACTGTCACAAAGTGGAGTATTCCATTCACGTTATGGGTTTGTTTCAATCAGTTTTCTCATTGCAGATTCGTAATTCCGGGTGCATAATAGCCAACAGTTTTTGCAGACCTCTGAATCAAACGAGGTCACCGGAAGGAGACTGATTATGAAGCTGAAGAAGCTTGGCGCATTTGCCGCCACGGGTGCTATGGCGCTCGCCCTTGCTCTGACGGGCTGCGGTTCGTCCAACGCCACCTCTGGTTCTGATGCCGGTTCCAGCAGCTCTGACGACGCTAAGGTCGAGAAGGTCGACGGCTCCAAGGAGTACGCGCTCGTCAAGGACGGCACGCTGACCGTCGGCACCTCTGCCGAGTACGCGCCGTTTGAGTATAAGGATGACAACGGCGACTACCAGGGCTTTGACCTTGAGCTCATCAAGGCTATCGGTGACAAGCTGGGTCTGGATGTCGAGTACGTCAACAACGACTTCGACACGCTGGTTCCGGGCGTCGCTTCGGGCGCCAAGTATGACGTCGCCATCGCGGCTATCACCGACACGCCCGAGCGTGAGAAGGAAGTCACTTTCTCTGATTCCTACTACATGGACGATCAGGCTATCGTGACCAAGGTCGATAACACCGACATCACGGCCGACAACTACAGCGAGAAGCTCAACAACGCCGACGCTACCATCATCGTCCAGTCTGGCTCAACCGCCGAGGCTTTTGCCCAGGAGAACTTCCCCAAGGCCAAGATCGTCCCCTACAAGGACGCCACCGAGTGCTTCAGCGCCCTGCAGTCCGATAAGGGCGACGCCGTAGTCACCAACCGCTCCGTTGCCAGCCAGCTGACCGCCGAGCAGTTCAACACCTGCCAGACCATCAAGCAGATCAGCACCGGCGAGGAGTACGCCATCGCCATCAACCAGGGCAACACCAAGCTCAAGGACGACATCAACCAGGCCATCAAGGACCTGACCGACGACGGTACCGTCGACGCCCTCATGGCTAAGTACAATATCAAGTAAAATAACTACTTGATTGCGCGCGGGCCCTTTCCGTTTTGGCGGAAAGGGCCTTTGCGCTTCTTGAATGGGCGTCATCCCGTCCCGTTATGTCGGCAACTTAAACGTTAGGAGCCACCTTGTCTCGATTGAACCAAGGAGCTATGGGCCAGAGCTATCCACTGCCCTCGATGCTCCAAAAGCTAGCCTGCGCTTTGGCTGTGGCATTCGCCCTGGTGTGCGCGGGGGCCTGCGTGCCCACGACCGCCCAGGCGCTTGAGACCGCAAAGATCACCGCCCGACCCAATACCGGTTCGGGTAGCGACGTGGTCGGTGGCACCGAGACCCGCATTACCTGGGAAGTTCAGGCCGATGCCGACGAGGAGCTGAGCGGTCTTTCTTTGACGTTTGTCGACGGCACGACGTTTGGTACCGATGACACGCGATTGACGATGCTCTCGGGCGAGGACCTCATGGATCGTACGCCCATGAAGCCCACGTGCAAGGCTGACGGCCAGACGCTCAAGATTGATTTTGGCGAGACGGCGCCTGCCGGCGGCTATTTCCGTGTCGAGGTTTACGGCGTGACGTTTCCCGTCGAGGGCGGCGATGAGGCCTTTAGCGGCACCTATACGCTCGCCGACGGTTCGACCAAGAAGATTTCAAAAATTCCTTCCGTCGAGATCAAGGGCGTGACGGCCTTCGATAACTTCCTGGCCGATCTTAAGGAGCAGCCGTGGGTCGAGGCCTGGAACTCCAATATGTTCCTGCGCCTGTTCTTGAACCCGGTCATTTTGGTCCAAAGCCTGCCGATCGTCTTTAAGGGCTTCCTTATGTCGCTCTCGATCGTGCTTGTGGCGTTTCCGCTGGCAATTCCCTTTGGCTTTGCCCTGTCGCTCATGCGCATATCCAAGTCACGCATCCTGCGCTGCCTTGCCGGCATCTATGTGAATATCATCCGCGGTACGCCGGCGTTCCTGCAGATCTACATCGCGTTCTTCGGTTTGCCGCTGGCCGGCGTCAAGGTTGATGACTACGTGCTCGGCGTCATCGTCATGGCCATGAATTCGTCTGCCTATCTGTGTGAGATCTTCCGCGCCGGTATTCAGTCGATCCCCAAGGGACAGAACGAGGCTGCGCGTTCGCTGGGCATGAACGCGTTCCAGACGCTGCTCTATGTCATGATTCCGCAGACGTTCCGTAATGTCCTGCCTACGCTGACCAGCGAGTTTATTTTGCTTTACAAGGATACGTCGCTGCTTGCCGCCGTGGGTGTGGTCGAGATCGTCATGAACGCCCGTACCATCGTGGCCACGACGGGCTCCATTACACCGTACGTGGTTGCCGCCCTGTTCTATCTGGTTATCACCCTGCCGCTCGCTCGCTTGGTGAGCGGTCTTGAGGCGAGGCTTTTGGGCACGGCCGAGACCAAGAAGAAGCGTCCCGCCAAGAGCGCCGGACAGGTTGTCGCGACGCCCGCCGATCACATCGCCGGTCTGTAAGGAGGTCCTATCATGAGCGAAACCAATAACTCGAACGAGGTCGTCGTCAGCATCAAGAACCTCCAGAAGGCCTTTGGCGACAACGTGGTCCTGCGCGATATCGATCTGGATGTGCACAAGGGTGAGGTCGTTGTGGTCTTGGGCCCCTCGGGCTCGGGCAAGTCGACGATGCTTCGCTGCATCAATCGTCTGGAGCATCCCACGAGCGGCTCGATTATCGTTGAGGGCGTGGATGTGTGCGCCAAGGGTGTCGACCTCAACAAAGTGCGTACGCACCTGGGCATGGTCTTTCAGCAGTTCAACCTGTTCCCGCACTTGTCGGTCAAAAAGAACGTCATGCTTGCGCAACAAAAGGTGCTCAAGCGCAGCAAGGAAGAGGCCGAGAAGATCGCCGTCGAGGAGCTGACCAAGGTCGGTCTTGCCGAGCGCATCGATTTTATGCCGAGTCAGCTTTCGGGCGGCCAGCAGCAGCGCGTTGCCATCGCCCGCGCCCTGTCGATGAACCCGCACGTCATGCTCTTTGACGAGGCAACCTCGGCGCTCGACCCTGAGCTCGTGCGCGACGTCCTGGGCGTCATGCGCGACCTGGCGCACGACGGTATGACCATGATTGTCGTGACGCACGAGATGGGCTTTGCCCGCGATGTCGCCGACCGCGTCGTCTTTATGGACGGTGGCGTTATCGTGGAAGAGGGTACGCCGAGCGAGGTCTTCGACCATCCTAAGAGCGAGCGCACCAAGGCGTTCTTGGGCAATATTTCGTAGCCGCTTTATATGACTGACATAGCAGAAAACGGGAGCCGGATGTGATCCGGCTCCCGTTTTTGTTGGGACGCGAATGTGTTTTGGTGCAGAGCGCGTTACGGGCGGAGCTCATTGCCGCTAGACGAGCTCGGCTCCAAGGGCGCGGCAGGCCGCCTCGCCCTCGTCGTCGGGCGCGTCGTAGCAGATGGTGGAGTCTACGACGTTGACGCCGGCCTCGTCGGCGTCGGCCTTCCAGTTGTCCATCCACTCGCCCTCGGCCCACGAATAGGAGCCAAAGAGGACGACCTTCTTGTCGCCGAGAGTCTCCTTGACCTCGTCCCACATTGGCTGGAACTCATCGTACTCGAGTTCCTCGGAGCCCATGGCGGGGCAGCCGAAGGCGAAGGCATCATATTCGGCGGCCTTGTCGGCAGAGAAGTCGGCGCAGGAGATGACCCCAGTCTCGGCACCAGCGGACGTGGCGCCTTCGGCAACGAAGTTTGCCATGGCCTCGGTGTTGCCTGTACCGCTCCAGTAGACGACTGCGATCTTGCTCATATGCTTTCCTTTCGGTTGTGCGGCGTGCGGCCGCATTTTGTATGCTCTATCGGGTTGCCTGGACAAGTTGTCCCAGGGTGCAGCCCTGTTGATAGATGTAGGTAAGGTATTGCGTACATGCACGATAGGAATCGAAGGTCGTGAGCGCCTGTTCGACGTTTGTGTATACCTTCCAGGCGCCAAAGACTTTATAGTTTTCGCCGTGTTGGACGATAAACTGATGGACATCTTCGTAGGGATAGCCCAAAAAATAGCCAATTTCGTGGGGGAATTCGCACATGCACCCCGTATCGCAGTGCCTATTTCGTGCGAGTGCGCAGACGCTGCCGTCATAGGCGCTTTCTGCGGCATTGCTGCTTGCCAGCGTGATGCGCGCGGCGAGATGCACCAAGGATGCGGGCAGGTTGTGGACATCGTAGCCTTCGGCGACAAGCGCCGTCGCGGCGCGGGGGTCGGAGAGATATCGCATGAGGTCCGCAGGGCGGTACACATAGATGAGCGCTCCGCAGGGGCGCCAGACCAAAACGCTCATATGGATCCCGAGCGGTTGGAGCTCGCGGTTGCATTGGGCTATGACGGCGAGCAGGCGAGAGCGTCGCTCTTCGATTTGAGCGACGCCGAGTTTTCCGTTTTGGTTGGCGTAAACGCCGGGATAGGTAAAGAGTGAAGCCGGCTTGATACCTGCGAGCGTAGGGGAGCAGTTGCGCACGACAGCCGTTTGGTATGTTGGGATGTCAATGGTTCGAGTCACAGTACCCCTTTCGAGCCCTCACTAGTTTGCCTAGGAAAACTTATACACGAAAGTAAGCCATGGTCAACAAAAAAGTTTGAAGAGGGAAACTAATTGACCGAACGGACATGATTTTGGGTTAAGATGGGGACACCCCATGGGGGTATCTAGATAGTGCTACTTGAAAGGGGAACGCATGAGTGACTTGCTCAACCCTGCAAATCTCATCGTGCTGGCCGTAATTGCCGTCGGTTTGTTTTTTGGGTTGCGTCGCATTGCCGCTTCGACTCGCGGAAAGAGCTGCTGCAGTGACGGCGCGAGCGGAAAGAAGGCCAAGAAGGTCGTGGTCGCGGATACCGATCCGTCTCATTATCCCTATAGCGAGGAGCTGCTCATCGGCGGCATGAGTTGCGACGGCTGCGCTCAGAACGTGGCCAATGCCCTGAATGCGCTGGATGGCGTGTGGGCAACGGTGACGTATGCGGACCACACGGCACGCGTGCGCTCTAAGCAGCCGGTTGATCGTGGTGTCCTCGAGACGGCCGTGAAGGACGCGGGTTACTACGTCATGACGCTGTAAGCGCCGCCCTGGATGCGCTTCCTTGGCTAGGCTCGTCCGCGCAGTTCGATGTCTTGGATATCGTCGAAGTCGATGGCGATGTCCCTGAGCTTGAGCAGCTTGAACGCGGGAAGCACTTCGTCGAGAATGCCGGTGCGGCTACGATAGCCGTACGTATCGTAATAGGTGACGCGTACCAGGTCGCCTCGTTTGAGGCCCTCGAGCTTTTTCGAAAGCTCGAGGGCTTTTTCTTCCGTGAGTTCGCATTTGGACTCAACAGTGATCTCTTGTTTGCGCACGAGCTCGTAGTATCCCGTGAGGGCGGCAAAGGGCATAAACTGCGCGGCGCGGCCGGCGCGCACGGCACCGTTGGCGGTGAGCTTTGGGTCGGCGGAGCGACGTCTTCCCTCAGGGTCCGCTAGGCGCTCGAAGGCGGTCGGCGGGCGCACGGGCTGTTGTTTGGGTTTAGGCACGATGTCCTCCTACCTGATCGTTGCGTTCGCGTGCGGTGGCGCCGGCAGTAAAGCTCAGTCCCTTAACCAGGGCGTTCTTGCCGTACTTGCCCTTTACGGCCAGAACGGCGCGTGCCAGGTCGCGCTCGCGCTCATCGGCCTCGACGTCGCTAAACAGATCGATGGTGGCAAATTCCTCGGGCACAAGATTGCCAAATCCCAGGTTGATGCGCTTGACTGGTCGTTTGGGATCGACAGCCTGCGCCCAGAGCTCATCGAAATAGCCCATGATCTTCTTAAACGAATTAGTGCGTTCAGGCAGCTTGTGGGATGCATTGGAATGCGCGAACAGCGCGGCATAGCCACCGCGCGGTTTGCCGCCATGCTCTCCCACAAAGATGCCATCGATAGCCTGCGCCTCCCGCACCAGGCGGCGCCGTTCGTCATCGCGCTGGACGGGCTTGGGCGCACGGGGCGCGAGTTCGGGGCCGGCGGTTGCGGTGGGTTCGATACTCGACGTGCTCGAGCGCAGGTACCCGCATCCGTCCACATATTGCGCTGTACCGCTGGCGTCGAGGCGGCGTATGTCGGCGCGCTCGCTTGCGTAGCCCACAAAGAGCGAGATGCTGTCGCAGACCACGTGCTTATCGACTAAGTCCAACACGGCGTTGTCGACCATCTCGCGCAAGACGGTGTAGGCCTGTTCGTAGGCATAGCCTTTCGAGAGCACCTGTCCTGTGGTGGTCGAAGTTGCTTGCGGGCGATAGGCTTGGATATCGGCGATGGTTGTCGGCTCGCGCCCGAAGGCATGGTCGATGAGATACTCGGCATTGACGCCGAGCTCGTCGTAAAGCAGGTTTTCGTCGAGCGCGGCGACACCCATCAGATCGTAGACACCGTATTTTTCTAGGCGGGCTGCCACGCCGGGGCCGATACCCCAGATATCGGTGATGGGACGATGGGGCCAGATCTCCTTGCGAAAGGTTTCGTCGTCGAGTATGCCGATGCGGCTGGGTACGTGCTTGGCGGTAATGTCGAGCGCCACCTTGGCCTGGAATAGGTTGGGGCCGATGCCGACCGTCGCCGTGATGCCGGTGCGCGCGAGGACCTCATCGCGCAACATGCAGGCAAAGCCTTTGGCATTAGTGTGGTAGAGGTCTAGATAGGGCGTCACGTCGATAAAGCATTCGTCGATTGAATAGACGTGAATGTCTTGCGGGCTCACGTATTCTAGATAGATGCCGTAGATTTGCGCCGACACTTCCATGTAGTGCTGCATGCGCGGTACGGCCTTGATGTAGTCGATGCCGTCGGGAATCTCGAATAGACGGCAGCGGTTGTGTATCCCGAGGTCCTTCATGGCCTGTGTGATGGCGAGGCAGATGGTCGTGCGCCCGCGCGATTCGTCGGCAACGACCAGGCGCGTAGTGAGTGGGTCGAGTCCTCGGTCGACGCACTCGACGCTGGCGTAGAACGTCTTAAGGTCGATGCAGATATAGGTGTGACGCTCGTGCCCCACGCGTTCTCCCATCAAACACATGTTCTTATCGAATACTTGTTCGATAATACCCGCTCGTCCGGACATCGTCAAAACCTGCCAAAAAGGGACTGGTTTGTTTTGGTAGGTATGGTCGTGCGGCTGGATCGGGTTTTAACGCAGCTCTAAAGAGTGCGAAACAGCTCGGAAAACCTCGCTTCGTAGCATGGGCCTAACGATTGATACCGCCTATACGCACGGAAGGTTGTGGAAAAGATGGTCAATTATGGGTTTGGTATGCCGACGCGCTTGGTTGCGGATGGGGATGTGGCTCGCTGGTGCGGGCGATTGGTTGCCCACTATGGCGGCACCAAGGCACTGGTCGTGCTGGGAGGCGACAAGCACACGCGTGATGAGCTCGTTTCGGCGGCGCTGGGCTCGGTTGATCGAGCTCTGCTCGAGCGCGTGCTTTTCCGCTGCGGCTCGGTTGAAGGCGACGGAGGAGACGAGCTGATCGACGAAGCCGTGGCCCTGGCGACCGACGAAGGCGTGGACTTTGTCTTGGCGATTGGCGATGCCGATACTGCCGGCTTTGCGCGCGAGCTCGCCCGTCGCATGGCGGCGCTCGATGTCGGCGAAGACGGTTTTGTCCCTTATGGATGTATCGTCTCGGAGGGCAAGGTGCCTGCTGTCGTGGGCACCGGCGAGGTTCCCGTTTTTGCCATCATCGCGCCCGAACTGCTGGAGGGCATCGGGTCTCCTCTGCGTGAGTTGCTCGGTAGCGTCTGCGCTGCGGCCTAATATTTGGCATAAAGGGATAGGTTATTTTTGATTGGTAAAGCGTTTGACCTGCCAAATTAAACCTGTCCCTTTTTGGTCGGTTGCCGTTTGGGGGCCGATTGGCAACGCTCGCTGATTATAGTCTTGACCTGCGCTAGAATAGTGGCATCTGAATGTCCGGGCGCATGGAGGCGTGCGCCCGTATGCTGAGGAGGACTCTATGGCAACTGTTGCCGCACCTATCGATGCTACGTCGACTGCCGCTTGGAAGGCGCTCGAGGCCCATCAGGAGAAGCTCGAGGCCGAGGGTATCGACCTCAAGGCCTGGTTCGCCGCCGATGCCGAGCGCGTGAACAAGCTGAGCTTTGACGCCGGTGACCTGCACTTCGACCTGTCCAAGAACCTGGTGACCGATGAGACCGTCAAGCTGCTGTGCGATCTTGCCCGCGAGGTGAAGCTCGAGGAGCGCCGCGACGCCATGTTCTCCGGCGAGCACATCAACACCACCGAGGACCGCGCCGTCCTGCACACCGCGCTGCGCCGCCCGGTAAGCGAGAAGGGCCAGCTCATCGTCGACGGCCAGGACGTCGTCGCCGACGTGCACGAGGTTCTCGACCGCATGTATACCTTCGCCGAGCGCGTGCGCTCCGGTGAGTGGAAGGGTGTTACCGGCAAAAAGATCGAGCACCTGGTGTCCATCGGCATCGGCGGCTCCGATCTGGGCCCGGTCATGGCTTACGAGGCCCTGCGTCCCTATGCCGACGCCGGTATCGATTGCCGCTATATCTCCAACATCGATCCCAACGACCAGGCCGAGAAGCTCAAGGGTTTGGATCCCGAGACCACGCTCGTGATCATCGTCTCCAAGACCTTCACCACGCTCGAGACCCTCACCAACGCCCGCGAGGTCAAGACCTGGATGCTCGAGCAGCTCAAGGCTCAGGGCGCCATCGACGGCTCCGATGAGCAGAACGCCGAGGCCGTGGCAAAGCACTTCGTCGCCGTTTCCACCGCACTCGAGAAGGTCGAGGCTTTCGGTATCGACCCGGCCAACGCCTTTGGTTTCTGGAACTGGGTCGGCGGCCGCTACTCCGTCGACTCCGCCGTGGGCCTGTCGCTGATCGTCGTGCTCGGCCCCGAGCGTTTCCAGCAGTTCCTCGAGGGCTTCCACGCTATCGACGAGTACTTCTGCAACACGCCGCTCGAGAACAATGCCGTTGCGCTGATGGGTTTGTTCAACGTCTGGTACGTCAACTTCTTCGGTTCCAAGAGCCACGCCGTGCTTCCGTACTGCCAGTACCTGCACCGCTTCCCGGCCTACCTGCAGCAGCTCACCATGGAGTCCAACGGCAAGCATGTCCGTTGGGACGGCAGCGCTGTGACCTCCGACACCGGTGAGATCTTCTGGGGCGAGCCCGGCACCAATGGTCAGCACGCCTTCTATCAGCTGCTGCACCAGGGCACCGTGGTGGTTCCGGCCGATTTCATCGCCTTCGCCAATACCGCCAACCCTGCGACCGATGGCGGTCAGGACGTGCACGAGCTGTTCCTGGGCAACTTCCTGGCCCAGACCAAGGCGCTCGCTTTTGGTAAGACGGCCGATGAGGTGCGCGCCGAGGGCACGCCCGAGCAGATCGTCCCGGCCCGCTGCTTTGAGGGCAACCGTCCGACGACCTCGATCTTCGGCGACACGCTGACCCCGTTCGCACTCGGCGAGCTCATCGCCCTGTACGAGCACATCACGTTTGTCGAGGGCACGGTCTGGGGTATCGACTCCTACGACCAGTGGGGCGTTGAGCTGGGCAAGCAGCTTGCCAAACAAATCACCCCGGCCTTCCACGACGACGCCGCCAAGGCCGAGCAGGACGCTTCGACCCAGGCGCTCATCGAGTTCTATCGCGCTCACCGCAAGTAGGATTCGCTGCGAAAACTAACGCATAGCCGACAAGGGCCCGTATCCGTTGGGATGCGGGCCCTTTGCTATTTGGATAGGATGGAATGTATCGGGAGGCGCCTCGACGGGCATCGCAATCGTCGAAGGCGCGCCGGCCATGTTTGGGACAATATGACATTTTTCCCGTTGCAAACAGCGCCGCCGTGGGTGTTCTGTATGATGGCTCAGACAAGGTTGCTCAATGACAGGGAGGCGCATATGGCAATTAAGGCCATCGCAATGGATATCGACGGTACGCTCACCAACGACCAGAAGGTGATCAGCCCGCGTACGCGCGAGAAGCTGCTCGCGGCGCAGGAATCGGGTATTAAGCTCATCTTGGCTTCGGGTCGTCCCGCCTGGGGTCTTTACGCCTTGGCGCAGGAGCTCGACCTTCAAAACCATGACGGTCTGTTAGTTGCCTTTAATGGCGCGCATGTGGTCGACGCACAGACCGATGAGGTCCTTTTTGACCAAGCCATGCCGGCTGACGAGCTGCACCGTCTGATTGATCACCTGCGCAGTTTTGACGTGATCCCTATGATTTCGCTCGGTCGCGATTTGCACGTCGAGGACTCGTACCATTGCATGATCACGCTGCCTGACGGCTCGCAGAAAAACATCGTCAAATACGAGCGCGATGCGTGCGACCTTAAGATCCGCGAGGTCGAGAGTTTGCATGAGGTCGTGGATACTTATCCCGTGGACAAGCTGCTGACGGCGGGCGATCCGATCTACCTGCAGGCGCATTACGAGGAAATGTATGCGCCCTTTACCCAGACGCTTTCGGGCATGTTTACGGCCGACTGGTACTTTGAGTACACGGCGCCCGGTATCGACAAGGCCCGCGCGCTTGAGGGTGCCCTGTCCAAGCTGGGTATCGATGCCAGCGAGGTTGTCTCGTTTGGCGACGGCCAGAATGACAAATCTATGATCGAGTGGGCTGGTACCGGCGTCGCCATGGGTAACGCTGTCGATGAAGTCAAGGCCGTGGCCCAGATGGTGACCGCCAACAACAATGAAGACGGTATCGCGGTGGCACTTGACCAACTGCTGGGTTAGAATCGCCGATAGTGCATGGTTCGGGCGTCCGCTTGCGGGCGCCCTTTTGTTAGGGAGGGTGCCGTGTCCGCATTTCCGTTCGACGCCGTTATCTTTGACATGGACGGCGTCATCGTCGATACCGAGTATTACTACCTGGGGGAGACTGCCGCGTTTGCCAAGGAGCTTGGGTTGAATCTGACCCAAGAGGAGTTGAATGGGCAGGTCGGTACCTCGCATCAGTTCTTCCTGCATATGCTGGTCGATTGGTTTGAGCGCGCCGGTAAAGGGCACTTCACTGGCGAGGAAGCGTTGGCCCGTTGGGACGAGTGGGCGCATAAGCGTCCGCGTGACTACCAGGCTTTGATTAACCCGGGCGCTGTGGATACGATTCGAGAGTTGCCGCGCCGCGGCGTTCGCGTGGCACTGGCGAGCTCGTCTCCCATGGTTAGCATCGAGGAGGTGCTCAATGCATGCGGGCTGTCGGATGCCTTTGAGTACGTGGTGAGCGGCGAGCAGTTTAAGGAGAGCAAGCCCGAGCCCGACATCTACCTGCATGCGCTGGACCTGCTGGGGCTGCCCGCGAATCGCTGCTGCTGCGTTGAGGATTCCGTTCCGGGCATTACCGCGGGTAAGCGAGCCGGCCTGACGGTCATTGCCAAGCGCGAGGAGCGCTTTGGCTTTAGCCAGGATGCCGCGGACAAGATTATCGACCAGCTGCCGGAGCTGCTCACGCTTTCTTAGGAGCGCGGTAGTTGCGCGTTTTTCGGGTCTGATGAGTAAATAGCCGACATTTTGGTGCGACACCTAGCATACTTTAAGCTAATGCGGGCTTAAGGACTTGTTGAATGCCCCTAAGCCCGTTTTAGACTTAATTGTGCTTGGAGAGGGTATATGCCACCGACTGAAGGGCTAACTGACGGTAAAGCAGCGATACCGCTGTACCAACAGGTTATCGATATCATCAAAAACGAAATCAACTCCGGTGCCTACAAGGCAGGCGCGCGGATACCCAACGAATTCGAATTGGCTGAGAGCTATAAAGTTGGCCGCGTTACCGTGCGACGCGCTATTGAGGAGCTCGTCCAACAGGGCTATCTAACGAAGCGACAGGGGAAAGGCACGTTTGTCAATGCCCCCAAGCTCAAGCGCAAGATTCGCCAGAAGGATGACGTCCAGAGTTTTTCGGACGCATGCCGCGTAAACGGAATGGAACCGGGGGCGCGTGTCATTTCGAGAAAGATACTGCCGGCGGATTCCACCGAAGCACAGTTCTTTGGTGTTCCCGTTGGAACTGACTTGATCTGCGTTGAGCGCGTGCGTACTGCCGATGGCGTCCCTGTCATGCTCGAGAACAACATATATGTTTACGAGGACAACGCCTATCTATCAACGGCACCTCTATCTAACCAATCCATTTTTGAGTTCGTACGCAACCGGACGGGCCGCACGCCCGCGTTTACCGACCCATGCACGCTTGAGATCGCGTGCGCGTCGCCCGAGGTCGCTCGGTTGTTGGCAGTTCCCGTTGGCGAACCCTTGTTTTATATGGAAGCCTTCTTTTTCGATGAGCAGCGGCGGCCGTTTATCATCGGTCGTCAGCGGATCGTTGGGTCTCGCTACGTTTTTGACATCTAGGACATTGCGTATGGAAACGCCCGGTGAATCATCTCACCGGGCGTTTTCATACCGTTCACGGCGCAAACGCAACCGTTCAACCGCGTTGCGGCAATCAGTTTGAAATTATCTTGATGACGAGAAAAGCTGCTGGTAATCTATAGAACGTCATAGAACGTTTGCCTTGTGCAAACGTTGAGGCGAGATGCGATGCAGTCTCGAGTTCTTTGGAGGTATCTATGTCAGATACGAAGGCGAAGAAGACAAACAGACGTTTTAAGTTCAAATTACCGCATGTCTATACGATCATGTTCTTGCTGATCGTTGTCTTTGCGGTCTTGACTTGGATCGTTCCCTCTGGTCAGTATCAGCGCAAGATGATTTCGACAGCGGCGGGCGAGCGTGAAGTCGCCGTTGCTGGAACCTATGAACAGGTCGATAAGAACTACACCGATTCCGAGACCGGCGAGACCATCAATCTGGGTCAGGATATCTTCGCGGTCCTGCAAGCGCCCACTAAGGGCATCCAGGAGGCTGCCGACGTCGTTGCGTTCGTTTTATTGATTGGCGGGTCGTTCGCAATCATCACCAAGACCAACGCTTTGAATGCCGGCATGAGCCGTGTGATTAAAAAGCTCAAGAACAAGGACATCCTCATCATTCCCATCACGATGACGTTGCTGTCCATTTGCGGCACCACGTTTGGTATGTCTGAGGAAGCCCTGCCGTTCTATGCCATCTTCATTCCCATCATGATGGGTATCGGTTATGACTCGATGACGGCATTCATCATCTGCTTCCTTGGTCCTAACCTGGGATATTGCGCTTCGACCATCGACCCGTTTAATGTTTTGATCGCCCAGGGCATCATTGGCATCGAGGGCAATCCGCAACTGTGGCTGCGCGCCGTTTCTTGGGTCATCTTCACTGCCGTCGGTATCGCATGGGCCATGCGCTACGCCATGCGCGTCAAGAAAAACCCCGAGTCGTCCATTACGTACGAGGACGATAAGCTCAAGCGTATCGAGTTTTCCGTGACCGATGCCTCCGTCGAGGAAGAGTTCACTACCCGTCAGAAGCTCGTGCTTATCGATTTTGCTTGCGGTATGGGCATTATCGTCTGGGGTCTTGTTACCCAGGGTTGGTACATGAATGAGATTTCCGCCGTGTTCCTTGGCATGGGCTTGCTTGCCGGTATCCTGGGCGGTCTTGACCAGCAGACGATTGCCGAGGAGTTCGTTAAAGGTCTCGCCGACTTTGCGTACGCCGCCATCGTTATCGGTATCGCTCGCGGTATTCTGGTCATCGCCGAGGGCGGCATGATCATCGACACCATCCTCCAGGCGCTCGCTACTGCGCTCGCCGGTGCACCTGCCGCCGTCTACACCACGTTTATGTATATCGTCCTTGGCCTGCTCTCTTTGCTGGTTCCCTCGAGTTCTGGCCTGGCGGCACTCACCATGCCCGTTATGGGCCCCCTGACCGAGCTCATGGGCCTCAATCCCGAGGCGGCCGTTACCGCGCTCCAGTTTGCCAACCAGACCATCAACACCATCAGTCCCGTGGCGGGCATGACGGTTGCCGGCCTTGGCGTGGCTAAAATTTCGTTTGGCCAATGGTGGAAGACCATTTGGAAGTTCTTCATCTTCATGGTCGTGTTTGGCTTGGTCATTACTGCCATTTCCGGCATGCTTCCGGCGTAGGTGATTATAATGTCCGATCGTTTGACGGTCCTGACGTCTAAGAGCGTCTTTACCGGTACGGGGGACCTGCCGTTTGAAGGTTTCGTAGCAGTCCGTGACAATCGAATTGAGGCGGTTGGCACCAAGTGTGAGGTAGCTTCGTATTTGACCCAGGCGGACGAGGTAGTTGACCTGGGCGACCGCACCGTCATGCCTGGCCTAATCGATGTGCATACCTTCTATACAGGCTGGGCGCTGCGGACGTTGGGGTCTGACCTGTCCGGCATCACTGATGCCAAAGAGGCCGTGTCGCTCTTGCGTGCATGGAAAGAAGATCATCCGGATTGCGCGGCGGCTTTTGGCCACAACCTGCCCGAAACGTTGGCATCGGATGCCGAGAACGCAAATACGGCAGCTGTGTTTGACGATTGTTTTGGCGATATCCCTGTCGTCTGCTTTACACCGGGTGCGGAGACCTGCGTTCTCAATGCTGCCGCCAGTGCGCGATACGGCTTCACACCCCAGGCGTGTTATGCCGAGAAGATCTGGCGCATGATGAGCGATTTCCTCGCGCTGCCCGAGGTACGTGCGGGGTATTCGGACTACATGGGCATGCTTAACGAGCGCGGCGTTACCGCCATCAAGGAGATGGCGTTTGATGACTACTACGGTTTTGCCGACGAAATGGCTCGCCGTGAGGAATCTGGTGAGCTGACGGTTCGCGTCTCTATGATGTCGCAGCCGGTGGGTGCCGGTGCAAATCTGTCATATGCTCGCGAGGCACGAGAGCGCTTCCGGGGTCCGTTCGTTCGTTTTTCTGGCTTCAACCGTATGACCGACCGCGGCGTATGGGCGGGGCTTGCCGAGATGATTGACCCCTATGAGGACACGGCCGATGCGGGCGCTGCCGGCAAGACGGTCGTCGAGGAGCCCGAGTGGGATCTGATTGAGAACGAGCTGCGCGCAATTGATGCTGACGGCTTCCGATATTCCTTGCATTGCCAGGGCGATGGCGCCGTTCGTCGCACCGTGGTGCTCTATGCCTCGCTGCCTCGAGACGAGCATGGACGGTTGCTTCGCCGCCATGCGATTACCGATCTCGAGAACTCTGATCCGACCGATCTTGTCGAGTTTGGCAAGTTAGGTGGAATTTGCGAGGTCTATCCGCAGATTTTGACGCTGGACCGGCGCGAGGATTGCCTGTCGATGATGCGTCGACAAATTGGCGAGACGCGACTTTTGCACAGCTGGAATCGCCGCGGCATGGAAGATTCCGGATGCACGGTGTGCTGTGGTACGGATTTGCCGCTGCTGATTCCGAGCCTGGGCGAGTCAATCTACAGCGCGTGCGGCGGATACTTCGACGATGGACTGCCCGTGAATGAGGCCAACGCGCTGACACTTGTCGAGCTCTTGCGCGCTTGGACTGCCGGGGGCGCGTACGATCTGATGCGCGAAGACGAGCTGGGTACGCTCGAGGTCGGCAAGCTTGCCGATATCTGCGTGCTCGATCGGGATGTGTTCGACCTCGATTATCACGACGCACGCAATCTTGCGGTTGATATGACGATGTCGGACGGACGAATCGTGTTCGATCGAAATAAGGAGGCATAAGATGTCTGAATCCAAACCGACGCTGCGCCGCGAACAGATTGCGGGCATGAATATCCACTACATCATGTGGTCGCTCGATTACTTCCTTGATGTGCAGCAGCGTTTGGGCTTTGAGTCCATTGAGCTGTGGTGTGCGGAGCCGCATGTGACACTCGACCACACGGGCTACTTTGAGGCTGAGGTCCTGGCAAAAAAGGCTGCAGACCGTGGGCTTAGGTATCGTACTCTGTGCCCCGAGAATGTTGTCTATCCTTGGCAGTATTGCGCACGCAAACCGCTGCATGAACAGCGCAGCCTGGCGTACTTTAAGCACGGCATTGAGCTTGCCGAGGTACTTGGGTGCGACCGTATGTCCGTCAACTCGGGCTGGGGCGACTGGGACGAGGACCGCGAGGAAGCCTGGAAGCGCAGCCGCGAGCACTTGTCCATTCTGGCGGAGTATGCCGGCGAGCACGGTCTGGTGCTTACGATGGAAAGCCTGCGTCCCGAGGAGAGCAACCTTGTGACGACGGTTTCCGATGCGAAGCGCATGATTGACGAGGTCGCGAGCCCGTACTTGCAGCCCATGGTTGATACAACCGCGATGGGCGTTGCAGGTGAGACGCTCGAGGACTGGTTTGCCGCCTTTGGTGATGGGGCAATACACGAGATGCACTTTATCGACGGTGATCCGTATGGCCATCTGGTGTGGGGCGATGGCAAGCACGATATGGACGCCTTCGTCGCCACACTCAACGCCCATGGTTTCGACGGTATGCTGGGCCAGGAAATCACGGACGGTCGTTACTACGATGACCCCGCGGCGGCAGATGCCAAGAACATGGCCGCATTCGAGAAATATCTGATTGACTAAAACAACTATCGGCTACGCAACCAACGTCATTGATTGCGGGCCAAACAAGAAAGGAACTGGATATGAACGCACACGATCTGATCAAAGAGGCAATTGCCGAGAAGGGCAAGTTCGACAGCGTCTACTGGATTGCTTGCGGTGGCTCCATGATCGATTTGATCCCGGCTCATGAGCTTCTGCAGCGCGAGGCAACCACCTTCACTTCGTATATCTATACGGCTCGCGAGTTTGATATCATGCGCCCACGCCGCTTAGGTGAGAAATCCCTGGTCATTGCTTGCAGCCACAGTGGCAACACCCCCGAGGTCGTCGAGGGCTGTGAGATTGCCCTTGCTGCCGGCGCTACGGTAATCGCCCAGACCGACAACGCTGGATCCAAGATTGACTCCGGCAAGTGGACCACGTGGGTCTACCCGTGGGGCGAGGGCGTGCCGCAGGCCGAGGTCCCCGCTGGCATTTCGCTGTCGCTTGCGGCCGAGCTGCTCGATCAACAGGAGGGCTACGCCGATCTTGCCGATATGTATGCCGGTATCGCCGAGATGGATAAGATTCTTCCCCCGGCACGTGAGAAGGTAAATGCCGAGCTGGGCGATCGTTTTGCCAAGCTTTGCCAGGAGCACGAGTTCTTCTACATTCTGGGCAGCGGTCCCAACTTTAGCCAGACCTACGGTTTCGCTATCTGCTCTCTTATGGAGATGCAGTGGCAGCACTGCAGCTACATCCACTCTGCCGAGTACTTCCACGGTCCCTTCGAGGCTACTCAGGATGGCGTTTTTTACTTCCTGCAGATGGGCTCCAGCGAGTGCCGTGCTATGGACGAGCGCGCCCTGGCGTTCCTTAAGACGCATACCGATACGCTGATGGTGCTCGATGCCAAGGAGTACGGTATGGAAGCCGTGCCGGCGAGCGTCCGTGCCTATCTGGACCCGGTGCTGTTCTACGCCATGAACTGCGAGCTGCGTGCTGCACGCGGCAAGGTGTTTGATCACGATCCCGATTTCCGTCGCTATATGGGTGTTGTCGAGTACTAGAAGGGGCAAAGGCCATGGCATTTAACGTTAACGCGCTCGGATTTGGCGACAACGTCGTCGATCGCTACGAGCATATCCACACCATGTATCCTGGCGGCAACGCGGTGAACTTCGCCGTTTATGCCAAGAAATGCGGTGCCGCACGCTCTGCATACATGGGCATTTTTGGCAATGACGCCGCTGCCGAGCATGTCATTGCAAGCCTCGAGGATGAGGGTATCGAGCTTGGCAAGTGCGAGCAGATGATTGGCGAGAACGGAGCGGCTCGCGTGACCGTCGTTGACGGTGACCGTGTCTTCCTCGGCTCCAACGAGGGCGGTATCCGTGGCGATGCGCGCTATGTCCTCGATCGCTTTGACCTTTCGTACATGAAGCAGTTCGATGTGGTTCATTCGGGCAACTATTGCTTTATCGAGCGCGAGCTGCCCAAGTTGAAGGCTGCGGGCGTCACGGTCTCTTTTGACTTTTCGGACGACTCCACCGACGAGTACTACGAGCAGATTGCGCCCTACGTCGATTTTGCTTTCTTTAGTGCGGCGGATGCCGCGAGTGAGGACGAGATTCGCGAGCGTCTGGCATGGGTGAAGGGTCTGGGTCCGCGTTTTGTGTCGGCTACGGCGGGCGCCGAGGGCTGCATCGCTTACGACGGCAAGCGTTATTACCGCCAGCTGGCTAAACCGGTAACGGACATGAAGGACACCATGGGGGCGGGCGACTCGTTCCTCACCTCGTTTTTGATGTGCTATCTCGATTCCGCCAAGCGTGGCGAGGATGGCGCCGAGGCCATCGAGCGCGCGCTCGACTTTGCTGCCGGGTTTGCCTCGACCGTGTGCGGCATGGAAGGTTCTTGGGGCCACGGAGCGCCAATCGTCGAATAGCTTAAGAAAGCGTACGGCGGTCTGGCTATGAGGCCTTGGACAACCGATGCAAAACAATAAGCGAAACGCGAAAAGGGGGCTCGTTATGTGGTGGGCCCCCTTTTGAACATTGGAGAAGACCATGGGTATTAAAGCGTGTGCGGCTGGTTTTTGCTGTGCGGACGTCTATCAAAACATCGGCGTGTTCTATCCGACTGGTAATGGCATTGACTGGGGTATCCATCTTGCACGAATGGGCGTTTCGGTATCCGCCGTGTCGGTCGTCGGCAAGGACGAGTACGGAGACAAGATGAGGGAGGCGCTGGCCGCCGAGGGGTTCGATATCTCACATCTGCGGGTGGAGGATGGCGACACCTCGGTGATGCTCATGGCGTTGAAAGACGGCGTCGATCGCGTACATCTCGAGGCAATCGATGGCGTAATGGAGACATATCGACCGAATGAAGACGACCGGGCGTTTATCCTAGAACATGACATCATTCACACCGACCTGTTTGGCAATTGTTTGGACCTCCTGCCCGAATGGCATGATGCGGGCAAGACGGTGGTTATGGACTTCTCGGTGTTCAGCCAGGATCCCGAATATGCCTGCGAGAACCATTTTCCCTACGTTGACTATGCGTTCATGTCGTTTGAAGAGGACACTCCGGAGCTACGAGACTGGGTACGCCGCGTGCAGGTATTGGGACCGCGCGTTGCGGTTGCCACGCTTGGCGAGAAGGGAAGCATTGCCTATGACGGTGAGCGCTTCTATGAGTGTGGGATCGTGCCAGCGGAGAAGGTCGTTAATACCGTGGGTGCCGGCGACTCGTATATCGCCGGGTTTACCAAGGGCGTGATCGATGGCCTTGATATTCCGGCGTGTATGAAGGCGGGCGCTGAGCTGTCGTCCCGAGTGATTGGTTCGTTTGAGCCGTACTAGGGTCAAATGCCTGGAAAGGAGTACGAAATGGTTATCGACATGTTGGTCCATCCTATGCTCTACGGCGAGATCTGTACGCCGGGTGATGAGCCTGATGGATTCGGTTTTTGGTCACGAGAATTTGGTATGGGGCATATGGGCCCCATGGATTGGGATGAGCTTCAAGTCGAGATGGACGTCTGCGATGTGCAGAAGAGCGTGCTCATGCCGCTCGATGTAACCACGGCATGCGGAGGGCACTTTGGCACCAATGACCAGATTGCCATGCTGGTTGCCGCACATCCCGATCGTCTGTGGGGATTTGCGAGCGTAGACCCGCAGGTGAGCGGTGCCGCAGACGAATTGGAGCGCGCCTTTACCGAGTTGGGGGCAAAGGGGCTTTGCCTGCATCCGGCAAAGCAGGGTTTTGCCCCCGATGATGCTGTGGCCGAGCCGCTTTACGAACTGTGCGAGCGCTATAACAAGCCGGTGGTTTTCCATGCCGGTATGTCTTGGGAGCCGGGCGCAGAGCTCTCGCGCAGTAACCCGCTTGCATTTGAGCACACAATCGCAACGCATCCAAATGTGCGTTTTAGTTTGACCCATTTTGGCTGGCCCTGGGTGCGCGAGACCGTGGCGATGCTGCTCAAGTATCCCAACTGCTACGCGGACACCTCTATCACTTACATAGATTCGCCCGAGGAGATGATGCAGCGTCTTTTCACGGTCGATATGGGACCGCTGTGGTATGAGCGCGCGCTATCGCACCAAGTGATGTTCGCCAGCAATACGCCGCGCTTCCGTGCATTCAAACTCAAGCGGGCGCTCGATACCGTGCCCATGCGCGATGATGCGCGAGAAAGGCTCTACTGGGGTAATGCCCTGCGTTTTCTTGAAGGGGATGAGTGAACATGGTGACGCTCGAGACATTGAGCTGTCTATCGACTGCTCCGGACCAGTTCATCGATATTACCGAGGACGTCCACGCTGCCATCGAACGCAGCTCGGTGACGAATGGCTTGGCGGCGATTATTTTGTCGCATACGACCTGCGGAATCGTGGTAAACGAGGGGCTGCCCTGCGTGGAGACGGATCTTATGGAGACGCTTGATCGCATCGCCCCACTCGATGCCCCCTATGCGCATGCACACTTCCTGCCGAGCTATGGAGCCACCGGTAACAACTCCTGTGGGCATATCAAGAGCATGATTTGTGGAAACAGTTGCTTCTTTCCCGTCCAAGATGGCCACATCGTGTGCGGAGGTGCCCAGAACATCTATCTTGCGGAGTTTGACGGTCCGCAGAAGCGAAAAGTGTACGTCGAGGTGCTGGGGGAGTAACGTCCCTGCAATGACCCTAAGAAGGAGCACGTTATGTCGTTTCTAACCTCGATGTTCAAGACCGAAAAGCCGGTTATCGGAATGCTGCACCTGCGTCCTCTGCCGGGCGATCCACTGTATTACCCGGGCGGAAGCGTGTCGCAGGTCATGGAAGCCGCCAAGCGCGATCTTGAAGCGTTGCAGCAGGGCGGTGTCGATGGCATTTTGATTACCAATGAGCTCTCGATGCCCTATGAGCAGCACGTTTCTCCCTCAACCCTTGCATCGATGGGCTATGTAATCGGGGCTCTATCCCATGATCTGTCGACTCCTTGGGGAGCTGAGGCAATTTACGATGGTGATGCTACAATCGAGCTGTGCGCTGCCGTCGACGCGCAGTTCACGCGCTGCAATTTTTGCGGTGCCTGGGCCGGTGATCTCGGGCTGATTAACCGAGATTTCGCGCACACCATGCGTCGCAAGGCGGCGCTGCGCTTGGACGACCTCAAGCTTTTTCACTTCATCACGAGCGAGGGGGAGGTTTATCTCAACGACCGCACGACTGCGGACATTGCCGATTCACTTCTCTTTAATTGCCTACCGGATGCGATGGTCATCGGCGGTTCGGCTGCCGGTCGCGGCGCTTCGGGCGAGCTTGCCGATGAGGTCCGCGAGCGTGTTGGCCAAGTACCTGTGGTGTGTGGCACCGGTTGTCGCGAAAATACCGTGGCTGACGTATTTGCTCACTACGATGGCGCGTTTGTCGGCACGTGCTTAAAGCGCGATGGAAAGCTGGATGCCCCGGTTGATGTTGAGCGGGTAGCTCGTTTTATGGCTGCCGCTCGCACGGCGCGAGGGAAGTAGGCACCTATGGGGTTCTATCTGGGTATTGATATTGGGACAAGTGCCTCTAAAGGCGTTTTAATCGATGGTCGATGCAACATCGTTTGCCAGGCCTCTTGTGGACACGAGACGGACAACCCGCGTGATGGATGGTACCAGCATGATGCGGAGGCAGTTTGGTGGGGCGATTTTTGCCGCTTGTCGCGCGAGCTGGTGGTGCGATCGGGGGTTAATGCGGCGCAGATTGGATGCGTGGGCCTTTCCGCATTGGGTTGCGACTGCGTACCGGTCGATACCGAGTGCAACGCGCTGGCGCCCGCGATTTTATATGGAGTCGATGCACGTTCGAAGCCGCAGATTGACGAGCTTCTTTTCGAATATGGGTCAGATCGCGCACGCGAGCTTTTCGGGCACGATCCCTGTTCGTCAGATATTGCTCCCAAGATCTTGTGGTTTAAGGAGAATATGCCCGAGGTGCACGAACGTGCCGCGAAGTTCCTGACGGCGTCATCGTTTCTGTGCGCGAAGTTGACGGGGCGTTTTACGGTGGACCGTTATTTGGCGGAGGATTTTCTTCCCCTATATGACCGCTACACTTGGAAGGTTGATGCTCGGGAATGTGCTCGTTTCTGCCGGCCTGACCAGATGGCGGAGGTAATGTCGGCTACCGATATTGCCGGGGTGATTACGCAGCGTGCGGCTGAGGCGACGGGGCTCGCGGCAGGGACACCTGTCTTAGTGGGAACGGGCGACTCTGGTGCCGAGGCCATTTCGACGGGTGTATTCCGTCCCGGCGATATGATGGTTCAGTTGGGGAGTACAGCGTATTTCATCTACCTAGCTGATCATATGATCGATGATGCCCGTCTGTGGCCAGGGACGTTTATCATTCCCGGAACTTACGGGATCTGCGCGGGGACCAATACGGCGGGTGCGCTCACATCGTGGCTGCGCCAAGAGCTGTATCGCGACGCCGTAGAGGCCGAGGGCCACGGTGGCCCCGATGCATATTCGGTTATGGCGCATGATGCCGCCGACGTGGCGCCGGGTGCCGATGGGCTCCTGTGTCTGCCGTACTTTGCGGGGGAGCGTACTCCGCTCAATGATCCCGAGGCGCGTGGCGTCTTCTTTGGCTTGACCGGAAGGCATACACGAGCCCATGTGGTTCGCGCCGCCTTGGAAGGCGTCGCGTATACCGTTGCATCCCATGTCGACATTATCGAGCGAGAGCATGGACTGCCAATTGGGCGCATTATGCTTGTCGGAGGTGGAACCAAGAATCCAGTTTGGATGCAAGCTATCGCCGACGTATGCGGGTGCGAGGTCTCGGTTGCCAAGGTTACGGTGGGCGCATGCTTCGGTGATGCCATCATGGCAGCTCTCGCAGGTGGCGCCTATGCATCATGGGATGAACTCGCCCGAGTCCTTGGCGTTGCGCAAACAATCGTGCCCGATATGACTGCCCACGAGCTATATGCGTCGCGCCGTCATATCTTTGACGAATTGTATGCGCGCAACCGTGATCTCATGCACGAATTGGTGTAATGCTGCCGAATTGCACTGCCTATCAATAGGGACTGCGTTGTACGATTCGCATGTCCCTTGGCATTTTTGCCACATGGGTTAGCGAAGGTCGGTAGTGTCGAGAAAGTTGGTGTAGAGCCCCATCCGAAGCGAGTCGGCCCGGC
>CALLNU010000006.1 GCA_938005465.1 uncultured Collinsella sp.
ACGCCGGGCCGACTCGCTTCGGATGGGGCTCTACACCAACTTTCTCGACACTACCCCTGTATGGAAGTGCGGTAATATAGCTAGTATTCGTTTCTTTATCTGTGGTTACTGTCTCGGGGGATATGCATGAAACGTCTTAAAGCGTCTGCTGCTTTGGTTTGTACGCTATTGATGGGCTGGTCGCAAATCATTCAGCCTTACAGCGCGTATGCGCTGTCGGTCCAGGCCGCCGCTGCTTCGCAGTCGGTCTCGCAAACATCGAACGAGTACGAATCTCAAGGTGCAAGCTCTCAGGGAGCGCAGGACGATGCCTCGGGTTCTCAGGGTGTAACCGAATGGTATGGTGACGATGCAAATGCTGCTCGTCCTGATGGGGGTGTAGACTCTGATTCAGGCGAACAGCCTGGAATTGGCATCGAAGAGTCTCGTGTTGACGAGTCAAACGGTGAAGCCCCAACCGATGATTCCACTGAAATGAATTCCTGCGAAGCCGACTCTTTGGAACCGAACTCTTGGCGTTTCGAAAACGGCGTGCTTATCGATTCTGACAATGGCGACATCGATGCGCAGTCTTTAACTGACGATCCTTTGCCCAATGGCGCTGTTGCGCGCGGCATCGATGTCAGCAATCATCAAGGAACTGTTGATTGGAATAAGGTTAAGGCCGCGGGGATTGATTTTGCCATTCTCAAGGTCGGTCCGGTTTACGGAAAACCTGACGATTCTTTTGAAAAGAACGCTGCTGAATGTGAACGCCTCGGCATTCCTTATGGCGTGTATTACTACTCCTACGCCCGTTCTGTAGAGGATGCCAATAAAGAGGCCGACAGGACACTTGCTTGGCTCGGCGGCCATCATCCGTCGCTTCCCGTTTATTATGATCTTGAGGATAGCTATATCTTGCAAGATCCGGATTTCAGCAAGGATAAGCTTACCCAGATTGCGCAGGCTTTTTGCAACCGTATGGAGGACGTTGGCTTTAAGTCGGGTATCTATGCGAACCTTAACTGGCTTAACAACTACCTGAATTCTCCGTCGTTGAGCGGTTATGACCATTGGGTCGCTCAATATAATTGGCGTTGCGATTATGCTGGCAGCTACAGTTTCTGGCAGTATTCAAGCAGTGGCAATGTCCCGGGCGTCAACGGACGCTGTGACATGAACTACTGCTTCAACGGTTCTCTTCTCAACGTAGATGACAGCAAGATGCATATTCAGTATGAGGCGCATGTCTCGAATATTGGCTGGATGAGCAGCAAGCGCGACGGATCTACGGCTGGCACAACGGGGCAGTCTAAATCAGTGGAGGATCTTAAGGTCAGCATCTTGAATCCCGTTGAAGATGGCTCTGTGCAAATTAACGCCAATGTAAGTGGCGTCGGCTGGCAGGGCTGGGACACCCCCTCGGCCTCCGAGGGCGGCACCACCGGCCAGGGACGCGCCGTCGAGGCCGTGCGCCTGAGGCTCACGGGCTCCCTCGCGAAGGACTACGACGTCTACTACCGCGTCCACGCCTCCAACATCGGCTGGATGGCCTGGGCCAAGGACGGCGGGGAGGCCGGCACCACCGGTATGTCATGCTCTCTCGAGGCTGTTCAGATTAAGCTCATTAAGAAGGGCGCCTCCCATCCTGATACATCAGGGTATTCCCATCTTGAAATACCTACGGTGACGTATTCCTCTCAGGTGAAAGGTGCTTGGCAGAATTCTGTCCCCGCTGGAGGGGTGTCCGGTACAACCGGTCAGGGAATTCCCATCACCGGGTTTTCAGCTAAAACTACTTCATCTGTTGCCGGCGGGATTAATTATCAACTGCATCTTTCGAATGTGGGCTGGACGTCTGGTAAGTCAAACGGAGTGCAGCTTTCGTCTACCGGTGAATCCAATTCGGTTGAGGCTATTAAAATTTCTCTTTCTGGTGACTTGGCAACCTATTTTGATGTTTGGTACAGGGTCCATGTCGATAACGTCGGCTGGCTTGGTTGGACTAAAAATGGCTCCGTTGCCGGTAGTACTGGCTATGGGGCCCATGTCCAAGCTATCCAAGTTCGACTTACGAGGAAGGGCGCCAATGCCCCCGGGAGCACCGTTTCGCCGCGTTTGCTTGGGGAACCAACCGCGTTTGCAAATCCCATGCAGAAGAAAATTGTAGATCTTGCCCGACAGGTGCCGTCTCCTGGCCCTGGTTTGTGCTCTGAGTGGATTGCAGACATTTATGAGCGTGCCGGATTTAGGAATGTCCATACAGATGCCTGCGATTACTACTGGGATTACTGTAAATATACCGATTATTCTCATTTGAAAGTCGGAATGGTCATTGCCGTTCCTTCGCATACGCATACACACATGGGCAGCATTTACGGTCACGTTTGTCTCTACATCGGTAATAACCAGGTTATGGATAATGTCGGTCGGATCAGGACGCTCGATATGGCGTACTGGTTGGATTATTATTCCACCTCATACAAGCCAAAATGGGGCTGGTATGACAACGTGCCGCTTGCATAGCAGGTCGAAATTCGTGTTTTCACACAGGTTCTAGCAAATATTCTGATTAAAACGAACGGGTCGTTTTGCAACGGTCCGTTCGTTTCTATTTAAGTGCCATTCACGTTTTCGGTATTTATGCAATTGCCGTAACGATAAATAATGATGCTAAATATGGTCGATTAATGGGGGAGTCGAATGAAAAAGACGCAACGACTGCTAGCAACGGCAATGACGCCATTACTGATCATTCAGTGTCTTCTGACGCCCCTTTCTGTCTGGGCTGATTCTTTACCGGTGCAGCCGGAATCTACTGATTATTCCGTCAGCGCCGCCGACAGCTCGGAAGACGAGGACATCGTCTTAAATGACGAACAGCAGGGGGTTGAAGTCGAGCAGCCGACTGTGTCAGACAATGATTCTCCCTCATCCGTTTCTAGCGAGTCTGCTTCCAATGCGACTGATTCGCCGAAACCCGAAAATGATGTATCCGCTGTCTTTGGTTCTGTTTCATACCAGACTCATGTACAGGATATTGGCTGGCAGGCTCCCGTTTCAAATGGAATGACGGCTGGCACAACAGGTCGTGCTAAGCGCGTTGAAGCCCTCAAGATCAATCTGCTTTCACAAGATGGCACCCCTTTGGGGAATGACAGCATTTCGGTCCAATCACACATTTCCGGGATCGGCTGGGAGCCTCAGCCGGTGGGTAGCGGGCAGACATCTGGAACAGTTGGACAGTCGCGAGCCATCGAAGCGATCAAGCTATCTTTGTCGGGCGGTCTTTCTGACTCGTATGACATTTGGTATCGCGTTCATTCTGCAAATGTTGGTTGGCTTGGCTGGGCCTCAAATGGTGAGCCTGCTGGAACACAGGGCTATGCTTATCAGATCGAAGCTATTCAGATAAAGGTGCTTCCAAAAAATGCTCAAGATGCGCCAGCGCGAGGCGATGCCTTTAGGGACCATTCCCAGGAACCGCCTACTGTTTCCTATCGATCTCATATCTCCAATGTTGGATGGATGGGTGTTGTCGCGGACGGAAAGACATCGGGGGTCATTGACTCAAGAAATGCAATCGAGGCACTGTCGCTTAGTGTTAATTGGTATGGCCACGGAGGCTCTATTTCCTCTCGCGCGCACGTCTCTGGCATTGGTTGGCAAAGCTGGTCTTCAGGTACTGTTGGCACGACCGGGCAGTCTCGGTCAGTTGAGTCCGTTCAGTTTAAGCTCAATGACGAGATATCTGCAACTTACGACATTTGGTACCGTGTGTATGCTTCCAAATTGGGCGGATGGTTGGGCTGGACGTCCAACGGGTCTCCTGCGGGCTCGGTGGGGAAGGGTGCCGCCATTCAGGGTATTCAGGTTATGTTGGTCGAAAAGGGCTGCTCTGCTCCTGGAGATACAGCGAATCATTTTATTGGAGCTACGGATGTTCTGAGTGGCAGTTCGTATGGCCTTAATGGCAATAGCTTGGGCACTGTGCAGGGTAAAACGATTTTAATGGGTTCCGAGAGCGGCTCTGAGCCTTTAACATCGCTTTCTATTTCGTTTGATAATCAAGAGACTTCAGGTTCAATCGGTTATTCAGGCTGCTATGAATTTAGTGGATGGAGCGGAGTTGTTTCTGACGGTGCCGCGCTCAATTCTAAAAATGATGGCCGTACTTTGAAGGCCGTGAGATTGACTCTTACTGGTGATTTGTCTAATGCCTATGACGTTTGGTACCGGTGTTTTGACTCCAAAAAAGGATGGCTTGGCTGGGCGTGTAATGGCGCGGATGCGGGGGCAACGATACTGGGTTCATTCCTTAAGGCTGTCGAAGTAAGGATTATCAGTAAAGGCAGTGGCGCTCCCGGAGTAACGGACGGAGCATTTGTTTCCGATACTTCCGCCGATTGCGCTCATGTTGTTTATCAGGCCCATTCCGCTAGCCGTGGGTGGTTTCCATCTGTTTTAGATGGGCAGGATGCCGGCACAACGGGAAAATCGCTTTCGCTTCAAGCTCTGAATGTGGTGCTGGCCGGTGTGGATGATGATTCTCTGGTTGAGGCACGAGCTCATGTTGCCAATATTGGTTGGCAGGAATGGCGGTCTGCCGGTTATGTTGGGACCGTTGGACAAGGATTGGCCATTCAGGCTCTTGAGCTGCGCATTAATGGTCCCCTCGCGAATCAGTATGACATCTACTATCGAGTTCATTCGGCTGGTTATGGTTGGTTGGGTTGGGCCAAAAACGGCGATTCCGCTGGAACTACCGGGTTAAATATCCAGATAGAAGCTGTCCAAATTAAGCTTGTCGCGAAGGGCGGGAATCCTGGCTCATCGTCTGCGCCCGCATTTATCCCTGCTCCAGCTCTAACGCTCCAGGCGCATGTCGCCACGCTTGGTTGGATGAATCCCGTTGGCAACGGTGGTGTTGCGGGCACAACCGGCAGATCGCTTGCTATTGAGGCGCTGAAGTTGAATGTCTCCAGTAGCGTATCAGGCGGTATTGAGTACTCCGCCCATGTACAGGATGTGGGCTGGCAAGGTTGGACTTCCAATGGGAATGTCGCTGGCACAGTAGGCTGCGCAAAGCGTATCGAGGCTCTTAAGATTAAGTTGACCGGTGATTTATCGAACTACTTTGATGTTTGGTATCGAGCATATTGCCAAGACTTTGGGTGGCTCGACTGGACCTCAAATGGGCAGCCTGCGGGTACGTCTAGGATAGGCTGCAGAGTCGAGTCTGTTCAAGTGAAGATTGTTCCCAAGGGCGCTGGTGCTCCCGGTTCTACTGCGCGTCCGTTTACTGACCAGCCCTTGTTGCCGGCAGATATGATGACTATGCTTAATCGAGCTAATAGATATTCGAGCAGCACAAGCTGGCTCATTATGGTTGACAGGCAAGCATGCCGCCTTGGAGTTTTTCGTGGACAGCGCGGGTCGTGGAGTTACGCTCAATACTGGACTTGCTCTACCGGCGCCCCTAGTACTCCAACGCCTACGGGTGAGTATACCGTCACCGGCAAGGGCTACTCGTTTGGACATGGGTATACCTGCTACTACTACACGCAGTTTTACGGTGACTATCTGTTCCATTCAATACCGTACTACCAGGGAACTTTTAATCCCATGGACAGCCGAATGGGAATGCATGTTTCACAAGGCTGCGTGCGTTTGCCCATTGATCGCGCTAAATGGATTTGGGATAACGTGCCCCTTGCTACCAAGGTGGTAATCTACTAACTATTCCCGTAAGCGGTGAGAGCTTGTTAGAGGGCCCTTTCCTGTTGCCGTAGTCTTGGCAACAGGAAAGGGCCCTTGCCGTTGGATTAGGCTCCTTTTTCTTCGTTCACCTAATTGGTGACATTAATGAAGCTAACTCCCGATAGTATGGTTATTGACGACCGTCTATCTAGGAGGCGATTCTTTTGAAAAGGCAATTTAGAGCATTTATTGTTCTGATTTCCTGCTTCATGACGATGCTGCTTTTGAGCCCTTTGGCTTGTTGGGCAGATCAAAATGTTGGTTCCAACGAATATGAATCCGTTCCAGAGACCCAATCCGACCCCTCGGATCAAACTGCTGCTGTAGCCGATGAAACGGCGCCTTCGATTGATGCTACCGTGGAGCCCAAAGAGGCGGCCCCGGACGTCAGCTATAAATCTCACATTTCAGGCATTGGTTGGGAGCCGACGTTTACATCGAATGGCTCGACCTCTGGCACAACAGGCCAGTCCCGTAGGCTTGAAGCACTCAGGGTTTCCCTCCCTAATTCAGAAGACCTTGGTATCGAATACCGCTCTCATGTTCAAAATGAAGGCTGGCAGGATTGGGTTTCTAATGGAGCCGTCTCCGGCACAACGGGAAAGGGCCTTCAGATTGAAGCCGTCGAGCTCAAGCTGACGGGCAACAGGGCGGCTTCTTATGACCTGTATTATCGCGTTCATGCTTCTAATTTCGGCTGGCTTGGATGGACTTCAAATGGGTCGACTGCGGGAACCACCGGTTGGTCTTATGCCGTTGAAGCAATACAGATCGTCATTGTAAAAAAGGGTGACGCGGCGCCCGGCGATACTGCTGGTGCCTATGTCCCATATGTCTTTAATTGCTCTCTTTCTCAGGTTGGGGAGACGACTAAAGTAACCCTGAATATTCCGCAGATCGAGGATATAAAACGACTCGGGATCGCTGATTCGATAAAGGTGGCAGGCTCCATGTCGTATGGAGGGAGGGTCACCCGTTCCGTCTCAAGCACGATTGCACTCGGAGATCTGGGCTCTAGCTCCAGTGAAATTGAATTTAGCGATTATGGTCCGTTTGACGTTACGTTGCAGTATTTGAAGAACGGAAACATCGTTCAAGAGGACCATCAGTCAATTGGCATTTCTGCGAGTGAATACAACCTTGCCCCTTTGAGTGCTTCTTTTCCCGTTGTTCTCTATTCGCTATCTTTCTGGGATATCAGCGCCTCTTCTGCCGGAACGACCATTCCGTCGATTGTAATGCTTGATCGTCCAAGTGCTTATAACTGGAACTCGCTTCCATCCGGGATGTATGGTCTTCCGTATCTGACTCATGAGGAAAATGCTTCTAGTTCGAGCTATCAGGCGTTTGCGGATTATGTCGCTGCTCTCTACAAGATCAATCCCAAGGCGAAGTTCAATCTGTATATCAATGACATCACCTGCTCGTTGATCCATAGGATGATTTATGCCAATAAGATTCCCGCCGGCCAGTACTCTATTCGTCTGTTGTCCGATGGATCTGCCACGTATGTATTTACCAACGAGGCCTTCGACGTTAAGGATCCAGATTCTAAGCAAGCTGAGCTGATTGCTTCTTGGAATGCTGCCAAGAAAAAAGAATACGAAACCGGTGAGGTTTCAAAGTCGTATAGCGATTATCACGATCACTGGGATTCTATGTATGCCGTGCTGAGCATTGAGCCCGGGACTCAGTGGTGGATGACTCGCACCAATCTGTTTACAAGCGGTGACGATAATGTCTTTGCGAGTAAGATCGCATCCGATCCTAACGTTAAGAAGATGAACGTTTCGAGCATGCTTACGAGCTTGCAGAATAGGGGAGAAGATACGGTCCAAGCGTTTAAGGCCCTGTATAACTTTAACGATGGTTATTTTGATGCGGCGACTCAACAGGGCAAAAAGGTAATGATGCTGCTTGGAACGTACGTTTCTTATGAGCATAATTTTGACGACTATGCCAACTTGACGGAAGTTATCTATGGCGATGACTATTTGTATTATTACAAGGGGCACCCGAACACACCGACAGGCATGTATCCCCAAAAGCAGGAGCAGCTTGACCGTCTTGGTATAACCGATGTCGATTCGTCTGTTGCTGCAGAGCTCATCCTTTTCTTCAATCCGGAGATTGGGCTGTCGGGCTACGGGTCTAGTACATACAACTCGGCTAGCGCCGATGCCGCTGGTGGACTTTGGAATTCTACGAAGTCCGAGGCGTTGAAGCCCGGCGCTGCTATCGATTATTCGGTTATGGATTGGTTTGCTTCGCCTATTACTGAGGACTCAGACGAGGCTATCAGGTCCCTTTGCAAGCAAGGTGACTCCTGTTATCTCGTGGAGTTTTCGGATGCCATACTTGCTTCGGCAAATTACGACTTTGCTATCTATTCGCACAACAGCGGCGCTCTGACTTATTACAAGAAGAGTGAGTCTGGCTACGATGTCGTCAAGGTGTCACGAGGCTCGCTAGATGTTTTGGCAACTTCGCATGTTGCGAATGACGGTTGGCAGTCGGCTTCCAAGGGCGGAAATGTTTCTGGTACCGTTGGTCAGTCCAAGGCTGTCGAGGCTATTACTCTCAACCTGCAGAATGTTCCCTACGACGGCAGCTTGGAGTACAGGACACATGTTTCCGATTACGGTTGGCAAGACTATGTGAAAGAGGGAGAAGTCTCCGGTACTACGGGTCAGAGCAAGTCTGTTCAGGCTATTCAAATTCGACTTACTGATGAGATGGCCAATCGTTATGACGTATACTATCGCGCTCATGTTCAGGATAAGGGCTGGCTTGGCTGGGCCTGCAATGATCAGGTTGCCGGAACGACTGGGTTTGGCTTGAGGCTCGAGGCATATCAGGTCGTTTTGGTTGAAAAGGGTTTGCCTGCTCCAGGGGATACGAGTCAGCCCTCTATTCAGAGAACGTTTTCGATTAAGACCCATGTTTCCAACCTTGGTTGGCAGCAGCCTGTTTATGAGGGCATGACGGCGGGCACAACTGGTCGAAATCTTGCTGTTGAGGCGTTGACGATTAGCAAGCTTGATCTTGGGTATTCTGGCGGCATCGAGTATCGAGCTCACGTTCAGAATATCGGCTGGCAAAAGTGGGTCAAGAACGGCAAACTGGCCGGCACCACTGGAAAGTCTCTTGCTATTGAGGCTGTAGAAATTAAGCTTACGGGAGATCTTGCCAAGCATTATGACGTTGTCTATAGGGCGCATGTGCAAAACAAGGGTTGGCTTGATTGTGTTAAGTCAGGCGAGTGCGCCGGTACAACTGGTGAGGCTCTTCATTTGGAAGCGCTTGAGGTTAGGCTGGTTGAGAAAAGCTAACTATAGAAACAATTTACCTTTATAAAGCATCGTTAATGGGGGTAGGGAGTGAACCGAAGGAGTATGACACCTCTTCGGTTCACTCCTTTGTTAGTTAATTGAAAGAGGTAAACCGTGCTAATATTTGATATTTGTATAAGTATCTATTTAGCCTCTTTCGTTGAGTTTTCAACATTACTTCTATTGAATGAATTAAGGTGAAGTTAGTAATCATGAATTTGCTTTATACGGTCGATAACAATTTTGTCCCACAGTTGGCTGCCAATATTTGCTCGGTTGCTTCCAATCATTCCGGCATTCATGACATTACATTTCATGTTTTCTCTAATGGCATTACAAAGCGTAACCAACATTTGCTCCAGGAGCTGACGACCGAATACAATCAACAGCTTATGTTTTATGATATTTCGAACTTCAAAGAGGCTCTCGGGTTTGATTTTGATACATCGGGATGGAATGAAATAGTTCTCGCTAGGCTTTTGATGGCACATTTTTTACCTAATGAGATCGAAAGAGTTATTTATCTTGATGGCGATACGATTGTTCTTGGGGATATTGCCCTTCTTTGGAATCAAGATCTAAAGGGGTGCGTAGTTGGAATGGTTCCCGAGCCAACGGTTGGTCCATCTCGACTTAATGATTTAGACCTAAATGGCTACCTGTACCATAATGCTGGCGTGCTGCTTGTTGATTTAAAGCAATGGAGATCAACTTGTTGCGAAGATGAATTATTGGATTATTTCGAGCGCCGCTCGGGACGCTTGTTTGCGAATGATCAAGATGCTCTAAATGCAGTACTTAAAGATAGGATTTGCAGTTTATCCCCTGCGTTCAATTACTCCAATATTTTTGACTACTATCCGTTTTCATTTTTAAACTCGTTAATGCCGGGATTTTCGGATGAAGACAGTTTTATGACTGCCAGATCGAAGCCCGTCATCGTCCATTATCTCGGCGAAGAGAGGCCATGGCGGCGGGGGAATACTCATCGTTTCAATAATGAGTATCACTATTATTTGTCAGAAACGTTCTGGAAGGACGCAGAAGATGAAGATGGTTGGGGCGCTTATTTTCTTGCCTGGCGGGCGTTTAATTTCCTAACCAGGCCATTTCCTCAGCTACGCTATAAAGTAATCAGCGGGTTGATCCCTGCATTTCTTAAGTATCGTGCCTCGCAAAGAAACAAATAGGATTATGTATAAAACTAAAGACAAGTCCGTTTGCATTGTTTTGCCCACATATAATGGCGGCAAGTATTTGGCCAAACAGCTTGATAGTATCTTGAAGCAGACTTGGCCTAATTGCTCCGTTTATATTCGTGATGACGGTTCAGCGGATGACACTGTTGAAATTGCACAATGGTACTGTCAGTCATACTCGAGTATTCATTTAATTCAAGACTCAATCGGTAATCTTGGGTGCCCAAATAGTTTTTATGAAATTATCAAGCGGGTTCCCGAATATGACTTCTATGCATTTGCCGATCAGGATGATATTTGGAAGGCCGATAAAATCGAGCGGGCAGTCAAGGCAATTGAAAACAGTGGAGACAAGGTGCCTACTGTCTATTTCTCTTCCTTCTCATATGTAAGCGAAGATGGTGAGACGATACGCGAATCGGCTCCGCAGGACAAGCACCTCTCTTTTCATAACACCTTGTTTTATACTCCTGGACTAGGCTTCACGATAGTATTTAATCGCCTTGCTTGCAGGGCCTTTATTCTTGAGGTGGATCCAGGGAATGAAATGCATGATCGATGGCTGATTCGGTGTGCTTCGGCATTTGGAAAGGTATTGTTTGATTCCGTCTGTACGGCTTCTCATGTTCGTCATTCCTCTGCGGTCACTTCTGGAGATAATCGTTATTTTGATCTTTTAAAGACTTATTTTAAGGACGAGCTATTTGGTGATAGATCGAAAGATGAGAGTCAAAAGTTAAGCCATTTTTCTGCGGTATTTTATGATGAGCTTAGTTTTGAGCAGAAACATGAGCTTGATATTTTCACCAATGATGATGGGATTATTTCAAGACTTAGGAAAGCATTTTTCCCAAAGCGTCTGCGACCTACTTTGATTTCTGATTTACTTCTTCGCGTTTTGTTTTTATTCAACAAGGCCTGATGATCCACTGCTGGAGTGATTGTGTCTAATAGAAAAACGAAAGAACTCTCTGTTGAGCAGAGTCTTGTTTGGAACAGCGTCGGCTCGATGGCGTATTTGATTTGCAACTGGCTGATTACTGTTCTTGTGGTGACACTTGGTTCCGACATTAGCATGTCTGGTAGCCTTGCTGTGGCTATGTCTGTTGGTAATATTTTTGCGACCATTGTTTTGCTTAGAGCGCGCCCCGTTCAGGTTTCTGAGAGCTATTCTGATTTTACGACTGGGAATTTTATCGCTCATAGAATCGTTGCAACAATATTTGCCTGTGTAATTTGCTTCTTCTATTGTTTAGTCTCTGTTGCATTCAGCGATTGGGCAGTTGTTGCTGTTTATTGCCTATTTAAAGCTGGCGATTCATTTGTCGATGTTCTTCACGGTGTGGATCAGGTAAACAACAGATTGGACATTGCGGCTATTTCTCAAATAATTCGTGGCGTAGGAGTTCTAGTCTCTTTTTCGTTGTGCTTGTTGCTATTTGATAACTTGGTAATAGCCGTTGCTTCAATGGCTATTGTTACCATAGCTGTTGTGCTTATATATGATTTTAGAATGACAAAACGGTTTTCTGCCGTTATGCCTGATTTTGATTTTACTTCCCTTATCAAATTGTCACGTATCTGTTTTCCCGGGTTTGTTGCATCTCTTGCGTGCACGGCTGTTGTTAGCGTAACAAGACAGTTCTATGGTCTTTCCTATGGAAATGAGGCGTTGGGTTTTTATGCCGCCGTTGCCACTCCGACTGCCGTAATTCAGGCTCTCGTATCTTATCTATATGCCCCCCTGCTTGGACCTATTTCGGCAATGTGGCGAGAAAACGAAACTCACCGATTACGCTTAGTATTTATTAAAATGCTCGCTTCCGTATTCGTTTTGACGGCGATGTGTGCCATTGCTAGTGCTTTTATAGGCGAACCTGTGCTTACTGCTATTTATGGCAAAGAAGTTGGTCTTCACTCAGATTATCTTCCGCTGGCACTCGTTGCTACCGCATTCACTGGTTTGAACTTTTTCACTATTGATGTTTTTATTGCATTTGGGAAACCGATTATTGGCACGATTTCTGGTGCCGCTTCGTTAGCGTTGGCCGTGTTTCTTTCTCGTTATTGTTTTGTGAATCCGGTATTTGCTTCTGATGCAAATATCATCAATATCATTATCTTGGTGGCATACGGTTTTGGATTATTATTTTCTTTCCTTTGTATAATTAATCTATTAAATCGGAAGGCGAAGCAATCTGTCACATCCGAACTGTAATTCGTGCTCCTTGTTTTGATAGGGTTTTTCAGTTCGACTTGGGCTGTTTGAGTGATATTTTGTACTGAGGATTCAAATGATGCATGAATTAAGAGCGCTGGTTATCATCCCAGCTTTTAATGAAGAGGCGAACATTTTAGATACGGTTTCTTCTGTGGAGGAAGCTGGATACGATTATGTAGTTATCAACGACGGCTCCACTGATGACACTTTGCGTGTTTGTCGCGATGCGGGGGTTAATGTCCTGGATTTACCGCAGAATCTTGGCATTGGAGGTGCGGTTCAAGCCGGACACAAATACGCCAAGCGCTTTGGCTATGATGTAGACATTCAAGTTGATGGTGATGGGCAGCATGACGCCCATTACATATCATGCTTGCTTGATGAAATAAATAATGGGTCTGATTTAGTTATCGGATCGCGATTTCTTGAGGAATCTGAAGGCTTCAAGTCAACCTTCTTGAGGCGTCTTGGAATTAGATGGCTCTCTGCGGTAATTCATCTTACAACTCACGTTCGTGTTAGCGACCCCACTTCTGGTTTTCGCGCATGTGGATCTAAGGCCATAGATCTATTCTGTAAAAAATATCCCGTAGACTATCCAGAGCCGGATTCCGCTGTTGCGGCTATGGTTAAGGGCCTTCGCGTTACAGAAGTGCCTGTCGTAATGAAAGAACGACAGGGGGGAAAGTCGTCAATTTCTGGTTTTAGTAGCATTTATTACATGATAAAGGTTACTTTGGCGATTATCATCTCTTCATTCTCGAATTAGGATGGGTTGTTATGCATATTTCCTTACAGTTTGGTGTCATTACTGCTTGTTTAGTTTTGCTTTGTTTTGTGCTGCGTCTTGTATTGAAGGATAGCCTTCAGCTCAAGTATTCACTTCTTTGGATTGTTCTTGCATTGGTTTTGTTGGTATGCGGCCTCTTTCCGCAACCTCTTTACTTCATTTCAAGTTTATTTGGTTTTCAGACTCCAGCCAATTTTGTTTTTGTCTTAGGGTTTTTATTTTTGATATGCATTGTTCTTTCTATGGCATGTCTGTCAAGTAAACAATCTTCTGCAATTGCTAACTTAACTCAACGAATTGCATTGCTTGAAAAAGAGCTTGAATCAAAAAATAGGGAGTAATGCCATGTGCTTGGCAAAAGATCATACATTTGTATTGTGCGCATACGGCGAGTCTCCGTACTTGTCTGACTGTTTAGATTCTTTAGTGAACCAAAGCACCCGTAGTAATATCCTTATATCGACGTCAACTCCTAATTCCTATATTGATCGTATAGCGTCTAATTATTCGATTCCGGTAATTGTTAACGAGGGGTCGCCTAGCATATCTCATGACTGGAATTGTGCTATTGCGAATTCAAATACAAAGCTTGTGACTATAGCACATCAGGATGATATCTATAGCTCTAGTTATACGGAAACTATGCTGCGGGCTATGAAAGAAGCGGATCAACCTTTAATCTTCTTTTCTAATTATGGTGAGATAAGAAATGGCATATATGAAGAAAACCTCCTTATTCTGAAAATAAAGAGAATTTTACTTCGTAAGTTTGCTCGCCACGGCGCTCTTTCATCGGTTAAGGATAAAAGGGATATCCTGAGGTTCGGTTCCGCCATCTGCTGTCCTTCTGTGACATTTAATCTAAGCATCTTACAGACACCGTTATTTATGACAGACATGAAATGTGACTTGGACTGGGAGGCATGGGAAAGATTCTCGAAAATCGACGGATCTTTCGTTTATTCTCCCGAGGTTTTAATGTTTCATCGAATTCATGAAGGCTCTGAGACCACGGCGTTGATTAAAGATGATACAAGGAGGTCGGAGGATGAAACGATGCTTCAAAAATTCTGGCCCAAGTGGTTTGCTCCAATAGTCTGTAGCCTGTATTCGCTTAGCATGAGAAGCAATTCTTTATGACGCTGCAACAATGCCGGCGTAAGTTGAACATTTATCGAGACGGAGTTGTAGAGTTATGAATCTAGATACCTTTACTGGTCATCTGAAACTATCTGATAGTTATCGAAAAGCTCTGACTTTTTTCGTTTACCCGTTTATAGCTGTATTTTCTCTTTGCTTGGGATTTTTCTACTATTGCGCCTTTAAAGCCAGCGCTATCGGATTGCCTGGGCTATGGCTCTCGGCTCTGCCCTTAATTGCCTGCTTGTTCGTTGGTGTCCTATTATTAATTAAAGAGCAGCACAATCCCGCAATTTGCTTTGTAGTGATTGGTGTGCCCGCTGTAACTGCTTTTGGCCTTTTCATGCTGCCCGCTAATGTTCCAGACGAGGCTTCTCATATTTGGCAGGCGGCCGCTTTATTGTCTCGTAACGGCAATGGCTTTGATGTTGTCTCTTGCTTCCAATTGGGTCAGTTTCCTTCATCGTACGCAGATTATTTTAATGCAATGACTCAGCCTACCGATTGGTCTAGCGTTTTTGTGTGCCATACGTATTTGGGGAGCTATTACCCTCATCTTTATTTAATTCCAGGAGTAATTCTAGGATTTGCGCAGCAATCGGGTTTTAATGCCTTTGTGGCCCTTTCAGTTTCGCGCGTGTGCGCTGGATTAGCATATTGTTTCGCGGCTTATTGGGTAATCAAGCTGATGCCAGTTGGTAAAAATGCTGTTTTGATTTTTTTACTAAATCCCATTTTATTGCAGCAGGAAGCGTCTGTTTCGGCTGATTCTGTCGCAAACATTGTTGCCATTTTGTACGTTGCTGTAGTCGTTAAGATTTATGCGGACTCGTTGTATTCATATCGATCTCTGCTGGCGTTAATACTGCTATCCGTTTTACTGCTTCTTTCAAAGATAATGTTTTTCCCGTTGGTACTCTTGAACCTTATTCACTGGAAAAAACTTAAAGGAACAGACAGCTATAAAAAGTTCGTCTCTTCCTTCTTTGCGATAGCTTTTGTTGCGAGCTGCGCGTTCGTTTTTCTTTATCATGGAAGTTTCATGCCAGATTCATTTGATTTGATGCGAGCGCCGCTGCATTGCGCAAAGGTTTTTATTAAGTCTATTTGGGAGATGGGGCCATTCTGGTTTCAATCCTATGCAGGTTACAATCTTGGCGCTCTTTCGATTAATGTTTGGCCATTTTGTTTTTGGCTTTACATCATTCTCCAGTCTGTTGTTCTGTTTTATAACGATGAGAATAATAAAAAATTATTCTGCAGTACGGATTGCTTTGTAATGATTGCTGTTGTATTCGTCAATTTCTTCCTGATTGTTATGACGATGAGGAACTGGACTCTTACTGTTGATAAGCGTGAAGATATTATCATGGGGGTCCAAGGACGATATTTATTCCCACTGGTCCTTCCGGTTCTGTTGAATATCTTGCGACCGATAAAATCAAGTTCTGAAGGACATGTCTTGCTTGGTTCTTCATTAATAATGAGTACTATTCTATTAGTGGACTTTATTTCAATTCTTTCTGCGTTTTAGGAGTTAGTGTTTCATGTTGAACCTTCTTGAGGGCATTGGTTACACCGTTAAAGAAGAGGGATTTTATAACGTCCCCAAGAAGGTCTCCCATGTACTCTCAATGCATAGGCCTCGATTTGATTTCAGCTCTCGCCAAGACAATTCTTTTTTTGATGTTATTTTTATTAATGGATGTGATTATTCCGTTCCGCATCCTATTAGGTACCGTGTCGATCATCAGATTGAGGAACTTGAGGCTGCCGGCTTAACGGTCCAAAAGGTTAATGCCTGGGAGATGGAAAAGGATATTCTTAGGCATGCGCGTACTTTTATTATTTTCCGTTGTCCCCTAAGTGATGAAGTTGAATCTTTAATTAGGCAGGCAAAAAAACTCAATAAGCGCGTTATTTATGACATTGACGATTTGGTTATCGACACTGCTTATACCGATTCTATTCCGTTCGTTAATGCAATGACTGCTCATGATAAGTCTTGCTATGACGATGGCGTCAAGCGAATGGGTGAAACACTGAAGCTTTGCGATTGCGCTATCACTACTACTGAGGGGATGGCGGAAGAACTAAAAAAATATGTTCCCAGGGTTTATATAAATAGAAATGTAGCATCTGAATCGATGATTGATTATTCGAATATTGCTATCTATCGTCGAGATGTACTCCCCAGCTTGCAAAGCTCAAGCGTCTTGCCTGAGGATAGGGTTCCCTACAAGCGAGCGGTTGAGCGTAGGGATGAAAAACAGAAAACTCAGGAAATCAGAATCGGCTATTTTAGCGGAAGCATTACCCATAATGCAGATTTCAATTTAGTGCTCCCAGCATTATCTAAGGTAATGGAGACTCATCACAACGTCACCCTGATGGTGGGCGGGGAACTCGATGTTCCTGATGACTTGATGCCATTTTCCGAACGTATTGTCACGTTCCCATTTTGCGATTGGCGTCGGCTTCCAAATTATATTGCTTCCTGTGATATCAATATCGCTCCTTTGGAGAACACTCTATTCAATCGAGCTAAATCCGAGAATAAATGGATTGAATCATCGCTTGTTAAGGTTCCTACGGTTGCTAGCAATGTTGGCGCCTTTAAGAAGATGATTCAGGATGGCGTTACTGGATTTCTCTGCGATGGTGTTGAGGACTGGTGTGCTGTCCTCAATCGTCTGATATTAGATTCTGATCTTAGGAAGAGCGTCGGCGAATCTGCATATTTATACTGCCATGAGCACTGCACTACTGTTTCGGCTGCTAAAGCAATCCGAGATATTATTGTAAAAGAACAATCTCCCAATCTCGCAATGGTCATGCCGAGCGTGAATACTAGCGGTGGTGTCTTAGTCGCCCTTAGGCATCTGTGCATTCTTCAAGACGCTGGCGTTGATGTATTGTTGCTTAATACTGATGATTCAACAAAGTGGCTTGAAGTTTCCGGACATCGTATTCCTGTTCTTAATCGTGTCGTTCCTAGCGGTAAGCTCGATAAATGTCCTTTGTCGGGTGCAATTGATACCGCAGTTGCAACCCTTTGGGACACTCTTGATTTTGTTAGGCGCTATCCACGTATTGGTAAGAAAAAGTACTTGGTCCAGAATCTGGAGACCGATTTTTATCTTCCAGGAGATAGACTGCGCCTTCAAGCAAATGCCACGTATTTGAATAATGATATTGACTATTTGACAATTTCGCCTTGGTGTGAGGAATGGCTTCAGGACAGGTTCGGTCAGGATTGTAAGTCTGTGCCAAACGGACTTGACCTTGCTGCGTTCCCTCATTCTGTGCGCGATTTTTCTTTGCCCAAAATTAGGATTCTAATTGAGGGGGATTGCGGTTCTGATTATAAAAATGTTGATGAAGCTTTCAGGGTAGTGGAAAGGCTTGACTCTGAAAGATATGAGATTTGGTACATGAACTACACTGGTAAAAAGAAGCCTTGGTACCGTATTGATAATTTCCTCGGTAGAGTACCGCATGATCAAATATCAGACATCTATAACCAGTGTCATATTTTATTGAAGACAAGCATTCTCGAAAGTTTTTCATATCCCCCGCTGGAGATGATGGCGACCGGCGGCTTTGTTGTTGCTGTTCCCAATGGAGGTAATGCAGAGTTCCTTCGCGACGGATTGAATTGCTTGCTTTATGACCGGGGAGATATTGATGCTGCGGTGAGCTGCATTAATCGCATCGTTAATGATCACGGTCTTCGTAAGACGCTGTATGACGGGGGATTGAAGACTGCGGAGGAGAGGGACTGGTCAAAACTGACGGATAGAGTCGTTCGCCTATATGACTGATACTATAGTTTTAATGTGATGGATGCATACTTGCGGCAACGTAGACCTTTAAGTTAACGTTGCCGCAAGCATGCAATGTCTGGCTGCTTTATTTTTTAAGGAGTTATGTTATGAAAGGCATCATCCTCGCCGGCGGGTCCGGCACGCGCCTGTACCCGCTCACGCTCGTGACCTCCAAGCAGCTGCTGCCGGTCTACGACAAGCCCATGATCTACTACCCGCTGTCCACCCTCATGCTGGCGGGCATCCGGGACATCCTGGTCATCTCCACCCCGACCGACCTGCCCAACTTCGAGCGCCTGCTCGGCGACGGCTCGCGCTACGGCGTGAACCTCTCCTACGCGGAGCAGCCCTCGCCGGACGGCCTGGCGCAGGCCTTCACCATCGGCGAGGACTTCATCGGCGGAGAGCCGTGCGCCCTGGTGCTGGGCGACAACATCTTCTACGGCAACGGCCTGTCCCGCCACCTGACGCGCGCCGTCCAGAACGCCGAGTCGGGCCGCGCCACGGTCTTCGGCTACCACGTGGACGACCCCGAGCGCTTCGGCGTCGTGGAGTTCGACCGCGAGGGGAGGGCCGTCTCCATCGAGGAGAAGCCCGAGCGCCCCAAGAGCTCCTACGCCGTCACCGGCCTGTACTTCTACCCGGGCGACGTGGCCGCCAAGGCGCATAGGGTGGAGCCGTCGGCCCGCGGCGAGCTCGAGATCACCACGCTCAACCAGATGTACCTGGAGGAGGGGACGCTGTCCGTGGTCACCCTCGGCCGCGGCTACGCGTGGCTGGACACCGGCACCATGGAGAGCCTGCACGAGGCGGCGGAGTTCGTCCGCGCCGTGGAGCACTCCCAGGACCTGCCCGTGTCCGTGCCCGAGGAGATCGCCTGGGAGAACGGCTGGATCACGACCGCCGAGCTGGAGGAAGCCGCCAAGGCCTACGGCAAGTCGGTCTACGGGCAGCACCTGAAGAAGGTCGCCGCCGGCGAGATCGTCAACAGCCCGCGCGAGTACTAGCGCCAGCTTGTTTTCTTTTAGGGGTCACCGTTTATCTGGTGGCCCCTTTCGTTATGATTACGTTGACCATAAAGATAATATGATTGGGAGTGGATGTGTTAAGCGTCTACTTTGGCGATATGCCAGAAGCGATTTACAACACAGCGACATATTTCAAAAACTCTTACCGGTCTACTTGGATTACGGATCCCTATGCAGTCTCGATAATTAAAGATGTCGATCGATCGGATGTTGTCTCCGAAAACGTCATCGAAAGCCCCGTGCTTGGATCCATCTCCCCACTCCAGCTTTCTGGTGGCGTGAAAACGCTGCTGCTTATGAGATTTGATCGTAAGCATATTTTTAACGCCTCTACCTGTGGTGACAACTGTGCCAAGTGGATTCTTGACATGGCGAAAGACCGCAAGCTCGTTGTGAATCTCTATCATGTGATGGACTTTGGTCGCGAGGATTTTAAAATTAAAGTCGTGAATAGCGGCCGAATCGTTTACAACATGGCCGAATTGATTCACGAGTCGATTCCGTATCTGTAGGTACTGCTTATGAACGGTTCGCATCTCGTTAAGATTTCCCGCCGCAGGGGAACTAAGTACACATTTACCATCAAGCGGAACATCACTATTGTGCGTGGCGATAGTGGCACGGGTAAGACGACACTGTTTGACATGGTCGCAGACTACATGCGAACGGGCGAGCAGTCGGGTGTCTCCTTGCAATGCGATTGTCCCTGTGTCGCCCTGACCGATTATGATTGGCGAAACCAGCTTTCGTCCGTTCATGACTCGATTGTATTTGTCGATGAGGGCTTAAAAGAGATCCATTCTGATGAGTTTGCCCATCATGTGTTGTATTCCTCGAATTATTTCGTGCTGATCTCAAGGGCTGATTTCCCCAATCTTCCGTATAGCGTGGATGAGATTTACAAGATTAAGACGAGCGGAAAATACCATTCCTTCGTCCCTGTTTATCAAGATCGCGGAAATCATCGTTATGCTATTTCCCGATCGGCGCCAAAACAGGACTTTTCTATCCTTCTATGCGAGGACAGTAAGTCTGGTTTCCAGTTCTTTGAACGGCATTTCGCTGATAGTGAGCTTACCTGTGCTTCGGCCATGACGAACAGCGCGATTTTGGGCTGGTTGGATCAGCATTTCGACGATCGCGTGTTTGTTGTCGCGGACGGAGCGGTATTTGGGTGCTATGCGGACCGCGTCCTTAAGCTGCAAGACATTCATCGCGATACTGTTACGGTTTGTCTTCCCGAGTCATTCGAGTGGCTTCTGCTGAGCTCTGGCGTAATTTCAGGGTTAGATGTTAAGGCGGTTTTGGAAACCCCAGAAGCCTTTGTAAACAGTGAGAAGTTTAAAAGCTGGGAAGACTTCTTCTATAAGTACTTACGCGATAAAACTGGGAATTCGGTCTTCCGGTACGACAAAGACTGCATTCCGGAGGCGTTTTGTAGGGGAAGTAATTCTGCGAAGGTCATGGCTCTTATCGCATGCCGAAATGTCCGATAGTTTTGTTGAATAGTGTCGCGGCGTCACTTCCTGCGGCATACTAAAGAAGCTGTACTTGCTTCAGATTGGATTTTCATGTCTGAGATTTTTGAACCTAAGAACATCATCGTCACGGGCGGTTGCGGCTTCATCGGCAGCAACTTCGTGCACTACGTGGTGAAGAACCACCCGGGCGTCCACGTGACCGTCCTGGACAAGCTGACCTACGCCGGCAACCCCGAGAACATCGCGGGGCTGCCCGAGGACAGGGTCGAGCTCGTCGTCGGTGACATCTGCGACGCGGAGCTGCTCGATAGGATCGTCCCCGGCCACGACGCGATCGTGCACTACGCCGCAGAGAGCCACAACGACAACTCCATCGCCGACCCGGAGCCGTTCTTGCGCACCAACGTGGAGGGCACCTTCCGCCTGCTGGAGGCCGTCCGCAAATATGGCGTCCGCTACCACCACGTCTCCACCGACGAGGTCTACGGCGACCTGGCGCTCGACGACCCCGCCAAGTTCACCGAGGAGACGCCGTATAAGCCCTCGAGCCCCTATAGCTCCACCAAGGCGAGTTCCGACATGCTCGTGCGCGCATGGACCCGCACCTACGGCCTGCACACCACGATCTCCAACTGCTCCAACAACTACGGCCCCTACCAGCACGTGGAGAAGTTCATCCCCAGGCAGATCACGAACATCGTCGACGGCGTCCGCCCCAAGCTCTACGGGAAGGGCGAGAACGTCCGCGACTGGATCCACACCGAGGACCACTCCAGCGCCGTCTGGGACATCCTCACGAAGGGGCGCATGGGGGAGACCTACCTCATCGGAGCCGACGGGGAGAGGAACAACATCACCGTGCTGCGCATGATCCTCGAGGCCATGGGAAAGGACCCCGAGGACTTCGACTGGGTCGCCGACCGCCCCGGCCACGACCGCCGCTACGCCATCGACTCCACCAAGCTCCAGCGCGAGCTGGGCTGGAGGCCGGCGCACACCGACTTCGCCGGGGGCCTGAAGCAGACCATCGACTGGTACGTCGCCAACGAGTCCTGGTGGCGCCCCGCCAAGGAGGCCACCGAGGCCCGCTACCGCGCGCAGGGCCAGTAAGACTGCATTCCGGCGAACCGCACCGCGGGGCGCCCGCGCGGGGATGCAGGGCATGGGGATGATCCTGCGTCCCCGCGCGGGCGCCCCCGGTTATACAACCTCTTCGATAGGAGCTTTTCCCACATGGCAGACATTGCATTCGAGAAGGACCTCTCCGTCGCCGAGACCGGCATCGAGGGCCTCAAGGTCGTCGACCTCGCCGTCCACGGCGACTCGCGCGGCTGGTTCAAGGAGAACTGGCAGCGCGCCAAGATGACCGCCCTGGGCATCCCGGACCTCAGGGTCGTCCAGAACAACGTCTCCTACAACGACAGCCGCGGCGTCACCCGCGGCATCCACGCGGAGCCCTGGGACAAGTTCATCTCCGTGGCCCGCGGTTCCGTCTTCGGCGCCTGGGTGGACCTGCGCGAGGGCAGCGAGACCTTCGGCAAGGTGTTCACGACCGTTTTGGATCCCAGCAAGGCCATCTACGTCCCGCGCGGCGTGGGCAACTCCTTCCAGGCCCTGGAGGACGGCACCGCCTACACCTACCTGGTGGACGCCCACTGGTCGCTCGAGCTGAAGAGGACCTACACCTTCGTGAACCTCGCCGACCCCGAGCTCGCCATCGAGTGGCCGATCCCGCTCGACGAGGCCACCGTCTCCGAGGCCGACCTCAACCACCCGATGCTGAGGGACGTCGTCCCCATGGCGCCGAAGCGCACCCTCGTCACCGGCTGCAACGGCCAGCTGGGCCATGCGGTGCGCGCGCTCGCCGAGGAGCGCGGCGTCGCCAAGGACTTCGACTTCTGCGACATCGACACCTTCGACATGTCCGACCCGGACGCCTACGCGCAGTACGACTGGTCGCTCTACGGCACCGTGATCAACTGCGGTGCCTACACGGCGGTCGATAAAGCGGAGGCCCCCGAGGGCCGCGTGACCGCCTGGAAGGCCAACGCCACCGGCCCCGCCCTCCTCGCCCGCACATGCTCTGATCACGGGATCACCCTCGTCCACGTGTCCAGCGACTACGTCTTCGACGGCACGGCCGAGGTCCACGACGAGGACGAGCCCCTCAGCCCGCTGTCCGTCTACGGCCAGACCAAGGCCGCCGGCGACATCGCCGTGGCCGGGTGCCCGCGCCACTACATCATGCGCTCCAGCTGGGTCATCGGCGAGGGCCGCAACTTCGTCAAGACGATGAAGGGCCTGTCCGACCGCGTCGCCGACCCCGAGGACGGGCTCGAGCAGGTCACGGTCGTTGACGACCAGCTGGGCCGCCTGACCTTCACGCGCGACATGGCCGAGGCCATCTTCCACGTGCTGGGGACGCACGCCCCCTACGGCACCTACGACTGCACCGGCTCCGGCACCGTCAAGTCCTGGGCCGATATCGCCCGCGCCGTCTTCGAGGCCGCCAACGGCAACGGGGACAGGGTCGTGCCGGTATCGACCGCCGACTACTACGCGAGCGCCGAGGGCCCCGTCGCCCCGCGCCCGGTCCACTCCGCGCTCGACCTGTCCAAGCTCGAGGCTGCCGGCTTCCACATGCCCGACTGGGAGGAAGAGCTGGGGGAGTACATCAAGACGCTCTAGCCGCTATTAACTTTTCGAGAGTAAAAGCCGCCGTTCTTTAACGGCGGCTTTTCTTGTTGGTGGCTATCTGCGCAGTGGTGCCAATAGTATTTTGCGGAAGATCTACCTCTCGCTTGGCGTGGTGGCGGACCTGCCGGGCTGGTCATCGTAGGCGTATTTGCTGTACACGTTGACCTCCCACTGCTTTTTTTCGACCTTTGCCACGGAATCGAGGATGAAGCCGGTCGCAAGGCTCAGACCGCACAGGAACATAAACGACGCGGCGAGCATGGCGGTGGGGAAGCGCGGAACGAGGCCGGTCTGGAAATACTCGACAACGATGGGCGTGCCCAAGGCGAGGCCGATCACCGCAAACAGAAGCGCGACGAGGCTGAAGAACTTCAGAGGGCGGTAGTCCTTGAACAGCGTGCCAATCATCGCAACGACTTTAATGCCGTCGCTTACGGTATTGAGCTTGGACTCGGAACCTTCCGGACGGTCGCGGTACTCGATGGGCACATCCTTGATGCGCCAGCGGTGGTCGACGGCGTGGATCGAGAGCTCGGTTTCGATCTGGAAGCCCTCGGAAAGCACAGGGAAGGTTTTAACGAACGGGCGGCTCATGGCACGGTAGCCGGTCATGACATCATCGAAGCTGTAGCCATAGATCCACTTGATCATGGCACGGACCAGATTGTTGCCAAAGCCGTGGAAGGCACGCTTGTTCTCCTCGGCATAGGTGCCGTTGGAAAGGCGATCGCCTACGGTCATGTCGGCCGTGCCGTTGAGGATGGGCTCGCAGAGGGCTTTGGCCGCCTCGGCGGGGTAGGTGTCGTCTCCGTCGACCATCAGGTAGCAATCGGCGTCGATATCGCGAAACATCTGGCGGCAGACGTTGCCCTTTCCCTGACGGGGCTCAAAGCGGACCGTGGCGCCGTGTTCGGTGGCGATGCGTGAGGTATCGTCCGACGAGTTGTTGTCATAGACATAGACCGTCGCTTGTGGAAGCTCGCGGTGAAAGTCGTCGATGACCTTACCAATCGTGAGCGCTTCGTTGTAGCAGGGGATGATGACGGCGATGGATTCAGAATTCACTCAATGCTCCTTATACATTCAATCCTTGCAAGTATAGCCGTTTGGGCTTGTCATCCTAAGATGTGGGTTAGTTCTCCAGTTTTGTTGCGCGAATCGTTTGCATGGCCGTCGGGTCTATACTGTTCGTTTGTCAACGATTACGAGTAAAGGAGTTGCATCCGTGTCGGATCAGACAAAGCAACAAGAAACTCGCAGTCTGCCTGCGACGTTTGCTAAGAACGAATTTGAGAAGGACGCGTTTATCCTTCGTCAGCTGGTTACCAAGGATTTTAAGATCAAGTATCGCCGTAGCGTTCTGGGCGTCGCATGGTCGGTGCTCAATCCGTTGCTGATGATGATTGTCATGGCCATCGTGTTCTCGACGATTTTTGCCCAGGGCCGCAATGGCTCGATTACGCCCGAGATGTACCCGCTGTATTTGATCGTGGGTAACGTCACCTTTGCCGTCATGTCCGAGTCTACGAACCAGGCTCTGACGTCGATCGTGGGTGCTGCCCCGCTGCTCAAGAAGGTTAAGGTGCACCGCTGGGTCTTCCCGGTGCAGAAGGTGCTCTTCTCGCTGGTTAACTTTGCCTTTTCGCTGGTCGCCGTAGCTATTGTTATGCTGTGGTTCCGTGTTATGCCTTCTTGGCACCTTATTCTGCTGCCTGTCTGCCTACTGCTGCTTATGTGCTTCTGCATGGGCCTGGGCATGATGCTCTCCGCCCTCACGGTTTTCTTCCGCGATGTCATGCATCTGTGGAGCGTCGTCATTACGGCTTGGACCTACATTACGCCCATCTTCTGGACGACCGACTTCGTTGCGCAAATGCCGCATCTCGTGCGCATTCTGGTCTATGCGAATCCCATGTATAACTACCTGCAGTTTATGCGCGATATCTTCCTGTTCCAGACTACGCCCTCGCTTATGACGTTTGGTATGTGCGTCGCTTGGGCGGTTCTTGCGCTTGTTATTGGCTACACCGTGTTCCATAAGTCCGAGCGCAAGTTCATCCTCTACATCTAAGGAGTGCTGTGATGACTGAATCTGTTGTTGATTACAGCGAGCAGCCTCTGGCTGTCGAGGTCGACGACGTCACCATGATCTTTAACATGGCGTCCGAGTCGCTGACCAACCTCAAGGAGTACTTCATCAAGCTTGCCAAACACGAGTTGTTCTTTGAGGAGTTTAGGGCGCTCAAGCATATCTCGTTTGATATTCATCGTGGCGAGGTCGTGGGCCTGGTCGGCACCAATGGCTCCGGCAAGTCTACGATGCTCAAGATTATCGCTGGCGTGCTTGAGCCTAGCGAGGGCAGCGTTAAGGTGCACGGCAATATCGCACCGTTGATTGAGCTTGGTGCCGGCTTTGACCCCGAGCTGACTGCCCGTGAGAACATATATCTGAACGGCGCCCTGCTTGGCTATACCAAGGAGTTCATCGACGCCAACTTTGACGGCATTATCGAATTCGCTGAGCTGCAGAACTTTGTCGATATGCCGCTCAAGAACTTCTCCTCGGGCATGGTGGCGCGTATTGCCTTTGCAATCGCGACGATTACCGAGCCCGATATTCTGATCGTTGACGAGACGTTGTCCGTCGGTGATGTGTTCTTCCAGCAGAAGTGCGAGGCCCGCATCCAGCACTTTATCCAGAGCGGCGACGTGACGGTTCTGTTCGTTTCGCACTCCATGGAGCAGGTTGAGCGCATCTGCCAGCGTGCCGTTTGGATTGAGAAGGGTGACCTTCGCATGGACGGCCCGGTCAGTGAGGTCTGCAAGGCGTACCGTGAGCAGTTCAACTAGGTTATAATTACTTGCGCCTGACAGGCTTGCGCTTGCTTGGGCGTGCGGTTATTTGCTCCATTAGCTCAGTTGGATAGAGCAGGGGACTTCTAATCCCAAGGTCGACGGTTCGAATCCGCCATGGAGCACCATCGTTTATTAAGCCCAGACCTCTTGGTGGTCTGGGCTTTTTCACATGCCGGTATTCTTTATTCTTGCCGGGTATACGTTTAGGCCGAAGCCGTGGCGTGAGCTGCTGTTGTGCTGCTGATGTGGATTGGTTATACGGCGCGCCTAAGGGGGCTGGAGCCGAGCGTGAGCGAGCCTCTGCTGTTTATTGGAGCCGGTGTTGCTTGGCTTGTCCTTGCCGCGCTGAGTGGGGTGAGCTTTCGAGCCGCCGCGTGGATGGGTTTTTGGTTGCGACAGTTGCCGCTCTTGCCGGTAGCTACTGCGTGTGCTGGGTTTCGATGGCGTTGGAGAAGTTGAAAGACGTGCCGGTTTTGGGGTCCTTTGAGCGAGCGCTCGTGTTCTGCGGACAGGCCAGTCTTGCCATCTTTGCAATCCACGCGGTCGATTGGTTTATTCCTTGGCAGACCATGCCTCTGCTTATGACGCTGCCAGCATCGTGGCTCTTTGCGTCGATTGTGCGCCGCAGGTGCGACATAGGGTTGGTGTACGTGATCAAGAAGGCGTAACAAAAACGGGGAGGACCAACTTGGCCCTCCCCACTATATCTAGTCTGTCTAGTCTGCCTTCAGGCACTCGGGCAAGACGTTTGCAACTGCATTCATCGCCTGCGGCCTCAGGTACTGCTCATTGAGCTTTGCCTTTCTGTAGGCGTAGCGAGTGTCTGCCGAGTACTTGATCAATACGTCGGTGAAGAATCGTTCCCAGCTTAGGTAGTCGCGGCTTTCGATATAGCTCGAAGGATCCTTGAGGATTTTTGGAATGTCGTTACTGGGAATGAGGCCAGATTGCAGAAGTGTCCACTCGAATGATTCCGGGAGGAACAAGCGAACGTTCTTGTAAACGCGCTGTCCGAGCACCTTTTCGATGTAGGGACCAAACGCTGCGCCGTCTCCAATGGCAAGAACGTTTTGCTCGGGGCATTCGTGAATTGTCCGCTTTAGATTTGCTACGCCGGTGGCGGTATAGCAGGGGATTCCGAGCCGGTTGCAAAGAGCGTCGTAGAATTGATAGCCAGATTTGCTATCCTCGACAACTACGGCGTCGGGTACCTCGAATCCAACATTTAGATCCTGATACAGCATGCTTGCCGTGTGGTCATATAGCGGCTTGGTCACCGAGTAGAAGCGCCTGTCGCTCTTGCGGCCATTGATTGTTTTACTCGTCGTGTTGACTAACTTCAGGATCTCATCAACGCTGTAGGGGAGCTCGTTGGCATCGCGACGAGATATTAGAACAAAATAGTTGGACGAGCCGTTTACGGTTTTGGCGAAGTCCTTTGAGTAGATAAACTCGTTGCCCTCATCTAAAAAGACGATTGAATCTTCGATGATCGAAAGCTCGCGCTCCCAGCGTCTGCCGGAAAGCGTTTCACAAGGCACGTCGCAGCTGAGTGCAACGCCGCTTTCCGGTCCTCGGTCGTTGTAGTCGCGAATCATCGAGATGAGCGTCGTTTTGCCCGTGCCGCTGTTGCCGCGGATGAAGGAAATATTGCGTTTAAAGGTGAGCGTGTATTTGACTTTTGCGCGCTCCACGACAACGGTGTGTGATCCTTTCATTACTCATCAACATCCAGAAAATCATTGGTGGCACCGACGAACTCCTGCATGTTCCTGACGATGCGGCCGTCGTTATTGATGCGAATCTCAAAACGCTTCCAGGGAAATTTCATGATGTGGTAAAGGGTCACCAGCACATCCTGCTCTTTGCCAATTTTGAGCAGCCAGCGGGCGCAGTTATCTCCGCAAGTGGATGCATTGAACACCATGTTTGGTAGATTGCGCACCAGCAGCAGCGTCTTAACGCCGCCGGACAGTTCGAGTGGGGTGATCGAGCCCAGCTGCTTGCTTACGATGTTGTGGGGGCCGATGAGCTCTGATCCGTCCACGCTTTTAATGATCTGTGCGGCCATAGGGTCTTCGAACCATGAGTCCAAGTATGAGTTCCTAAAGTAGGTCTCGGTATCGTAGATGGAACCGGGGTAATCTCCCAGATGGATGCTTAGCATGCGAGTCTCCAGACGTTGTGTGGCTGCAACGATTATATGCCAGTAATAAAGTGCCGCCAGTAGCGAGGTTGCTGCTGGCGGCACTGGCATTACTGGCGTGCGAATCGGGGTTGATGGATTTGCGCGCGAGACTACTTTTCGAGTCGTTCCCTCAACAGCTCTAGCGCATGTGCGTAGCCCTGCAGGCCCTCACCGGTGATGGTGGCGAAGCAGGCCAGGCGGGCGTAGCTCACCTGGCGGAAGTCCTCGCGGGTCTCGACAGCGCTAATGTGGACCTCCACAGCCGGGATTGCGACGGCTTTGAGCGCGTCCAGGATGGCCACGCTTGTGTGCGTGTAGGCGGCCGGGTTGATGACGATGCCGTCGACCTTTCCGTAAGCCTCCTGGATCTTGTCGACGATGCTGCCCTCGTGGTTAGACTGGAAGACCTCGACCTCGTCGAAGCCCTGTGCGGCACCCGCTTCCTGGCAGATCTGCACTAAGCGATCGTAGTTGTCGCTGCCGTAGATGCCTGGCTCGCGAATGCCGAGCATGTTGAGGTTGGGGCCGTTGATGACGAGTGCTTTCATGGTTGCTTCCTTTGCAGTTGAAAAACCACCACAAAGGTGCCTGCCCCCTTTGTGGTGGTTTTGGTTAGAGAGCGGGTGGGAGGGTGTCGAGGAGGGCATGGGCGGTGTTGGCGGCGCAGTCGCGTGAGTCGATGATGTAGTCGGCCCAGGCGCGGTAGCGCGGCATACGCTGCTCGGCCAGCTTGTCGATGCCGTCGCGCGCGGTGATGGGGCGGCCCTTGTGGGCGAGCTCGTCGAGCTTGCGGTTGAGCATCACGATTTGGCTGTTTTGGTGCAGCAGAGGGTAGTTCTCGTCGCGCGTAACCACGCCGCCGCCGGTGGAGAGCACCAAGCCGCTGCGCTTGGAGATGTCGGCCAGCGCTGCCGTCTCCTGCTCGCGGAAGGCCGCCTCGCCGCGCTTGATGATAAAGTCGGCGCAGGGCATGCCCAGGCGTTCCTCGAGGGCGCGATCGAGATCGATGTGCTCGCGGCCCGTGAGCTGGGCGATCTGCTCGCCCACGCGGGTCTTGCCCGAGCCCGGCATGCCGATCAGCGCGATGTTCTGTTCGCGGCGTGACAGGCGCTCCGTTACGTCCAGGATCCTCTCGCGCGGGGTGGCTTTGCCGGTATAGCGCTCGACAGCTTGTGCCGCCTGGGCAACAAGCATAAGCAGGCCGCCGATGCAGGGGATGCCGCGGCGCTCGGCCTCGAGCATCAGGCCCGTGCGGGCGGGGTTGTAGACAATGTCGATGACGCCCTCGAGCGCATCGAGGCCTTCGAGCGTGCAAGGCGCGTCGGGGCAATGGGGGAACATGCCGGCGGGCGTGCAGTTGACGAGTAGGGAGGCGTCGGACTGCTGCGCGATATTGTCGTAGTTGACCTCGCTCGTGCGACCCACGGGTACGACGATGGCGCCCATGTCTCCCAGCACCATACTTGCCGTGGTGCCGGCGCCGCCGGTGGCACCGAGCACGAGGGCCTTCTTGCCGGCAACCTCAACGCCCAACTCCTCGACCAGGCACTGGAAACCGAAGTAGTCAGTATTATCGCCGTGCAGGCGGCCGTCGGGCAGGCGCGTGATGGTGTTGACGTTGCCCATGCGCTCGGCGAGCGGGCTCAGCTCGTCCAGGTATTCCATGACGGCGCGCTTGTAGGGGATGGTCACGTTGGTGCCCTCCCATTCGTCGCCCGTCATAAAAGCCTCAAGATCCTCGGGCTCGCGCTCAAAACGCACGTACTCAAGCCCCGTCAGCTCCTTGTAGATGGTCGGGGTGTAGCTGTGGCCCAGCACGCGGCCCAGCACGCCGTAGGGGCGGGTTGCGGCGGTATCGGTCATCTAGAGCACCTCCGTGTAGCTGCCAAAGTAGGTGAAGCTCTCGCATACGTCGTCGATCGAATCGAGCAGGTCGTCGAGGGCCTTGCTGCCAAAGGGACAGTCCAGGTCAAAGTAGAACATAAACTCAAAGTCGCGACCGGGGATGGGGCGGCTCTCGAGCTTGATGAGGTTGATGTTGAGTGCGTAGAAGCGCTCGAGCACGCGATAGAGGGCGCCCGGCTCGTTGGCCGTGGTGATCATGAGCGAGGTACGGTTGGCACCGGGATAGACGCGTGGCTCGCGGCTGATGACGACAAAGCGCGTGTAGTTGTTGTCCGAGTCCTGGATGTTGGACTCCAGCACCTCCAGGCCATAGAGTGCCGCGCAGCTGCGCGATGCGATGGCGGCAACATCGGTGCGGTCGGAATTGGCGACCATCTCGGCCGACATGGCGGTGTTGGGGTACTTGGTGGCGTGCAGGTCGTGGGACTCGATAAAGCCCGCACACTGGGCAATGGCTTGGCCGTGGCTGTAAACCTCGCGCACGTCGGCGAGCTTGGTGCCGGGCTTGACGAGCATGTTGTGGTCGATCTTGAGGCGAAGCGAGCGCACGATGTGGAAGTCGAACTGGGCGAGCAGGTCGTAGACGGCGTTGACCGAGCCGGCGGTGGAGTTCTCGATGGGCAGCACGCCAAACTCGCAGAAGCCGTCGCGCACAGCGCGCATAACGCCTTCGAAGGTCTCGAAAAACGCGATGTCGGGCACGTCGAAGAGTTTGCACGCGGCGATCTGGCTATAGGCACCTTCCACGCCCTGGCAGGCAACTGTGGCCGTTTGAGGGAAGGGCGTGTCAAAGGCTGCAGCCGTGGCGTGGGCCTTTTGCGAGACGGTGATGCCCTTGAGCTCGTTGATGTAGCGCTGCTGCTCGGCCTTGCTCATGCTCATAAGGAGGCGGAACAGGGTGATGGTCTGCGCCTCGTAGCGCTCGGGCGCGCGGCTGGCGAGGTTGTTGAGTTTTGAGCGCTCGCGGGCGGGGTCAAAGACGGCCTTGCCCATCTCGATCTTTGATTTGGCGACCTCGGTGGCAATGTCCATACGCTCGACAAAGCTATTGAGGAGCGTGGTGTCGATGCCATCGATGGTCTGGCGAATATCGGCAAGGTCCATGGAGGCCCCTTTCGTGAATCGTTGTGCGGGGGTAGTTAATTTGGGACGGGGCTATTTTAGCTACCCTTTGACTGTCGGCGAATCGATGGGTGCCGGGGCAAATATGAACCGGTATATGGGGGTAGCTAAAATAGCCCCGTCCCAAATTAACTACCCTTGGGGTGGGTGGACTAAAGCTGGGCGGCGTCCTCGAGGAGGGCGTCCCAAATCGCGAGGGCAGCTGCTGCCTCGGCAACGGGGACGGCGCGCGGGACGATGCAGGGATCGTGACGGCCGTGGACAGAGAGCTCGGCGTTTTCCATGGCGTCCATGTCTACGGTCTGCTGCTCGCGACCGATGGAGGGCGTCGGCTTTACGGCCATGCGCCACATGACAGGCGCGCCGGTCGAAATGCCGCCTAGGATGCCTCCGGCGTTGTTGGATTCAACCTCGATCTCGCCCGACTCTGCATCGATGCGATACGGATCGTTGTTCTCGCTGCCGCGCATGGCGGCCACGGCAAAGCCCATGCCAAACTCCACGCCCTTTACGGCGGGAATGCCAAACGCGATTTGAGCGATGCGGTTCTCGATGCCGTCAAACATGGGGTCGCCGATGCCCGCGGGAAGCCCGTAAATGCCGCACTCCACGATGCCGCCGATGCTGTCGAGTTCGTCGCGCGCGGCTAGGATCTCCTCGCGCATGCGGCCGGCTGCGGCGGCGTCAATGCACGGCAGATCGTTCGTAAGGATCGCCTTGCGGTCGGCCTCGCGATAGACCATATCGTCCATCGGCAGGTCGGAGATGCCGCCGATCTGCGCCACGTGAGCCATCACCCGAATACCGCGGGCCTCGAGTGCCTGCAGCGCAATGCCGCCGGCGATGCATAAGGGTGCCGTTAGGCGGCCGGAAAAATGCCCGCCACCAGCGACATCGTGCATGTTTTGATACTTTACGCGCGCAGGGAAGTCCGCATGTCCGGGACGGGGCTTGCGGCGCAGCTCGGAGTAATCCTTGGAGCGCGTGTTGGTGTTCTCGATAATCGCGGCGATGGGCGCGCCGGTGGTATGTCCATCGACAACACCGGCGATGATGTGGGCGGCGTCGGCCTCGCGGCGTTTGGTCGCGGTCTCGTCGCGACCGGGGGCGCGACGGTCGAGGAAGGCCTGCAGCTGCTCCTGGTCAACAGCGATGCCCGCCGGGATGCCATCGAGTGAGCAGCCGATGGCGGGGGAGTGCGACTGGCCGAAAATGCTCAGATGCAATACGTTGCCAAAGGTCGAGGACATGCTATTCCTCCTCGAGTGTGACCTTGCCGCCCAACAGGCGGTAGTGGTCGAAGAAATCGGGATAGGACTTGTTGACGGCCTCGGCGCCGTGGATCACGACCTCGCCGGTGGCACGGCTCGCAGCGATGGCGGCCATCATGGCGATGCGGTGGTCGTTGTGCGAATCGACCTCGCCGCCGGTAAAGGCGTCGACGCCCTTGATGATGAGGTCGTCACCGGCGATGCGCACCTGCGCGCCCAGCGCGGTGAGCTCGCGGGTGGTGGTGACCAGACGGTCAGATTCCTTGATGCGCAGGCGCGCACAGTCACGAATGAATGTGCGGCCCTGAGCCAGCGATGCCACGGCCGAGATAACGGGCACCAGGTCCGGAATGTCGTGGGCGCTCATCTCAAAGCCGGCGAGCTTGTCGGACTGGACGGTGGCGGCGTTCGTGGAGCGCACGATGCGGGCGCCAAAGCGCGAAAGCGCGGCAAGCACGTTGCGGTCGCCCTGCGCGGAGCTCAGCGACACGCCCTCCACGGTGATGGGGTCGGTGCCGATGGCGCCAGCGCACAACCAAAAGGCGGCGTTGGACCAGTCGCCCTCGACGGCCACGCTGCCGGGCGTGCGGTACGAGCCACTGCTCACGCGGAAGTTCGTGACCTCGGGCTGACCGTCCTTGGCGGGAATGCGCTCGACGTTGACCTCGACACCAAAGGCCTTCATGGCCTGGATGGTCAGGTTGATATAGGGGCGGCTCTCGATGAGGCCGGTCACCTGCACGCAGGAGGGCTGGGCCAGCAGCGGGGCCGCCAGCAGCAGGCCGGAGATATACTGCGAGCTCACGTTGCCCGGAAGCACAAAGGTGCCCGGGCGCATACGGCCGCTTGTCTTGAGCGGAAAACCGCCCAGGCCCTGCAGGTCGCAACCGGCGGCGATGATCTCGTCCGAGAGCGGGGAGAGCGGGCGGGCGCCCAGGCGGCCCTGGCCCACGAAGGTGGCCTCGGCACCCAGCGCGCAGGCGACAGGCAGCATAAAGCGCAGCGTGGAGCCGCTCTCACCGCAGTCGAGCGTGCCGCCGGCAAGGGCCTTGAGCAGGCCAAATTCAATGCTCTTCATGGTGGGGTGGACCTGGAAGCCGTCCTCGACGGTCTCGATGCGGGCGCCGAGCGCCGTGAGGCAGCGTACCGTGGCCTCGATATCGGCGCAGGTCGTGTTGCAGGCAACGTGCGTCTCGCCGTTGGCAAGCGCGGCGCAAATGATGAGACGATGCGCCATCGATTTGGACGCGATGGCGGGAACGGTGCCCTTGAGCGGGGACGGGGTGATGCGGGCTAACATGCGGATGCGTCTCCCTTCTGGCCGAGGCCCTCGGCAATCAAATCGTGGAAGGTGGAAAGTGGCGTGCGGTCGATGCTGCAACGGCCAATGTCGTGCGGAATTACCAGGTCGATGGTGTCGCCCGCGCGCTTTTTGTCGTGCAGCGCCTCGGCAAAGACGGCATCGGCATCTAGGTCGCAGCGGGTCTTGAGGCCGTGGCGGGCGCAGAGTTCCTCAATTCGATCGGGCAGCTCGGCATCGCATACGCCATGCAGGGCCGCGGCACGCGTTATGATGCCCATGCCGATCGACACGCAGTTGCCGTGGCCGAGCTCAAAGTGCTCGCAGGCCTCGACGGCGTGCCCGGCGCTGTGGCCAAAGTTAAGGAGCTTGCGCTGATTGGTTTCGCGCTCGTCGGCAACGACCACGGCGCGCTTAATGTCGATATTGCGGGCGATGATGAGCGCCACACGGGCTACGTCGCGGTTCAGCAGCTCAAGCGTGAGCGGGGTCTTCTCCAGCTCGACGAAGAGCTCGGGGTCGGCGATCACGGCGTGCTTGATGACCTCGCCGCAGCCGTCGGCGAACTGCTCGGGCGTGAGGGTTGCCAGGCACCCCACGTCGGCGATGACCACGCTCGGCTGCCAAAAGGCGCCGGCCAGGTTCTTGCCGGCTGCCAGGTCGATGGCCGTCTTGCCGCCGACCGACGAATCCACCATGGCGAGCAGGCTTGTGGGAATCTGCACAAACTTGCAGCCGCGCATGTAGGTGGCGGCCACAAAGCCCGCCACGTCGCCCACGACGCCGCCGCCGAGCGCCACGATCACGTCGGAGCGCGAAAGCTCGTGCTCTGCCACAAACTCCAAAATGGCAACGTAGGTCTCGGCACGCTTATGGGCCTCGCCGGCCTCGAAGGTGCAGATGCTCACCTCGTAGCCTGCGGATTTTAGGCTCTGCTTAACGGGCATCTGGTAGAGCGGGCCCACGTTGGTGTCCGTCACGATGACGGCGCGCGATCCGCCAGCGGTGGCGCGGACGAGCGGGCCCGCCTGCTCCAGCAAAAACGTGCCCACATGCACCTGGTAGGGGCGTGCGGTGTCGATATCGATGGTTATCGCCATAAGATTCGGTCCTTTCGACCTGGCGTGATGGGTGGTCTAGTGGGAGGCCTCGTCGTCGAGCGCGCGCTTGATGCGGTCGCCCTCGGCAAGGAGATTCTCCAGATAGCGCTGGTCGCGATCCTTAAGGGCGCGGCTGTAGGCGCCGAGCGATTCGATCAGATGGTCAATCTCGAAGGCGAGCGCATCGGCGTCGTCGATCATGAGCTCGGACCACATCTGCGGATTGAGGTGCGCTACGCGGGTGAGGTCGCGGTAGCTGCCGGCCGAAAAGCCGTGGTGGACCTGAGCGGTCGGGCTCTTAACATAGGCGTTGGAGACGACGTGCGCGAGCTGGCTCGTAAAGGCGATGACGCGGTCGTGCTCGGCGGCGCTCGTTACGCTGAACTTGCCAAAGCCTAAGGGGCGCACCATCTCGCGCACCTGGCCCAAAAGCTCCAGCTTAAGTGCGTCGTCCACTGCTGGCGGTACGAGCACGAGCGGTGCGTCCTGGAACAGGTCGGCGCGGGAATGCGCGTAGCCCGAGAACTGCGTGCCCGCCATGGGATGCGCGCCCACAAAGTAAAAACCGTGCTCGCGAGCAAGCTCAAAGGCGCGCTCGCACACGATACCCTTGACGCCCACGGTGTCGATCACCACGGGGCCCATGATGGCCTCGGTATCGGTGGCGTCGGCGAGTGCCTGGGCGTGCGCCTCGAGCCACTCGATGCAGGCCTCGGGGTAGCATGCCAGGACGATGATGTCGCATTCGCCGAGCGTCTCGTCGTTGAGCTCGCCGGCAACGGTGCCCATGCTGGCGGCCGTCATGACGTCGTCATCGGGGTCCCAGGCCAGCACGCGGACGCCCGCCTGCGCATAGCCGCGGGCAAAGCTGCCGCCGATGAGGCCCAGGCCCACGATGCCGGCGCACTTGGGGCCGCCCTGGTTAACGCGTGCGTTTCTCACCGTACCCATGGGCTACTCCTGAACGGTCTCTTGGCAGACGACCTCGCGGATGGCGCGGATGCGGCGCATGGTGTCGTCGAACTGGTCGGGGGTGAGGGCCTGAGCACCGTCGGACCAAGCGTGGCTCGGGTCGTCGTGGACCTCGATCTCCAGACCGTTGGCGCCGCAGGCGGTCGCGGCGAGCGCCATGGGCTCGACATAGCGGGTGTAGCCGGTGGCGTGGCTGGGGTCGGCGACGACGGGCAGGTGCGACAGGTGGTGCAGCACCGGCACGGCGTTGAGGTCGAAGGTGTTGCGAGTGCGGGTCTCGAAGGTGCGGATGCCGCGCTCGCACAGGATGACGTTGTCGTTGCCCTCGCTCATGATGTACTCGGCTGCCATAAGCAGCTCGTCGACGGTGCCGGACATGCCGCGCTTGAGCAGGATCGGGGTCTGGGTCTTGCCGACCTCCTTGAGCAGGGGGAAGTTCTGGGCGTTGCGAGCGCCGATCTGCATGACGTCGATCTTCTTGTCGAGGAAGACCTGTACGTCGCGCGGGTCCATGATCTCGGTGACGATCGGCATGTCGAGCTCGGCGGATGCCTCGCACAGCAGGTCCAGGCCGGCGGGACCCATGCCCTGGTAGGCGTAGGGGGAGGTGCGGGGCTTGTAGGCGCCGCCGCGCAGCATCGTGGCGCCGGCGGCCTTCACGCGGCGGGCGATGCGGATGAGGTTCTCGCCTTCGACGGAGCAGGGGCCGGCGATGACCTGGAACTGGTCGCCGCCGATCTTGACGCCGTGGCCGCAGTCGATGACGGAGTCCTCGGGGTGGAACTTGCGGTTGGCGCGCTTGAACGGCTCGGAGACGCGCTGCACGCGCTCGACGACGTCCATGGACTCGAGCAGGAACGGGTCGATCTTGGTCGTGTCGCCCACCAGGCCGATGATGGTCTCGTTCTCGCCGCGTGAGACGTCGGTCTTGAGTCCTTTTTTCTCGATCCAGCTGACAATGTGGCTTACGGCCTCGTCGCTGGCGCTCTGTTTTAAAATTGCAATCATGGTGTGCCTCTCACCTCGATGGATAGCCCTTGCAAAAACGGCCCGCATCGCGAGCCGTATTATATGGTGCATGAAAGTTTATACTATCTGACTCGCTTTTACCGCCTAAAGCGCGCCGTCGCGGCGCGTCTCCCACGTAATTGCAAAGCTTTTTCTATTCTTTTGTTAGCCGGTGGCGCACTTGGGTATAATGCCAATCGTTCGCCCTATTAGCTCAGGGGATTAGAGCGTCTGCCTCCGGAGCAGAAGGCCGTTGGTTCGAATCCAACATGGGGCACCATCGAACGTAAGACCGTCCGAACCTCGCATGGTCCGGGCGGTTTTTCTTATACCGACGCGACGTGATGGGACGTGGTATGGCAGCAACGGATATCGAGCGCGGACTCTCGACCGCCGAGGTCGAGGAGCGCATCGCCGCCGGTAAGATCAACCGCAACATGGAGCTCAAGACCAAGTCGGTCAAAGAGCTCATCATCGAGAACCTCTGCACGCTGTTCAATTTGATCAACGTGATCTTGGCGTTCCTGGTCATTTTGACCGGTTCGTTTAAGAATCTGACGTTCCTGTTCGTGGTGTTCCTCAATACCGCCATTGGCGTCATTCAGTCCATGCGTTCCAAGAAGATGGTTGATAAGCTCACGCTGCTGACCTCCAAGAAGGCCATCGCGGTGCGCGACGGCGTCGAGGTGGAGCTCGACCTGGATCAGATCGTGCTCGACGACATCATCCGCCTGGGGCGCGGCGACCAGATTCCCGCTGACGCCGTGGTGGTTTCGGGCGAGGCGCTCGTGAACGAGAGCCTGCTGACGGGCGAGAGCGACCTTATCAAGAAACAGCCCGGTTCCGAGCTCATGAGCGGCAGCTTTATCGACTCGGGTCTGCTGCGCGCCCGCGTGATCCATGTCGGCGCCGACAACTACGTGGCCAAAATTAATAACGAGGCCAAGTACGTCAAAAAGGTCAATTCCGAGATCATGAACGCGCTTAACGCCATCGTGCGCTTTGCGAGCATCATCATGATCCCGCTCGGTTTGGCGTTGTTTGCCTCGAGTGTGAGCGAGCTGTGGGATGCCGCGGGAACCCCGGGCGATAGCGCGCTTTCGTGGTGCTTCTCCGAGCTGTTGGCTGGTCATGTGCCTTCGTCGGCGCTGCTGTCCACGGTGGGCGCCCTGCTGGGCATGATCCCGCAAGGCCTGGTGCTGCTGACCTCGTCGGTGCTCGCCATCGCTACGGTGCGCTTGGCCCGCCGCAAGGTGCTGGCACAGCAGCTCTACTGCATCGAGACGCTCGCTCGCGTCGACGTGCTGTGCCTGGACAAGACGGGCACCATCACGTCGGGCCGCATGGAGGTCGAGGGCACGTATCCGCTGCCGGTTGAGGGCGTGAGCCTAGGCGCCGGCCCGGACGAGGCGGCCGTTCCCGTCGATACCACGGTGCTCGATTTTGCGCTGGCTAACGTGGCACGTGCGACTTCGGCCGATGCCAACGAGACCTGCCAGGCGCTGCTCAACTATTACGCCGATCGCCCGGTCGAGGTGTCTGAACCGCTGTCGGTCATTCCGTTCTCGTCGTCAAAAAAATGGAGTGGCGCTTCGTTTGCGCAGGGCTCCTATGTGATGGGCGCCGCGCAGTTTGTGCTTTCGGAGCGTGTGTTTTCGCAGGTCGAGAACCGTGTCGCCGAGCTTGCCGATACCTGCCGCGTGCTCGTGGTGGCGCGCGTGGACGGCTTTACGCCCGATGGCGATATGGTGGGAGAGGCCGAGCCCGTGGGCTTTGTGACCATCCGCGACGAGATTCGTACCTCGGCGGCCGAGACCATCGGCTACTTTAACGAGCAGGGCGTGACCCTCAACGTGATCAGTGGCGACGACCCGCGTACGGTGTCGTCGATCGCGCGCGTGGTGGGCGTGCCGGGGGCGGACGCTTATGTGGACGCCACGACGCTCGATACGCCGGCCAAGCTCGATGCCGCAGTGGACCGCTACCATGTCTTTGGTCGTGTGACCCCGCAGCAGAAGCGCGAGCTCGTGCAGGCGCTCAAGCGCCGCGAGCACACCGTGGCCATGACGGGCGACGGCGTCAACGACGTGCTGGCTCTCAAGGAGGCCGACTGCTCCGTCGCCATGGCGGCCGGCTCCGATGCCGCGCGCAACGTGGCCGAGATCGTACTCGTCGACAACGACTTTGCCTCGATGCCCGCCGTGGTGGCCGAGGGTCGTCGCTCCATCAACAACCTGCAGCGTTCGGCCTCGCTGTTCCTGACCAAGACGCTGTTCTCGATGGGTCTGGCGGCGCTGTGCATCGCGCTGCCGCCGTACCCCTTCGAGCCCATCCAGATGACGCTCATCAACTTCTTCTGCATCGGCGCGCCGGGCTTTGTGTTGGGCCTTGAGCCCAACAATGCTCGCGTGAAGGGTGCGTTTTTGACCAACGTACTCAAGCGTGCACTGCCGACGTCGATTGCGGTCATTTTGGCTGCGGCGCTCGATATCTTTGTGGCGCGCGTGTTTGGCTTTAGCCAGCTCACGCTGTCTACGATGTGCCTGCTTACGTCGTGCGCGGCGAGCGTCAGCCTAATCTGGCGCATCTCGCAGCCTCTCACGCCCTTACGTGTGGTGCTCTTTGTGTTTGTAGTCGCCGGCATCCTGGTGGGCGTTATCGGATTCCCGGAGCTGCTGTCTATTGCCAACCTGTCGATGGGCCAGATGGTTATCTTGGCTGTCATCGTGGTCTTTACCTGCTCGGTGCTCTTTAAGCTCGCCACGATGATGGATTCGCTCAAGCCGCGTCGTCGTCATGCCGCAACTGGTTTTGGCCGCGGTGTGCGCGTCCGCCTGGGTCGCGGTGGCGGCAAGGTGAGCTCGACGGGTTCGACGGCCGAGCGTTTTGCCAAGCGCTTCGCCGCCGACATGGCGCAGCGCCGCGAAGATCGCACCGTTCGCGAGGCCGAGGCCCGCGCGCTCGAGGGCGTGGCCCAGGCCCAGCCCAAGAAAAAGAGGAGTGCCGGAGCCAAGCGCTCCCGCGTGACGAAGTCCGCCCAAGGCATCAAAGTCTCGATGCCAAGCAAAAAGAAGAAGTAGCTACGCGCCCTGGCGATGTTGAATTGGTGCCTTGTTCCTGTGGGGCCGTGGCGATGTTATGCTCTAACCTCGATTGTTTGAATTGCTTCGAAAAGAGGATGCCGTGATCTGCCCGCATTGCCTTAAGACTATCGAGGACGGCGCCTCGTTCTGCCCCTACTGCAACGCCTATGTGGGTCCGGGCGATGGTCCCGAGCACACCGAGTTCGTGTTCTGTGAGGGTTGCGGTGCCCGTCTTTCTCCGCATGATCGTACGTGCCCCAAATGCGGACGCCCCGCTCCGGGTATCCTCTCTGAGGACGCGGCCGCATCCGACCTGGCAGCGGGCCGCACGGCGGGCTTTCCGCGCCTAACGCAAGAGCAGATCGATACCGAGGTGCCTCATGCGCCGGCCTCTGCCGCTGCGGTGCTTTCGGACGCCGCCGATCCTAACGAGACCTGCGTGCTGCCGGCTTTCGATAAGGATTTCGGTATTCCCAAGGTCGATATTCCCACGCCGGTTTCCCTGCACGACGATCCTCGAAAACCCAAGCGCAAGGTGCACCCCGACGAGGACGCCTATCACAAGCACAAGCGTCATATCCCCAAGTCGCTCGTCGTCATCGCGGTTCTTGCCGTCGTTTGCGGCGGTGCCTATTGGTTCGTGACGGCCGATCCCATGGGCGTTATGCCCGGCTTCTATGACCAGTTTGGCCAGGCCGCGCAGACGACCTTCCCTACGCGCCAAAAGGGCGAGGCGACTGAGGACGATACCAAGCAAGACGATTCTGCCGAGGTGGTCCAGGAAGAAACCGTGCTCACCGATGATCAGCTCTATACCAGGCTCGACGGTCTGTATCAGGCCATCGTGTCCTACGGTGACGAGGACCAGATCGGCGAGGTCATCGATTCCTTTAACAACGGTTATCTCCGAACGCCGCTGTCCACCCGTCAGGAGCTGTCGCAGAGTGCCTATGCCCTGCGCGACCAGATTAAAAAGACGCAAGATGAGCTCAACAACCTTAAGTATCAGGACGATACGGTCTATGCGGACGACATCGCCCACTTAAAGCAGCTTGCCGAGTGGATGTATGAGCGCGTCGACGTGATTTGCCAGAGCTGGGACATCTCGCTTGCCATTCCCGATGGCGAGTCGATGAGTTCCCACCAAAGCGAGATCCTGGCGCCCATCGCGCAGAGTGGCAACAGCGCGCTGAACCAGTACGACGCCAATGTGGGTTCCTGGAAGCCGCAGCAGCGTTCCTAAAATTAGTTCGCCATAGTCGGCATAACCTACGTGCGCAATTGATGTAAGCGCATGCTTATTGCTACAATTCGTACAAATATGCTTTAAACGCACGAGGAAGGAACCACATGTTTGGTTTTAAGAAAGAGCTCTACACGCCTGAGTATCAGCTTGCCGGCGACGAGTGCGCCGTTATCGAGACGTCGAAGGGTACCATCAAGGTCAAGTTTGACGGCGAGGGCGCTCCCATTCATGTCGCGAACTTCTGCGAGCTTTCCACGATGGGTTTCTATGATGGCCTTAAGTTCCATCGCTATGTGCCCGGCTTTGTCATTCAGGGCGGCGACCCCAATACCCGCGATATGTCCGGCGCCGACGTCGCTGCCGGTCTTGAGGGCCCCGACGGCATGCCCGGTACCGGTGGCCCCGGCTACTGCATCAAGGGCGAGTTTGCCACCAATCCGCGCAACAGCCATGTCGATGGCGCCCTTGCCATGGCACGCTCCATGGATCCCGATTCCGCGGGTTCGCAGTTCTACTTCTGCTTGGGTGCCCAGCATAACCTCGATTCCGGTTACACCGTCTTTGGTACCACGGTCGAGGGTCTCGATGTGATTTCGCAGCTGCGTGCCGGCGACGAGATCGTCCATGTCGAGATCGTTCACGAGTAAAGGGGATTTCCTTGAATAGCCAGCTGATCCAACAGGGCCGTTCCGCTTACCGCGCGGGTGATTTTTCCGCTGCAGCCCAGATGCTTGGGGCGGCAAAAACTCCCGATGAGATTATGGGCGAGGCCGATCACCTTCGTGGCAACGCCTTGATGCACCTGGGCATGTATGCCGAGGCCGCCGAGGCCTATGCCGCCGCCCTCAACGACGGCACCTATGGCAAGCGCGGCGCGCTGCTCACCAACCGCGGCAAGGCACTCGCCGCCGTGGGCGACTACACGACGGCCGCTCAGGCGTTCTCTGCCGCTACGCAGGACGCTTCTTATGCCACGCCGTTCAAGGCCTATCTGGGCCTGGGTAACGCGCTGTTCCAGTCGGGCGACTATGCCAACGCGGGTACTGCTTTCCGTCAGGCTGCCATCGACGGCGCCAATCCGGCTCCTGCCGCCGCACTCGGCGAGCTCGGTCGTTGCTTCATTAAGCTCGGCCGTCCGGCGGATGCCGTGGAGACCTACCGCACGGCTATCGACTTTGCCGGCCCCCGCGACGACACGCGTGCGCTCAACGCCGGCATGGGTCAGGCACTTTCTGCCGCCGGCCGCCCCTCCGACGCACTCGACGCCTTTAACGCCGCTACTGCCGATGGCATCTACCAGCTCACCTCCGAGCAGGCCGATGAGCTTGCCCGCGTGCATGATTCGCTTGCCGCACTGTCTGCCCAGACGGCTATGGCCACGGCTCCGGCGCCCGCGATGGACGCTCCTGCCGTCGATCCGCTCGATCCTACGGGCGCGACCGGTCAGTTTATGCCCGATCCCTCGGACACCGGCTTCTTTACGCTGTCCGAGTCCGAGATGGTCCAGCAGGACCGTCAGGATCGTAAGCAGGCCAAGGTCCGTCGTCGCCACCGCCACACGGGTCTCAAAGTCTTCATCGTGCTGCTTCTGCTCATTTTGATCGCCGTGGGCGGTCTGGGCTTTGCCTACACGCGCGGCTTTGGTTTCCCGTCCCAGGAGTCTGTCGTTTCCGATCTGTTCCAGGCTGCCGGCGACGGTGACACGGCAAAGGCCGAGTCTTGCCTGGCCTCGAGCCTGTCCGAGGACGCTAAGTCGATGATCATCTCCTCGATTCCGCAGGGTGCCACTGTGTCCGTCGAAGGCATGGATCAGTCCATGACCGAGACGACCGCCAAGGTGAAGGCATCGCTGTCCAAGGGCGGCGAGCAGGAGTACACCGTCAAATTCGTGCGCTCCGACAACCATATCGGCTGGGCCGTTTCCTCGCTCGATATGGATTTCTCGGCTGCTGACAACCAGTAGTGACCTTATGGGATTTAGCTTTGCCCGGCGCTTCACCGCAAGTGAGGTGCCGGGCTTGCGCTAGTATGATGAGTTAGTAGTTTTCCAGCAATCATCCAACACATCAGGAGTTGCGTTGTTTTCTTTGATGGATATGTTCTTCGGTAGCTATGCGGGCGATCTTGCCATCGACCTCGGCACCGCCAATACGCTTGTCTCCGTGCGCGGCAAGGGCATCGTCATTCGCGAGCCCTCTGTAGTCGCCATCGACAAGAACGACGAGCGCATCCTGGCGGTCGGTATCGAGGCAAAGCGCATGCTCGGCCGTACGCCCGGCAACATCGTGGCCGTTCGTCCCCTGAAGGACGGCGTCATCGCCGACTTCGATGTTACAGAGGCTATGCTTCGCTACTTTATCGACAAGGCGTCCGAGAAGCGCTATCCGTGGACCCCGCGTCCGCGCGTTGTCGTCTGCGTTCCCTCCGGTGTCACGTCGGTCGAGAAGCGTGCCGTCTTTGAGGCCACGATCCAGGCCGGCGCTCGCCAGGCCTATCTGATCGAAGAGCCTATGGCCGCCGCTATCGGCGCCGACCTGCCCGTCGAGGAGCCTACCGGCTCCATGGTCATCGACATCGGTGGCGGTACCACCGAGGTTGCCGTTATCGCTATGGGCGGCATCGTCGTCTCGCAGTCCATCCGTATTGCCGGCGACGAGTTCGATCAGGCCATCCTCACGCACGTTCGCGATGCCTACAACTTGGCCATCGGCGAGCGTACGGCAGAGGACATCAAGATCAAGGTCGGCTCCGCCGTGCCGCTCAAGGACGAGCTCGACGTCGAGGTCAACGGCCGCGACGTGATCACCGGTCTGCCCAAGACCGTGCGCATCGAGAGCGAGGAGATTCGTCGCGCACTCAACAAGCCGCTCGACGAGATGGCCAAGGCCGTCAAGGACGCGCTCGACGCTACGCCTCCCGATCTTGCCTCGGACCTTATGTACTACGGCATTTTGCTGACCGGTGGCGGCGCGCTGCTGCGCGGTCTCGACGTGCGCCTGCGCGATGAGACCGGCGTTTCGGTCAACGTCAGCCCCACGGCGCTCGATAACGTTGTTAACGGCTGTGCCCGCGTGCTCGAGGCCAATGCGTTTGATGGCGGCTTCGTCCAGACCAATGCTTAATTTCCAAAAGGTGGATTCCATTTGGCACGATCTTCGGGTTTCTCCACAAATCTGAATACCAAGCGACAATCAACGGGTATGCGCCCGTTGATTGTTTTCAGCCTGATTTCGGTGTTGCTGCTCACGTTTTATATTCGTGAGGGCGAGGCTGGGCCGATTCATGCCGTGCGTTCGGGCGTAACGACGATTACCTCGCCGGTGCGCTTTGTGGGTTCGGCTGTGGCGGCTCCCTTCAATGCCATCGGCAACGTGTTCTCTAACCTTACGGCGTCGCAGGACACGCTCGACGAGCTTAAGAAGCAAAACGAGGAACTGACCTCTAAGGTTGCCGAGCTCTCCGAGTCTCAAAAGACCGCCGAGCGTCTGGAGGGGCTGGTCGGCCTGCAGTCGACCTATAACCTCAAATCGACCGCTGCTCGTATCGTTGGTGCTTCCGGCGATGCCTGGACCTCGACCGTTACCATCGACAAGGGCTCTGCCGACGGCCTTACCATCAACATGCCCGTGACGAGTTCTGCCGGTGTTATCGGCCAGATCATCGAAGTCTCGGCCAAGACGTCCACCGTGCGCCTGATTGGCGACGAGAACTCGGGTGTGTCCGCCATGGTACAGGACACGCGCGCCCAGGGCATGCTGCAGGGTCAGGCTGACGGCACGCTGCGTCTTGAGTACGTGAGCGTCGACTCCGACGTTAAGGTTGGCGACATCATCGTGACCTCGGGCATCGGCGGTGTGTTCCCCAAGGGTCTACCGCTCGGCACCGTCTCGTCGGTTGAGAAATCGGCAAACGACGTGTACTACACCATTGTGGTGCGCGCTCAGACCACGGCCGAGAACAACGAGGAAGTGCTGGTCATTACCTCGCTGACCGATGAACAGTCGGCCTCGGATGAGGACGTGAGCACGGCCAACAGCACGCCGCAGGGAACGTCGCGCGATGCTGCAACCAAGACGAAGGACGAGAGCTCGGATGACAGTTCCGACACGTCCGAGACGACCGATTCTGGCTCGAACGAATAGGGGGCATGTCCATGGATCTACACGAGCAGGGGATGAGCTCCCGCACGTTTGTGATCGCTGCCATCGTGTGCGTGCTGCTGCAGGCAGGCCTGGCACCGCAGATCTCCATTGCGGGTGGTCGCGTCAACTTCATGATTATCTTGGTGTGCCTGAGTGTGTTCTCGGGCGACCCGACCCGTGCCGTCGTGTGCGGTTTTTGCAGCGGCTTGTTTTATGACCTGTCCGCTGCCGTGCCGGTGGGCATTATGTCGCTCCTGCTGACCGTGGGTTCTTTTGCCCTGGTGCACAGCGCCGTCGGTCAGACGGGCGGTACCCCAAGTGCGCGCGGCGTCACTGTGGGCGCCTTCGCGCTCGTCATTAATGTGATCTACAGCATCATCTTGCTGTTTATGGGTTTGGAGACGAGCTTTGTCGTGGCGATCTTCGGCCATGCGCTGCCGTCCTCGATCCTGACGGGTCTGGTTGCCATTCCGTTTTTGATGTCCGGCGTCGTGCCGCAGTCCGGCTATGGATTCTCCGCACGTGGCGGACGCCAGACGGGTATGCGCTTTAAGCCCAAGACCCGCAAGCTCAAATAGGGGAGGCCCGTAGATGTCTTCCCAGATGACGGTTATTATCGCCGGTATCGTGCTGGTTGTGGCCATCGTGGTCGCGCTGGTCATCATGCGTCGAGGCGATTCCCGTTTTACCTACGATACACAGCATGGAACGGCCCCGCGCGCCACCGAGGGCGAGGGCAATACCGCGGCGACCGCCTTTAAGGGCCGCTTTTCCATCCTCACCACGGGTGTGGGCGCGATGTTTGCGGCACTTGCCGTCAAGCTGTGGGGCATGCAGATGGTCTCGTCGGACTATTACGAGAAGCAGGCCAATAGTAATCAGACTCGCACCGTTACCACACCCGCTGTGCGCGGCCGCATCCTCGACCGCAATGGCGTGGCGCTTGTCCAGAACCGTCCCTCACTTGCTGTCGTGGCCTACCGCGACCTTGCCGAGGATGAGGTTCTGGTTCGCCATCTTGCCAACGTGCTTGGAATGCCTTATGTGGCGGTCCTTCGCAATATCCAGGACAATACAGAGGGCGCTCAGAGCCTGCATACCATCGCGACGGACGTCCGTCGCTCCACGGTTGCCTATATCAAGGAACACGCCGGCGAGTTCCCGGGCGTCAAGATTGCCGAGCGTACCGAGCGCCAGTATCCATACGGCGAGACGGCATGCCATATCTTGGGCTATACCGGCACCATTACCTCCGAGCAGCTCGAGGCCCAGAATAAGAAAACCTCTGGCGATGATGATGCTTCTGCTGGCAAGATTACGTACCAGTCGGGCGATATCGTGGGCCAGGCGGGCGTTGAGAGCTACTACGAAAACCTGCTGCAGGGTATTCGTGGCGAGCAGACCGTCAGGGTCGATGCCTCGGGCAATGTGACCGGTCAGGCCGGCGCCGTGCCCGCGAAGGCCGGCTCCGACATTAAGCTCACGCTCGACCTTAAGATCCAACAGGCCTGTGAGACGGCGCTGGCGAGCGCTATCGAGCTTGCCAAGACCACTGGCTACAGCAATGCCGGCAACGGCGCTGTGGTGTGTCTCGATCCCAACAATGGCGAGATCCTGGGCATGGCGAGCCAGCCCAAGTTCGATCCGTCCGTCTTTATCGGCGGCGTCTCAAATGACGTGTGGACCGAGCTCAATGATGACAAGGGTTCGCACCCGCTGCTCAACCGCGCCATTAGCGGACAGTACATGTCGGCCTCGACCATCAAGCCGCTCTCGGCACTGGCCGGTCTTGAGTTTGGAACCTACACTTCAACGCAGACAACCAACTGCACGGGTTATTGGACGGGTCTGGGCAAGGCTTGGGGCAAGCGCTGCTGGCTGACGTCTGGCCACGGCACCATGACGCTGCAGTCGGGTATCGCCAACTCGTGCGACCCCGTCTTCTACGACATGGGTAAGGCGTTCTTTTATGACGAGCAACATCCCGAGGGCCTGCAGGAGGTCTTTCGTCGCTGGGGCCTAGGCAAGATCTGCGGTATCGATCTGCCGAGTGAGGGCGCGGGTCGTATTCCCGATGCCGAGTGGAAAGAGTCGTACTTCACCGACGCCTCTGCCGAGGATCGCAAGTGGAATGCCGGCGATATGACCAACATCGCCATCGGCCAGGGCGACATCCTGGTGACGCCCCTGCAGATGGCGTGCGCCTATATGGGTCTTGCCAACGGCGGCAAACAGTACGTGCCTCACGTATTTTTGTCTGCCGTGTCGCGCGATGGCGACGGCGATGCCTATAAGTACAATGGCAAGGGCAAGAAGAAGCGCCTGGAGGCCAAGATCAACAGCGATTCGGATTTGGCTCTTGTTCGCAACGGCATGCACGACGTGATTTACACGGCATCGACGTCCCTGGCGGCGCACTTTGGCACCCTGACGCCGCAGGTATACGGCAAGTCGGGCACGGGCGAGAAAAGTGGCGAGGACGAATACGCGTGGTTCTGCGCCTATGCACCGGCCGATGATCCCAAGTATGTCATCGCTACTGTCCTAGAGCAGGGCGGCGGTGGCTCAGATACCGCGATGCATGTCGTGCGCGACGTGCTCGGCGTGATTTATGACGAGCCCGATACCTCTTCGGCCTCGGGCGATTCTTCGGTTCGATAGGAGGTTGCGATGGATTTTTCTCCGGCGGATCTGTTCCGTTCAACCAAGACCGGCTCTCGCAGCAGCCTGGACCGCGTCAACAAGCAACTTTCGGCCTCGCGCGGCACGTTTCGCCAAAAGGTGCATATCGGTGTGCTCGTGGCTACTGTGGCGCTCGTCGCCTACGGTGCCATCATTATCTGGTCGGCTTCGCAGTTTAAGGCCGATGCTTCGTTCTCGCGCCATTTGCTGGGAATTGGCATCGGAGCGGTGCTGGCGGTGCTCGTCTGGCGAACCGACCTGCGCGGTATTTCCAATTTCTCGACGGCGTTGCTCGTCATCGACCTGATCGTGATCTTCTCGCCCAAGATTCCGGGTCTGTCCTATACGGGCGGTCTGGGCATGACGGGCTGGATCAAGATTCCCGGTATCGGCTTGACGTTCCAGCCGGTTGAGCTTGCCAAGCTCATCACCATCTTCTTTATTGCTACGCTTGGCTCGCAGTATAACGGTCGCATCGATACCGTTCGCGACTACGTCAAGCTCTGCGGCATGCTGTCCATTCCGTTTTTGGCCGTCGTTGCCATGGGTGACCTGGGCTCGGGCCTGGTCGTGCTGGTTTCGGGCGCCATCGTCATCTGCATGAGCGGTGCACGCCGCGAATGGGTGCTGTCGACCCTGGCCCTGCTCGTGGGCCTGGTGGCCCTCGTCCTGGCGCTTGATTCGGTCTTTGATTCGTTGCTCGGCCACGATGTGCTCATCAAGCAGTATCAGATGAACCGTCTGACGGTCTTTATCGACCCCGATAATGCCGATTCGGACGATGCCTACAACCTGCAGCAGTCGCTTATCGCCGTTGGCTCGGGCGGCTTCTTTGGTAAGGGCCTGGGGCATGCGACGCAGTCGGCCGGCGGCTTTCTGCCTGAGTTCCACACCGACTTCGTCTTCGCCTTCCTGTCCGAGACCTTTGGCTTTTGCGGTTCCTTTTTGCTCCTGTGCCTCTACGTGCTGCTGATCTTTTCGACGATTCGCGTCGCCTTTAAGTGCGAGTCGCTGTTTTTGCGTCTTTCGTGTGTGGGCATCGTTGGCATGTGGGCGTTCCAGACTTTCGAAAACATCGGCATGTGCATCGGCATGATGCCGATTACCGGTATTCCGTTACCGTTTATTAGCTTCGGTTCGTCTTCGATGATGATTCAGCTGCTGACGGTGGGTATCGTACAATCCATATGGCGGCATCGTTCGGGCGCCGCGTAACCGCTGGAGGGGTTTGCTATGAAAATTCCCGTAGATAAGCTGACCCGCGCTTTTAAGATGGGCGCGTCCGTTAAGAAGGATTCCGATACGCCGGTGCGCGTCTCGGTCTATCTGGATTCGTCCGCCTCGCGCTTTCTGGCCGAGACGGTGCGTGACGCCTTTGTGCCGCAGACGACCTCGGGCATTGTGCGCGTCGAGCGTCTGGGGGAGGAGCGAATTGCTCCAAAGACCGATACCGATGTGGTGCTGGTGCTCTCGTGTGGTTCCGACCGCTTGGAGAGTGCCGTGCAGGAGCTCGTGATCGCCGGCGCGCCCGTGTGCGTGCTTGCCGAGTCTGCTGTGGAGGTGCCGTTTATCGAGGAGTCCACGCCCATGCTCGGCGTGGTAGCGGCAATCGATAAGACGTATCTGCTCGAGACGCTTGCCCGCTGGATTCTCGATCGCACCGACAAGGAAACGGCTTTTGCGGCGAACTTTGCCTTCATGCGCATCGCGGCGGCCAACCGAATCATCACCTCGTGCGCGCTCACCAATATGGCGACCGGTGCACTGGTGTTTTTGCCGGGCGCCGATTATCCCGTTATGGCGCTGGCGCAGGTGGGCATGCTCTTTGAGCTCGCTGCCGTCTTTGGACGCGGCATTAAACCCGAGCGTGGCTACGAGGTCGCGGGCGTGCTTGCCGGCGGTCTTGTGATCCGCGCGGTCACCCGCGCGCTCGTCAAGCAGACGCCGCATATTGGGTTTGCCGTCAAGGCGCTCACTGCTGCCGCGGGCACCTATGGCATGGGCCGTGCGCTCGTTTCGCTCTACGAGCGCGATGTCGACTACAGCCGTGCCAATGAGGTGGTCACTGCCACGTTTTCCCGCGTTCGCGATCTTGTGACCACGGTCGCGGGCGCTACCCGTCCTATGGCGTCCTACCAGGACGCATCAGATCTCGCTGCTTAGGGGTTTTCCGTTGCGCGTTCCGTACCAAGATTGTTTTCATTTAATTGAGCCGTTGCTCGCCAAGGTCGAGAAGCCGAGCCGCTATATCGATCACGAGTGGGGCACGCTTTCCAAGGCCGATGCCGACTACCGTTGCTGCCTGATCTACCCGGATGTGTACGAGGTTGGTCTGCCCAACCAGGGCATCGCCATCCTCTACAACATCCTTAACCAGGCCGAGGGCATCTCCTGCGAGCGCGGCTATGTGCCGTGGCCCGATATGGGCGACGCCATGCGCGAGGCGGGTATTCCGCTGCTATCGCTCGAGGGTGCAGCGCCGGTCGCTTCGTTTGATATCGTCGGTCTGCATGTGCCGCACGAGATGGCGGTGACGAACTTCCTCGAGGCTTTGGACCTCGCTGGCATTCCGCTGTTAGCGGCCGACCGAGGTGAAGACGACCCAATCATCATCGCCGGCGGTCCCTCGGTGTACAACCCCGAGCCGTACGCGGCCTTCTTCGATGCCATCCTCATCGGTGAGGGCGAGGAATCGCTGCTCGAGACCTGCCAGCTGCATCGCCGCCTGCGTGACGAAGGGGTCCCGCGCGCGCAGATTGTCGAGCAGCTTGCATCCATTGCCGGCAACTACGTGCCGTCGCTCTATGAGGTTCGTCATGACGAGCCCTGCTCGTCGCATGGCTACACCGTGCCACGTGAGGGCAAGGATGCGCCGACCGTGGTCTACAAGCGCGTCGTCGAGGATTTCGGCGCCACGAATCCGCTGTCGCAGTCGTGCGTGCCCTATGCGCAGCTGGTTCACGACCGCCTGTCTATCGAGATCCTGCGCGGCTGCGCCCGCGGCTGTCGTTTTTGCCAGGCCGGCATGACGTATCGCCCGGTGCGCGAGCGCTCGGCCGACCAGATCGTCTCGTCGGTGATTCAGGGCCTGGAAAAGACTGGCTATGACGAGGTGTCGCTGACCTCGCTCTCCACGACCGACCACTCCTGCATTCGCGACGTGCTCGGCAGGCTCAACCGTCGCCTGGAGGATACGGGTATTCGCGTGTCTATTCCGTCGCAGCGCCTGGATTCGTTTGGCGTGGATATGGCCGAGTCGGTCGCCGGCGAAAAGAAGGGCGGACTAACGTTCGCGCCCGAGGCCGGCAGCCAGCGCATGCGCGACATCATTAACAAGAACGTGACCGAGGAGGACCTGGACCGTGCGGCCAAGGCGGCCTTCGAGGCCGGTTGGAACCGCATGAAGCTCTACTTTATGATGGGCCTTCCCGGCGAGCGCGATGAGGACATCGTGGCCATCGCCAATCTGGCCGATCACGTGCTGGAGCTCGGTCGTTCCGTGGTGCCCAAGGCTCGTCGCGGCTCGATTTCGGTGTCGATCTCGGTTTCGGTCTTTATCCCCAAGGCTGCCACGCCGTTCCAGTGGTGCCCGCAGCTCGACTACGACGACGTCAAGCGTCGCCAGAAGCTGCTCATCACGAGCGTTCGCAACCGTGCCGTCCGCGTGCATTACCACGATGCCGAGACCTCGCTCATCGAGGCCGCGCTTTCCCGCGCCGGTCGTGACATGACGCCCGTCATCATCGATGCTTGGCGCTCGGGCTCTCGCTTTGACGCCTGGGTAGAGCATTTCTCGCTCGATAACTGGAAGGAAGCTGCTGCCAAAAACGGCATCGACCTCAATGAGCTCGTGCACCTGCCCTACGAGTTGGACTGGCGCCTGCCGTGGGAGCACGTGAGCCCCGGCTGCACGCGCGGCTTCCTCGAGCGCGAGTACCGTCGCTCGCTCGAGGGCGTCACGACTCCCGACTGTACCCGCACGTCGTGCACCGGCTGCGGGATCTGCCCCACGCTCCACGCCAAGAATGTATTGATGGGTGATCGCGCATGAGTGAGCGCCTGACCGACAACCCCTCGCTCTTTAGACTTCGTGTTCGCTATGGCAAGCGCGATCGCCTTAAGTACCTGGGCCATCTCGAAGTAATCCATACCATTGAGCGCATCGTGCGCCGTGCGGGACTTCCCTATGCCGTCACGCAGGGCTTCTCTCCGCACATGCGCGTGGGCTTCTCTTCGGCGCTGCCGGTGGGTACGTCGTCGACCTGCGAGTGGTATGACCTGTTTATGACCGAGTTCGTGGCGCTCGACGAGGCGTTTGGGCGCCTGGCTGCGGCGTCTCCGGCCGATCTGGCGCCCATCGAGGCGGCGTACATCGACGTGCGCACGCCGGCGTTGACGGCGCAGCTCACGCGCCTGTCGTATCGCATCGACCTGCACTTGGATCCCGAGGCGCCCGTAAGCGCCGACGAGGTGCGTCGTGCGATCGACACGCTGCGCGCGGGCCACGGCATCGACTACGCGCGCGGCAAAAAGAGCAAGCGCTTGGATTTGGATCACACGCTCGTGGGCTATGAGCTCACGGCGGGGGAGCGCCCGGACCATTTGGTGCTCATGCTCGACACCCATGCCGACAACGAGGGCTCCATGCGTCCGGAAATTTTGCTTTCTGCTGCTGATGTTTTGTTGCAGGGCTTGACCCCGGGCGTGGATGCACCTATTGTTTCCACCGGTATGCAAGACCTCGTGACCATCTGCTCCTACGATGTCGAGCGTCAGAATCAAGCATGCGAGGACGACGAGGGCCGACTCGTCAGTCCCATACCTGTGCGAACTTGTGGATTTGCTCCACATACTCGTTGACGGGGGTATTTTCGCCTGCTACTATATTCGGCTGTTGCACTAACTGATGCATGAAGGGCAAGTAAACATGTACGCAATCGTTAACACGGGCGGCAAGCAGTACAAGGTCGCCACCGACGATGTCATCACCGTCGAGAAGATCGAGGGCAATGAGGGCGACAAGGTCACCCTGCCGGTTATCTTCCTCAACGATGGTAAGAAGATCGTCACCGATCCCGACAAGCTGGCCAAGGCCAAGGTTACCGCTCAGATCGTTGAGCAGTTCAAGGGCGAGAAGCAGCTGGTCTTCAAGTTCCACAAGCGCAAGCGCTATCGTCGTCTGAAGGGTCACCGTCAGCAGCTCACCAAGCTGAAGATCGTGAAGGTTCAGGCTACCTCCCGCGCCAAGAAGGCTGTCAAGGCAGAGGCTGAGGCTGTTGCCGAGGCTCCCGTCGCCGAGTAGATTACACTCGTAACGAAAGAGTAGGTATACACAATGGCACACAAAAAAGGACTCGGTTCCTCCCGTAATGGCCGTGACTCCCGCGGTCAGCGCCTTGGCACGAAGCGCTATGCCGGCCAGACGGTAACCACGGGCACGATTCTCGTCCGTCAGCACGGCACGCACATCCACCCGGGTGAGAACGTTGGCCGTGGTAAGGACGACACGCTGTTCGCGCTGGTCGACGGTACCGTTGAGTTCCACAAGGGTATCAAGCACAGGGTCAGCGTACGCCCGCTCGCGAACGCGTAATTCACCCTTCATAGAGCACATATGTGGGAGGCACTTGAGTTTTAGGATTCAAGGGTCTCCCTCTTTTTTGTAGGAGGCGATTCTGTTGTCACAGTTCACCGATATCAGCCGCATTAACGTGTGCGGCGGCGACGGCGGAGCCGGATGCATGTCGTTTAGGCGCGAGGCATTTGTCCCCAAGGGCGGCCCCGATGGCGGCGACGGCGGTCGTGGCGGCAATGTCGTCATCCAGGCCGATGCTCAGCTGTCTTCGCTGATCGATTACCGCTTTAAGCATCACTTTCGCGCCGAGCGCGGCACGCACGGGCAGGGTGCCCGTCGTAACGGCAAGAGCGGCGAGGACCTGATTCTCAAGGTCCCTATGGGTACCGTGGTGCGCGAGCTCGATCCCGAGACGCAGACCCCGATGTTTGAGATTGCCGACCTGGTGCACGACGGCGAGCGCGTCGTCGTGGCGCCCGGCGGTGCCGGCGGTCTGGGCAACACGCACTTTGTGACGTCGGTGCGTCGCGCTCCGGCCTTTGCCCAGTTGGGCGAACCGGCCGAGGAGCACTGGATCGAGCTCGAGATGAAGCTTATGGCCGATGCCGCGCTCGTGGGCTTTCCCTCCGTGGGTAAGTCATCGCTCATCGCGCGCATGAGTGCCGCCCGTCCCAAGATTGCTGACTACCCGTTTACCACGCTCGTGCCGAACCTCGGCATGGTGCGTGCCGGTGAGTATTCTTACGTCGTTGCCGACGTCCCCGGTCTTATCGAAGGCGCGAGCGAGGGTAAGGGCCTGGGTCACCAGTTCCTGCGCCACATTGAGCGTACGGCACTCATCATGCACGTCGTCGACATGACGGGTGGTTTTGAGGATCGCGATCCGGTCGAGGATTACCACATCATCAACCGCGAGCTCGAGCAGTATGGCGCCGAGCTTTCGGAGCGTCCGCAGATCGTCGTTGCCAACAAGTGCGATGCGCCGGGCACGGCCGACAAGATTGCCGACCTCAAGCGCGCAGCGCTCGACGATGGACATATGTTCTTTGCCGTGTCTGCCGTGACGGGCGCCGGCCTCAACACGCTGATGCTTGCCGTGGGCGAGCAGGTGGCTAAGCTGCGCGCCGAGTTGGCTGTCTCGGATGAGCCGGTCGTTCTGCGCGACGATGAGTGGGAGCGCCGTCGCCTGCAGCGTGAGAAGCGTTTCCGCATTGTTCAGGAAGAGCCCGGTGCCTTCCGCGTGGTCGGTCGTGCCATCGAGCGCATGGTCATTCAGACCGACTGGGAAAACGAGGAAGCCGTCATTTACCTGCAGCATAAGTTTGCGCGTATGGGTGTTGACGACGCGCTCGAGAAGGCCGGTTGCCGTGCGGGCGACGAGGTCCGCATTTGCCAGCGCGCCTTTGACTTTGAGGGCGCCGAGGACTTCTCGGAGTACGAGGAGCTCGAGGATGCTGGCGAGGACGTTGCCGTTGAAGCCATTGACGTGGCCGATGCTGCGGATGAGGGAGTCGAGGTTGTCGATGCGGCGGATGCCGCGGGCGATGCCGAGACCTCGGAGGGCGAGTAAGCCATGTCGCTGCGCGGTGGAATCGGTCTGCCCGAGCTTCCTCTAGAGGACGGGCAGGAGTTTAGGCTCGGCATTATGGGTGGCACCTTTGATCCCATCCATTACGGGCACTTGGTGACCGCCGAGCAGGCGCGCGAGTCGCTCGACTTGGACGCTGTGCTCTTTATGCCGGCGGGCTCTCCTGCCTTTAAGCTTGACAAGCCGGTGACGCCTGCCGAGGACCGTTATGCCATGACGGTCCTCGCCACCGCCGCGAACCCGGCCTTTTTGGCGAGCCGGTTCGAGATCGACCGTCCGGGTGTAACCTATACGGCCGATACGCTTCATGCCCTTCGCGACTTTTACCCGTCGCAGGTAAAGCTCTACTTTATTACGGGCGCCGACGCGATTATCGATATTGTGACTTGGCATGATGCCGAACGAATCGCTGAGCTTGCTACCTTTATTGCGGCGACGCGACCGGGCTTTGATATCGATACGGCGCGTGCCCGAATCAAAGAGTCGGGGCTGCCGTTCGACGTGCGCTATATTCAGATTCCGGCGCTGGCGATCAGCTCGACGAACATTCGCAAGCGTGTTGCCCGCGGTATGAGCGTGCGCTATCTTACGAGCGAGTCCGTGCTCGGCTACATTCGCAAACGCAGGCTATATGCCGATTTGGGCCAAGAAGATTTTGAGTGATGGGGGTCTACGTTGTCGGTAGAGGATCAGTTTGAGGGCGATGAGCGCGCGCTGCTCAAGCGCATTCAAGAGCTGCTCGATGTTCGCATGAAGGATAAGCGCAAGCGCTATGTGCATTCGCTGGGTGTTGCCGAGACCGCACTTCATCTGGCCGAGGTCTACGGCGTTGACCGCTTTGATGCCGCTGCCGCCGGCCTGATCCATGACTGGGACAAAGTGCTCTCCGACGACGAGCTGGTCACGCGCGCTCTGCATTACGGCATTAAGATTGCCGGCTCTCCTTCCGCCGCGACGCCGCTTTTGCATGGCCCTGTTGCCGCCTATGAACTTCCGCAGCTTTTTCCCGAACTGTCGCCGGCCGTTTTCCAGGCTGTCGACCGTCACACCGTGGGTGACTGCGACATGACGCCGCTCGATATGGTGGTCTTTGTGGCCGATGCCATCGAACCCAACCGCCACGGCGATTATGCCCATGCGCTGCGCAAGATGGTGGGGAAGTCCTCACTCGACGAGTTGTTCTTCTCCTGTTTTGCGCAGGGTCTGGTCTATGTGATCCAGTCCGGGCGCTATCTTTATCCCACGGCTATTTCGATTTACAACCATTACGCCCAGCTGCGCTAGCTCGGGCTGACTAGAAAGAGGTATTCCATGGCCGACGAGACCATGACCGACGACCAGATTCTTGAAGGTGTGGAGCACAAGAGCTTCGCCGCCACGTCCGACCGCACTGCCGCCTCGCTGTCCGCGAGCGGTGTCGCCGCCGAGGATGTCGCCCGCGCCGCCGCGCAGGCCGCCTACGACAAGAAGGGCGAGGACGTTCAGGTGCTCGACCTGACCGAGCTTTCCGATGTGTGCGACTACTTTGTGCTCGCCACCGGTACCAACAACCGCCAGGTCGATTCGATCGTCGACGAGATCGAGGAGAAGGTCGCCGAGGCTTGCGGCGAGCATCCGTTCTCCATCGAGGGCCGCGAGCAGAAGACCTGGATGCTCATGGACTACGGTTCGGTTGTCGTCCACGTCTTCACTCCCGAGGCGCGCGACTTCTACCGTCTCGAAAAGCTCTGGGGTGACGCTCCCCAGCTCCCCCTCAACCTCCTCTAGTAGCTCATTTGAGACGGGGTTTAGCTACCCTCACGCATATCGCCGGGCAGGTGCGGTTTTCCGCACCTGCCCGGCTTTCTTTTTGCCCAAAGTAGCTAATTTGGGACGGGGCTTTTTTAGCTACTACCTACCGTTCGCCGATAGAAGCGAGTTGCGGTTCATTGCGTGATATTTAGCTTTCCGACTCGGGTAACGTATTTGTTATCTGTAGAGGAGGAGATGCGTATGACTCGGACCGCGCGGGAAATCTCTGTTTACGGCTATTACCATGTCGTCCAAAAGGGCTGTGGTGGTCAGCTGATATTTGAGGATGCCGATGATCGGATATATTTGATTCGGTTGCTTGCCTCGAAATGCCGAAAATACGACGTCAATATCATTGCTTGGTGCCTTATGGACAACCATATTCACTTGTTGCTAGATGATGAACATGTTCACCTGAGCGATTGCATGCACTCTGTTACGACTGCATATGCGATGTATTTCAACGCGAAAACCGGACGGAAGGGACCAGTTTTTCAGGATCGATTTAAGAGCGTGCCGATTCTTAACGATGATCAGCTGCTCAACTGTGTGAGATATATTCACGATAATCCTGCGAAAGCCAGGATTGGGACTGCTTCACTATATCGTTGGAGCAGTTTTAGCGAATATATGGGATACCCGGGTATTTGTATGACTGAATGTGTGCTAGGTTTGCTCGGAGATTCTCAGAGATTTTTTGCTTTCAGTACCTCGGGAGAACCGAATCGATATTGCTTCCGTGACGGCGCTCATGTGAGCGACATAGATGCACTGGAGTTTGCACAGGCTCTCCTTAAACCGTATGAGCCTCACCACCTTAAAGCTTTGCCTAAAGCCGTGCGCGACAACTACATCCGTACGCTCAAAAACGAGGGCTTTTCGATAAAGCAGATCGTGCGCCTCACGGGCATCGGTCACTGCACGATTCAGAAGGTCAAGCTCGATCAGTAGCTATTTGGGACAGAGTTTTGTTGCGGCGGGCAAACCGGACATCCGGGGTAGTCAATTTGGGACGGGGCTATTTTAGCTACCCTTTGGCTGACGGTGAATGAATTAGGCCGAATGAATCTCAACCGATATATAGGGGTAGCTAAAATAGCCCCGTCCCAAATTGACTACCAATGCCGTGTCGGACGGAAGGCAGCAACCCCCCCCCGTCCAAAAAAGACTAGTTATTGAAGCGGGATTGGCGGCCGAAGGATAGGGCGGTGTCGCCGAACTTGTCTCGGACGGCGTCGATGGCGACGGATAGGTCGCGGCGGTCGCTCGATTGGGCTCCGCGGTCATCGACTTCGCAGAACAGGTCGGTTTGGATCCCGCCTTGGTGGTCGAAGTCGCTCATGCCGATGCCCGCCAGGCGCACATGCATGCCTTCCTGCCAGATGTTGTCGAGCAGATCGAGCGCTACGGCAACAAAGATATTCTCGTCATCGGTGGGGTGTGGAAGTCGACGCTGCGCCGTACGTCCGCTGCCATACGAATACTTAAGCTTGAGCGTTACCGTGGCACCCGTCAGCCCCTGACGGCGCAGACGGCGTCCCACCGACTCTCCCAACAGCGCAATCGCCGCCTCAATATCCCCACGCTCAGTCAAATCTTTAGCAAAGGTGCGTTCATTGCTGACCGACTTGACCTCGCGCTCTTCATCGAGACTCGTGACTTCGGAGATTTCGAGTCCCAGCGCACGCTGGCGCATGCGTTCGCCGTTGACGCCAAAAATAGAGGCCAAGGTGGATTCCGGCGCACGTGATAGCTCGCCGAGGGTGTAGATGCGCATGCGGCGCAGTCGCTCCTCGGCCGAGCGCCCGATGCCGCTCATGGCAGATACCGGCAGCGCGGCCAAAAAGCGCTGCTCGGTTCCGGGGCGCACGATGGTCAACCCAAACGGCTTATCCCGCTCGCTTGCGATCTTTGCGACTGTCTTGTTGCAGCCCACGCCAATGGAGCACGTCACTCCCAGCACTGCCACGCGGTCGCTTATACGCCGCGCAACCAGCAGCGGATCCTTTGGCGCAAAGCGGCCCGGTGTGATATCGATAAAGGCCTCGTCGATGGACACACGCTCCACGCGCGGTGTCTCATCGGCAAGGATCGCCATGACCTGCGCGCTCACCTCACGGTAGCGATCAAAGTGTCCGTGCGTCCAAATGGCCTGCGGGCACAGGCGCCGCGCCTCGGCCGAGGCCATGGCAGAATGCACGCCAAAGCGACGCGCCTCGTACGAACACGTGGACACGACGCCGCGCGACTCGGCGTCTCCGCCCACGATGAGCGGCTTTCCGCGCCATTCGGGATGATCGAGCATCTCCACGCTCGCAAAAAATGCATCGAGGTCCATCAGGCCCACCGCCGGACCCGTCCAGGGCGGCGGCGTAACGCCCGCAGCATCCTCATAACCGTATGTATGTTCGCGTCTTTCCATGTCATGAGTATACCGCGCAGCTCATGTGGGGTGCGTGGATGCGCTTGCAAATCGCGAATTCTTGTCTAAGATATGGATTTGCCCTCGACTACACCGAAGAAGTTGGTCTCACGGACTTCACCTGCCCGCGTCGATGGCGTATTATGTTCAACTGTTTGTTTGTAGTTGCAGCCTAAAGCTGCTTGGTTGGAGGAGTTTCCTTTGGCAGTCAAGATTCGCCTTGCTCGTCACGGCGCTAAGAAGCGTCCGTACTACCGTGTCGTCGTCGCCGATTCCCGCGCCCCGCGTGACGGTCGTATCATCGAGGAGGTTGGCCGCTACAACCCGATGACCGCCCCCAAGACCATCAACCTCGACCTCGAGAAGATTGCCGACTGGCAGTCCAAGGGCGCTCAGCTCACCGACGCCGTCGCCGCTCTGGTCAAGGCCGCCAACGAGGGCGAGAAGACCGAGACCGTCGTCAAGAAGTCCAAGAAGCAGCTCGCCAAAGAGGCCGAGGCCGCTAAGGCTGCCGCTGAGGCCGCTGAGGGCGCCGAGGAGTAAATCGTGCCTGAGGTTGACGCTGCACAGCTCGAGGGTGAGGCAATGCTCTCAGATCGCATCGCCGATCTCGTCGAATATCTCGTTGTTCAGATCGTCGACGACCCGGATTCCGTGAGCCTTGAGGTCATCGATGGTGATGACGCCTCTACGATTGAGGTTTCGGTCGCCGAGGATGACGTCGCTAAGGTCATCGGCCGTCGTGGCCGTACCATCAAGGCCATTCGCACGCTCGCCCGTGCGCTGGCCGCTCGCCTCGACACTGCTGTCGAGGTAGAGGTTCTGGGCTAGGACCTTGAGGTCCCAGTACAAAAACATCGCCCGTGTGGTCAAGCCGCACGGAAGGAAGGGGGAGGTCCTCGCGCAGCCGCTGCGGGGGCTTCCTTCTGTATTAGAGCCTGGTATGCGCGTAGCCCTGACGCCGCCGGCGCTCAAGCGCGACCGCTTTTGCACGGTCGTGTCCGTCACCGATACGGGCGATGGCGATCTGGTCTCGTTTGAGGGCATTGACGACTTGACGGCCGCCGAGGGCATCACGGGATGCTACGTGCTGGCAAATCGTGACGATTTTGAGCTCGATTCGCTCGACGCTGCCTATACCGACCTGATGGGTCGCGAGGTGGTCGACGAGCGCTTCGGTTCGCTCGGCATGGTTGTCGAGATCATGTCGACGCCCGCTAACGATGTTTGGGTTGTCGAGGGTGATCGGTACGGCGAGGTACTGATTCCCGTGATCGAGCAGGTCGTGCTCGATCTTCCCGATGCAGGAACAATTTCCGTCCACGTGATGGACGGCCTGATCGATATGGACAAGTAGGGAGGACAACATGCTGATCGAGACCCTTTCGGTCTTTCCCGAGATGTTTGAGCCCGTCATGTCCACGTCGATTTTGGGCCGCGCCCGCAAGGCCGGCCTTTTTGATTTTAAGGCGTATAACCTGCGCGACTGGACGCACGACCGCCATCGTACCGTCGATGACGAGCCGTACGGCGGCGGGCAGGGCATGCTCATGAAGGTCGAGCCTATCGCAGAGGCCATCGAGGCCATTAGCGCAGAGGGTCCCAAGCCGACGGTGGTGTTTTTTACCCCCTGTGGCGAGCCCTTTACGCAGCATGTGGCCGAGCGCCTGCTCAAAAGCGAGCGTCTGCTGTTTGTGTGCAGTCGCTACGAGGGCGTCGACGAGCGTGCGTATGCGTATGCCGATGAGCGTCTGTCGATCGGCGACTACGTGCTTACGGGCGGCGAGCTTCCCGCTATGGTCGTTGCCGATGCCGTCGTACGCCTGATTCCCGGCGCCCTGGGCGACGAGATGAGCAATGTGGACGAGTCGTTCTCGACCGCCGAGGACGGAGGCCTGCTCGAGTACGCGCAGTACACCCGTCCCGCCGAGTTCAACGGCGAGGGCGTGCCGCCGGTGCTCGTGAGCGGCGATCACGCCAAGGTCGATGCCTGGCGTCGCAAGAACGCCATCGAGCGCACCTGCCGCTGGCGTCCCGATCTGATCGAGACGGCGCGGCTCACGCCCGAGGAGCGCGCTTACGCGCAGGAGATTTTGGACGCTTCGTATTCGCAGAGCGAGGAGTGAGAATGGTTCCTACGCAACATTCCGCGTTGAGGGGCGCTTTTGAGTGGATCGCGGTCATCGCGATCGCGCTTGTGGCCACCTTCCTGATCCGCACCTTTGTGGTCGAGCCCTTTGTGGTGCCCACCGGCTCCATGGAGGACACGATCGAGATTGGCGACCAGATCCTGGCGCAAAAGGTGAGTCTCGAGCTCGGTCAGCCCGTCAAACAGGGCGATATCGTGGTGTTTCACAATCCCGATGGCACCTCCGAGCATGATGTTCTTGTCAAGCGTGTTATTGCCACGGCCGGCCAGACGGTCGACCTGCAGGATGGCAAGGTGGTTGTTGACGGCCAGGCGCTCGACGAGGACTATACGACGGGCATGAGCTGGCCACTTTCGGTCCAAGCGCCCGGCGCTCAGGTAAGCTATCCCTACACCGTTCCCGACGGGTGCGTGTGGGTGATGGGCGACAACCGCGAAAACTCTGCCGACTCACGCTACTTTGGTCCCGTCGATCGCTCTGATTTGATCGCTGTGGCGCTTGTGCGCTACTGGCCGCTCAACCGCATCGGCGCTATCGACTAAAAACCGCTATAGTACAGTACCTAACCGTGTAATCGTTTCGACGAGGGGATATTAGAGGCATGAACGCTTCATCGCTTTCCTTCCAAGACATCATCCTGCGCCTCCAGCAGTACTGGGGCGAGCAGGGCTGCGTCATCATGCAGCCCTATGACTCCGAGGTCGGTGCCGGTACCTTCCATACCGCGACCACGCTGCGCTCGCTCGGTCCCGCCGAGTGGCGCACCTGCTATGCGCAGCCTTGCCGCCGTCCCGCCGACGGCCGCTACGGCGAGAACCCCAACCGCATGCAGCACTACTATCAGTTCCAGGTGCTCATCAAGCCCTCACCGGTCAACGCCCAGGAGCTTTACCTGGGGTCTCTTGCCGCTATCGGTCTGGACCCCAACGACCATGACGTCCGCTTTGTCGAGGACGACTGGGAGAGCCCGACGCTCGGCGCCTGGGGCCTTGGCTGGGAGGTCTGGCTCAACGGCATGGAGGTCACGCAGTTTACGTACTTCCAGCAGGTAGGCGGCATCGAGGTCGACCCCGTGCCCGTCGAGATCACCTATGGCCTAGAGCGCATTGCCATGTATGCGCAGGGCGTTAACTCGGTCTACGACTTGGTGTGGAGCTACCTGCCCGACGGCACGCCCATGACCTATGGCGACGTGTTCCTCGAGAACGAGCGCGAGTTCAGTGCCTATAACTTTGAGGTCGCAAACGTCGAGATGATGCGTCAGAAGTTTGACGACTACGAGGCCGAGTGCCATTCCTGCCTGGAGCGCAAGCTGCCGCTGCCGGCATATGACTGCGTCATGAAGTGCAGCCACGCTTTCAACCTGCTCGATGCTCGCGGCGCCCTGTCCGCGGTCGAGCGTGCCAACTACATCCTGCGCGTCCGCGCCGTCGCCAAGGCGTGCTGCGAGGCCTACATGGCCGAGGTCGCCGGAGTCAACGAGAATGCCGATCAGGAAGGCGAGGTGGCGTAAGCCATGGCAGACGCTAAGGATTTCCTGTTTGAGATCGGTACGGAAGAAATGCCCTCCGCACCGCTGAACAATGCCGTCAAGCAGCTTGGCACCATGATCGCCAAGGGTCTCGACGAGGCTGGTCTGGCCCACGGCGAGGTCCGTGTGATCTCGAGCCCGCGCCGCCTGGCTGCGCTCGTTGCCGACGTCGCCACCGCGACCGACGAGGTTCACGAGGTCAAGCGCGGCCCCGCGGCCAACATCGCCTTCGATGCCGATGGTAACGCCACCAAGGCCGCCCAGGGCTTCGCCCGCAAGTGCGGTGTGGCTGCCGAGGATCTGGTTCGTCGCGAGGACACCGACGGCCGTGAGTACGTCTTTGCCGAGAAGAACATCCCTTCCGCCCCGGCCACCCCGATCCTGACGGCCCTGTGCGAGAAGACTATCGCTGGCCTGCAGTGGCCCAACTACCGCTCTCAGCGCTGGGGTCACGAGCATGCGACCTTTGTTCGTCCGGTCCGCTGGATCTGCTGCCTTCTGGGCGAGGACGTTGTGCCCGTGTCGTTTGCCGACGTGACGAGTGGCAACACCACGCGTGGTCATCGCGTGCTTGGCCCCGGTGACCATGTGGTCGCCAGCCCCGCCGTCTACGAGCAGGTGCTCGAGGACGCCGGCGTGCTTTCTGCCGAGCGCCGTCGCGAGGCCATCCTTGCCGGTATCGCCGAGGTCGAGGCTGCCCGTCCCGGCTGCCATGTCGATACGCCCAAGAAGGTCTTTGAGGAGGTCATCAACCTCTGCGAGTGGCCGACGGTGCTCGTCGGGACCTTCGATGAGGAGTTCCTCAAGGTCCCGCACGAGATCATCTGCGAGTCCATGCTCACCAACCAGCGCTACTTCCCGATCTATGACGGTGAGGGCAAGCTCACGCGTGAGTTCGTGGTCGTCTCCAACAGCAAGCCCGAGAACGCCGAGCGCGTGATCGACGGCAACGAGCGCGTTGTGCGTGCCCGTCTGGACGATGCCAAGTTCTTCTACGAGGAGGACCTGAAGATCTCCCTCGACGAGTTCCGCGAGCGTCTGGCCAAGGTCGCCTTCCAGGAGAAGCTCGGTAGCGTGCTCGCCAAGTCCGAGCGCATCGAGCAGCTCGCGCTCGCTATTGCCCGTGAGGCACACCTGGGTGCTCACCTGGCAGCCGATGCCGCTCGCGCCGCGCACCTGTGCAAGGCCGACTTGGTATCCAACGCCGTCGTCGAGTTCACGAGCCAGCAGGGCGTGATGGGCGGTTACTACGCCACCGCGATGGGGGAGAACGATGAGGTCGCCCACGCCATTCGCGATCATTATCGTCCCCGCTTTGCCGGTGACGAGCTGCCCGAGGGCACCGCTGGCTGCATCGTGGCCTGCGCCGACAAGCTCGATACCATCGCCGGTATCTTTGCCATTGGCGAGCCCCCGACCGGCTCCTCCGATCCCTACGCGCTGCGTCGTGCCGCTATCGGCATCATCAACATCCTGCGCGACCGTCTGCCGATCGATCCCACGTCGCTTATCGACTTTGCCCTTGAGCTCTATAGCGAGCAGGGTATCGAGTTCGACGCCGCCGAGGTCGCTCAGCAGGTTCGCGACTTCTTCCACGGCCGTCTGGTGAGCATGGCCCGCGACGAAAAGATCCCGGCCGATACCGTTGCCGCCGTCTCCGCGGTGCACATCATCGCCCCGTCCGTCTTCTTCGCCCGCTGCGCCGCCCTCGACGAGGCCCGCAAGAACGACGCTGAGACGTTCGATAACCTGGCGACCGCCTATGCCCGCGCCGCGCACATCTCCAAGCCCGAGCTGGGCGCGGAGTACGACCGCGCCCTGATGGGCGAGGTCGAGCTCGCGCTTGCCGATGCCTCCGAGGCTGCTCAGACCGCTGTCGACGCCGCCCTTGCTGCCGAGGATTACCCGGCCGCATTTGCCGCCCTTGCCGCCCTGCGCGCCCCCATCGACCGCTTCTTCGACGAGGTCATGGTCATGGATAAGGACGAGCAGCTTCGCGATAATCGCCTTAAGCTGCTCAACCGCTTCGAGGCCGTTTTCTCCGGCATCGCAAACATCGGTGAGCTTGCTCGCAAAAAGTAAGCCAGCCTGCGCATAAGCGCAAAAGGAGCCCCGCATGGATTGCCCGGTCACCGCTCGTCCCACCGTTATCGTTATCTCCGACTCGCTCGGTGATACCGCTTGTGAGGTGGTGCTTGCGGCGTCCGGGCAATTTGATGAAGGGGCTTTTCGTCTCTTGCGCCTGCCCAAGGTGAACTCGGTGGAGCAGGTCAAGTCGTTTGTGGGTCCGCGCGTCGATGCCGATCATCGCGATATTGCCGTGTTCCACACCATTGTCGATCCGGCGCTTCGCGCCCGTGTGCTCGATTACCTGGGCATGCTGCATATCCGTTCGGTCGACCTGATCGGCCCGACGCTCGCCGTGCTGTCGTCGCTCATCGGTGTGCCGCCCAAGGGCGTTGCGGGCGTGATTCACAAGACCGATGACCGCTATTTCCATCGTATCGAGGCCATGGAGTATTTCGTTGAGCACGATGACGGGCGCGGCTGCGACGATCTGTCGGGTGCCGATATCGTGCTGCTGGGCGTATCGCGTACGTCCAAGACGCCGCTGTCGATGTATTTGGCCTATCAGGGCTACAAGGTCGCCAATGTCCCACTGGCGCATGGCATGGAGCCGCCCAAGTCGATTTACGAGGTCGACCCGATGCGCCTGTTCGGCCTGATTTCGACCGTCGATGTGATTTCCGAAATTCGCGATAGCCGCTTGGGCGATGACTACGCTCGTGCCGTTGCCGGCTCCTATGCCGAGCCTGAGAGCGTGCACAGCGAGCTCGAGGAAGCCCGTGCGCTCATGAAGCGCCTAGGCTGCTTTGTGGTGCGTACCGACGGCAAGGCCATCGAGGAAAGCGCAGCCGAGATCATTAGCCACTTGGAGGAAATCCAAGAAGCCCGTGCCCGCCGCGCCGCCCGTCGAGCCCAGCAAAAGTAGCTAATTTGGGACGGGGCTTTTTTAGCTACCCCGGCTGAAGTCGCGACCATTTTGGTCGATTGCCTGCGGGGGCAGCTAAAAAGCCCCGTCCCAAATTAGCTACTTATGGTAAAGCGATTTAGCAAGAAACTGGCATTTGACCAGCAAGTTTCTTGCAGTGGTATCTTCATAAGGTAACCACCTTTACCTACCGTTTACCGCCAGTTTTAGCACGTTTACCAAACCGCGCATCCTCTGCTTAAGCCCGCTCAAAACCCGCCGTATAGTTCCCTCACGGCCCGCATTTGGCGGGTCGATTCGTTACCACGGTCGTGCGCGTAAGTGCATGAAAGGGGAAGTATCGTGAGCGATTGCAAGAGGGTTTACCGTTTTGGAACCGACGCCCAGGGCACCTGTGTCACTGAGGGCGACAAGTCCATGAACTTCGTGCTTGGCGGCAAGGGCGCAAACCTTGCCGAGATGAGCCGCATCGGCCTGCCGGTTCCCGGTGGCTTTACCATTACCTGCCAGACTTGCGTCGAGTACTCCGGTGCCGGCAACGTGTGGCCCGAGGGCGCACTCGATGAGATCGTTGCTGCCGAGGCGGACCTCGAGGCCCGCTGCGGCAAGAAGCTCGGCGACGCCTCCGATCCGCTGCTCGTGTCGGTTCGTTCGGGCGCTCCGTTCTCCATGCCCGGCATGATGGACACGGTCCTCAACTTAGGCCTCAACGACGACTCCGTTCAGGGGCTCATCGCCCAGACGCAAAATCCGCGTTTTGCTTGGGATAGCTACCGCCGCTTTATTCAGATGTTCTCCAACGTCGTTATGGGCGTTGACGCCGACCTGTTCGAGAACGCCCTGACCCAGGCCCGTCTGGTCGCCGGCGTTCGCGTCGATTCCGAGCTTTCGGCTGAGGACCTGCAGGAACTCGTCGAGACCTTTAAGGGCATCTTCTCCGAGAACGTCGATGCCTCCCTGTATCCCGAGCTCGAGGTCGCTGACGGCAAGCCCGTCTTCCCGCACGACCCGGAGCTTCAGCTACGCCTTGCCATCCAGGCCGTCTTTGGCAGCTGGATGAACGAGCGTGCCTGCATCTACCGCAAGCAGCATGGCATTTCCGACGACCTCGGCACCGCCGTCAACGTGCAGGCCATGGCCTTTGGCAACAAGGGCGAGACCTCTGCGACGGGCGTCGCCTTTACGCGTAATCCGGCCGACGGCACCAAGGAGTTCTACGGCGATTTTCTGGTTAACGCCCAGGGCGAGGACGTCGTCGCCGGCATCCGCAACACCGAGCCCATTGCCGACCTCAAGACCACCCCGGGCCTCGAGTCCGCAGGTGAGGAGCTCGAGCGCGTGTTCCTGACGCTCGAGGATCATTATCGCGATATGTGCGATATCGAGTTCACCATCGAGCAGGGCAAGCTCTGGATGCTCCAGACCCGCGTGGGCAAGCGCACCGCCACCGCCGCCCTGCGCATCGCTATCGAAATGGTCGAGGAGGGCCTGATCACCCGCGAGGAGGCCGTGAGCCGCATCGATCCCGCGCAGCTCGACCAACTCCTGCACCCGCAGTTTGACGCCTCCAAGAAGTACGAGGCGCTGGCCAGCGGTCTGAACGCCAGCCCCGGTGCCGCCGTGGGCGAGGTCGTGTTCTCGAGCGACGACGCCGTCACGCGTTCCGCCGAGGGCCACAAGGTCATTCTGGTTCGTTGGGAGACCAACCCCGACGACCTGAAGGGCATGGTCGCCGCCGAGGGCATCCTGACCAGCCACGGTGGCAAGACGAGTCATGCCGCCGTTATCGCCCGCGGCATGGGTACGCCCTGCGTCTGTGGCGTTGAGCGCTTCCATATCGACGCCGCCGAGAAGGTCGTGCGCATCGAGGGCAGCGACCGCGTGCTGCGCGAGGGCGATGTCATCTCCATCGACGGCACCCAGGGCATCGTCGTCGACGGCGCCGTCGACCTGGTCTCTGCCGAGCTTACCGGCGATCTGGACACCATCCTGTCCTGGGCCGACGAGATTCGCCTGGACGAGACCTGTGGCCATGCCAACCATGTGCGCGTCAACGCCGACAATCCCGAGGATGCCGAGCTTGCGCTCGAGTTTGGCGCCGAGGCCATCGGCCTGTGCCGCACCGAGCACATGTTCCTGGGCGACCGCAAGAACATCATCCAGAGCTTTATCCTGTCTGACGATGAGGCCGTGAAGCAGCAGGCCCTGGCCGACCTGCTCAAGGTTCAGACCGAGGACTTCCTGGCGATGTTCAAGACCATGTCCGGTCGCGATGTGGTCGTCCGCCTGCTCGATCCGCCGCTTCATGAGTTCCTGGATAATCCTCGCGAGCTCGAGGTCGCCATCACCAAGAAGGAAGCCGCCGGCGCCAGCGAGGAAGAGCTTGCAGCCCTGCGCGCCCGCCTGCGTCGTATCGACGGCATGGTCGAGTCGAACCCCATGCTCGGCCTGCGCGGCGTTCGCCTGTCCGTCGTCTTTAGCGATCTGCCACTCATGCAGGTTCGCGCCGTCGCCACGGCTGCTGCCCGCCTTATCAAGGAGGGCGTCGACCCGCGACCCGAGATCATGGTTCCGCTCGTCTCCATCACGGCGGAGCATGTCCAGACCCGCGAGGTCATCGAGCGGGTAATCGCCGAGGTTTCTGCCGAGGAGGGCGTCGAGCTCAATATTCCCGTGGGCACGATGCTCGAGCTGCCACGCGCCTGCATGGTCGCTGACGAGATCGCGCATCATGCCGACTTCTTCTGCTTTGGCACCAACGACCTCACCCAGACCACCTTCGGCTTCTCTCGTGACGATGCCGAGGCTAAGTTCATCCCGCTGTACATGCACAAGAAGATCTTGAAGGACAACCCCTTCGAGACCATTGACACGGCGGTGCTCGAGCTGGTGCGCATGGCCGTCGAGAAGGGCCGCGCCACCAACCCCGACATGCACTTTGGCGTGTGCGGCGAGCACGGCGGCGACCCCAAGTCCATCAAGGGTCTGTTTAATGTGGCCGACGTGGACTACGTGTCCTGCTCGCCCTACCGCGTGCCCCTCGCACGCCTGGCTGCCGCCCAGGCCAAGCTCGAGGCGAAGCGCTCCGCCTAACGTTTTGGGTTCAGACGCCTAACGTAGCCCCCCCCTTCATGCCGTCCGTCTCATTCGTGAGGCGGACGGTTATCATGTGCGGGTTTTGTCTTTTTGTCTGCGTAAAAAATTGTTCTTGCAGCAGAAACCCGCGCGTGTATACTCGAATACGTTTGTTCAACTACGTGCCGGCCAGAGTGGTACGGCACCTCTAGAAGAGTAAGGAATTGCACATGGATTACATCCGCGCAATCGAGCGTCAGCAGATCCGCGAGGACATTCCTCAGGTTCGCGTCGCCGACAACGTCAAGGTTCACTACCGCATTAAGGAAGGCGACCGCGAGCGCATCCAGGTCTTCCAGGGCGACGTCATCCGCATGGCCGGCGCCGGTGCCCGCGAGACCTTCACCGTCCGCAAGATGTCCTTCGGTGTCGGTGTTGAGCGTACCTTCCCGCTTCACAGCCCCAAGATCGCCAAGCTCGAGGTCGTTCGTCATGGTCGCGTCCGTCGCGCCAAGCTGTACTACCTCCGCGACAAGGTGGGCAAGGCTGCTCGCATCCCCGAGAAGCGCTAAGAAGATCGCAGCGTCTGTCCACTCGTTTGGACGTAAGGGTCACCTTCGGGTGGCCCTTCTTTTTATCTGATTTGCATGCAAGGAGGGCCTGGTATGGCCAATATGACGAGCTCGGTTTCGGCATCGCAGGTTGCCGGAGAGCTGGCGAGCGCAACGTTTGAGGAGATCCCCGCCCTCGTGGAGCATTATCGCGAGGACCCGCGCCAGCAGGTGATCAAGGCTTGTGAACGCGCCCTCAAACGCCATTCCAAAGAGGTTGCCGAGCGCGAGCGCGTCAATGGCATGTACGAGCTTATGCATGAGCTTGGCGGCGATGGGGTGGTCGTTGGTGTCGACGAGGTGGGCCGTGGCTCGGTAGCGGGTCCCTTAACCGTGTGTGCCGTGTGCCTTCCCATGGAGCCGCGCGTCTGGGGCATCAACGATTCCAAAAAGCTCACGCCGGCGCGCCGCGAGTTGCTCTCGGTGAAGATTGCCGAGGTGGCGACGGCGATCGGTTTTTGCCATATCGCGCCTGCGGATATCGACGATATGGGCATGGCCCGCGCCATCCGCGCTGCCGTTGCGGGCGCCGTGGCCGATACGGGGCTCGAGCCCGATTGCGTGCTTATGGACGGTAACCCCTTGGGCGCCGTTCCCAACGAGCGCGACGTGGTGAAGGGCGATGCCAAGATCGCCTGTATCGCCGCGGCATCCATCATGGCAAAGGTCACGCGTGACGAGATGATGGTCGAGTACGACGCCGAGTACCCCGAGTACCATCTGGCCGAATCGAAGGGCTATGCGAGCCCCGAGCATATCGAGGCCATTCGCAAACATGGACTTTGTCCTCTGCACCGCGTGAGCTTTTGCGGAAACTTTCTGCAGACTGAGCGCCTTTTCTAGGTCAATTGTGGAGACAGGGACCTCTGGCGTTTTATAAACCTGCTGGTAGCGGGCCGTATGCAACACCATTGCTGCGTACGGCCCGTTTTTTGTCTGCATTTGGTCAGCTTTTGGTTAGCTTCCGGTACTTACCCGCATGAAAGGTGCCCTCATCATCGGGGCACTGCAGTGTGCGGGAAAGGAGACCCCATGAGTGCCGCAAGCAAAAAGAGCAAGACACAGCAGCTCAAGGAGCGTTGGGAAAACGGTGAGCTCGACTGCGGGGCGATGACGCCCGAGTTTATCAAGGGGCTCAGCCCCCGCGAGCTGGGTATGCTGGGCGAACTGATCGCCATCGACTACTTTAACGAGCGCGGCTACACCTTGCTGGAACAGGGTTATCGTTGCACCGAGGGCGAGGCCGATCTGGTGCTGCTTGATGAGCTCGACGATGTCGTGGTGATGGCCGAGGTCAAGACCAGACGCGTCGCCCTGGATTGCACCACGCGGGTCTTTCCCGAGGAGGCCGTGGACGCCCAAAAGCAACGCCGCTACCGCCGCATCGCAAGTTGCTATCTCATGGAGCATTATCCGCTCAAGGCGATTCGCTTCGATGCCGTGGGTGTCACCATTCGCGGCGGGCATATCGCCGAGATCGAGCATCAGTACAACGCGTTCGATTGGCAGGTGTCGTGATGGCGTTCGAGACGTTTGCCGTTCACGCGGCCTGCATCCGCGGCGTCGAGGCGATTCACGTCACGGTCGAGGTCTCGCTTGCCGGCGGCGTTCCGGGCATTCAGATGCTCGGCATCCCGAGTATGGAGGTGATGGAGTCGCGTGGCCGCATTCGCTGTGCGATGCGCTCCGCCGGGTTCGAGATCCCACGCTCGGGCATTACGGTCAATCTGGCACCTGGCGATATTCGCAAGACCGGTAGCGGCTTTGATCTTCCCATCGCCATCGCGGTATTGGCGGCCGATGGTCAGATTCCCCGCGACAACCTCGATCGTTGTCTTATCGCCGGTGAGCTTGGCTTGGACGGTACGGTGCTTCCTGTCAAGGGCGAGGTGGCGTTTCAGCTATTGGCTCGCGACATGGGGCTGTCTTTTATCGCAGGCAGGTCCGACCAGCATGTGCCACTCGCGGGCGTGGATTGCGGCTTTATCGATCATCTGTCTCAGCTTGCCCATGGCATGGGTGAGGCGGCTCGGCACTATCTGGATTCCGAGGGTGTCGAGGCGACCTTTGAGCCCGAGCTCGACTATGCCGACGTGCTGGGGCAGGAGGTCGCCAAACGCGGCATGGCGCTTGCGGCGGCAGGAGAACTTGGCTTGCTCATGATTGGATCCCCGGGATCGGGCAAGACGATGCTCGCACGCCGTATGACCGGCATCCTGCCCGAGCTTTCCGTTGAGGATCAGCAAGAGGCGCTGTGCATCCATTCGGTCTTGGGCGAGAACATCGATGGACTGCTTGCGGGGCATCGCCCCTTCCGCAGCCCGCATCACAGCATTTCGACCGCGGGCCTCATCGGCGGCGGACGTCCAGTGCATCCGGGCGAAATTAGCCTTGCTCATGGCGGCGTGCTCTTTTTGGACGAGCTTGCCGAGTTTCCCACGGGCGTACTGCAGACGCTGCGTCAGCCCATCGAACGCGGTTATGTGAGGATCGTACGCGTCGACGGGGCCTTTACCTTCCCGTCGCGCTTTCAGCTGCTCGCTGCGAGCAATCCCTGCCCCTGCGGCTTTTTGGGCGACCGTGAGGTGCCATGCCGCTGCTCGGCATCGATGGTCGAGCGCTTTCGGTCTAAACTGCACGGTCCTTTGGCCGACCGTATCGACATGATGATCGATGTGACCCGTCCCGACCCCCAAGTGATTATCGAGGGTGCGGAGGGTATGTCGTCGGCCGAATTACGTGACTACGTTGTGCGCGGTCGCGCCTTTCGCGCTTGGCGCGAATCCCGTATGGACGATGCGGATGCCGAGGCCGAGGATGACGAGACACGGTCCATTGACGGCGTCGTTTCGACCTTTGAGCTCGATGATGCGGCGGAGAAGTGTGTGCTCGGCCTGTCCAAACGCACACATCTCACAGGGCGTGGCATCGTGCGCCTGGTTCGCATTGCGCGTACGATCGCAGATGTCGCCGAGAGCGAGCAAGTGACGCAGGACCACGTGCTCGAGGCGGCGATGTACCAGGGAAGGAGGGACCAATGATGGCCGAGGGGACCTTTGAGCTGCATCCAGGTGATGCGTTGTATCCCGAGACCGTTTTGGAGCTTTCTGATGTACCCCAGACGCTTTATGTGCGCGGCAACCCCAAGGTGCTTTCGACGCCCGCGCTCTCCATCATCGGCGCGCGCAAGGCCTCGCCGTATGGTCTTGCTGTGGCAGAGCTTGCGGCAAAGGTGGCGGTCGAGGCGGGAGTGACGGTAGTTTCGGGCGGCGCGGTCGGTTGTGACCAGGCCTCGGGTTGGGCTGCGGTCAACGCCGGCGGCAAACACGTCGTGGTGCTGGGGACGGGCGCCGACGTGGTCTACCCGCGTTCGAGCGCGGGGTTGATTACGCGCACGCTTGATACGGGTGGCGCGGTCGTGTCGATCTCTCCGTGGGGCATGGGTCCGCGCAAGTTCGCCTTTCCGCGCCGCAATCGCGTGATCGCGGCCCTGTCGCAAGCCCTCTTTGTATCCGAGGCGGGTATGCCTTCTGGGACGTTTTCTACAGCCGAGGCTGCTATGGATTTGGGGCGCGAACTTCTTGCCGTGCCGGGGTCGATCCTATCGCCCGAGTCGCGTGGCACGAATTACCTCATTGCGAACGGTGCCTGCTGCATCGTCGACGAGGAATCTATCGAGATAGCTATCTCACGCATCTACGGAACCCTGCGCTACTCGCGCCCCGATGCTCCCGGCATTGCCGACCTGGATCCAACGCAGCAGACCGTGATGCATGCGCTCATCGCCTCTCCGCTCAAGGTCGACGACATCGCGGCGCTCGTCTCGCTCGATGCTGTCGGCGTACTCAAACTCCTGGGTTCGCTTGAACTCGAGGGCCTTATCGAGCGCATGATGGATGGAAGGTATGCGCCCTCCAAGTTTGCCCTTCACGCCCAGACACCCTTCGGTCACAATGGAAAACGTGTCAATTAGAAAGGTGTTTGCAGATGCAGTTCGATCAGGTGACAGTTATCGGTGGCGGTCTGGCGGGTTCGGAGTGCGCGATCCAGCTGGCAGATCGCGGGTTTGCCGTAAAGCTGTGCGAGATGCGCCCCCAGGTGAGCTCCCCGGCCCACCATACCGATCACCTGGCAGAGCTCGTCTGCTCCAATTCGTTTAAGTCGACCCGTCCGGATTCCGCGGCTGGTTTGCTGAAGGCCGAGCTTGAGCGCATGGGTTCAGTCCTGCTCGATTGCGCCCATCGCGCGGCTGTTCCCGCCGGTGGCGCCCTGGCGGTTGACCGCGTCAAGTTTTCCGAGCTTGTCGAGGCTGAGGTTGCCGCCCGTCCCAATATCGAGGTCGTGCACGGCGAGGTCATGCAGATTCCCGAGGGTCACGTGGTCATTGCCGCGGGCCCGCTGTGTTCACCGGCGCTGAGTGAAGAGGTTATGAAGCTCGTCGGTGGCGATGCCCTGGCATTCTTTGATGCGGCGGCGCCGATCGTCGATGCCTCCACGCTCGATATGGACGTGCTGTTCTCGCAGTCGCGCTACGAGGAGCAGGGGAGTGGCGACTATCTCAACGCTCCGCTCAATAAGGAGGAGTACGAGGCCTTTATCGAGGCGCTCACCACGGCCGACCGCGTGGTGCTCAAGGATTTTGAGGGCGGCGATCTGTTCCAGGCCTGCCAGCCTGCCGAGGAGGTTGCACGCACCGGCAAGGATGCCATTCGCTTTGGCGCCATGAAGCCCGTCGGCCTCACCGACCCGCGTACCGGACGTCGCCCCTGGGCGGCGATTCAGCTGCGTGCCGAGAACAAGGAGAAGACCGCCTATAATCTGGTGGGCTTCCAGACCAACCTGACCTTTGGCGAGCAGAAGCGCGTCTTCCATATGGTGCCGGGCCTGGAGAACGCTGAGTTCTTCCGCTACGGTGTCATGCACCGCAATACCTTTGTCGACGCCCCGCACGTGCTCGATGGCACCTTTGCCGTGCCCGGTACCGGCGTGCGCCTGGCCGGTCAGATCACCGGCACCGAGGGGTACATGGAAGCCGTGGCGACAGGTCTGCTCGCGGCGCTTAACACTTATGCCGAGGCTATCGGTGCTGCGGGCGTCGAGTTGCCGCGTGTGGGCGCCCTGGGTGCGCTCGTGGGCTATGCGACCGATCCTGCCACCGTGGGCTATCAGCCCATGCATGTTAACTTTGGACTGGTGCCGCCGCTCGAGGACGGTAAGCGCCGCAGCAAGCGCGACCGCTACCAGGCCTATGCGGACCGTGCGCTCGAGGCTCTTGATGCCTATCTGGCCACTCGCCCCGATCTGTTTGGAGGCGACCGGTCATAGCCTTTGACCTGTACGACACCGTCGACTCGTTTATCGCCTATATCGCACGTGTTGAGGGACTTTCTCCCAACACGGTGACGGCCTATGGCTCGAGGCTAGAGCGCTTTGCTGTCTGGTGCGAGCGCGAGAATATTGATGCTTTCGCTGCCGACGTGCGCACCATTCGTCGCTATCTTGCCGAGCTTTCGCGTGAGCAGGTGGCTCCCCGAACGCTTGCGGCGCACCTGTCGGCTATTCGATCTCTCTATCGCTGGATGGCTGCCGAGGGGATTGTCGAGGGCGATGCGGTCTCGGCGATCGCATCGCCCAAGCTGCCACGTGACCTGCCGGGTGTCCTTACGACCCAGCAGGTTGAGGCGCTGCTCAAGACGCCTGATACCTCGACGCCCGCGGGACTGCGCGATGCGGCGATGCTTGAGTTGCTCTATGCCTCCGGCGCGCGAATCTCGGAGCTCGCGGCGCTCAACGTGGAGTCTATTGGTTGGTCCGAGCGAACGCTGCGACTTTGGGGCAAGGGGAGCAAGGAGCGTATCGTCCCTCTGTATCGTCGCGCACTCGAGGCGACGCGTCTCTATATTGAGGAGGGGAGGCCGGAGTTGCTCGCTCAGGCAAAGCGCCGTGACCCCGCTACCGGGCCGCATCCGCTGCTTATATCGGCGCGCGGCAATCGCATGAGTGCCGCCATGCTCAGGCGGCGGTTCCATACGCTGGCGACGCTCGCCGGCATTCCGGCCGACATTGCCCCGCATGCGATGCGCCATACCTTTGCGACCGATTTGCTCGAGGGCGGTGCGGACCTGCGCTCGGTTCAAGAGCTGCTAGGTCATGCGAGCCTGTCCACGACGCAGATCTACACGCATCTCACACCCGATCGGCTTAAGCGGGCTGTGGCTCAAGCCCATCCCCGCGGCGAATAGTGGCTGGGACGTCCCGCGCCGCACTCAGGTGTGTGGTTTTGATTGCGGGTTGGCAGGAAGAGGCATTCCTGCTATCATTCATCGGGTTGCTTCACGGCAACATGTTTTTATCACGCACGCGCGGCTACTTCATACCGTGGTGCCCGGGCTTTGGTAGCACATGTCCGGGTTGGTTTTGGAGGATGACCCCGCGCGGAGGCAAACCACAGGAGGTTTAACATGGCTACCAAGATTAATATCCGCACCCTGCTCGAGGCCGGCTGCCACTTCGGTCACCAGACCCGTCGCTGGAACCCCAAGATGAAGCCGTTCATCTTCGGTGAGCGCAACGGCATCTACATCCTCGACCTCAAGCAGACCATCCTCGACGCCGACCAGGCCTACACCTTCGTCAAGAACGTCGCCAAGGGCGGCAACGTGCTGTTCGTCGGCACCAAGAAGCAGGCTCAGGAGGCCGTCAAGAACGCTGCTGAGCGCGCCAACATGCCTTACATCAACCAGCGTTGGCTCGGCGGCATGCTGACCAACTTCGTCACCATCCGCTCCCGCATCAACCGCATGGAGGAGCTCGAGGCCATGGTCGAGGACGGACGCATGGCTGTTCTGCCCAAGAAGGAGCAGGCTGTTCTCGGCAAGGAGCTCACCAAGCTCCAGACCAACCTCGGTGGCGCCCGCGACATGAAGGGTCTGCCCCAGGCTCTCTTCGTCATCGACACCAAGCGCGAGGAGAACGCCATCAAGGAGGCCCAGCGCCTGAACATCCCCGTCGTCGCTCTGATCGACACCAACTCCGATCCCGACGAGGTCGAGTACGGCATCCCCTGCAACGATGACGCTATCTCCGCTGTCACCCTTATGTGCGAGCTCATGGCTGACGCCTGCCTCGCTGGCTCCGGCAAGGAGCAGGTCTCCGAGGCCGAGATGGCCGCTGAGCCCAAGGCCGAGTAAATCAGTCTTAGTTAATTCTTTTTCATCTCTTTGAAAGGAACCACAATGGCCCAGATTACCGCCGCTATGGTCAAGCAGCTCCGCGAGATGACCGACTCCCCGATGATGGAGTGCAAGAAGGCTCTCGTCGAGGCTGACGGCGACATGGACGCCGCTGTCGACGTTCTGCGTAAGAACGGCCTTGCCAAGGCTGCCAAGAAGGCTGGCCGTGAGACCAACGAGGGCGCTGTCGCCGCGTTCGTCTCCGAGGATGGCAAGACCGGCGCTCTGCTCGAGCTCTCCTGCGAGACCGACTTCGTTGGCTCCAACGCCAAGTTCACCGGCTTTGCTTCCAAGGTCGCTGAGGTTGTCGCTACCACCGAGCCTGCTGACGTCGACGCTCTGCTCGAGAAGCCGATGGGCGAGGAGACCGTTTCCTCCGAGCTCACCGAGATGATTCACATCATGGGCGAGAACATGAAGATCTCCCGCTTCGCTGCCCGCAAGGCTGAGAACGGCGCGCTCGCTTCTTACATTCACATGGGTGGTAAGATCGGCGTCCTCGTCGAGTTCGCTTTCGAGAAGGCCGAGACCGCTCAGGCTGAGTCCTTCAAGACCTTCGCTCACGACGTTGCCCTTCAGGTTGCCGCCGTCGCCCCGATCTGCGCTACCCGCGATCAGGTTCCGGCCGAGACCGTCGAGCACGAGAAGCAGATCTACATGGCCCAGGCTGCCGAGTCCGGCAAGCCCGAGGCTATCCAGGAGAAGATGGCTGTCGGCCGTCTGGAGAAGTTCTACAAGCAGTCCGTGCTCACCGAGCAGGAGTTCATCAAGGACAGCTCCCTCACCATCAAGAAGTACGCTGAGCAGGTCTCCAAGGAGCTCGGCGACACCATTACCGTCGTTGCCTTTGACCGTCTGGTCCGTGGCGAGTAAATAAGCTCTTGTAGCTGGTAATGAGCAGGCTGTGGGTTTTACTCACAGCCTGCTTTTTCATGGCTCTTATGAGAGCCTTTGATATCATATTGAGAGTCTAATTAAAGGAGGATCGCTTTGTCCGACATCCGATATAAACGCGTGCTTCTTAAGCTTTCCGGCGAAGCACTCATGGGCGACGGCCAATATGGCATCGACCCCAAGGTTACCGACCATCTTGCCAAGCAGGTCAAGGAGCTGCTCGCCGTTGGCCATGAGGTCGGCGTCGTTGTCGGCGGCGGTAATATTTTCCGCGGCATGGCCGGCGCTGCCGGTGGCATGGAGCGTGCTCAGGCCGACTACATGGGCATGCTGGCAACCGTTATGAACGCGCTCGCCCTGCAGGATGCCTTCGAGCACAACGATGTTCCCTGCCGCGTTATGAGCGCTATCCAGATGAACGAGATCTGCGAGCCCTATATTCGCCGTCGCGCCATCAACCACCTTTCCAAGGGCAACGTTGTTATTTTTGCCGCCGGTTCGGGCAATCCGTACTTTACGACCGACACCGCCGCGGCTCTTCGTGCGTGCGAGATCGGCGCCGAGATTCTGATTAAAGCCACCAAGGTTGACGGCATCTACGACAAGGATCCCGTCAAGTGCGCCGATGCCGTCCGTTTTGACAAGATTACCTATCACGAGGTTCTCGTCCGCGGTCTGCAGGTTATGGATTCCACGGCTACGGCACTGTGCCAGGATAACCGTATGCCGATTTTGGTCCTCAACATCGATGGCGAGGACACCGTCAAGCGCGCGCTCGCGGGTGAGCCCGTCGGCACGCTCGTCTATCAGGAGGATTAAGCATGGCAGAGAACATCACCGCCCATATGGACAAGTCGCTCGAGTCCCTCAAGCATAACTTCTCCAAGGTCCGTACCGGCCGCGCCAATGCCAACATTCTGTCCGACATCACCGTCGATTATTACGGTGTTCCCACGCCGGTCACGCAGGTTGCCGCCGTCAAGACCCCCGAGGCCCACATGCTGCTCATCGAGCCGTGGGACAAGGCACTCATCAATGCTATCGTCAAGGCCATCGGCGCTTCCGATCTGGGTATTACCCCCAACTCCGATGGCACCGTCGTTCGTCTTCCGTTCCCGGCTCCCACCGAGGAGCGCCGTCGCGAGCTCGTCAAGGAGTGCCGCGAGTACGCCGAGCAGGCCAAGGTGTCTATCCGTAACATCCGTCGCGACTTCAACAACAAGCTCGAGCGCGATGAGGAGCTCACCGAGGACGATGTCCGTCGCGAGCAGGCCAAGGTCCAGAAGCACACCGATGAGTATGTCGCCAAGGTCGAGGAGCTTCTGAAGGAAAAAGAAGCCGAGGTCATGGAGATCTAAGGTGCAATACGACGAGCATAAACTGGTCGAGTACTTTGCCGACGCCCCTGCGGGCGTCGGTTTTTCCGACCTTGACCTCAATAACATTCCGCACCATATCTCGTGCATCATGGACGGCAACGGTCGTTGGGCCACGTCGCGCGGTCTTGCACGCACTGAGGGCCACAAGGCGGGTATCGTCTCGCTGCGCGAGATCATTACCGCCTGCGTGCGCCTGGGCGTCGACGTGCTTTCGGCCTATGCGTTTTCTACCGAAAACTGGAACCGCCCGCAGCATGAGGTCAACGTCTTGATGCACCTGTTTGCCAAGACGTTCATCGACGAGTTGCCGCTTCTGAAGCGCGAAAACGTGCGCGTTGTCTTTTTGGGTGATATTTCCGCGCTGCCCAAGAAGACCCGCGACGTTTTTGAACGCGGTCTTGCCGAGTGCGCCGATCACACCGGTATGACGCTGGCGCTTGCCGTCAACTACGGCGCGCGTGCCGAGATTACCCGCGCTGTCCGTCAGATCGCACTCGACGTTGCCGCCGGTAAGATCGATCCTGCCGCAATTGATGACGACATGGTGGCTTCCCACCTCTATACCGCCGGTCTTCCCGATCCTGAGCTTGTGATTCGCACCTCTGGTGAGCTGCGCCTTTCGAACTATCTGCTGTGGCAGGTAGCTTATTCCGAGTTCTACGTCACCGATACCTATTGGCCCGACTTTGATCGTTGGGGCCTTGTCGACGCCATTTTGGCCTATCAGGGCCGTGACCGTAGGTTTGGTGGACTGAGCAAGACCGAGGAGGCTTAATCGTGTCCGATCGTCCCAAGGCATCTTCTCCCAAGACGCCTGCGCGCAAAGCTGCCACTGCGGGAGCGCCTGCAGCGAAGAGCGGCACCGGTTCGTGGCTGGCGGGCTTTATTACCCGTGCCGCTGCCGGTATCGTCTACGCCGTTGTCTTTATCTTGTGCTTGGTTTTGGGTATTGTGCCCACGGCCATCTTTGTTTCTGTCATGAGCGGTCTGTGCTGCTATGAGTTTTTCCGTATGACGAGGCTCGATGGCAAGATGGCTAACGAGCGCATGGGTATCGCTGCCGCCGTACTCTTTCCGCTGTCGGCGTTGGGCGATTCGATGTTGCTGAATGCCCTGCTTTTTGCCCTGATGCTCGCTGTGGGCATTTGGTATGTCTGGTCGCCGCGTACCCGCATCTCTGATGTGGCCGTGACGCTCATGGGTCCCATCTACACTGGCTTTATGCTGTCGGCTATCGTGCTGCTGCGCGATGCCGTGCCCGGTTTTGCCGGCGCCCTGCTTTCGGTGGGCGTTTGCGCGTCCCTTTGGGTCTCCGATTCGTTTGCCTACATCGTGGGTAGCCGTATCGGCAAGCACAAGATGGTTCCCAAGATCTCTCCCAAAAAGAGCTGGGAGGGGTTTGTCGGCGGCATCCTGGGCTCGGTTTTGATTTGGCTCATCCTGTGGGCGACGCACTTCTACAAGCTCACCCTGCCCTATGCGCTGCTGTGCGGCGTGGTCGTGTCCGTCCTGGGCGTTATCGGCGACCTTATCGAGTCGCGCATCAAGCGTGGCGTGGGCGTCAAGGATTCCGGCAACCTTATCCCGGGCCATGGCGGTATGCTCGACCGTAGCGACTCGCTTATCTTTGGCTGCATTACCGCTCAGCTGCTTTTGATGATCGGAGGCGTGCTGTAATGTCCTTCCAAACGACGTATGGCCCCGATGGACGCCTTCGCGTTGCCATCCTGGGTTGTACGGGCTCCATCGGCACCCAGGCACTCGATGTGTGCCGTCAGCATGCCGATCGCCTGCAGGTGACGGCGCTGTCCGTTAACTCTAGTACCTCCGAGCTCGTTGCCGCTGCCCGCGAGTTCTCGGTTCCGGCGGTTGCCGTGGCCGATGTCGCTCATGGCGATGACGCCGTGCTGCAGGAGTTGCCCGAGGGAACGAAGCTCGGCGTTGGCGCGCAGGCGGTTTGCGAGCTCGCGCGTCGCGACGATGTCGACTGCGTGCTCGTTGCTATTGTGGGCGCCGCCGGTCTCGAGGCGAGCCATGCGGCCTTGACCTCAAATAAGCGCCTTGCTCTTGCCAACAAGGAGTCCCTCGTCGTCGGTGGCGACTTGCTTATGCCGTTGGCACAACCGGGCCAGCTTATTCCAGTCGACTCTGAGCACTCCGCCATCTACCAGTGCTATCTGGGGGAGGACCCGCGCGAGGCTCATTGTATTTGGCTCACCTGCTCGGGCGGTCCGTTCTTTGGCCGAACGCGCGACGAGCTCAATCGCGTGACGCGTGCCGATGCCCTCGCACATCCCACGTGGGCCATGGGCGCCAAGATCACCATCGACTCCGCCACCCTTATGAACAAGGGCCTGGAGCGCATTGAGGCCATGCATCTGTTTAACTGCGACCTCGATTTCATTAACGTGGTCGTGCAGCGTCAGTCCAAGATTCACTCTATGGTCGAGTTTGCCGACGGCTCCGTGATGGCGCATCTCGGTGCTTCCGACATGCGTATTCCCATCCAGTTCGCGTTCTCGTATCCCGAGCGTTGGGATACCCCGGCGCCTCGTATCGATTTCCGCGAGCTGGGGCAGCTCACGTTTGATGCTGCCGACATGGATACCTTCCGTTGTCTGGCACTGGCCGAACGTGCCGGCAAGACGGGTGGCACCATGCCGTGCGTGCTCAATGCCGCCAACGAGGTCGCCGTCGATGCCTTCCTGCACGATGGCTGCAGCTTCACCGATATCGATCGCATTGTGGAATCCTGCATGGATGCCCACGATATGCAGGCGGTCGATTCATTTGAGCAGCTTCGCGACATCGATGCGTGGGCGCGTGAAAAGGCTGCGCAGGTGCTCGCCGCAACCCGTTCCTAACCCATAAGGATTGCTTTTTCGTTTTATGGATACTGTTCTGAGCGTTCTCTCATCGGTCTTTTGGGGCCTACTGATGCTTTCCGTCCTCGTGTTTTTGCACGAGGGCGGCCACTTTTTGGCGGCGCGTGCCTGCGGCGTCCGTGTGACCGAGTTCTTTTTGGGCCTGCCGTGCCGCTTTGACATCCATTATACGTCGCGTCGCATTGGAACCAAGTTTGGCGTGACCCCGCTGCTGCTGGGTGGCTACGCTGCCATCTGCGGTATGGATCCGACCGACGTCTCGTGCGCTGATCGCGTGCTCGCGGCTATCTATCGTCATGGACGCGTGACCGTGGCCGACCTTGCCGCCGAGCTCGAGCTATCCGAGGAGGATGTGCTCGAGGCATGCGCCTTGCTCTTGGGTTGGGGCTCTATCGCGCCTTGGTATGAGGAAGGGGAGAAGCCCTCGCCGAGCTACTATCCCACCAAGTATCAGACGCTGCCGCGAGACGCGGCGGGTTACACCACCTTTGACGGCCGCCGTTTCGATCGAGAGCATGCGACCACCGAGGGCGATGTGTGGGAGCTGCCGTGCGGCGAAGCCGAGTTCCTTGCGCAAGAGCGTTCGCATACCTATCTGGGTCAGGGCTTTCTCAAGCGCGCCTTTATGCTGCTCGCGGGTATTATTGTTAATATCTTGACAGGCTTTTTGCTCCTTATGAGTATCTATTCCATTGCGGGTGTCACCGTGCCGATGGATACCAACGTGATCGGTCAGGTTGACGAGGGGTCTATTGCCGCCAAGGCGGGTATCGAGGCCGGTGATGCGATCCTTTCGGTTGACGGCGTCTCATGTTCCACTTGGATGGATGTCTACGATGCCATCGGCAAGGCCGCCGGTAAGGACGATATTGCTATTGAGTATGAGCGCGATGGCAAGCAGTGCTCGACCACAGCTGCGCTTAAAGAGGATGAGCGCCTAGGTGTGTATGCCTCTACGCAGGTGGTCCGTTTGGACCCCATCACCTCGGCGCGCCTCTCCTTCTCGTATGTTGCGCAGACGGCGGAGGGCGTGATGCGCCTGCTCCAGCCGCAGCATACGATGGAGATCCTCGATCAGTCCTCTTCGATCGTGGGTATTAGTGTTATGTCCTCACAGGCTGCTGCTGCCGGCCCTGCCACGTTCCTTTCGTTTGCCGCCCTCATTTCGTTCTCGTTGGGTTTTATGAACTTGCTGCCCATCCCCCCGCTCGACGGCGGCAAGCTGGTCATCGAGATCATTCAAAAGATTGCGGGTCGCGAGCTGCCGCTCAAGGTCCAGACGATTGTGAGCTATGTGGGCATCGCGCTCTTCGCACTGCTGTTTGTCTATATGCTTCGTTCCGACATCCTTCGATTTATTCTGTAGGGGAGTGTTTGGATTGTCTCTATCCCATTCTTTGCCGCGCGAGCTGACGCGCCCCGTGCATGTGGGCGGCGTGCAGATCGGCGGCGGCGCGCCGGTCGTGGTCCAGTCCATGACCTGCACCGATACCGCTGATGCCCAGGCAACGCTTGCGCAAGTGTGCGCGTTGGCGCAGGCTGGCTGCGATATCGTGCGTGTGAGCGTGCCCACTGAGGCCGCGCTTGAGGGTTTCCGCACCATCTGTGCCGAGTCTCCGGTGCCAATCGTTGCCGATATTCACTTTAACCACAAGCTGGCCATTGGCGCTGTGGAGGCCGGTGCCGCCAAGCTCCGCATCAATCCCGGCAACATTGGCGATTGGGCCAAGGTCGATGCCGTGATCGATGCCGCGGGCGCCGCTGGGTGCGCGATTCGCATTGGCGTGAACGCGGGCTCGCTTGAGCAGGATATCGCCGAGCGCGAAGACCTCACGCAGCCCGAAAAGCTCGTGATGTCGAGCGAGCGCTTCGTCAAGCACTTTGAGGACCGCGGCTTTACGAACATTGTGCTTTCGGCCAAGGCCCATAGCGTGCAAACGACGCTCGATACCTATCGAGCCCTGTCGCGTGAGATTCCCCACGTTCCGCTTCACCTGGGCGTTACCGAGGCGGGTACCAAGCTTCAGGGCACCATTAAGAGCTCGGTGGGCCTTGGTATTCTGCTGTCTGAGGGTATCGGTGACACCATGCGCGTCTCTCTCACGGCCGATCCGGTTGAGGAGCCGCCGGTCGCCTGGGGAATTTTGCAGTCGCTGGGCCTGCGTCGCCGTGGTCCCGAGATTGTCTCGTGCCCCACGTGCGCCCGCTGCCAGGTTAACCTCATTCCCATCGCCGAGGAGGTCACCGAGCGGCTTAAGAACTACTCCGCGCCGCTTTCAATCGCCGTTATGGGATGCGCGGTCAATGGCCCCGGCGAGGCCTCTGACGCCGACTTGGGCGTTGCCTGCGGACGAGGTCAGGGCCTGCTCTTTTCGCATGGCCAGATCATTGGTAAAGTAGCTGAGGATCAAATTGTCGACGCGCTGATGGCCGAGGTCGACAAACTTATTGAGGAGAAGTAAATGACTCGAGCAATGTATATGTCTAAGCTCTATGCGCCGACGCTTAAAGAGGATCCGGCGGACGCTGAGCTCGCCAGCCACCGCCTGCTGCTCCGTGCCGGCATGATCCGCAAGGAGGCCGCCGGTCTGTATTCTTATCTGCCGCTCGCATGGCGCTCGATCCGCAAGATCGAGAACGTCGTGCGCGACGAGATGGATGCTGCCGGCGCCCAGGAGCTCATGATGCCCATCATGGTCGATGCCGAGCTGTGGCGTGAGTCCGGTCGTATCGATGCCTATGGCAAGGAGCTTGTGCGCTTTGACGACCGTCATGGTCGCGAGTTCGTCCTGGGCCCCACGCACGAGGAGACCGTCACGGCCCTGGTGCGCAACGAGCTGCGCTCCTACAAACAGCTGCCCGTTAACCTGTACCACATCCAGGATAAGTTCCGCGACGAGTTCCGTCCCCGCTTTGGCCTGATGCGCGGCCGCGAGTTCATCATGAAGGACGCCTATAGCTTTTCCGCCACGCAGGAGAGCCTGCAGGAGGAGTACGACAAGATGAAGCAGGCCTATGCCAACATTTGCGAGCGCTGCTACATCAAGGCTCTGCCCGTTGTCGCCGACTCCGGCGAGATCGGTGGCGATACCTCTGTCGAGTACATGGCTTTGGCCGACGCCGGCGAGGCTTCGCTCGTCTACTGCGACGATTGCGGCTTTGCTGCCGATGACGAGGCCGCAAGCACCAAGGTCGTCGTGACCGAGGGTCCTGGCGACGGTACGCTTACCAAGGTCGAGACTCCGGGCATGGGCACCATCGAGGCCGTTGCAAAGTTCTTCGGTTTCCCCGAGAACGGCACGCGCAAGTCGCTGGCACTCATCGACGCCGAGGGCAAGCCGGTTGTGGCCATTGTTCCGGGCGATCACGAGCTCAACGATTGCAAGGCCGAGCACGTCTTTGGCAAGGGCTATCGCATGATGACCGACGAGGAGCTTCAGGCGAACGGTCTGCACAAGGGCTTTATCGGACCGGTTAACCTGCCCGATGGCATTCGTCTGGTGTGCGACGAGAGCCTGCGCGATTCCAAGCAGTGGGCCTGCGGTGCCAACGAGGTCGATTATCACTTTACCGGTGCCTGCCCCGAGCGCGACTTTACCGTCGATGAGTGGGCCGATCTGGTCACCGTTGTCGCCGGCGACCCCTGCCCGCACTGCGGCAAGCCGCTCTCCGCTGCCCGCGGCATCGAGGTCTCTCAGGTCTTCCAGCTGGGCACCAAGTATTCCGAGGCCATGGGTGCCACCTTTATGGACGAGGACGGCAAGGAGAAGCCGCTCATCATGGGCTGCTACGGCGTTGGTGTGTCCCGCTCGCTCGCTGCCGTCGTGGAGCAGCACAACGACGAGCACGGTATCGTCTGGCCGGTCTCCGTTGCCCCGTACGAGGTCGCGGTGATTCCGCTCGATCCCAAGAAGGAGGAGTGCGCTACCGTCTGCGAGCAGATCGTTGATGGCCTGTGCGCCGAGGGTATCGAGGTTGTCGTCGACGACCGCGACGAGCGTCCCGGCTTTAAGTTTGCCGACAACGACCTTATGGGCTTCCCGTATCAGGTCGTTCTGGGTAAGCGTGGCCTTAAGGATGGCACCGTTGAGCTCAAGGACCGTGCCACGGGTGAGCGCGAGGATGTGGCGATCGACGAGGTCGTCGCCAAGGTCGCCGAGCTTGTGAAGGCAGCACGCCGTTAATCGACGATTTCGCTTGTAGTTCGATATACGGGACGGCCCCGCATTTCTCCAGATCGGGGAGATGCGGGGCCGTCCTTTTATCTTGTGGCATCCTCGATATCTAAAAGGAAAACCCCACAGCCCATGTGAGCTGCGGGGTTTTCCTTGTGCCTCCGATGCGAAATAAATCGCTCAGATATTACTGATAATCGACGACGTCGATCCAGTTCTTCAGGAACTCATCGTTCACGTTGCGCTTACGAGCGAGCTCGGAAGCGGCGACGATGCTCGTCCACTGACGCACGACCTGCATGGGCATGTCGGCGCGGTCGCAGTAGAGCTCCAGGTAGGCCTCAGCCTGATCCTTGCTGTTGAGGGCAAAGAGCAGGTAGGTGGTGGCAACGTCGGCAGCAGGGGAGCCCTGGGTGGCGTGTGCCCAGTCGCACACATAGAGCTGGCCGTCGTCGCCGACGATGACGTTGGAGGGGTTGAAGTCGCCGTGGCAGACCTTGAACTCCTTGGTCATGCCGTCCAGACGCTCCTGAAGGTTGTAGCGCGTGGTGGCATTGAGCTGATCAAGGCTGTCGATCATGCGGGCGTACTTGTCGCGCTGACGGTTGAGCAGCGGGGAGGTGTAGCCGTGGATCTCGATCTGGAGGTCGACGAACATCTCGAGGTACTCACCAAAGCGCTGGGGCTCGGCAGTCATCTTCTCGGCAAGGGTGGTGCCCGGAACCTTCTCGGTCACGAGCGCCCAGCCGTTGGCGTTCTCGAGCTGGGAAACCTCGAGCGCCTTGGGGCTGCGGATGCCGCACTCATTGATGCGGGCAAGATTCAAAGCCTCGTTGAACACGTCGGAGACAGGCTTGGTCTCGTTAAAGACCTTGACAATCTTGTCGCCCAGGTCGTAAACGACCTTGTTGCCACGGCGGACGAGCTCGGTCTTGGAATCGGGTAGCAGCATGGTTGCATCCTTTCAACGATGCGATAGAAGCGACGGCGGGGGTGTGTGAAACACCCGTGCACCCCCGCCGTTAAAAACCGTGCTAAAACTAGCAGACGGCGTAATCCTGGGGCTCGCGGCCGTAGTAGGCGTCCAGGTAGAGCTCCTTGATCTCGCTCATGAGCGGGTAGCGCGGGTTGGCGCCGGTGCACTGGTCGTTGAATGCCTGCTCGGTCATTTCGTCGAGGGTGTCGAGGAAGTACTGCTCGTCAACACCGTAGTCGGCGATGGTCTTCTTGACGCCGATGAAGTCCTTGAGCTCTTCGAGCTTCGTGATGAAGTTCTCGAAGACCTCCTTGTCGTCCTTGCCCTCGATGCCGCAGTACTTGGCCATCTCGGCGTAGTTGTGCAGCGCGTTGGGGTAAGGATACTGGGAGAAGGTACCCATCTTGACGGGAGCCTCGGCGGCGTTGTAGCGCATGACGCGGGTCAGGATGACAGCGTTTGCGAGGCCGTGGGGCAGGTGATGGAAAGCGCCGAGCTTGTGGGCCATGGAGTGGTTGAGGCCCAGGAAGGCGTTGGCGAAGGCCATACCGGCCATGCAGGAGGCGTTGTGCATCTCCTCGCGGGCGTGCGGGTCCTTGGCGCCGTTCGTGAAGCTGGAGGGCAGGTTCTCGAAGACGAGCTTGGCAGCGCGCTCGGAGAGGCCCTTGGTGTAGTCGGAAGCCATGATGGAGACGTAGGACTCGATGGCGTGGGTCATGACGTCGATGCCGGAGGCAGCGGTCAGGCCGCGCGGGGCGGTCATGCAGTTGTCGGCGTCGACGATAGCCATGTTGGGGAGCAGCGCGTAGTCGGCGAGCGGCCACTTGATGCCGGTCTCCTTGTCGGTGATGATGGCGAACGGCGTGCACTCGGAGCCGGTACCCGAAGAGGTCGGGACGGCGACGAAGTAGGCCTTCTTGCCCATCTCGGGGAAGGTGAAGATACGCTTGCGGATGTCCATGAAGTCCATGGCCATGTCCTCAAACTTGCACTCGGGGTGCTCGTACATCATCCACATGATCTTGCCGGCGTCCATAGCGGAGCCACCGCCGACGGCGATGATGACGTCCGGCTCAAAGAGAGCCATCTGCTTGGCGCCGCGACGTGCGCACTGCAGCGACGGATCGGGCTCGACGTCGTAGAAGCAGTCGTGGGCGATGCCCATCTCGTCGAGCTTGGCCTCGATGGCGCGGGTGTTGCCATTCTTGAAGAGGAACTGGTCGGTGACGATGAAGGCGCGCTTCTTGCCCATGACGTTGCCAAGCTCGTCGAGGGCGACGGGCGTGGAACCCTTCTTGAAGTAGACCTTCTCGGGAGCGCGGAACCAAAGCATGTTCTCACGGCGCTCGGCCACAGTCTTAACGTTGATCAAGTGCTTCACCCCAACGTTCTCGGAGACGGAGTTGCCGCCCCAGGAGCCGCAGCCCAGGGTCAGAGACGGCTTCATGCCAAAGTTGTACAGGTCACCGATGCCGCCGTGCGAGGACGGGGTGTTGATGACGATACGGCAGGCCTTCATGACGTGCTCGAACAGGCTGATCTTCTCGGCCTGGGCGGGGTGCACGTACAGAGAGGCGGTGTGGCCCGGGCCACCGGCGAGCACCAGGTGCTCGGCCTTGTCGACGGCCTCCTGGAAGTCCTTGGCGTGGTACATGGCCAGGACCGGGGAGAGCTTCTCGTGGGAGAACTCCTCCTTGGCGGGGTCGGTGGAGGTGACCTCGGCGATCAGGATCTTGGTCTTGGCGGGAACCTCGATGCCGGCGAGCTCGGCGATCTTGGCGGCAGCCATGCCGGGGATGCGGTGGTCGAGAGCGCCGTTCTTGAACATGGCGGCACGCAGGGCCTCCATCTCGGCACCCTGCTTGACGAAGTAGCAGCCGCGCTTCTGGAACTCGGCCTTGACCTGGTCATAGATGGTGTCGATGACGGTCACGGACTGCTCGGAAGCGCAGATCATGCCGTTGTCGAAGGTCTTGGAGTGGATGATGGAGTTGACGGCGAGCAGCACGTCGGCGGTGTCGTCGATGACGACCGGGGTGTTACCGGCGCCAACGCCCAGGGCGGGCTTGCCCGAGGAGTAAGCGGCCTTGACCATGCCCGGGCCACCGGTGGCGAGGATGATGTCGACGTCGCGCATGACCATGTTGGTCAGCTCGATGGAGGGGACATCGACCCAGCCGATGATGCCCTCGGGGGCGCCGGCCTTGACGGCGGCGTCAAGCACGAGCTTGGCAGCGGCGATGGTGCACTTGGCGGCAGCCGGGTGCGGGGAGATGATGATGGCATTGCGGGTCTTCAGGCTGATCAGCGTCTTGAAGATTGCGGTGGAGGTGGGGTTGGTCGTCGGGATGACGGCGCCCACGATGCCGATGGGCTCGGCGATCTTGGTGATGCCGTAAGCCTCGTCGCGCTCCAGGACACCACAGGTCTTGGTGTTCTTGTAAGCGTTGTAGATGTACTCTGCGGCGTAGTGGTTCTTGATGACCTTGTCCTCAAGAACGCCGCGGCCGGTCTCCTCGATGGCCATCTTCGCCAACGGGATACGAGCCTTGTTGGCGGCCATGGCGGCCTCATAGAAGATCTTGTCGACCTGCTCCTGCGTGTACGTAGCAAAAAGCGCCTGGGCCTCTCGCATCTGAGCGAGCTTAGCCTCAAGCGCCTCTACGTTGTCCACAATTGCGGGAGTAGTGTTTTCCGGTGACTTTTTCACCATTTGTGTCTCCTTGCGATCGGAGATTTACCCTACGCCTTGCATGATAGCAAGAAATAATTCGGTGAACGGCCAGATTCCTCTAAAAGGCACACTAAAACGCTTCAATAAAATGAAGCGTTTTAACTAGAACTATCTGCCTGCTGCATCTCCCCGCTTACCCGCTTACCCGCTTATTGGGGACAGACTTACATGAGTGCTTTCACTCATTTGGGACAGACATCGTTTTGCCATTTTGCCGTTCTGGGCCTGTTATTGCCGCTTATTGGATATAAATAGGTTGCAGGCTCAGCATTTCGCGTTGCTTCTCTCCTTTTAGGTGTTGCCTGAACAGTTTTGAAAGGAGAGATTATGCCCCGATGCGCCCGCCCCGTTTCGATCACCGGCTATTACCACGTCTTTGACCGCGGCAACTCCAAACAGATTATTTTTGAAGATGACTCCGACCGTTATCGTTTCTTATCGGATATCTCGGACAGGTTTGCGCGCCATGAAGTGGCGGTGTTGGCTTGGTGCCTTATGGACAATCACTTCCATTTGATGGTTGATGACCCATTTGACAACCTTTCAAAGGCAATGCAGTGCGCGCTGACGGCATATGCTAAGTATTTCAATGGAAAACGGCGAGAACGGGACATCTGTTTGACAATCGCTATTCGCGGGTCGCGGTTGAGTCGGACACGCAGGCGGTGCAGCTGCTCGACTATATTCATCTCAATCCCGTGAAGGGTGCGCTTGACTCGCTCGATGCGTACCGCTGGTCAAGCTATAAGGCGTATCAGCTGGGCTATGATCCCTTTGACATCTGTGATGCGGCTCCTATGCTCGATATTGTCGGTGGCTCCCGTTGCTATTGCGAGCATCTCGAGGAAGTTGCCGGGCGCATCTGGTCAATGGAGGTTCTTCCACGCCGGCGGATCCCCGATGAGGAGGCCCTTTCCGTTGCGCGCGAAGTTCTGCCGAGCATAGATCCTGCACTGCTCAAAGCCCTGCCACGCCCCGAACGCGATGCGTGTCTGCTGAGGCTTAGGCGGGCGCATCTCACGGTCAAGCAAATTGCCCGTATCACCGGCATCGGCGCTACAAGCGTGACCAAGGCAACTGCAGGCTGGAAGGATGCTGCTTGAGGCAGGGGCCGGAGCCAGTCAGTGCGTCGCATGCGTGCTTCATGTCTGTCCCCAATGCGTGAAAGCACTCATGTAAGTCTGTCCCCAATGAGTGCAAAAAGGAACCCTCCGTAGGGGAGGGCTCCTTTGGTAAGTTCTATGTGAACGCGAGGTCTTTGACCCGGAGAGTCCGAGGTACTTGTTGGTAAGACCTTATTTAGGAGCGCGCAACCTTGCCGGACTTGAGGCAGGTGGAGCAAACGTTCATCTTGCGACGGTGCCCATCGACGACGACGTAGACGCGCTGGATGTTGGGGCGGAACTTACGGTTGGTGACGCGGTGAGAGTGGCTGATGGAGCGACCGGCAACGGGGTGCTTACCGCAAACTTCGCAAACTTTGGACATAACTGACCCTCCTTGGGCGACAAACGAACATGTCGCGTTAACAAACAAGCCTGAACTATAGCACAGAAGCAGCTCCCTGTGCGTAATCTACACAGAGATATTCCTCTTTTGGCGATAGTGCCCACGCTACGGCCCTGGACGTAGATCCGATTTGCGTGCAGCAGAGGGGATTATGCCAGCTCGTGCGTGCGTTTTCAAGCTCGTCCCACAAATATATATCATAGGTTTATGGAGCATTGGGCTCCGTTTACGGATTGCTCTGTATTTATGCTCGCAATTAAGCTCGAGGTTGGCTACACTATCCCTTGACCATTAAAGGGGTACGAGATACCCACATGGAATTACATAGCTGCCAAAGAGCAGCCTTTCCTGTGGGTGTCTGGTCCGCTTTAAGCGGTCGGGCATCTATTTTTTTGACTGTGTCAGCAGTCAAGACATGTGAGGAAGGAGATCGATGGGCACGACTTCCCCCAAGGCGGTCATCATGGACGAGACCGCCGTCAATCGAGCGATGACCCGCATCGCGCACGAGATTCTCGAGCGCAACGAGGGCTGTGAAGACCTCGCTCTGGTCGGCATCGTCACGCGCGGCGACCTTCTGGCAAAGAAACTCGCCGAGGAGATCAAGGAGATCGAGGGCGTCGACGTTCCGCTCGGCAGCCTCGACATCAGCTTCTACCGCGATGACTACGCTACCAATTTCGCTCCCGCGATCCACGCCACCAACATTCCCTTTAGCGTCGACGGCAAACGCGTCGTGCTGGTGGACGACATCCTGTATACGGGCCGTACCATTCGCGCCGCTCTGGACGCCGTCATGGACCTGGGCCGTCCGAGCCGCATTGAGCTGGCAGTTCTCGTTGACCGCGGCCACCGCGAGCTCCCCATCTCGCCGGACTTTGTCGGCAAGAACGTTCCCTCGTCGCATGAGGAGAACGTGCACCTATATATGAAGGAAGTCGACGGCCACACCGCCGTCGAGATTAACGACGTCGCGCCGGGTTCCCACGTGGGCTCCGCGCCGCTGGGAGGTGAGTAGTACCGTGGCGTTCAACCATAAGCACCTGATCGACATTACCGAGTACTCCGAAGAGGATATCAAGCTCATCCTCGAGACCGCCAAGGCGTTCTCCGAGGTCAACGAGCGTGCCATCAAGAAGGTCCCCACGCTCAAGGGCAAGACCATCGTCAACATGTTCAACGAGCCCTCGACGCGCACCCGCAGCTCCTTCGAGCTCGCCGAGAAGCGTCTTTCGGCCGACAGCCTCAACTTTGGCGGCTCCTCGACCTCCACGGTCAAGGGCGAGAGCCTCGTCGACACCGTCGAGACCCTCAACGCCTACAAGATCGACTGCATCGTCGTGCGCGATAAGCACGCCGGTGCTCCCTACATCGTCACGCAGAACTCGCCCGCGAGCGTCATCTGCGCCGGTGACGGCAAGCACAACCATCCCACGCAGGCCCTGCTCGACCTGTACACCATCTGGGAGCACAAGGGTGACTTCCACGGTCTGAAGGTCGCCGTCGTCGGCGATATCGCGCACTCCCGCGTCTGCGGCTCGCTGATCCCCGCCCTTAAGATCATGGGCTGCGAGACCTACGCCGTCGCCCCCGGCACGCTGCTGCCGCCGGCGCCCGAGGTCCTGGGCTGCGACCACGTGACGAGCGACCTCGATTCCGTCCTGCCCGAGCTGGACGTCGTCTACATGCTGCGCGTGCAGCAGGAGCGTCTCGAGGGTGCCCCGTTCCCGACCATTCGTGAGTACCACAAGCTCTTCGGTCTGACCAAGGACCGCGAGAAGCTCATGAAGCCCGACGCGATTATCTGCCACCCGGGCCCCATCAACCGCGGCGTCGAGTTCGATTCCTATATGGCCGACCACCCGCAACGCTCCGTCATCCTGGAGCAGGTCTACGCCGGTATCTGCGTGCGTATGGCTATCCTGTATCTGCTGCTTGGAGGTGCCGATAATGGCCTTGCTTCTTAAGAATGCCCACGTCGTCGACCCGTCCGTCGAGCTTGACGGTGTCGTTGACGTCCTGATTGACGGCGACAAGATCGCCGAGGTCGGCGAGAATCTCGCCGTCGAGGGAGCCGAGGTCCGCGACCTTTCCGGCAAGTACCTCGTCCCCGGCCTGGTGGATATGCACGTTCACCTTCGCGAGCCCGGCTACGAGGTCAAAGAGGACATCGAGAGCGGTACCCGCGCAGCTGCCAAGGGCGGCTTTACCGGCGTGTGCTCCATGCCCAACACCGATCCCGTCACCGATAACGGTACCGTCGTGGAGTTCGTAAAGTCCCGTGCTGCCGAGGTCGGTCACTGCCGCGTCTATCCGTCGGGCGCCATGACCCGCGGTCTTAAGGGCGAGGCCATGTCCGAGATGGGCGATATGGTCGCCCACGGCGCCGTCGCCTTCACCGACGACGGTCGCGGCGTGCAGGGCGCGGGCATGCTCCGTCGTTGCATGGACTACGGCAAGATGTTCGGCAAGGTCTTTATGAGCCACTGCCAGGACGAGGACTTGGTCGGCCACGGCCAGATCAACGAGGGCAAGGTCTCGACCCGTCTGGCCCTCGAGGGCTGGCCGGCTGCCGGCGAGGAGCTCCAGATCGCCCGCGACATCGAGATCGCCAAGCTGACCGGTGCCAAGCTGCACATCCAGCACATCTCCACCGCCCATGGCCTGGAGATCGTGCGTGCCGGTAAGGCCGCTGGCGTTCAGGTTACCTGCGAGGCCACCCCGCATCACATGTTCCTGACCGAGAACGACCTGGACGAGACCTACAACACCTCGCTCAAGGTCAATCCGCCGCTGCGCACCGACGAGGACGCCGAGGCCATCCGTCAGGGCGTCATCGACGGCACCGTCGACGTTATCGTCACCGATCACGCTCCCCACACCCCGTGGGAGAAGGCCCGCGAGTTCGAGCTTGCGCCCTTTGGCATGATCGGTCTCGAGACCTCGCTGTCGCTCGTGCTCACCGAGCTGGTCAACACGGGCAAGATGAGCATGGGCCGTATGGTCGAGCTCATGGCCATCAAGCCGCGTGAGATCCTGGGCCTCGACCAGGTTCAGGTCAAGGCGGGATCCGTTGCCGACCTGACCGTGTTCGACCCCTCCGCAACCTGGACGGTTGGCGAGGACGGTTACGAGTCGCGCGCCGAGAACTCCGGTTTTGCCGGCCGCACGCTCACCGGTCGTGCCACCGATGTGTTTGTCGGCGGTAAGCAGACGCTTGCCGACGGCTGCATCTGCTAGCATAGTCTTATCGCTTTTGTGCGCGGCGCCCTTGCGGTGCCGCGCTTTCTATTCGTTTGGACCATGCAACCGCATGGGGGATTGGAGCGTCTATGCCCACACCTTCCACTGCACGCATGCACGACTTCGAGGTCGTCTCGAACCGGGAGATTGCCGACGGCATCTTCTCGCTCGTCATCTCGGCCCCCAAGCTTGCAAGTGCGCTCAAGCCCGGTCAGTTTGTGAACATCGCCGTACCCGGCGATGCGTCCTCGCTGCTTCGCGTGCCCCTGAGCTACTACCGCGCCGACGCCCAGGCCGGCACCGTCGAGCTGTGGTACGCCGTCGTGGGCGACGATACCCGTCGTTTGTCCCAGATGGGCCCTGGCTCCACCTCTAACCTGCTGGGCCCCGGTGGCCGTGGCTGGATGGTACCCGAGGGCACCAGGAAGGCCCTGCTCGTCGCCGGTGGCATCGGTGTTCCGCCCGTGCTGTGCCTTGCCGACAAGCTTGCCGAGCAGAGTGTTGATGTGGACGTGTGCCTGGGCTTTGGCACCGCTTCCAAGGCCGTGGGCATCGACGAGTTCCGCGCGCTGGGCGCCACGGTTAACGTGTGCACCGACGATGGCACGCTGGGCACGCACGGTTTTTGCACCGACCCGGCAGCCGAGCTGCTCGGCGAGGGCGGCTACGACTACGTCGCCAGCTGCGGCCCCGCCGTCATGATGAAGAAGGTCGCCGCCGCTGCCGCCGAGGCAGGTGCGTACTGCGAGGTGTCGCTCGAGCGCATGATGAGCTGTGGCTTTGGCGCCTGCAACACCTGCAATGTCGAGACGGTCGACGGTATGAAGGGCGCCTGCATGTGCGGCCCCGTGTTCGATGCTTCCAAGGTGGTGGTCTTCTAGTGGGTACCGTGAACATGGCCGTCGATTTCGGCGGCGTCAAGATGCAGAACCCCATCAACACCGCAGCCGGTACCTTTGGCTACGGTTGGCAGTTCCAGAACTTCTTTGATGTCTCCCAGCTGGGCGCCATCACCACCAAGGGTTGCGCAGCCGAGCCCTGGCCCGGCAATCCCGCGCCCCGCATGGCCGAGATCCCCGGCGGTATGATCAACTCCGTGGGCCTTCAGAACCCCGGCGTGGCCGCCTTTGCCCGCGAGTCCGGTCCGTGGCTCGAGCAGCTCTCCAAGGACGGCTGCCAGGTCATCTGTCAGGTTGCCGGCCACTCCGTTGACGAGTTTGTCCGCGCACTCGAGATGTATGTCGAGCTGTGCCCCTGGGCTGCCGGCTACGAGATCAACGTGAGCTGCCCCAATATCGCCGCCGGCGGTGCCGCCATGGGCTCCACGACCGAGGGCGCCTCTTCCGTTATGGCTGCCTGCCGCAAGGTGACCGATAAGCCGCTGTTCGTGAAGATGGCGCCGGTCAACGTCGCCGAGATCGCCAAGGCCCTCGAGGCTGCCGGCGCCGACGGCCTTTCGGTCATCAACTCCATCCAGGGCATGGCTATCGACGTCCATACCCGCAAGTCCCGCGTGGCAAAGCCCAAGGGCGGCCTTTCGGGCCCGCTGTGTCATCACATCGCCGTGCGCATGGTCTGGGAGGTTGCCCAGGCCGTCGATATCCCCATCAACGGTGTCGGCGGCGTCATGACCGGCGAGGATGCGGCCGAGTTTATTCTGGCCGGCGCCACCTGCGTGTCGGTCGGCATGGCCAACTTTGTTGATCCGTGCGCCTCGATTAAGATCGCGCACGAGCTCGAGGCCTGGGCCGAGTCCCAGGGCGTAAAGGACATCAACGAACTGGTAGGTGCTTTCGAATGCTAGAGACCGATGCCCGCGACCGCGTAATCGTCGCCCTCGACTGCGATCGTGAGCGTGCGCTCGAGCTTGCCCACGAGCTTTCGGGCCATGCCGCCTGGCTCAAGGTTGGCATGACGCTCTATTACGCCGAGGGTCCCCAGATCGTCAAGACGTTCAAGGACCTGGGCTTTAAGGTCTTCCTTGACCTTAAGTTCCATGATATTCCGCATCAGGTTCGCGGTGCCGCCCGTTCGGCCTCGCTTGCCGGTGCCGACCTGCTCTCGGTTCACGGCTTGGGTTCGGGCGCCATGCTCGCTGCCTGCCGCGAGGGTGCCGAGGAGGCGCGCGAGGACCGCGCCAAGCTCGTCGCCATCACCGTTCTTACGAGCATGAATCAGGATGCCTTGAGCGAGATCGGCGTCGAGTCGCCCGTGGCTGAGGAGGCCGCCCGCCTGGCAAAGCTCGCTCAGGCCAACGGCATCGACGGTATCGTGTGCTCGCCGATGGAGGCTCACGACATGCGTGAGCTGTTGGGTCCCGATGCCCTGATCGTGACTCCGGGTGTGCGTCCGGTTGGTGCCGCCCTTGGTGACCAGTCCCGTGTGGCGACGCCTTCCCAGGCTATCGAGCGAGGCGCAAGCCACATTGTGGTGGGCCGTCCCATCACCGGCGCCGACGATCCGGTCGCCGCCTTTGACGCCATCGTCGCCGAGCTGGTCGAAAACGTCGCGTAAAAGATTCCCCTAAGTCACCACTTTTGGGTCTCATTAGCACAAAATAGCCCCTGTGCCTGCGTAAACTTTCCCATCCTTTGTGTGGAATCGCAGGTCAGGGGCTTAACTTTGGGCGCAGTATATTGCACTTTTTGCGGGTATCGTCTAACCTATGGACCCGCGATTGGGCATTTTGTACGTTCTACGTGCTAAAATGCCAATTATTGAATCAGATATAACCCAACTATTTGGAGGTACGAATGGCACTCCCTCAGCTTACCGATGAGCAGCGCAAGCAGGCTCTTGAGAAGGCTGCTGCCGCACGTCACGCCCGCGCTGAGCTTCGCGAGCAGATCAAGAAGGGCGAGAAGTCCCTCGAGTCCGTGCTCAACTCCGATGACCCCATCGCTTCCCGCATGAAGGTTTCCACCCTCATCGAGTCTCTTCCCGGTTATGGCAAGGCCAAGGCCGCCAAGATCATGGAGGAGCTCGGTATCTCCGCTACCCGTCGCGTCCAGGGCCTCGGCGTCCGTCAGCGCGAGCAGCTCCTCGAGCAGCTGACCAAATAAGTGGGCGCTCAGGATTCCAAGCTCTTTGTGATTTCTGGACCGTCAGGCGCAGGGAAGGGTACGCTCGTCACTCGTGTGCGCGAGCGCCGCTCGAACCTGGGCCTGACGGTTTCGGCTACCACGCGAGCACCACGCAAAGGTGAGGTCGACGGCGTCAACTACTTTTTCCTGACGCGTGAGGAGTTCGACCGCCGCGTGGCAAACGGTGAGTTTGTTGAGTGGGCCGAGGTCCACGGTAACTGCTACGGCACGTTGGTGAGCGAGGTTCAGTCCAAGCTCGCCTCTGGTTCGTCTCTCATCTTGGAGATCGATGTCCAGGGTGCCCTGCAGGTGAAGGAGCGTTTCCCCGAGGCCGTGCTGATCTTTATCAAGCCACCTTCGCTCGAGGTGCTTCGCGAGCGTCTAGTCGGTCGCGGTACCGAGACGCCCGAGACGATTGAGCTGCGTATGGCAAACGCCGCCGATGAGCTTGCCCTTGCCGACCGCTACGACGACGTAGTGGTTAATGACGATCTCGACCGCGCGACCGATGAGCTCGTTCGCGTTCTCGATATGCATGAAAGGATCTGAGGTCCGTGTCCGTTGTAAAGCCTTGCATTGACGATCTTCTGGAGAAGACCGATCACAACCGCTTCCTGCTCGCTTCGCTTGCCTCCAAGCGCGCCTGCGACATCAATAGCATGCTGCGTGGCCAGCACAACCGCGTGCTTGCCGTCCAGGATGTCGATGACATCACCATCGGGCTTTCCGGTGCCGATACCATTTCGATGGCTATGGATGAGATTGTCGACGGCGACATCTCTTACGACGAGGCCCGTTATGAGAAGGCGCTCGGCCACAAGGTTGCTGAAGCCTAAATGGCGGCTCGCGTCTGTCTGGTCCACTATCACGAGGTTGGACTGAAGGGCAAGAACCGCGCACATTTTGAGCATATCCTCATGGATAACATCAAGGCGGCCTTGGCCGCCTTTTCCGTGAATGCCGTGTCTCGAATTTCCGGTTATATCCTCGTGACCTTTAACGAGCATCAGGCCGATGAGGCGGCGCGTGTCATTCGCACCGTTCCCGGCGTTGCTCGTGTGTCTTTGGCGTATCACACTAACCGCGACCCGCAGGAGTACTGCGCCGCCGCCGTGAAGGCGCTGCGCGAGTTTGGTTCCTTCGATTCGTTTAAGGTGCACGCCAAGCGCTCCAATACTGACTATGAGCTAACCTCGATTGACATCAATCGTCAGGTGGGCGAGGTGCTGTGCGAGGCGTTTCCTGATAAAAAGGTTCAGATGCACGACCCCGATGCGATGGTGCACGTACTGGTGGTCCAGGGTAGCGTTTATGTGTACGCGCGCTCCGAGCGCGGCGTGGGCGGTCTGCCGGTGGGTTCTGCCGGCAAGGTCGTGACGCTGCTTTCCTCGGGTATCGATTCTCCGGTGGCGACCTGGATGCTCGCGCGTCGCGGCGCGGTGTGCGTGCCGGTACATTTCTCTGGTCGTCCGCAGACGCCCGATACGAGCGAGTATTTGGTGCAGGACATCATCCGTGCGCTTGAGCCGGGTGTCCAGATCGGCCGCCTGTACGTGGTGCCGTTTGGCGACTGCCAGCGTGAGATTTCGGTTACCTGTCCCAGCAATCTGCGCGTGATCATGTATCGCCGCATTATGTATTCGGTTGCCGAGCGCATTGCACACATCGAGGGCGCCAAGGCCATCGTTACGGGCGAATCGCTTGGGCAGGTTGCCTCCCAAACGCTTGAGAACATCATGGCCGTCAACGAGGCCGTGAAGATCCCCGTGTTCCGCCCTCTCATCGGTTCGGACAAGCAGGAGATCATCGCGCGCGCCGAGGAGATCGGTACGTTCGATATCTCGACTGAGGCCGCTCCCGACTGCTGCACGCTATTTATGCCGCGCCGTCCCGAGACGCACGCTAAACTCGATGCTGTGCATGAGGCCTGGGAGTTGTTCGATCACGAGGAGATGATCGAGCGCCTGCTCAAGCAGGCCGAGTACATCGACTTCGAGAGCAACACGTATAAGGCCCCTAAGACCTTAAAGCGCAAACATTCGGAGCTTGCTCCGCGTGAGATTTACCAAGATCACGAGTAATTTTGTGCATAGACCGACGATGCGTCTGCATCGTCGGTCTTTTGCTATCTGGGCATTTTGCGGCTAAGTGTTCATTTGCTGACGTGTGCTTGAATAAATGGACAGATTTGTGCAAGGTTTTGGTCAGCTTTTGGTTTGACCGCTAAAACCGGTTTTGGAGCGTGGCTGTTGCAGGGCTCTTTTCCTGACACGATGTTGTTGGGAGGTTTTGCTATGGCGCAGCGCGAACAACACGAACGGGTCAAACGGATGGACCGCTTGGCGGACAAGCTGCTCGGTCATAAGGCAGTGGTGATGGCGATACTGGTTGTCATTGCGATGGCGAGCGGCTTGGCGATGGCGAACCTTGGCGGCGGTGCCAGCGGCGTGTCTTTTGAGCGGACTGATGGTTCGGGCTCGTTGGTGGAGCCGGGATCCGGCGATGCTTCGAGCGGAAAGACATCCGAAGGCTCTTCGCCTAAGGCGTCTGCTGCGGCAGAGGTCTATGTCGATGTTGATGGCGCCGTTGTGTCGCCCGGTGTATATCGTCTCAAGGACGGCGCGCGGGTGGCTCAGGCGATTGATGCCGCCGGCGGGCTGGCGCCCGAGGCAGACGTTACGGGGCTCAATCGGGCATCTAAGGTCACTGATGGACAAAAAATCCATGTTCCAACGGTAGGGGAGCAGCAGGCGTCCATTGCGGAAGCCGGTGTTGATGGTGGGGTTTCCGCATCATCGGGCGCGGGTGGCGCAACAGGCCTAGTAAACATCAATACGGCAAGCGCGGCAGAGCTGCAGACGCTCTCGGGCATCGGTCCCTCCATGGCGCAGTCGATTATCGATGAGCGGACAAAGAACGGTGCTTTTTCTTCGGTTGACGATCTGATGCGTGTGTCGGGAATCGGCGAGAAGAAGCTTGCCAAAATCAAAGATTGCATCTGCGTATGAGTGCGACCGAGCGCGAGCACGTGATGCCTCCGCGGCCCCTGATGCCATGGACGATGGCCCTGTGTGCCGGCATGTGCATGAGCTGCGTCTTGGTGCTCAACATGGTCGCTGATGCGCTGCTGAGGGAGCGGGCTCCGGCGGTCGGGCCGCTATGGGCCATTCCCGTTGCGGCGGCGGTATTCGTTGTGCTGGCTCAATCTTGTGCGCCGCTTGCCCCTTGGAAGCGGTGGCTGTATGCCGCGTCCGTCGGTCTCGTGGCGGGAGCGGTCGTCTCGGTGTGGTGGGCTGTGGGCACGCTGAGTGCCTCGAAGGCGCTCGATGGTCGAGCGGCAAGCAGCCTCGAGTTTGTCGTGCAGGGTGATCCATCCATAAACGACGACGTGTATTCCTATACCTGCGAGGCACGCGCGGACGGTAAGAACCTGGCAACGGTTCGCCTATCGTTTGACCGCGAGCTCAAGGTCGGGGCGCACGTGCGTGTTATCGGTCGCGTTTCACGTTTTGAGAACGATGCGTATGGACGATCGCGCGTGCTCCGAGGCGAGGTGCGCAAGGTTAAAGCCGTTCGGATTGTGTCGGTCGATGAGGGCTCTCCGGGGCCGCTGCTTCGGCTGCGAAATGGGCTGCTTGCGTCCATCGCGGCTGCGACCGACCCGGCGCGTGCGCTCATAGCCGGTGTCGTCTGCGGTCGTTCGGCCGAGCTGCGCGCCCAGCCGGCGGGCGACTGGTTTTCGGTGACGGGAACGGCGCATCTTATCGCCGTCTCGGGCAGCCATTTGGCTATCGTGGGGTTTGTAATCGAGGGTTTATTGCAAAAGACTCGGTGCTCACGTGGTCTTCAGCGGGCGATACTGGCGATAACGCTTGTGGGCTACGCTGCCTTTACGGGCGCGTCTCCCTCGGCCGTGCGCGCGTGCTGCATGGTATTCGCGACGCTTGTCGTAAACGGCGCGGGGCGTCGCCGGCACGGCCTTTCGGCACTCTTTGTTACCATGTCCATCTTTGTTCTACTGCGGCCGACGGTGCCGTTCGAGATGGGCTTTCAGCTTTCATGTGCCAGCGTCTTAGCCATTCTGTGCTTTTGCCCCTATGCGACCTACGCTTTGGGCGAGCTGGGTGTGCCATCGGGCGTTGCCAGCATGCTTTCCGTCACGCTGTGCTCGCAACTGGCGACACTTCCCATTACCATTCCTGCCTTCGGTACGTTCTCGCTCATTGCTCCGCTGGCAAATGCGGTCATCGGTCCGGTGGTGAGCGTACTGCTTGCCGTGTCGATCGTGCTGGTTCCCTTTTCGCTCGTGGCACCGTTGCGGACTTGGGCGCTCGTTGTGCCCATGATTGCCTCCCGTTGCGCGCTGTTCTTCGAGCAGCTGTTTGCCGCCGTGCCGGGTGCATCCGTGAGCGTGCCGCCCGATAGCATGTGGATTTATCTAGTGCCGTGTTTGCTGGCGGTGCTGCTGGTCTGGTGGCCGCGTCCCCGTGCACGTCCTGTGGCGGTGGGGCTTGCATGTCTGGTGTTCCTGGCTGCGATTCCGTACGTCTACTGGGATCGATTCGCTCCGCCTTCTGTGACGGTGCTCGATGTGGGGCAGGCCGATGCGATTCTGGTTCGTCAGGGTGACGCCGTGGCGCTCGTGGACTGTGGGCTCGATGAGCGCGTGGTGTCGGCGTTGGTTCGCAATAACGTCCACCATATCGATGCCGTCTTCGTGACACATTGGGACGAAGACCATTGGGGTGGTCTTCCCGATGTGCTCGATCAGTTTTCGGTTAGAGCCATTGTGGTTGCGGCCGATGCGCTTGACGGTGCGCCTGCTGAAGTCCTGAATCGCCCCAGCGTAACGTATCGGCAGGTGGCTTGTGGAGACACGGTCGATATCGGCGCGTTTCGGACACGTGTGATGTGGCCGTTTGACACGGTGGATGGCGAGGGCAATGAGGACTCTCTTGTTTTGCTGCTCTCCTATGCTCAGGAAGGCAAGAGCCTGCGCGTGCTCCTCACTGGTGATGCCGAGCTCGATCAAGAGCGCGAGTTTGTACAGGAGGTGGGTGATATCGATGTGCTCAAGCTAGGGCATCACGGCTCAAAAGTTTCCGTCGACACAGACCTGCTGGGCACGCTTAAGCCCGAGCTCTCTATCGCGAGTGCGGGCGAGGGCAACCGCTACGGCCATCCATCCGATGCCTGCATCGATGCGGTTCGCGATGCGGGCGGTGCGTTCGCATGCACCATCGAACACGGCGACATTACCGTCTCGCCGACCGCGAAGGGCTTTGCGATGCGATGCCAGCGACCGTGATGCTGTCGTTGGCGCGGGACCAACCCCTGGGCTAAAATGGCACGGTACGAACTCGAGAGTCTGCGAGAGGGGAGCGCAATGTCCGAAACCGGTCTGCTGCCGGCATATCTGATCGTCGGTACCGACGGAGTCAAGCGCGATCACGCCGTCTCGCGTATGAAAGCGCGTCTGGAAAAGTCGGGTATGGTCGAGTTCAACCTCGACGAGCGCGACATGACCAAGGACCCCGATATCGAGTCCATTATCGGATCGCTTAACACCTTTCCGATGGGTAGTGAGTTTCGCCTGGTAATCCTTGACGGCTGTTCAAAGCTCGCCAAGGCGGTCTCGGAGCCGCTCGTTGAGTATCTGGCAAGTCCCAGCCCCACGACGGTTTGTCTCATCATCGCCGACTCGCTTGCCAAGAACACGCGCCTGTATAAGGCGATCGCCAAGATCGACAAGAAGGCGGTGATCGATTGCTCCGGTACCAAGCGCTGGGAGCTACCGCGCCGCGTGCAGCAGATGGCGACGCAGCACGGCAAGTCGATCTCGACGGCGGCCGCCGAGGAGCTCGTCTCGCGTTCGGGTGAAAACACTCGCATGCTCGATAACGATTTGGCTAAGCTTGCCCAGATGGTCGAGGCGCCCCAGATTGAGCTTGCTGATGTGGAGCGCTGGATTGTGCGCACGGCCGAAGTCCAGCCCTGGGACTTTCTCAATGCGGTCTCGGCCCGTGACATGCGACGCTCGCTCGAGCTCTTCAATCTACTGCCCGCCAAGAGCTACGTGTGGACTTACACATTGCTGTGCGGCCGCATCCGCGAGCTTATCGTTGCCAAGGCGCTCGATGCGCGCGGACGGGGTCGTGAGCTGGCCGCAACGCTTAAGCTTCAGTCCTGGCAGGTCAAGAATCACCTGACCTGGGCACGTCGCTTTTCGATGGCAGAGCTCGTTGCCGCGCTCGAGGGCGCGGTCGATGTGGAGCTCGCGCTGAAGGGTTCGGCCGATTCTGAGACCGCGCTTTTGCTCTGGATTACGTACATCTTGAGAAAATCGTGATGATACCTGCCTATTTGACAAATTCGTTCTATCCCTTTGAGGGGGAGCGTGCTATAGTAGGCGCTTGCATGACCTCACCGTGTCTCAGAGGTGTCATACATTTTTTGCAAGGAACTCGAAAGGAACTCCAGAAGTGGCAAACATCAAGTCTCAGAAGAAGCGTATCCGCACCAATGAGGCAGCTCGCATGCGTAACAAGGCTGTCAAGTCCGAGCTCAAGACGCTGACCAAGCACGTCCAGTCCGCCGTTGCCGAGGGCGACGCCGAGAAGGCCCAGGCTGCCCTCAAGACCGTCACCAAGCGTCTCGACATGGCTGCCGCCAAGCATGTTATCCACAAGAACCAGGCTTCCAACCGCAAGTCCGGTCTTGCCAAGCTCGTGAACAGCATCAACGCCTAAGTTGTAAATTTCACACCACACAGATTACGCGCATAAATGGAGCCTGTTTTATGGAACAGGCTCCATTTTTTGTACCGCTCGGGTAAGATAGTCCGCATGAATACTTCAATTGACATTTCCCACATCCGCAACTTCTCAATCGTTGCGCACATCGACCATGGCAAGTCCACGATCAGCGATCGCATCCTCGAGCTCACCCATACCGTCGACGAACGCGACATGGAGTCGCAGCTGCTCGACACCATGGATATCGAGCGCGAGCGCGGCATCACGATCAAGTCCAATGCCGTTCGCGTGTCCTATGACGCCGACGATGGCGAGACGTATCAGTTCAATCTGATCGATACGCCGGGCCACGTGGACTTTACCTATGAGGTCTCGCGCTCGCTGGCAGCCTGTGAGGGCGCGGTGCTCGTTGTCGACGCCACGCAGGGCGTCGAGGCGCAGACCGTCTCCAACGCGACGCTCGCCATGAACGCCAATCTGGACATTGTGCCGGCCATCAACAAGATCGACCTGCCCTCGGCCCATCCCGACGAGGTTAAGACCGAGATCGAGGATGACCTGGCGATCCCTGCCGATGATGCCGTGTGCGTCTCGGGCAAGACCGGCGAGGGCATCCACGATCTGCTGGAGTCCATTGTCTTTTTGATCTCTCCGCCCAAGGGCGATGCGAACGCGCCGCTCAAGGCACTCATTCTGGATTCGTACTTCGACGAGTATCGTGGCGTCGTCGCCACGGTGCGCATCTTTGACGGCTCCATCAAAAAGGGCGATACCCTGCGCATGATGCAGGCAAAGGGCGACTTTTTGGTCGATGGCGTGGGCGTCAAGCGTCCCGCCGAGACCCCGGTCGACGCGCTCACGGTCGGCGAGGTCGGATACGTGGTCACGGGCCTGAAGGACCCCGAGGCCGTTCGCGTGGGCGATACCCTCACGTGGGCGTCGAATCCCTGCCCCGAGCCGCTTCCCGGCTACCGCGAGGCCAAGCCCATGGTCTATACGGGCCTGTTCCCGATCGATAACAAGGACTACGAGAACCTGCGTGACGCGCTCGATAAGCTGCACGTCAACGACCCGTCGTTGGTGTGGGAGCCCGAGACCTCGGTGGCGCTCGGCTTTGGCTTCCGCGTGGGCTTCTTGGGCCTGCTGCATATGGAGGTCGTCAAGGAGCGCCTGGAGCGCGAGTTCAATCTTGACCTCATTGCCACGAGCCCCTCGGTGGACTACCACGTCTACAAGACCGACGGTGAGATGATTGATGTTCGCAGCCCGCAGGATCTGCCCGAGGCCACGCGTATCGAGCGCATCGAGGAGCCGTACCTCAAGGCCAAGATCATCTGCCCGCCCGAGTATACGGGTGCCGTCATGCAGCTCGCTATCGAGCATCGCGGCATTACAACCGACATGATCCATCTCACGAGCAAATCGGTCGAGATGCGCTTCGACATGCCACTCGCCGAGCTCATCCTGGACTTCTTTGACCAGCTCAAGAGCCGTACCAAGGGCTATGCCTCGCTCGACTACGAGTTCAACGAGTACCGTCCATCCGAGCTTGTGAAGCTCGATATCTTGCTTTCGGGCGACGAGGTGGACGCGCTGTCGTTTATCGTCCACAAGGACAAGGCCTACGGTCTTGCCCGCGGCCTGTGCGACAAGCTCAAGGAGATCATCCCGCGTCAGCTGTTCGAGGTTCCCATCCAGGGTGCTATTGGCAACAAGATCATCGCCCGTTCTACCGTCAAAGCGCGTCGCAAGGACGTTCTTGCTAAGTGCTACGGCGGCGATATCTCGCGTAAGCGCAAGTTGCTCGAGAAGCAGAAAGAGGGCAAGAAGCGCATGAAGGCCATCGGCTCGGTCGAGGTCCCGCAGGAGGCCTTTATGGCGATCCTCAAGGTGGACGAGTAGGTCTATGGCGCTTTCCGAATACAGCAAGCGGCTGCTGGGCGCCTATGCCGAGCAGCCGTTCCTTATGGCTCCCATGGCGGGCGTAACCGATCCCGCTTATCGCATCATGTGCCGCCGCCGCGGTGCCAATCTCGCCTATAGCGAGATGGTGAGCGTGGCGGGCCTTGCCTATGCCAGCAACAAGACCTGGCGCCTGGTGCTACCGGCCGACGAGGAGCAGCAGATTTGCGTGCAGCTCTTTGGCTCCAAGCCCGAGCAGTTTGCGAGTGCCGTCGCCGCCGTCGAGGAGCGTGTGGGCGATCGCCTGTCGCTCATCGATATCAACATGGCCTGTCCTGCCCGTAAGGTCGTTACCAAGGGCGAGGGCTCGGCGCTCATGCGCACGCCTGACCTGGCGGAGAAGATCGTCGAGGCCACGGTGGGCGCGGCGCACGTGCCCGTGACTGTAAAGATCCGCAAGGGCTTTTATGCCGAGGACCGTAATGCCGCGACGTTTGCCCAGATGCTCGAAGGCGCCGGTGCCGCCGCAGTCGCCGTGCATGGTCGTTGCGCTACGCAGCTCTACACGGGCCAGGCCGATTGGTCGGTCGTCGATGAGGTGGCCGACGCCGTCGAGATTCCCGTTATCGGTTCGGGCGATGTGTTCTCGGCCGAGGACGCTGCTGAGCATCTGCAAGGCTCGAGTGCCAGCGCGGTGTTTATCGCGCGCGGTATCTATGGCAACCCCTGGGTGTTCGGTGATGCTCGCGCCCTTGCGCTCGATGGCATGCCGGTGCCGGCGCGCGGCTCCGTCGAGCGCCTGGACGCCCTGCGTGAGCACCTAACGCTGACGCATGAGCTCCTGCCGCTCATGTCGCGTGCCCGTACGTACGCAAGCTGGTACTTAAAAGGCATGCCCCATGCCGCCGCTTGGCGTGCCCATGTGGTGCGCTGTTCCACTTACGAGGAGTTCATGGCGCTGGTTGATGAGATCGAGCGCGATGTGGTGGCCTGCGAGGCTGCCCTTGCCGCCGGCGAATCGGTGCCCCCTCATCCGCTGGAGGCTTAAGGGTGGCCGTTACCGCGCTGTACGTGCACGTGCCGTTTTGTGCCCAAAAGTGCCGGTACTGCGACTTTGACTCGCGCAGTTTTGCTCCGTGCGACCTGAGCGCTGCGCTCGATGTCTATTTTGAGCAGTTGTTCGCGCGCCTCGATGCTTTTGGCAAGGCTGGGGCCCTCGACCAGATCCGCACCGTCTATGTTGGCGGCGGTACGCCGTCGCTGGCGGGGGAGCGCCTGGTGGAGCTGGCGCGGCGTATTCGTGCGTGGTGCGCCCCCGTTGAGTTTACCTGCGAGGCCAATCCCGAGTCGCTGACCGCCGAGCTTGCCACTGCACTTGTCAAGGTTGGTGTCACACGCGTCTCTCTGGGCGTGCAAACGCTCGATAACACCGAACTTACTGCCATCGGCCGTATTCACGATGCCGATCGGGCGCTCGCTGCCATCGCGACGGTCAAGAACGCTGGGCTTGACGTGTCGTGCGACCTTATGTGCGGACTTCCCGGGCAGACCGCAGTGAGTTGGAAGCGCACGCTCGATGGCGTGCTGGCGGCGGCTCCGCATCATGTGTCGGTCTACCCGCTCACGCTTGAGGAGGGGACGCCCCTCTATCGCATGGCGTGCCGCGACGAGTCGCTCGAGCCTGATGAGGATTTTCAAGCCGCCTGCATGGACACGGCGCGTGGGCGTTTGGGTGCGGCCGGCTATCACCCGTATGAGGTGGCGAGCTACGCGCTCGACGGCCATGAGTGCGCCCATAACATTGCCTATTGGAGCGGCCAGGGCTATCTGGGCCTGGGTCGTTCTGCCGCGGGCATGCTCGACGCCGAAGATTTCGACCGTCTTGCAGGTTTGTTCCCCGGCGTGTCTTCTCGAGGCGATGCGTATCGCGTGCGTCTGGTGCAACGCGACGATGTCGCGACGGCGTTCGAGGCCGAATACCTGTCGCAGCGCGAGGCTGCGGCCGAAGACCTGATGCTCGCCTGTCGTATGACGCGCGGTGTTGGGCCCGACCTGTTGGTTCGCGCGGCCTGCGTCATCCCAACGGATGAGCTGGCAGTTGCCTGTGATCGCGCGCTCGAATTGGGTCTTACCACGTGGGTGCCCGATGGCGTCGAGGGATATGTGGGGCGCATCGCCTCGAAAGACGTTATCGCAGGTCGCGCCCGCGCCCGTTTAGCGCCCACCCACTTGGGCTGGCTCGATGGAAATGTTCTGTTCGAGCTGTTTTGGGGTCTAGCATAGACCGCTCGGGTAGAATTACCGCAAGATATACGCTGCTTTGAGCAGGAGGTTGCCGCGCATGGCGACGATGAACGAAAAAGATTACTACGAGATTCTCGGTGTCTCTAAGGACGCCACCTCGCGTGATATTCAAAAGGCCTTCCAGCAGAAGGCCCGCAAGCTCCATCCGGACGTCAACAAAGAGCCGGGTGCCGAGGAAAAGTTCAAAGAGGTTTCCGAAGCCTATGCTGTGCTTTCGGATGAACAGAAGCGCGCACGCTATGACGCCATGCGCTCGGGTAATCCCTTTGGTGGTGCACCTTCGGCCTCGCCCTACGGTGGCGGCTATGCCGGCGGCGCCGGGTACGGCAATCCCTTTGAGGGCGGTTTCCCCTTTAGCGGCGCTTGGGGCCAGCCGCGGCGCGGTCGGGCAGCCTACAATCCCGAAAGTGGTGCCAACGTGGTCGTCGACATCAAGCTCGATGCCAAGGAGGCCAAGGGCGGTGCCCGCAAAACCGTTCGCTACACGCGATTCGATACGTGCGGACACTGCGGCGGCTCGGGATCTGTTTCCTCCGAGCATGCCCATACCTGCCCAAGCTGCGGCGGGCGCGGCCATATCGATGTGGACCTGTCCTTCCTGTTTGGCGCCGGCACGTTTCAGTCGGTTTGCCCCGAGTGCGGTGGCTCGGGCAAGGTCGTAGCCGATCCGTGCCCCGATTGCGGCGGCAGCGGCCGTACCCGTGTGACCTCCGAGCAAACGATTGAGTTTCCTGCCGGCACGCATGACGGCGACGAGGTTCGCATTAGCGGCATGGGCCACGCCGGTACCAATGGAGCCACGGGTGGTGACCTGGTCGGTCGCGCCCATGTGGAGGCCGAGCGCCTGGAGGGTAAAGCCCGTACCGGCTTTTACCTGATGGGTATCGTGGCGCCGTTTTTGGTGCTGTCGGCCATCTCGGGCGTGTTCTCGGCCTTTGCCGTGATGTGTTTTATTCCGTTTGCCATGGGTCTGTTCATGGTGCTCTCGGACGGCGTGCTGCACCGCAGTCTGCTGTGGTGGAAGCGCGGCGCGATGCAGTTTGCCAACGGTTTTGCCAACGGATTTATGTTTGCGCTCGTGTCGGTTTGGTTTGCGAGCTGCTCGCAACGTGCCATGCTTTCACCCTACGCAATGCAATAACATCAAACCCTCTGTTTGCGGCCGGCCCAGCTTGGGTATAGGACGCACTGTGACAATAATGAAAGTCGGAAGGATTCGGTCGTGTCGGAAAATAGGGATTACTACGAGGTGCTTGGCGTCGACAAGGATGCCGACGCGCGGACGATTAAGCGCGCGTTTCTAAAGAAGGCCCGTACCGTACACCCGGACGTTTCGGACGACCCCGAGGCCGAGGCCAAGTTCAAAGAGCTCAACGAGGCATATTCCGTTCTTTCCGATGAGCAGAAGCGTGCTAACTACGACCGTTACGGCACTGCCGACGGCCCTGGTGGTTCGGGCTACGTCGACATTAACGATATCTTTGGCGGCATGGGCATGGACGACCTCTTCTCGTCGTTCTTTGGCGGCGGTGCCGGCGGTGGCGCCCGAAATCGCCGTGAGCGTCGTCGCGGCCGCGACATGGCCATCTCCCTTTCGGTGACGCTCGAGGAGGCGGCACTCGGGTGCAAAAAGACGATCAGCTATGACCGCCTTGCTCCCTGCGAGGATTGCAACGGTACGGGCAAGGCTGACGGTGCGACCGAAAAACAGTGCAGCCGCTGCCACGGCACGGGCTATGTCACCACGGTCCAGCGCTCTTTTTTGGGCCAGGTCCAGTCCTCTTCGCCTTGCCCCGACTGCCACGGCGAGGGCACGGTCATCGATCATCCCTGCGAGACCTGTGACGGCCAGGGCCGCACGCCTTCGCACGAAAAGATCGACATCGATATTCCCGCCGGCGTTTCGACCGGTCGCCAGCTGCGTGTGAGCGGCTTTGGCGAGGCCGGCCTTCGCGGCGAGCCTTCGGGCGACCTGATTGTCAACGTGCGCGTTGCCGACCATGAGCGCTTTAAGCGCAACGGTGACGACCTGTACCTGGTGAGCGATATCTCGATTGCGCAGGCTGCGCTCGGCTGCGAGATCGAGGTCGAGGGCATTATGCCCGACGAGGTCGTTAAGGTGACTGTTCCCGCCGGCGCCCAGTACGGCGACACCGTGAGCGTCAATAATTACGGCATGCCGCGCATTGGCGGTGGCGGTTCGCGTGGCCGCCTGATCGTGCAACTGCGCGTGGTCGTTCCCACCAATCTTTCCAATAAGCAGCGCGAGCTGCTCCGTGCTTTTGCCGATGAGATGGGCGATGACGTCGCTTCCGGTAAGAAGTCGGTGACCGACCGTATCAAGAGTGCCCTCGACGATATCCTCGATTAAGGAGCCCGCGTGCTCGCACCCCATATTTCCGTCGTCAACCTCGGCTGCCGTGTCAACCGGGTTGAGTCTGACCGTATCACTGCCGATCTTATGCGCTTGGGCTTTGCTATTGTGGAGCCCCAGGATGCCGATCTGATCGTCATTAACACTTGTGCCGTTACGGGCGAGGCCGAGGCCAAGACCCGTAAGGCCGTCCGTCATGCGCTGGCCCATCCAAACGAGCCCTATGTGGTCGTGACCGGATGCGTGGTCAATTTGCATCCCGAGGAGCTGTCGGAGCTTTCGGATCGCGTGATTGCCGAGCCGTCCAAGATAGATGTCGCCGAACGTGTATGCGAGGTGCTGGGTGTTGAGTCCGATAGCGTTCCCGCCTGCAGCGATGGCGAGGTGGTCGATGCGCTCGGTCGCTCTCGCCTGGGCGTGAAGATTCAGGATGGCTGCAACCATCGCTGCACCTATTGCATTGTGTGGAAGGCGCGCGGCCCCGAGCGCTCCGTGCCCGTCGAGTCCGTGCTCGAGCAAGTTCGCGAGGCCCAGGAGGCCGGCGTGCCCGAGGTGGTGCTGACCGGTGTGAACCTGGGTGCCTACGATGGCAAGAGCGCGACCGACGAGCACGTCGAAATCGATGAGCTACTCGAGGCAATCATGGAGCGCACGTCTATTCCGCATGTGCGCATTTCCTCGGTCGAGCCCATGGATATCTCTGAGCGCCTGCTTAAGGTTATGGCGCGCTATCCGCAGCGCATCGCCCCGTTTTTGCACCTGCCCGTGCAGTCCGGCTGCACGGCGACCCTGCATCGCATGGGCCGCCCCTATAGCGCCGAGGCCTTCGAGGACACGGTGCGCATGATTCGCGCCAACCTGCCGCAGGCGTCTCTTTCGTGCGACGTTATCGTCGGTTTTCCCGGTGAGACGGACGAGGAATTCGAGGAGTCGCTGGCGCTGTGCCGCCGTGTGGGTTTCTCGCGTATGCACGTGTTCCGCTATAGCAAGCGTCCCGGTACCCTTGCTGCCGACATGCCCGACCAAGTGCCGCCCGAGGTTATGGCCGAGCGCAGCCGCCGTATGCGGGCCGCCGCGCAGGAGCTCGCTATTGCCGACGCTCGTCGTCGCGTGGGCACTGTCGAGCGTGCCGTGCTCGAGTATGGCGACAACCTGACGCTCGGCTCGTTCCATCATGCCCGTCTTGACGATACCTGTGGACTCACAGCCCCGTGCCTGCTCGATGTTGCTATCATCGGAGTCGATGATTCCGGCTTGGTCCATGCGCGCAGGGAGGTTCATGGAAGCCTCGAAGATTAGACTTACCGTTCCCGAGGGTATCGACCCCTCGCGCGTTTTGGGCGCCGGCGACGGCGTCCTTCGTGCACTCGAGAACTTGGTGCGCGCCCATGTGGTCGCCCGTGGCGATAGCATCGCCGTGAGCGGTGACCCGGATGAGGTCGAACTCGTGGCGCGTTTTTTCGAACATGCCTTTCGTGAGGCTGCTGCCGGGCGCACGCTTTCTGCCGACGATGTCTCGCGCTGTCTGGCCGTTCTGCGCGACGGTGAGCACGAGGCTACGTCGCTTCGCGATGACGTGCTGCTTTCGTATCGCGGCCGTGTCATTCGTCCCAAGACGCTCGGGCAAAAGCGCTATGTGGATGCCATTCGCTCGCATACCATCACCTTTGGCTTGGGTCCTGCCGGTACCGGTAAGACCTATCTGGCCATGGCGCTCTCCGTTGCCGCGCTCAAGCGTCACGAGGTGGGCCGTCTGATCTTGACGCGTCCGGTTGTCGAGGCGGGGGAGAATCTGGGCTTTTTGCCCGGTACTCTTGAGGAAAAGATCGATCCCTACATGCGTCCGCTCTACGACGCCCTTTTTGACATGATGGATCGCGAGCGCACCGATGAGCTTATGGAGCGCGGCGTGATCGAGATCGCCCCGCTTGCCTACATGCGCGGCCGCACGCTGAGCGATGCCTTCGTGGTGCTCGACGAGGCGCAAAATACCACGCCCGAGCAGATGAAGATGTTCCTGACGCGCTTGGGCTTTAACTCTAAGTTCGTGATTACCGGCGACCTGAGCCAGCGTGACCTGGTGGGTCGTCGTGACGGTCTTGCTGACGTTGAGCAGATTTTGGGCCGTGTCGACGATGTCGCATTTTCTCACCTCGAGCGCGCCGACGTGGTGCGCCATGCCCTGGTGGGTCGTATCGTCGAGGCATATGATGCTTATGATGACGTGCGTGAGCAGCGCTCGCGCGACCGAAAGGAGTCCCGTTGAGTGTATTGATCAGCAACGATGCCGAGCTCGATACGCTGCTTGACGCGCAGGAGGTGGAGCACATCTGCGAGGTTGTGCTTGCTGCCGAGGGCGTTGAACGTGAAGTCGAGATTTCCCTTTCGTATGTCGACGAGGACGAGATGCACGAGCTCAACCACGAGTGGCGCGGTATCGACCGCACCACCGATGTGCTCTCGTTTGAGTGCGATTCGGCCTTTGACGAGGATATTCCCGCCGATGAGACGCTCGAGCTCGGCGATATCATCTTGGCCCCGCAGGTTATTTCCCGTCAGGCCCCTGGTTTTGGCAATAGCCCCGCTGACGAGTGTCGTCTGATGCTCGTTCACGGCATGCTGCACCTGCTGGGCTATGACCACATCGAGGACGACGAGGCCGAGGTCATGGAGGCCCGCGAGGACGCCATCCTGCGCGATCTGGCGCTCGAGCGCGGCGAGGACCCCAAGCTAGTCCACGTCGGCCCCATCACCAACCACGCCCACGACTAGGAGCCGTCTATGATTCCCGGATCGAACAAGGACCATCCGTCCTTCTTAAAGTCGTTTTCTTACGCTACGGAGGGCTTCGTCACCGCCGTCAAGACCGAGCGCAACATTAAGGTCATGCTCGTGGCGGGCGTGTGCACCGTCATTGCAGGCTGCATCGTGGGGCTCGACATTGCCGAGTGGGCCACGATTATCATCTGTTGCGGCCTGGTGATCCACGGCGAGCTTTGCAATACCGCCATGGAGGCCATCGTCGACCTGGCGACCCAGGAGCTCCATCCGCTGGCCAAGCGTGCGAAGGACATCGCCGCCGCCTCCGTATACGTTCTTTCCATCACCGCCGTGATTGTGGGCTTGCTGGTATTTGCCCACGCGCTCGGCTTTATTTAGAAAGGGATTCCCATGTCCGACAATATGCAGCCTGCCGATGAGATTTTGGACGACGAGTCCCTGGACGCGGTGGATACCGAGGAGCTCGAGGATGTCGAGGAGTTCGACCCGTTTGAGGGTATGAGCGACGAGGAACTCGACGCCCTGTGCGACGAGGACGACAACCTCGCGGGCTTTGGTGACGTTGAGCCCGGTTTCCGCAGCGGCTTTGTGGCCCTGGTCGGTCGTCCCAACGCTGGCAAGTCTACGCTGCTTAATGCCTGCTATGGCAAAAAGGTCGCCATCACCTCGCCGGTGGCCCAGACGACCCGCCGCCGCATGCGCGCCGTCGTCAACCGCCCCGGCTACCAGCTGGTCTTTGTCGATACCCCGGGTATTCATAAGCCCAAGGACGGCCTGGGGTCCGAGCTCAACAAGAGCGCACTGTTCGAGTTAAACGATGTCGATGTTGTCGCGTTTTTGATTGATGCCACCAAACCTATCGGCAGGGGAGACGCCTGGGTTGCCGAGCGCGTCAGATGCGCTCGTTGCAAGAAGGTCCTGGTGCTCACCAAGGCCGATGAGGCCGACCCCGCACAGGTCATGGAGCAGCTTAAGGCAGCCCACGAACTCATGGAATATGACGACGAGATCGTGACGTCGTCGGTCAAGAACTTCAACGTCGATGCCTTTATCGAGACCGTTGCGCACTTTTTGCCCGAGGGCCCGCGTTGGTTCCCCGAGGACATGGGTACCGACGCTTCCGACGAGACGCTCGTTGCTGAGTTTGTGCGCGAGAAGGTCTTGCGCCGCACCCGTGATGAGATTCCGCACTCCGTTGGCGTGATCTGCGATGCGCTCGAGCAGACAAAGAAGGTGCTGCGCGTGCACGCCACCATTTACGTCGAGCGCGAGGGCCAAAAGGGCATCATCATCGGCAAGGGCGGCGAGATGATCAAGCATATCGGTATCGACGCCCGTCGCGATCTTGAGCGCATCTTTGGCACGCAGGTCTTTTTGGAGCTGGACGTGAAGGTCAAGGCCGGCTGGCGTGACGACGAGGCCCAGATTCGCCGCTTTGGCTACAACGCCGAGGACTAAGGACGCGCGGCGCGCATGGCAGGCTCCCGGACATATCGCACCAAGGTGCTCGTCCTCGACAAGACGAAGCTCAAAGAGACCGACCTGATCTTGACGATGCTTGACGAGCGGGGGCGGCAGGTTCGTGCCGTGGCAAAGGGCGCCCGCAAACCCGGCGGACGCCTGGCTGCGCGCTGCGAGCTGTTCTGTACGGTCGATATGCTGCTCGCACATGGACGGTCACTCGACGTGGTTTCCCAGGCCGAGCTTATGGAGGCGCCGCTCGGCGCTGCGCCCGATTACGAGACGACCTGCGCCGCAAGCGCGATCGCCGAGGTTGCGCGCGTGTGCTCGTTCGAGGACGCCGAGGACCCGTTTACCTTTGCCATCACGCAGCGAGCGCTTGCCCTGGTGGGCAGCGGGCTTGACACGGCGCATATGGACCTACTTGTGGCGGCATATGTCTTTAAGCTGCTGTCGCACGTTGGCTATCGACCCGATTTTTCGGCCTGCGTGCTGTGCGGAGACCCCATGCTGTCGTATTTTTCACCCCAGGCGGGCGGTCTCATGTGCGGGTCGTGCGCGTCGAGCGTTCCAGGTGCCGAACTGGTGTCGACCGGTGAGACCGCATGGCTGCGCGCCCTCATGTCCATGACCTTCGATGCGCTCATGGCCGAGCGAATCGTCCCGCATACGGCGGCATTCCTGCTCGGGCTTTCGCATGTTTGGGCTGCGACGCACACCGATCAACGCCTCCGTGCGATGGAATTCATGTTGGGTCGGTGATGATGCGCAGGCGCGGGCTGCTTGTGGTATCATGCCGACCTGTTGGTACCTCGACCTTGGTTGCTCGCTCCACCGGCGGCTTCCCAGTCCGAGGCGAATCGAGTCGCCCGCGGGCGACGTAAAACGAAAGGTGAAACAATGACTGTTTCCAAAGAGCGCAAGGCGGAGCTGACTGCCCAGTTCGGTAACACCCCGGTCGACACCGGCAACCCCAAGGTTCAGGTCGCCATCCTGTCCGAGCGCATCAAGGAGCTGACCGAGCACATGAAGTCCCACCAGAAGGACTTCCACACCCGTCGTGGCCTGCTCATGCTCGTCGGCCGTCGTCGTCGTCTTCTCTCCTACATCAAGAAGAACGACATCGTCGAGTACCGTGAGCTCATCAAGGCTCTGGGCATCCGCGACAACATCCAGTAGGATTTGTACATGCTAAGAGCGTCCTGCGCAGCGGGGCGCTCTTTTTGTGTAAGGGCGCGAACAATCACGCTCTGAAGCGTGGCGGGGGCAGGGGGCCCGCGTCACATGAGAAGCCCGCAGGCAAGGGGTCTGCGGGGTAAAGGAGAACAATGACACTCGTATCCAAGACCTTTGAGCTGTACGGCAAGACCTACACCTTTGAGTCGGGCGAGCTTGCCAAGCAGGCCACCGGCGCCTGCCTGGTCAAGCAGGGTGACACCACGATGCTCGACACCGTGGTCGTCTCCAAGGAGCGTAAGAACTACGACTTCTTCCCGCTGACCGTCGACTTCAACGAGAAGATGTACGCCGCCGGCCGCATCCCGGGTGGCTACCTCAAGCGTGAGGGCCGTCCCAGTGAGAAGGCTACGCTCACCGCGCGCATGATCGACCGTCCGATTCGCCCGAGCTTCCCGGATGGCTTCCGCAACGAGGTGCACATCGTCGCCACCTCGCTCGTCGCCGACCAGGTCAACCCCTTCGACGTCATCAACGTCATGGGTGCTTCTCTGGCCATGACGCTCGGCGGCGTGCCCTTCGAGGGTCCGCTTGCCTGCGTGCGCATCGGCCGTAACGTGGAGACCGGCGAGTTTATCGTCAACCCCACCTACGAGGAGCGCGAGAACTCCGATCTGGACCTGGAGCTGGGCGGCTCTGCCGACTTCATTTCGATGGTTGAGGCCGGCGCCGAGGAGATCTCCGAGGACGACATGCTCGCCGCCATGAAGTTTGGCCAGGCGGCCCTTGCTGCTTTCTGCCAGGCTCAGGACGAGTTCGTCGCCGAGTGGGAGCAGGTCAACGGCCCCATCGTCAAGAAGGAGTACCCGCTCGACCAGCCCGTCGAGGAGGTCCAGGAGCGCATCTTCGCCCACTACGACGAGATGGCAGCCGCCCTTCGCGATGCCGACAAGCTCTCCCGTATCGGCAAGGTCGAGGCTCTGAAGGAGTCCATCCGTGCCGAGTTCACCGAGGAGGAGCAGGCCGCTTGGGAGCGCGAGATCCCCGTGGCGCTCAAGAAGCTCGAGAAGAAGGCTATGCGCACCATGGTCGTCGAGACCGGCGAGCGCGTCGACGGCCGTGCCGCCGACGAGATCCGTCCCATCATGGTGAAGGACAACTACCTGCCGCTCGTTCATGGTTCCGGCCTGTTCCAGCGTGGCCAGACCCAGGTGCTCTCGGTTCTTTCGCTCGGCATGCTCAACGAGGGCCAGCGTCTGGATACCATCGAGCCCACCGAGGGCAAGCGCTACATGCACCACTACAACTTCCCGCCTTTCTGCACCGGCGAGACCGGCCGCATGGGCAGCCCCAAGCGCCGCGAGATCGGCCATGGCAATCTGGCCGAGCGCGCCCTGCTTCCGGTACTTCCCGACGAGAACGAGTTCCCCTACGCCATCCGCGTCGTCTCCGAGGTCATGGAGTCCAACGGCTCCTCTTCGATGGCTTCGACCTGCGGCTCCACGCTCGCCCTTATGGACGGCGGCGTGCCCATTAAGCGCCCGGTCTCCGGTATCGCCATGGGCCTGATCCAGGAGGAGGGCAAGACCGTGGTCCTGTCCGACATCCAGGGTCTCGAGGACTTCCTGGGCGACATGGACTTTAAGGTCACCGGCACCACCGAGGGCATCACCGCCCTGCAGATGGACAACAAGGCCACCGGCCTCACCTTCGACATCCTGGCCCGCGCCCTGCAGCAGGCCAAGGAGGGTCGCGCCTTCATCCTGCAGAAGATGCTCGATGTGATCCCCGAGCCGCGCCACACCACGCGCAGCACCGCCCCGCGCATCGTCTCCATCCAGGTTCCGACCGATAAGATCCGCGACGTCATCGGTTCTGGCGGTAAGGTCATCCGCGGTATCCAGGACGAGACCGGCGCTTCGGTCGACATCCAGGAGGACGGCACCGTCTTTGTCGGCGGCACCGGTGAGTCCGTCGACCAGGCCGTCGAGCGCATCAAGCTCATCATCAAGGTTCCCGAGCCGGGCGAGGAGTACACCGGTCGCGTGGTCTCCATCCAGCCCTTCGGCGCCTTCGTGAACCTGCTGCCCGGTAAGGACGGCCTGCTGCACATCTCCCGTGTCGCCAAGGGCCGCGTGGAGAAGGTCGAGGACGTCCTCAACGTGGGCGACGAGGTCAAGGTCGTCGTCATCGAGGTCGACGATCGCGGCAAGATCTCGCTCGATCGTCTTGACAAGCCCGAGGCCCCGGCTCGCGCCGAGGGTGCCTCTGAGGGCGACGGCGAGCACTTCCAGCGCCGTGAGCGTCCGCGTCGCGAGCGCTCCGAGCGCAGCGACCGTCCGCGCCGTCCCGGCCCATTCCGGTGAGGATAACGCCGATGGCGTTTGCTTTGGCGGTATCAGCGACGCTTGAGAAAAGAACGTCTACAGACGGGCAGTGCCCCGAGACCTTCTCGCCCGGCTTCGAAGATACGTAGTATCCCCTGGAGTCCCGGCAAAGCCTCAGATGATGTTCGCCTGCCCCGATAATTACGAGACCGCGCCGCAGCCGGTCGCCGTCCTCGGCTTCCTTGACCTCCATCGGGCAGTTCTTGTTGAGCCGCTCGGAATACAGCTTCGTGAATCCCGCAGGCATGTGCTGAACAACAACGGTTGCCGGAGAATCCGCAGGCAGATTTTTGATCACCTGTTCCAGCGCCTCGGTGCCTCCGGTGGAAGCGCCAAGTGCAAGCACGACGTCATTTTTGCGAAACCGCTTCGCGGTCGTGGAGAAGCTGGTATGTACCACTTCCGGCTCCTCTGCCTTTGAGTGGTCGCCGTGGAGATCGTATGCGCTCTTTACCGCACGGCAGATGGTCTGTGCGAAGCTCTGCATTTCGGCGGTGGTGCGGGCAAGCGGTTTCTGGATAAACTCTATGCACCCTGCGTCCAGAGCCGCCTGTTTCATGTTATTGGAAGACGACACCGTTATCACCGGCAGATAATACTGCGGAAGCAGCTTTTTTAGGAATGCAACGCCGTCCATGCGCGGCATTTCAATGTCAAGCGTCATGACATCCGGTTCGTATTTCAGTATCATATCCCGTGCAGAGTATGGATCTCCCGCCGTGCCTACCACATCTATTTGGGAATCCTCCCTGATATAGCGGGTCAGCACTTCTCTGAACAGGATAGAATCATCGACCACAAGCAGCTTGATCTTTTTCATAATTCTCCCCCGTCAGTCAGGTGTCAAGCCCTCTGCGGTAGATTGCCGGCTTGACATATTCGAATTTTGTCTCGCCACGCGGAATGCTCTCCGCGTGACCTATGTAGAAATATCCGCCCGGCTTCAGCACATCGTAGAAGCGGTTGACCAGCGCGTTTTTGGTGGGCTGATCGAAGTATATCATGACATTCCGGCAGAATATCAGATCGAACGGACGGCGCTTATATTTTTCGGGCATTTCTTCCATCAGGTTGAAAGGCTTGAAGATTATCTGATCCTTTATCTCCTGACAGATCTCATAGTGCTCGTTGTCTACCTGTCTGAAATAGCGGCGCTTCCATTCGGGGCTGAGCCCCTTCATGCCCTCAACGTTGTAGACGCCGGCCTTCGCCTTGTCCATGACGCTGTTGGAGATATCCGTTGCAAGGATACGCGTATCCCACAGGCTTTTTTCCTTGCCGAAGTATTCGTCAAGAAGCATTGCCGTGGTGTAGCACTCCTCGCCGGAGGAGCAGCCCGCGCTCCAGATACGCAGCTCGTGGTTTTTGGCGTTAGCTACAGCCCAGGGGAGTATTACCTCTTTAAGGTAGGTGTAATGCTCCGGCTCGCGCATAAAGAAGGTGTGGTTTGTTGTGAGTTTGTTGAGTATCGTTGTGACTTCCGCACCGGAGGTATCTGCCATGACAGCGTCGAGATACTGGTCGTAGCTGGTGAAGCCGCGCTCACGCAGCATGTTGCCGAGCCGTCCCTGTATCAGCACGCGTTTGGAAGAAA
>CALLNU010000007.1 GCA_938005465.1 uncultured Collinsella sp.
GATCAGACGGCTGGCGCGCTTCTTGCCGTAGACAATGATGGCGGCAACATAAGCAACAGCAGCCACAACGCCCACCACGTAGGCAATGTTCCAGGGGATGTGGAAGCCGATCTGGGCGTTGGCGATGTAAGTGACAGTCACGAACGCATACCAGGCGCCGGGGATCAGGGGCATCCACACGAACTTGGCCTTGCCGTTCTCAAACATCCAGATGGAAATACCCAGGAAGGCGAACAGGGACAGGGTCTGGTTGGACCAGGCGAAGTAACGCCACAGGGTGTTGAAACCGGTGGGATCGCTCTTGGCGTACACCAGGATCACAGCCACCAGCGCGAAGATGATGGCGGAGAGGCCCAGGCGCTTGCTCTTGGAGCTCTGATCCAGATGGAAGGCGTCGGCGATGCCCAGACGCAGGGCACGCAGAGCCGTATCACCGGAGGTGATGGGCAGGACGATAACGCCCAGCAGAGCGATGATGCCGCCCCAGGGCAGACCCATGAAAGCGTCGGTATTGCCGAAGGCGCCGATGAAGTCTCCGGCGCAGTCGGTGCCGCCCCAGGCGTCCACGCCGAAGAAGCCGCCCACGTAAAGCATGGCGCCGATGCAGCAGACGATCAGCACCAGGATGGGGAAGACCAGGTCCAGCACCCGGCCGTTGGGGGAGCTCTCCTCCTCTTCCATAGAGCCGTAGGGGTTCTTGCCGGAGAAGAGGTCGCCGTTCTGGGCGTTCTTTTCAAACTTGGCCATCGGGCCGTAGTCGATCTTCATGACGGCGAGGCCTATCATCATGATGATGGTCAGCCAGGCGTAGAAGTTATAAGGTATGGACTTGATGAACACGGTGAGGCCCTGACCGTCCTCGACGTAGCTGGCCACGGCGGCGGCCCAGGAGGAGATGGGCGCGATGATACATACCGGCGCGGCGGTGGCATCGATGATATAGGCCAGCTTGGCCCGGGAGATGTTGTGCTTGTCGGTGACCGGGCGCATAACCGAACCGACAGTCAGGCAGTTGAAATAGTCATCAATGAAGATCAGGATGCCCAGCACGGCGCCCTTTTTCCGCCTGGTCGGCGCGTTGCCGGCGGCGCTGCGCATCAGATGCACGATGCAGCGCTGCCACGCGGCGCCCTGGAAGACCTCGCCGAGCGCCCGGACGAGCCCCGGGTGGGCGTCCGAGACGACGAGCCGCACGCCCGCCGCCCCGCGCGAGCGGATAGCCCGCAGGAAGGCGAGCCACGAGTCGTAGGACTCGGTGTCGACCACGTCGACGCCCAGGACGCGCCTCCAGCCGCCCGCATCGCAGCCGATGGCGGTGACCACGGCGGTGGAGGCGACGCGCCCCTCGCGGCGGCACTTGACGTAGGTCGCGTCGAGCCAGACGTAGGGCACCGGCGAGCCGCCGAGCGGCCTTCCGCATAGGTCCTCGATGTCTGCGTCCAGGCTCGAGGCGATGGCGCTCACCTGGTCCTTCGAGAGCCTGGAGACGCCCATCTTCTCGGCCACCCTCTGCACCTTGCGGGTGCTCGTGCCCGTGGCGTACATCTCGGCCACGGCGGCCACGAGCGCGCGGTCGACGCGCTGGTAGCGCTCGAGCACGTCCTCGGGGAAGAAGCTGCCGGAGCGCAGCTTGGGGATGCGCAGCGTCAGCGTGCCGACGCAGGTGGCGAGCGACCTCTCGCGGTAGCCGTTTCGGCTGTTCGCCCCGCCGCCGCACAGCTGGTCGGCCTCGGCGTCCATCACGGCGTTCACGACCTGCTCGGCTAGTCTGCGGAGCAGCTCCTGCATGTCGATGGCGCCGTCGTCGAAACGGGGCATGGCGAGCATGTCCGGCGTCGGGTCTGATAAGATTCCCATAGCGGTCTTCGTCCTTTCCTAGAACCTGTTGTTGTGGTGATTTCAGATTCTAGGACGAAGGCCGTTTTTCGTTAAACGGGCGCTAGGGTGTCACCCTTACACCAACATTTTCGACGCGATCCGAAGGTCAAAAACAGAGTGCGCATTTGCTAAAACTGCCGACTCGATGCGCTTTGCGTCACAGTTTTTGAGCGAGGCGATGCGCATCGAGGTCCTTGTGAGCGATCTGATGAGCGACTGCGCACTTGTTTCTGCGTCTGGCTCTGCCGGCGCATCGGTCTCGAGTAGTAGACGGTCGAGTGGAATCTGTCGGGCGTATTCGCGCCCACGTTTGGTGGCGAGCATGCGCTCGCTGACGGAAAAATAGCAGCCTGCATCGCGCGCGCGGACGAGTTCGTCCGAGGTGCCGCTAAACCAGTGGAAGATGATAAAGGGGGAGTCGGGATTTGGGATGAGTAGTCCGTGCGACTCGAGGACGTCCAGCACGGTTCCTGCCGAACGAACGGCGTGAATTGATATCACGCGTCCGGCAAGAGGATGCTGCGCGAGCGTATCGCAGAGCCGATCAAGTGCCTGTATTTGTAACGGCTCGCTTCCAGCAAAGCGCGCTGAAAAGTCGAGCCCGATCTCGCCGATAAAACGCTCTTGTGCAGCGACTTCGCAAAGCAGGTCGATTTCGGGAGCGCTGCATCGACCTTCGGCGAGCCACCAGGGATGGAGCCCTGCGCCCGCGATGATGTTCGGGTGGTGACTGGCGCGTGTTTTTGCTGCCGCGAAGTCGCGTGGGTCGACGCCGCAGTCAAATAGACCCAGGCCCAGTGCCGTCGTCTCATCGGCAACGGTATCCGGGCAGGCCATCAAATCAAGATGACAGTGTGCATCAAACAACTGCGGCTCCATCGCGGCATCCCTGCTAGTCCAAGCGCTGGCCGTCGGAGCGCACGCGCTCGGTGCCGCGTCCGCTGATCTGGCGGATTACCTCGCCGGCGATCATCTGACCCATGATGGGCGGCATAAAGCTCGCGGTTCCCAGTTCGGTACGCTCGTGGATGTTGGAAGGGTCGCGGGGCTGTGTCTTAACCGATTCCTCGCAGCTAAACAGTACATGTAGGCTCTTGATTCCGCGCTTCTTACATTCTTTGCGCATGATGCGGCTCATAGGGTCGCGCACGGTGTCAAAAATGTCGGCAAAGCGGAGGCACTCGGGATGGAGCTTGTTGGCCCCGCCCATAGAGCTAACCAAACGAATGTCGTGGTCTTGAGCATATTTGGCAATGGTGAGCTTGGCCGAGATGGTGTCGATGGCGTCGACGACGTAGTCGAGCTTGCCGTTTATTTGCTCCAAAACGCGTGCGAAAAATTCGTCGATATTGTCGCTCAACAGGTATTCGGTGCGCTTGATGACGGTGGCGGCTGGATTGATGTCGTGGATCATGGCTTGCATAACATCGACCTTGCGCTTGCCGATGGTGCTGTGAAAGGCGATAGCCTGGCGATTGATATTGCTGGGCGCGATGATGTCCTTGTCCAGAATTACAAAATGACCGATGCCGCCGCGGGCGAGTGCCTCGCAGCAGTTGGAGCCCACGCCTCCGCAGCCGAGCACCAGCACCGTAGCATCAGCGAGCTTATCGAGTGCCTCGCGGCCCATGATGATCTCGAGCTTGGTGTCGCGTGTCTCGTTGGGAGTTGCGGCTGTGGTTTCGGTCATAGACATCCTCCGATGGGGAAGCGAATTGTGTTTTAGCTATCGTCATTATAGGTATTATCGCGATTCCATTTGAGCCCTAGGGGCTTGTTGAAATGGGGCAGTGATTCGCATAAGATGAAGCAGATGGCACCCGTTGCCGCGGGTTAGCCAACTCCGAAACACGTTTATGGCGTGAGAAGTGGCCGTCTTCGCATTACGCGGGGACGGCTATTTTTTGAGTACAAGATTAGATAGTTAGACAAACATCTAAATATCGAGTATAGTGTACGCGTCATGAGGGGTGCTGAGAGGAGGTCCTATGCCGGGAGAGGGTTTTAAAGCGCTGGCCGATCCTACACGACGTCACATTTTGGAACTGCTGCGCGAGGGCAATTGTACGGCCGGGGAGCTTGCCGAGCATTTTGACATTAGCAAGCCGTCACTGAGCCATCATTTGGCGACGCTCAAAAACGCCGGGTTGGTGACCGACGAACGTCATGGCCAAAACATCGTTTACAGCCTAAACACCACCGTCATGCAGGACTTGATCGGTTGGTTTATGGGCTTTACAAACACTGAAGGTGATAAGAATGAATAATGAAAACAAGGGAATTCACGCCACGGGGGTATCGCCGCGCGTGTGGGTCATGCTTGTTGTGGTCTGCGCTATTAATGTTGCTGCGCACCTCATGGTGATGCCGAGCTTGCCTGCGCAGATTCCCACGCACTGGGGCGCGAACGGCGCCGTCGACGGTTGGGGCCCTAGCTGGATGGCCTCCGCGCTCGGCGTGTTGCCTCTGGCACTTCTCGCGATGTTCTACGTCGTGCCACGCATCGACCCTAAGGGCGAGGCGTATCGGACCTCGGGCAAGTTCTATCAGGGCTTCGTAATCGCCTTCACCTTGTTCATGTGCGCCATAAGCTGGCTGGGAGAGCTTACGGTCTGGGGTGTGGTGCCGGCGGTCGGCTCGGTTAACGTGCTGATTTCCGGTGTTGTCGGTTTGCTGTTCATCGGCGTAGGCAACTACTTGCCGCGTGTGAAGCAGAATTACACGCTCGGTATCAAGACGCCCTGGGCGCTTGCCGACCCCGAGAACTGGCGCCGTACGCAGCGCTTTGGCGGTGCCTGCTTTATGGTGCTGGGTGTTGGCCTGATTGTGATGGGCGTGGCAGGTAGTGTGCTTTCGAGTGAAGTCGTCGCCGCGGTGATTGCGGTTCTGGCGTTCGGTTCAGCTGTAGCTGCCTACGTCTATTCGTATCTGCTGTGGCGCAAATCGCAGCGAACCGTTCGCTAAGGTTGCGGAAAACTAGCGTACGCAGTTCATAGTATGCTCCGGGGGACTTTTCCCAGGTAGTATTAGGGGGTGTGGGCAACCATGCCCCTTTTTCGTTAAGTTTTAGAGTTGGTTTCCTCATTTCGTTTCCACTAAAGCGAATCAAGAATAGGGAAACAGCAGGTAGAAAGGATAGAACAGACATATGGCGGAGTTTATCTACCAGATGTATCAGGCTCGCAAGGCCCATGGCGACAAGGTAATCCTTGACGACGTGACCCTGAGCTTCTACCCCGGTGCCAAGATCGGCGTCGTGGGTCCTAACGGCATGGGTAAGTCGACCCTGCTCAAGATCATGGCCGGCATCGAGGAAGTCTCCAACGGCGATGCCAGGCTCACCCCCGGCTACACCGTGGGTATCCTGCAGCAGGAGCCGCCGCTCGACGACGACAAGACCGTCATCGAGAACGTGCGCATGGCATTTGGCGACATGATCGCCAAGGTCGATCGCTTCAACAAGATCGGCGAGGAGATGTGCGACCCGGATTGCGACATGGATGCCCTCATGGCCGAGATGGGAAAGCTCCAGGACGAGATCGACGCCGCCGACGGCTGGGATATCGATTCCAAGCTCGGCCAGGCCATGGACGCCCTGCAGCTGCCCGATTCCGACATGCCGGTTAACGTGCTTTCCGGCGGCGAGCGCCGCCGCGTGGCCCTATGCAAGCTGCTGCTCGAGGCTCCCGACCTGCTGCTGCTCGACGAGCCCACGAACCATCTGGACGCCGAATCGATCCTGTGGCTCGAGCACTTCCTGCACAACTACCAGGGCGCGGTGCTTGCCGTCACGCATGATCGCTACTTCCTGGACAACGTTGCCGAGTGGATCTGCGAGGTCGACCGCGGCCACCTTTATCCCTACAAGGGCAACTACTCCACGTATCTGGAGACCAAGGCCGCGCGTATCGAGGCGCAGGGCAACCGCGACGCCAAGCTCGCCAAGCGCATGGAGGCCGAGCTCGAGTGGGTGCGCAGCTCGCCCAAGGCTCGCCAGGCAAAGAACAAGGCCCGTCTGGCTCGCTACGAGGAGATGGAGGCCGAGGCCCGCGCAAGCCAGAAGCTCGACTGGACTGACATCCGCATCCCTGTGGGTCCGCGTCTGGGCAACAAGGTGCTCGAGGCCCATCACCTGCACAAGGAGTTCGACGGTCGCGTGCTCATCGATGACCTATCGTTCACCCTGCCGCGCAACGGCATCGTGGGCGTGATCGGTCCCAACGGCGTGGGCAAGACTACGCTCTTCAAGACTATCGTTGGCCTGGAGCCGCTGACTTCGGGTGAGCTCGAGGTGGGCGAGACCGTCAAGATCTCCTATGTCGATCAGAACCGTTCCGGCATCGACCCCGACAAGAACCTATGGGAGGTCGTCTCGGATGGCCTGGACCACATGATGGTCGGCGAGACCGAGGTTCCGAGCCGCGCGTACGTGGCGAGCTTTGGCTTTAAGGGCCAGGACCAGCAGAAGCGCGCTGGCGTACTCTCCGGTGGCGAGCGCAACCGTCTGAACTTGGCGCTTACGCTCAAGCAGGGCGGCAACCTGCTGCTCCTCGACGAGCCCACGAACGACCTCGACGTCGAGACGCTGTCCTCGCTCGAAGCGGCGCTGCTCGAGTTCCCGGGCTGCTCGGTGGTCATTAGCCACGACCGTATGTTCCTGGACCGTGTCGCCACGCACATTCTGGCGTGGGAGGGCACCGACGAGAATCCGGGCAACTGGTATTGGTTCGAGGGCAACTTCGAGGCCTATCAAGCCAATCGCATCGAGCGCCTGGGCGAGGACGCAGCCCAGCCGCATCGTATTCACCGCAAGCTGACGCGTGATTAGTTGAGCTCAGGTGACCTATTGAGAAAGGGACGATAACCTTGAGGGTTATCGTCCCTTTTTGTTACTTGGTAGAAGGCTCGACTTTGTCGATGGTCCAGGTGGCTCCGAGGCCTCCGGTGGTGTTGCGGCGGATGCGCACGGTGACCTCGCGGCGCTCGCCGGCCTGCGTGTAGCGCAGGGGGAAGCTCGCTCGGTTTCGTGCGACGTCGATAGTGCCGTGCTCGCGGGCGATCCAGTAGTACTCGCCGACGATGCCGAGGGTGTCGGCGCCGTAGGGGAGATAGGTCGACAGCTGGTGCAGAAGCGGGCCGGGGCAGAAGACCTCGGTTGTGAAATCGACGGGGAAGTCCTTGGGGATGGCGGGCGCTGCAGGTGCGGGGGTTGGGGCCGCTGCGGGTGCCGAAGCCGGTGCCGGTGCGGGAATTTGGTCGCAAGCAGAGGTGGGCACGGACTCGATGACGGGTGCGGATTCCGGCATCGCTTCCGGCTTGATCGTGGAATCTGCGGGTTTCACGATGGCGGGCGCGTCTGCAGCTGCAGTTTCAACCTCAACCTGCGTCGCGTTCTCGTTCTCGACGCTCGACTTTGCCTCGATGGGCGTGGATGCCATGGTGGTGATGCCGGCGTTTACGTTCTCGGGGTCATAGACGACCGTGAGCGAGATGGCAGGCTGCGGTGCCTCGGGCTCCGATGCCGCCTCGGTAGCGTCCTGTTCTGCGGGCTCTTCGGGCTGATCGTCCTCAGCCTCGTCGCCAAAGACATCGCCGTTTTGGAACGCAGGCGTCTCGGGCTGGTCAGCGGCTTCTTCGGTTGTCGACTCGGGAGCCTCGTTGGGCTCCGCAGTGGCTTCCTGCTCGGATATGACTTTGGGATCGGTTGTGGCGGCGATTTCGGTTTCGGCTTCTGCTGCTACCTCAATAGCGACTTCGATCTTTGTCTCGGGCTCGGGCTCCGGAGCGACTTCGGCCACGGGCTCGGGACGCTTAACGTGCTTGGGACGTACGGCCTTGAGGTCTTTCTCGCCGCGCTTTTTCTTTTTGTAGGACTGCTTGGCTCCCTTGGCTGCCTTGGGCTTGTCCTCGCCCTTGGCAAGGGCGGCATCCCAGGCCTCGTTGGCGATGACGGTGGCATACAGGCGACCGCCCTTAAAGACGGTCAGCTTAATGCAGTCGTCGAGCTCCTCGAGCAGCTCGCGCGTGGACTCAAAGCCCAGGTCATAAGCGGCCATGTCACCAGCGGCGAGTGCCTCCTCGACCTGCGTCATAAACGTTTGCTTGCCGCACCCAATCGCATCGCGCAGCAGGCGATACAGATAGATGTGGTTGCCCAGCGATAGCGTGGGCTTAAGTATTGTCTTGCTCATGGCAAATCTCCTCTTTACACACCAAAGCATCTTACCATCGCACGGGGCGTGCCATCTCGTCGCCCAAGGCAAACGGGCGCGACCGTTGCCGGTTCGCGCCCGTTATGCAGGTCGGTTATCTATGAGGGGCAAACGTGCTTAATTGCCGGATGCCGTGTCTTGGCTCGAGCTGTCAGATGCCGTGCCGGACGCGGTTCCGCTCGAGCTGTTCGAGCTGTTGGTGTTGCTGTTGTCGGTAGATCCCGTGCCCGATGTATTGCCGCTTGTCTGGTCGCCCGTGCTCGGTTGAGAGCCGTCAGTCGTTTGGCTTGAGTCGGTCGTGCCGGATTGCGTGCCGCTGTTGTTCACAGAGGAATCGACGTCCTGCGATTTATCGGGGGTGTTCGAGGACGAGTCAGTGGATGCGGAGGTGCCCTGCGAGTCGTCCTGCTGGCTTTGTGATTGACCGGAGCTATCCGCGTCGTGCTCGGTCGTGCGCGACGAAAAGATTGGCTCGGGGCGCTCGCCCAGACCCTCACCGGCGGTGGTGATAAGGATGGCGCCGGCGCAGGCGATGACCGCGACGATGGCGATGGCAATCGAGAAGATGATGACCTTCTTTTGCGTCTGGCTGCGCTCTGCCGCCGCCTTGGCGCGCAGGCTGTTGGGAGCAACGCGCGCCGTGGTCGCGCGCCCCGCAATCTGGCGCATCTCCTGCGTAGTCGCGGCGCCACCCAGGTGCTCCTCGGCATCAAACTCAACGGGCTCATAGGCGCCGGCGGGGTAGTCGACGGCGGCGTGCGTGCCTTTGAGGGCTTTGGCGCTGGCAGAGATAAAGTGGCGGTAGACCTGCGAGGACACAACGGTGACAACCGAGCTCACGGCGGCGCCGATCACCGATCCGGCGATACCGATCTTGGAAGCAAGCGCGACGCTCGTTGCGGCTGCTGCGGCGCCGGCGATGATCTGAGGAATGGAAATGTCGTCGAACAGGCCCTTTTTGGGCGCGATGGCCATGGTCTGTCCGATGGAATGGTTTTCGTGAACGCCGTTGTTGAGCGCGGCCGGTGTCATGACGCGCGTGCGCGGCGCGTCGGTGTACTTGGTTGTCATACGGGGCCCTCCCGGTGTTAATCTGCTTCGTTTCATGCAGCCATCAGGGTACCCACCAGATGTGAATCGTACGTGACATTTAACAGATATCATCAACTCATCAATAGCTCACCAAGTTGGTGGGATGCGGTTACACCCGGCGGTTGAACTACAATAGGGCTTGCTAATTGTTGTGAATGGCGTCTACGCACAGGAGCATTCTTATGAATCTTCACCTTTCTCAGTCTGATGGCTTTTTGCGTGTGGCGGCGGCGTCGCCGCGGATTCGCGTGGCCGATGTCGAGGGCAATGCCGAGGTTGCGCTGACGGCTGTTCGCGAGGCTACCGAGCGCGGCGTTCGCGCGCTGGTGCTGCCCGAGCTTAACCTGACCGGCTATACCGCGGCCGACCTGTTCCATAATCGCACGCTGCTGCATGCCTGTGAGGCTGCTCTGGTGCATATTCTCGATGAGACTCGTGAGCTGCCGATTGTTTTTACCATCGGTCTTCCCGTGGCGGTGGCCGAGAACATCTACAACTGTGCCGCCGTGTGCTGTGCGGGTGAGCTTTTGGGTCTTACGGCCAAGAAGTATCTGCCCAACTATGGCGAGTTCTACGAGCGCCGCTGGTTTGCTTCGGCGCCCGCAGATCCTGTGTGGGTTGATTTCGCCGGTCAGGGTCCGGTTCCGCTGGGTTCGGGGCTTGTCTACCGCTGCTGTGATGAGGGTGCCGAGGACCTGGTGTTGGGCATTGAGATCTGCGAGGACCTGTGGGTGCCGGCGCCCCCTTCGACCGAGATGGCGCTTGCCGGTGCGACGGTGATTCTCAACCCGTCGGCCTCGGACGAGATTATCGGCAAGGCGGATTACCGCCGCAGCCTCATCTCTAACCAGAGTGCGCGCCTGTACTGTGCCTATGCCTATGCAGACGCGAGCGAGGGCGAGTCCACGACCGATATGGTCTTTGCGGGCGAGAACCTTATCTACGAAAACGGCTCTAAGCTTGCGGCGACGAAGCTCCTTACCTGCGATATGGCGATTGCCGATGTCGATCTTGACCGTCTGGTTGCCGAGCGCCGCCGCTCGACGACGTGGACGCGCGCGGACGATGCGCCGGAGGCCACGACCGTTGAGTTTTCGTTTGAGGGCGTGTTGGCCGAAGAGCCTGTCCTGTGTGATGCCTGCGATATCGACCGCGTTTTCCCGCGCGCGCCCTTTGTACCGGCCGACCATGGCGACCTGGCCGAGCGCTGCGAGACGATTCTCGACCTACAGACCGCCGGCCTCAAGACCCGCCTGGCCCATACGGGCACCAAAGCGGCTGTCATCGGTCTTTCAGGCGGCCTTGATTCTACACTTGCGCTGCTCGTGACGGTTCGCGCCTTCGATGCACTGGGATTGCCACGCACCGGTATCACGGCCGTGTCCATGCCCGGCTTTGGCACGACGCATCGCACCAAGTCGAATGCCGAGTCGCTCGCCCGCGACCTGGGTGTGAGCTTCCGCGAGGTTTCGATCCACGCGGCTGTGGAGCAGCACTTCAAGGACATTGAGCACGATCCGGCCGTGCAGGACGTGACCTACGAGAACAGCCAGGCGCGCGAGCGTACGCAGATCCTCATGGATTTGGCCAACCAGGCGGGCGGTTTTGTCATCGGTACCGGCGACCTGTCGGAGCTGGCGCTCGGCTGGGCTACCTATAACGGCGACCACATGAGCATGTACGCCGTCAACGCGAGCGTGCCCAAGACGCTCGTGCGTCACTTGGTGCGCTATGCGGCTGATGTCTTTGGCGGGCGTATTGCCGAGACACTGCTCGACATCCTCGATACGCCGGTGTCCCCCGAGCTTCTGCCGCCCACGGGCGACGGCGAGATTGCGCAGAAGACTGAGGATTTGGTGGGCCCGTACGAGCTGCACGACTACTTCCTCTATTACCTGCTGCGTTTTGGCTTTGAGCCCGGCAAGATCTACCGCATGGCGCTCAAGAGCTTTGAGGATGTCTACGATGCTAAGACCGTCCACACGTGGCTGCGTACGTTCTACCGTCGCTTCTTTGCCCAGCAGTTTAAGCGCAGCTGCCTGCCCGATGGTCCCAAGGTGGGCTCGGTGACGCTCAGCCCGCGCGGCGATTGGCGTATGCCGAGTGACGCCAGCTCGCATCTGTGGCTTGCGCAGATCGACGCGCTCGATCCAATTGACTAAGGTTGGCTAAATTGAACCAATACGGGGATGGCAAGCGTTACACTTTTGCAATCTGATGGCCCGTATCGCGCGGCGCTCTTGTCGGAGCGCCGCGTTTTTTATATCGAAAGGTGGCACCATGCAGGCATCGCAGCGTCTCGACCGCTTTGGCGCAGAGGTCTTCGCCTCGCTCAACAATAAACTTCTCGCGCTGAAGGCTCAGGGTAAGACCATTTACAACATGAGCGTGGGCACGCCCGACTTTAAGCCGTACGGCCACGTGGTCGAGGCGCTCACACAAGCCGCCCAGGATCCCGAGATGTGGAAGTATGCCCTGCGCGACCTGCCCGAACTCAAGCAAGCCGTGTGCGATTACTATGAGCGTCGCTTTGGCGTTTCGAGCATTACGCCGTCCATGGTGCAGTCGTGCAACGGCACGCAGGAGGGCGTGGGCCATTTGGGCCTGGCCCTGCTCGATCCGGGTGACACCATTCTGGTTCCCGATCCGTGCTATCCGGTCTTTGAGGCGGGTGCCAAGATCGCCGATGCCAAACTCGAGTACTATCCGTTGGTCGCCGAGCATAATTACCTGCCCTATGTGGCGGGTATCGATCCCGAGGTTGCCGATCGTGCCAAATATATGATCGTGTCGCTGCCCGCGAACCCGGTCGGCTCGGTGGGCACGCCCGAGGTCTACGAGGAGATTATCGCCTTTGCCCGCGAGCACGATCTGTTAATCGTTCATGACAACGCGTACTCCGACATCGTGTTTGACGGCGAGCCCGGCGGCAGCTTCTTGCAGTATCCCGGTGCGCTCGAGGTGGGCGTTGAGTTCTTCTCGCTCTCCAAGTCGTTTAACGTCACCGGTGCCCGCATCGGCTTTTTGGTCGGTCGCGAGGATGTGGTCTCGGCCTTTGCCAAGCTGCGCAGCCAGATCGACTTTGGCATGTTCTTCCCGATCCAGAAGGCCGCCATTGCGTGCCTTAATGGCCCGCGCGACGAGGTCGAGGCGCAGCGTCTGAAGTACCAGGAGCGCCGCGATGCCCTGTGCGACGGTCTTGAGGGTCTGGGCTGGGAGCGTCCCAACGCGCATGGCTCCATGTTTGTATGGGCCAAGCTTCCCGGTGGTCGCACCGATTCCATGGCGTTTTGCGAGGAGCTCATGGAGAACGCCGGCGTTGTGGTGACGCCGGGCGCGAGCTTTGGTCCTTCGGGCGAGGGGCATGTGCGCATGGCGCTGGTCCTGCCGCCCGACCAGATTTCTTTGGCTGTCGAGGCCATTCGCGAGGCGGGCCTGTATTAGAAAGCTATTTCGGCTCGTCAATAGCTCGAAACCGATTTCGTGCAGTTATTTTACGAATCCTGCAAATAATTTCGGTAAACGGTCGATATTTGGCTGCGAATAGGAGCATAATCAAAGTCCCGATTGGATGTATTGGGATTACGGCAAGCCGCTCGGGTCGTTCCCGGGCGGCTTGTTTGTGGAGAGAGATGGGAGTTTCTAATGGTTAACGAGAAGAAGGTCGCTATTGTCGGCTGCGGTTTCGTCGGTTCGTCTTCGGCGTTCGCGTTGATGCAGAGCGGTCTGTTCTCCGAGATGGTTCTCATCGACGTGGACAAGAACCGCGCCGAGGGTGAGGCCCTGGATATCGCGCACGGCATGACGTTTGCCGAGCCGATGAAGATCTACGCCGGCGATTATTCCGATGTCGCCGACGCCGCCATGATCGTTGTCACCGCTGGTGCTGCTCAGAAGCCCGGTGAGACTCGCCTGGACCTGGTCAACAAGAACGTCAACATCTTTAAGTCCATTATCCCCGAGATTAAGAAGTCTGGCTTCGACGGCATTCTGCTCATCGTCTCCAACCCGGTCGACGTTCTGACCTACGCCGCCATCAAGATGTCCGGCCTGCCCGAGGGCCATGTCATCGGCTCCGGCACCGTGCTCGACACCGGCCGTCTGCAGCAGATGCTTGGTACCCACGTCGAGGTTGACCCGCGCGATGTCCAGGCCTATGTCATGGGTGAGCACGGCGACTCCGAGTTTGTCGCTTGGTCCAGCGCTCAGGTTGCCGGCGTGCCGCTGAACACCTTCTGCGAGCTTCACGGCCACCTGGAGCACGAGGCCGCCGAGAAGCGTATCGCCGAGGACGTCAAGAACTCCGCCTACACCATCATCGAGAAGAAGCACGCCACCTACTACGGCGTCGCCATGGCCGTCAAGCGCATCTGCACTGCCGTCATGCGCGATGAGCAGACCGTTCTGCCTGTCTCCTCGCTCATGGTGGGCGAGTACGGCCTGTCCGATCTGGCCATCTCCATGCCGACGGTCGTTGGCCGCGACGGTGTCGTCTGCCGCGTTCCCGTGCCGCTGAACGATGACGAGCAGCATGAGCTCACCGCCTCTGCAAAGGCTCTCAAGGATATCATCGACAGCGTCGACTTCTCCTGCTAAATCAAGCTCGCTAGAGCGAAAAGCTACAATGAAGGCGTCCGGGTCCACACGGCCCGGGCGCCTTTTTGGTGCAAAGTAACCTGACTCCAATGCACCATAGTTGATGGGAGGGCCATGTCGGATTCGCCTAATTTTTTGACCTATGTCCAGACGGCGTTTGATCCCTTTGAGGAGCGGCCGTTCTGCGCGGTGGATAGCCTGGTCTTTGCGTGGTTGTCCTATTTGCGCTTGCCGGGTGATATGGCGGGGCTGACGAACTGGCAGGGCCTAGACGTACGCGAACTGCTGCGTGCCGAGTGCTACCGGGACATGATTGACGACTTGTGGGACCCAGAGGGAAGCAGGGCCTTGTTGGAGGCCGTGGCAGCAAATCCCAGATACCGCGGCGTGCACGTTTGCGGCTATCGTGCCGTGAGCGATGTGGTGGCGACGGAGCAGTTTGCAGCCATGGCGTTCCGGTTTCCGGCGGGGTTTAGCTATCTTTCCTTCCGGGGGACCGACAGCACGATTGTGGGCTGGAAAGAGGACTTTAACATGGCGTTCCGGTGTCCTGTGCCGGCCCAGGAATCCGCGGCGCGTTATGTGGACGAGGCGGCGGATGCGATCGACGGGCCGCTTTTGTGCGGAGGTCATTCCAAGGGCGGAAACCTTGCGGTGTACGGTGCGGCGATGTGCTCCGATGTCGCCCGTGAGCGAATCGAACGGGCGTATTCCCATGATGGTCCAGGGTTCGTCGAGGAGTTTCTGAACGGCAACGCCTTTGCCGATCTTTCCGGTCGAATCGACAAGACGCTACCTCGGTCGTCGATCTTCGGCATGATGTTCGAGACACAAGAGGACTATGCCATCGTTGAGAGCACCGAGTTCAGCCTGCTGCAGCACAATCCCTTTAGCTGGGTGGTTGATGGTTGCGACTTCGTATACTGTGAGCGCCTGTCCGCCGGTGCTCGATACGTTGATGGCTCCATTCGCGAGATGCTGCTTGCAGTGTCACCTAGCGAGCGCGAGCGTTTTGTAGATGCGTTGTTCTCCGTGTTTGAGGCTACGGACGCCGAACGGTTTGCGGATATCGCAGGAAATCTGCGTGAGAGTCTGCCCGTGATGCTCCAGGCTGCGCAAGGCTTTGACAAAGATACGCGACGCTTTATCTCGCAGACCATCGTGGCGATCCTTAAATGCGCACTGTTGCCCAAACGACCCCAGATCGACGTGCCCGCTGCCGGCAAGAGTTTGGCAGAACAGCTCGAGGCTTGGCAGTCCGAGCTCCTGCGCTAGCCATTGATACAAAGCAACCTGTCCCCGATGCGCCAATCTTCGATGCGCCTGGGGCGGGCTCGACCGCTATACTGGTTCGTGCCGAAATCGATCTAGAACGGAATGCCGTATATGAAAATCAATCACGCGATTCTGCATATCCTGGACTTTGACTCTGCCGTCAACGTCATGAGCCAGCGAGAGCTCGATATCGAGAGCCGTACCGTGCGCAACTTCGTGACCACGCATCTGCGCCGCGCACGCACCTCGGCCGACAATAAACGCGCCACGTTTGCCGAGAACTCCGCATTCGGCGGCGAGCTCAAGGGCTATTTCTTTGGTGAGCGTGAGTTCGTGGACCTGTCTCAGCAGATTGCGGAGTTCATCTCTTCCGAACTTACCAAGGCCGAGAAAGCCGAGTCCACTGACGTGCTTGTGGCGGACTTTGATGACGATGAGGATGCCCGCTGGTTTGCCGTGATGCTGCTGGGCTCCAAGCAGGCTTTTATGCACGAGGTAGGTCGCGAAGAGGGCGAGGTGCGCAACGACATTGCGCGCCACTACGCCATTCTGCCGAATCCCTCGCAAAAGGTGCCGAGCTATGCAATCGTGCGTGCAAGCACCATGGAGATCGGCTATGTGGACAAGAAACGCAAGATCGCCGGCGAGGACCGTATGCTTATCCCCGATGGCCTGCTGCAGTGCGACACGGGCGTATCGGGCAAGGAGGTCATCGACACCGTGACGCGTGTGGTCGGGGAAGTCGCCGAGGAGCACGGTGCCAATACGGCCGTAGCGCTCGCCAAGGTTAAGGCTGCTGTTGCCGAGAAGGTCGAGGATGACGAGGAGCTGCCGCCTTGGGATATCGTCGACGAGGTCTTTGAGGACGAGCCGGTCATCAAGGAGAGCGTGCGCGCGGCACTGACCGAGGAGAAGGTGCCTGAGCGTGTGCCCGTGGAGCGCAAGCAGGTCGAACGCGCGGCGGTGCGCAATCATAAGATCCGTACCGACACGGGTATCGAGATCAGCTTCCCGGCCGAGATGGGTTCCAACTCCGAGTACATCGAGTTCGTCAATGAGCCTAACGGCCTCATCTCCATCGAGCTCAAAAACATCGGGTCAATTGAGAATCGATAAACTGCGCTTGTAATCTGCAGACAAAGCAAAAAGGCCGGAACCCTTCGGGGCTTCGGCCTTTTTGCTTGGGATTGAATTGCGCCGCAGGTTGAGCATACGCCAGCGAAAACGCCCCTAGGCGAGCAAGGTGACGCGAAAGAGGAGGGCATTGACCTTCTGGTCATGCCCGACGATTGAACGTCAGATTGCCGCCTAGGGGCGTTTGCAGCGTCGGGTCGTTACGGCGTTTGGTAAAACGCCGTAACTATTAAAGCTGGCGCAGGCCCTCTTCCAGGCCGGTCTTGCTGTCGGTCTTCTCGTCGCGCATCTTGATGGCGCGGGCGGGGACACCGGCCACGACGGCGCCGGCGGGGACGTCCTCGACGCACACGGCGCCGGCGGCAACTACAGCACCCTTGCCCACGTGCACGCCTTCCAGGACCACGGCGTTTGCGCCGATCATGACATCGTCCTCGATGATGACGGGCGTGGCGCTGGCGGGCTCCACAACGCCTGCCAGCACGGTGCCGGCGCCGATGTGGCAGTTCTTGCCCACGGTGGCGCGACCGCCCAGCACGGCGCCCATATCGATCATGGAACCCTCGCCGATAACGGAGCCGATGTTGATGATGGCGCCCATCATGATGACGGCACGGTCGCCAATCTCGACGCGGTCGCGGATGATCGCGCCCGGCTCGATGCGGGCGTTGATGCCCTTAAGGTCGAGCATGGGCACGGCGGAGTTGCGGCAATCGTTTTCAACGTCGTAGTAATCGATGGAATCGGCATTGGCGTCCAGGATGGTCTTGAGCTCGTCCCAGTCGCCAAAGACGGTCTTGCCGCGACGGCCGCCGTAGACATGTGCGTCGCCCCAGGCAACCTTCATGCCCGGCTTCTCGCGCACGTACAGCTTGACGGGCGTCTTTTTGGGCGCGGTGGCGATATAGTTGATAATCTCCTGTGCATCCATCTCGGCTGCGTTGCTCATTTGCTATCTCTCCTTTGGGTGGATTCGGTTGATACCTGGTTAGGCAAACATGACCTTGTCGAACGTATAGAAGCCGGGTTCGCGGGTGACGAGCTTCTGCGCGGCTGCCAAGGCGCCGTTGACAAAGATCTGACGGCTCGTGGCGCGGTGGGTGAGCGTGACCTCCTCGTCCTGGCCAAAGAAGCTCACCTCGTGCACGCCGGTGACGGTGCCGCCGCGCAGCGAGTGCATACCGATTTCCTTGGGATCGCGTGCTCCGCACATGCCCTCGCGGCCATAGACGGGGTGGTAGCCTGCCTCGGGCTCGGCTTCGACGACGGCGTCGAGCAGTAGCTTGGCAGTGCCGCTGGGGGCGTCGACCTTTTGGTTGTGGTGCGTCTCGACAATCTCGCAGTCAAAGCCGGGCAGCTCACGCGTGGCCTGGGCCACTAGATGACGCAGGGCTGCGATGCCGATGGAGTAATTGCCCGAGTGCATAACGCGGGTGTTCTGGCCCAGCTCACGCAGGCGGTCCATCTGCTCGGGGGTGTAGCCTGTGGTGCCCGAGACCAACGCCGCGCCCGTGCGCTCGACATAGGAGACGACGGCTTCGAAGGTCACGACGTTCGAGAAGTCGATGATAACGTCGGCCGCCGGGGCGCTCTCGAGCTCGGACAGATCAAAACCGATCTGGGCGACGATATCAAAAACGGGCTGCCCGCCGGCGTCGACAATGCCTTCGGCGGTAGTGCGGATGAGCGAGCCCATGCGGCCCGTTCCCATAATGACGGTCTTAATCAAGCAGACCAGCTCCCTTCAGAGCATCGGTAAGTGCAGCGCGCGTGTCGTCTGCCATGGGGCACAGCGGCATACGGTAGTTTGCCTCGATCATACCCATCTGGGCGAGCGCCTCTTTGACGGGGATGGGGTTGACCTCACTAAAGAGGGCATTGATGAGCGGCTGGCCGGCAATCTGGATATCGCGGGCGCGTGCCACGTCACCGTCCAGATAGGCGCGGCACATGTCGTGCACGAGCTGCGGCTGAACATCGGCCCACACGCTGATGGTGCCCGAGGCACCCAGGCTCATGAGCGGTACGGTAAGCGCGTCCTCGCCCGAGTACATGCGGAAGTCGTCTGACAGCAGGTGGGCGATCTTGGCCGCGTAGGCGACGTTGCCCGAGGCCTCCTTAATACCCATGATGTTGGGGTGCGCGGCCAGGCGTTCTACGTTGCGCTCGCTGATGCCGCAGCCACAGCGGCCGGGGATGTTGTACAGGATGCAGGGGATGTCCACGGCATCGGCGACGGTCTTAAAGTGCTGATAGATACCCTCTTCATTGGACTTGTTGTAGTAGGGGGTAATGAGCAGCAGACCGTCGGCGCCCAGGCCCTGATAGGTGAGCGACTTGGTGAGCATGGTCTGCGTGGAGTTGGAGCCCGAGCCGGCAATAACGGGGACGCGTCCTGCAACATGCTTGACCACAGCGGCGACGACGGAGTTGTCCTCGTCATCGGTCATCGTGGCACTCTCACCGGTGGTGCCCAGGGTGAGGATGGCGTCAGTGCCATTTTGCAGGTGGAAATCGATAAGGCGCTCAAGCGCGTCAAAGTCGACACTGCCGTCCTTTTTAAACGGCGTGACAAGGGCGACGATTGAGCCCTCGAGATTGCGGATATCCATGTTCTTCTCCTTCGCTTCCGCGATCTGGACGCGTTTGTTCCATTGGGCGGCGACTGCTAGGCGCTCGTCCTGAGCGCGACGGCGGGCGCTTTCGGCGCGCGATTTGGCCAGCAGCTCGCGGCCGCACGGCAGCACGTCGAGCGTGGCAAAGTAATCGCCCGGGCGCTCGGCGCGGCGAATGAGGTCTGCCGAGCCATCGGGGCGCAGCAGGACCTCGGCGGAGCGCAGGCGGCCGTTGTAGTTGTAGCCCATAGAGTGGCCATGCGCGCCGGTGTCGTGAATCACGAGCAGGTCGCCCATGTCGATATGCGGAAGCTCGCGGTCGATGGCGAACTTGTCATTGTTCTCGCACAGATTGCCCGTGATGTCGTACGTGTTCGTGACGGTGGCTGCGGTTTTATCGGGACCGTCCGGCTGACCCATCACCGTGATGTGGTGGTAAGCGCCATACATGGCGGGACGAATGAGGTCGACGGCACTGGCGTCCACGCCGATATAGTCCTTGTAGATCTGCTTCTCGTGGATGGCCTTGGTGACCAGGCACCCATAGGGACCCATCATAAAGCGGCCCATCTCGGTGCAGATCGCCACATCGCCCATGCCAGCGGGAACCAGAATCTCGTCGTATGCCGCGTGCACTCCCTCGCCGATGGCGTGAATATCGTTGGCCTGCTGCTCGGGCAGATAGGGGATACCGACGCCGCCGGACAGATTGATAAAGGCGACATGTGCGCCGGTCTCGCGCTCCAGGCGCACGGCAAGTTTAAAGAGGATGCGTGCGAGCTTGGGATAGTAGTCGTTAGTGACGGTGTTACTGGCAAGGAAGGCATGGATGCCAAAATTCTCGGCGCCCCTGGCCTTGAGCATGCGGAAGGCCTCAAAGAGCTGCTCGGTGGTCATGCCATATTTGGAGTCGCCCGGGTTGTCCATGATGCCGTTGGAGAGCTGGAACAGACCGCCTGGATTAAAGCGGCAGCTGACCGTCTTGGGGATGGGCCCCGCAACGCGCTCAAAGAACTCGATGTGGCTGATGTCGTCAAAGTTGACGATGGCACCCAGCTTGTCGGCGAGCTCAAAGTCGGCAGCCGGCGTGTCGTTGGACGAGAACATGATGTCGTGTCCCGTGATACCCAGCGATCGGGCGATCATGAGCTCGGTATAGCTCGAGCAATCGCAGCCGCAGCCGTATTCGTTGAGAATGGAAATGAGCGCCGGGTTGGGATTGGCCTTGACGGCAAAGTATTCCTTAAAGCCCGGATTCCATGCAAAGGCGTCGCGCACTTCTTGCATGTTGCGGCGGATGCCCGCCTCGTCGTATAGATGAAACGGCGTGGGGAACTGCTCGACGATATACTCGAGCGTCTCCTTGTCCACAAACGGCTGCTTGGCCGCATACGCCTCGTTGGGGGTCAATGCCATGTCCCGTAAACCTCGCTATCCAGACGGCGCCATCTGCGCATCGAATCCGCATAGCGTGGACCCAATGTCCGGATAGCGCTCCCGCATTGCTGCAGACAGTCCTGCGGGTGTTTCCCGCAGGCCCACCAGGTTGTTCGTGCCTGAAAAACCCAGTTCGGCGGGTTTCGCCTCCCCGCGGGGTCAAAGCCTGCCGGCTCGCCCGCGGCTCTTCGTGCCCGCGCCTCTATCAAGTGGTAACGACCCTACCACGTTGCACTTTACCAAACAAGAGTATTCGTATATAACGTTTAAAAAATGCAGCATCATGCTAGAAACGAGGGCGCCACAATCCTGCGTCACAATAGGTGACAACTGAGTTGCCCCATGAAAGGAATCCCCATGACCGAGCTCCAAGAACTCCGTCGCTATCGTCGCGACCTGCATCGCATTCCGGAGCTCGACTTCGATCTTCCGCAAACTATCGCCTATATCGAGGGCGTGCTCGCTCCGCTTGCCTGCGAGGTGATCCATCCGTGCCCCAGCTGCGTCTGCGCTTTCTTCGACGCTGGCACGGGTGCCTCGCATGCCACGGCGATTCGTGCCGATATGGATGCGTTGCCTATTGCGGAGACGACGGGCGCCGCTTTTGCCTCGACGCATCCCGGCAAGATGCACGCGTGCGGCCACGACGGGCACATGGCTATGGCCCTCGCGGCGGCAACTTTTGTCGACCGTACGATTCGTGAGCAGCCGGGCGTTATTAAGCGCAACGTGCTTTTTGTGTTCCAGCCGGCCGAGGAAACAACCGGTGGCGCTAAGACGGTATGCGAGAGCGGCGTGTTCGAGCGCTACGGGGTCGACCGCATCTTTGGCTTTCACGTGTGGCCCGATCTTCCTGCCGGTACGCTGGCGAGCTGTCCCGGTCCGCTGCTGGCGCGCTCGAGCGAGACGCACATTCATATCCATGGCACGAGCATCCATATCGCCAAGACCTACGGCGTTCCAGTCGAGGAATCACATGACGCAGCGCTGGCGGCGGCAAAGTTCCTGGTTGCCGAGCGCGAGCTGATGGACGAGCTGGGTGCCGATGAGCCCTGCATCGGTAAGTTTGGCCTGCTGCAGGCCGGCACCGTCTGCAATGCGGTGGCGGGGGAGGCCCATGTTGCCGGTAGCTTGCGTGTGTTTACGGACGCCATGTTCGACCGTGCGCGCGAGGGCGTACGTCGTGCGCTCGACGAGGCGTGCACCGCAACGGGCTGTACGTACGATCTCGACTTTGCCGAGGGCTATCCGCCAGTCGATAACGACCCCGAGTTGTTTGCCCACATTGCGCCTGCCTTGCCCGAGCTGCAACTTGTGGACGAGCCGCTGTTAATTGCCGAGGACTTTGCTTTCTATCAGCGCCATCTGCCGGGCGTGTTCTTCTTGCTGGGCACGGGCGTGCCAGAAGGACAAGAAAACCCGATCGACGCTGATGACTGCCCAGCCTATGCGATGAGCGCTCTGCATACCGATACCATGCTCTTTGACGAGGAGATTCTTCTCAAAGGCCTCGATGTCTACAAACGATTGCTTTTGCTTGACTAAGGCGCAAAGGACTATTTGTTCTAGAAAACACGAACAAACGTACGGTATAATAGAGATGTAAGTCTATAGAAACGTTTGACGTTACTAACGTAAGGCGATACTATGATTGCATCGTATAAAGATGAGGATACCGAACGCTTTGCCATGGGTGCGCGGGTCAGGAGGTTCGTGCCCTTTGAGCGTGTTGCGTTGAGGAAGATTCGCCAACTGCAGGTTTGTGCTTCGCTTGATGATCTTCGCGTTCCACCGGGCAACCGCCTGGAAGCTTTGAAGGGCGATCGTGCCGGTCAATATAGCATCCGTGTTAACGAGCGCTATCGGGTCTGTTTTGAGTGGAGACAGGAGATGGCTTGGAATGTCGAAATCGTCGATTATCACAAGTGATGAGACTTCGGCCGATTTGCTGTCGCCGGTGACTCCTGGTGAGCTTCTCAAAGAGGAGTTTCTTGTTCCCATGGGCATTTCTCAATATCGCCTTGCGAAAGAGACTGGGATTCCGGCTCAGCGTATCGGGCAGATTGTCTTGGGAAAACGTCGCGTGACGGCCGACACCGACCTCCGTCTTTGCCGTTATTTTGGCCTGACGGATGGTTATTGGCTGCGCGCTCAGGTGGCGTTTGACCTTGAGGCCGAGAAAAGGCGGATCGAACCGGAACTCGACAAGATCGTTCCTGTTCAGCAGGCTATCGCACTGTAGTGCTCAAAGATGATGGGGGTGGCGCGGCGATGAGGCGACGCCGACAGTCTGCCGTATATAGTCCGGGTGGATGCGGGTGCGGTTTGCTGCTGCTTCCGGTTATTGCTGTGAGCATTGGCGTGATGTTTGCGCTTGCCGGGCTTGCCGCGGCGGCGCTCGTGCTGTTTATCACTGCCATCGGCGTGACGATTTGGCTCTGCCGCAATCGCGAGCAACGCCGTGCCGACGGTAAAACCAATGTCGGCTGGGTCGTCTTTCTGATCATTGCGTACCTGCTGAGTGCCAGCTACCTTGTTTTCTTTGTCCTGTTGATGATCAGTGCCTTTACCGGGGAATACGTCACGGTGGGTTGATGCACTGCCAGCAGACGGTCGCGCGCAGTGCGTTTGCTCGGTGTTTGGATAACTGCATTGGTCGTTTACCGCAGCCTTAGCTCTCAGCTAATGAATTCAAGTTCAATCCTTCCTACGATGTGCTGTGTACCGGCACGGTAGCCGGATCGTAGGAAGGATGAATAATGGCAAAAGAGGGAAAGAAGCCAATCGGCAAGATTGTCCTAGGCATCATCGTGGTGCTGGTTATTGTCGGTGCCGTGGGCTCTATGGGCGGCAACTCAACCGATTCGTCTGCGAGCGATTCGGCAAAACCTGCCGAGACGACACGGCAGGCTGAGGAGCAAAAAGAACCGCAAGAACCGTACACCATTGCTGACGAGGCTGAAGACACTTCCAATCAGTTTACCTATAAGATCACGGGCACCCTGACCAATAACACGGACAAGGAAAAGAGCTACATTCAGATTGAATATGTTCTGTATGATGCCGATGGCAACCAGGTTGGAACGGCTCTTGCAAACACCAATCATCTGAAGGCGGGCGGCTCCTGGAAGTTCGAGGCGCTGGGTACGGTGTCTCCCGACCAGGTTGCTAGCTGGGAGCGTTCGGACGTAAGCGGTTTCTAGCATGTTGTATGCACTGGGGGAGGTGAAGTCGTATGCCCGATAAAAAGCTGACTGACGAGTTGCTCAATGAGCTTCTCGACGCGCCAAACATCGATGGCTATATCAAAGAACACGACTTTGCCGCCCCGTCGCTTTCGAACTACCTGAAGCAGCTACTGCAGGAAAAGGGCTTGGAGCGCTCGCGCGTGGTTCGTATGGCCGATCTCAATGAGACCTTTGGCTATCAGATCTTTACCGGTGCGCGTCATCCGAGTCGCAATAAGGTGCTGCAGATTGCCTTTGCGATGGCGCTGACGCTCAAAGAGACCAACCGTGCGCTGACGGCTGCCGGGGTAAGCGTCCTTAACTGCAAGGACCGCCGCGATGCGATTATCATCTTTTGCATCGATCGCGGGTGCAGCCTCCAAAAGGTCAACGAGGAGCTGTATCGCTTTGGCGAGGAGACGGTGAGTTAGCGGCTGATATCTGAGCTGGCGGAGCTGCCGAACAACGATGCAAGCGAACGGGGCGCGGATGCCATGAGGTGTCTGCGCCCTGCGCTATGATGGAGCCTATGGATACACAGACCCCAACATATTCCGATGACGAGCTGACCGCAGCGCTTGCCGAGCACCTGGCGTCGCTCGATCGCGACGACAGCTATCGCGTGGAGCGTGTACTTAAGCGCTCGTTCGTTGAAACAACCGAGCTCGTGTACTTTGAAGGAACCGGCGGCGGCTCGCTCGGCCCCTTTGTCCGTAAACGCATCGATGCTTCGGCTCAAATCGGCGGGGCATACGAGCGCCTGTTTGCCGCTCAGCGGGCAGGCAGGCGTTTTGAGCACCTGCCCAGAATCGTCGATTGTCGTCGTGTGGGCGACGAGCTCAACGTGGTTATGGAATACATCGAAGGGGAGACGCTCGGGGCCGCTGGTGGACCGTCTGGGAGCCACCCCCGATTATGCGCGTGAATTGTATCCTGCCCTATGCGATGCCGTGGGCGAGCTCCACGTCGGTTTTGCAATGGCGGGGGAGACGTCGGCGCCGGAGATCCATCGCGACCTCAAGCCGTCGAATATCATCGTGACGGGTGCCAACTATATGCCTGATGACGGCCTGACGTTTTCATCGCTGGTGATTATCGACTTGGGGATCGCGCGCGTATGGCGCGATGGCGCCGATGCCGACACCGTCAAGTTTGGGACACGACCCTATGCGCCGCCCGAGCAGTATGGGTTTGGGCAGACGAGTGTGCGCAGCGACGTCTACGCGCTTGGTGCCCTGTTGTTCTTCTGCTTGACGGGAGTCGACCCTAAACCAGGGCTCGACATGCGCGAGCAATGCGAGGCGCGTGGCATTCCCGCTCCACTTGCCGATGCCGTCTGCATGTCGATGGCGCTCGACCCGGCCAAGCGTTTTGCGAGTGCGGAAGCATTGGGACGGGCGACGCGCGCGGCATACGATCTAAGTCGCCCCGTGCGGCCTCTTGCGCCTGTGGCTGTCCGTACTCCGGCCTCGGAGACGGTGTTGACGCCCCAAGGGCTCCAGAACCCCACAGGGCTTCCTAGGCCTGCCGCCTCCACTGCATGCGGTCTGCTCTCTCGCGTTCCGGAGTCTTTGGGGCGCATTTGGAATACGCTCGTCTGCTTCTCGCTGCTCGTGTTCTTTGCCGGTAGTCACTTTGCCGTCTTTCATCCCACCGGAGCAACCCAAAGCTACCCGACGTGGCTTCTCATAATCGAGTATTTTTTCTTTGTCGATGGCCTTATGGTGCTTATGCATTTTGCGCTGCTCGATAAGCGCCGTCTTCGTCGGCGATTCGCATTGCTCGACAGCTATCGCGGCAAGAAGCTCGCGAAACTCTGGCTCAAGGCATTGGGTGTGCTGCTCCTATGCATGATCGTCATAGTTGCGGTTGCCAATGCGACCGGCGTCGTCGATACCTCCGCTACCTAAAAGAAAGGCTCTGTTAGACCAGGATTGACATACATATGTCCTCACGGTGCCATATCGTTGA
>CALLNU010000008.1 GCA_938005465.1 uncultured Collinsella sp.
GGGTAGGGGGATTTGATTGGATAGGATTTGATAGTTCCGTACTTGATAAATCAGTTCTTGATGGTTCGTTACTTGATCTATCTTTATTTAATTGGGCGGGTTCTTCCTGAACAGGCGTGACCAATGTTGGGTTTGCCTGTACGGGATTTTCCCGTATAGGTTTTTCCTGTGCAGGCGTTGGCTCTTTAGGCTGCTCCAAAATGGTGTACTCAATCGAGCCGAGCTGACCGTTTGCGCCTCTGACGCGCTCACGGATCAGATAGCCGTGTTCCTCCAACTCTCGGATGCCGCCGCTGATGCTGTCAATGCCGTCCTTGCAGATACGGGCAAGCCCCTTCATGGTGTAGTCCCAGTTCTCCGGCAGGGACAACATGAGGGAAAGAAGCCCCTTTGCTTTCAGCGACAGGGACATATCCCGCAGATGATGGTTTGACATGACCGTGTAATCACGGGTCTTTTCAATACGGAAAACTGCCATCTTCGATACCTCCTTCCTGTGAAGATAAAAGTGTTGATTTCGATGAAAAAAGCCTCCGTTTTGCCTCTCGGATGTGTTCCATAGGAAAACATCCACGCCCGCCTGCTTGCAGCAGTCTGAGAGGGAAAAGCAGAGGCTTTCGCACCCTAAGTGATACAGTTTTGAGACAGGGACAGGTGCGGGTATGAAAAAACGCCATGGGACGGTTGCCTATGGCGTGAAAACAGGAAAAGGGCGCTGATATTTGCATATCAACGCCCTTTGAGCCTGTCAGTATTTGATTGTTTCGACTTCGCACCGTGTTTGCACCATGAAAAACATTGATTTTACTGACTTCTTCAATGTTTTCTTATCTGGTGCTACCATTGGGCCGACCCTTTTCTCATGAATTATTCGTTTATTTTGCCGCTCATAATGTCGAAACACAGTCGATCGTGCCGCGGGATGATCCAATCGGCCATATAGCCGAAATCGGAGAGGGCACGCGAGGAAAATCACACACCGCCGCCGGCTTCTTTGCTGATGGCATCGATGAAGGCAGGGATGAGCTGCTTTTTGCGGGAGACAACACCTTTAAGCCAGATGGTGCCCGCTTTCGGCACACGGCCGAAGGCATCTTCAACGAGCATATCGGCGGACTCGCCGTAGCACATGAGGCGCGTGGACTCCTCGATGATATTCGTCAGCATGAAGAACATCATGGAGAGGCCGTGCTCGCGGCAGGACTTTTCGAGGTACGGGCGCAGGCGGCGCTCCAGCTCCAGGTAGACCTGCGCGGCCTTTTTGTCATTAGGGCTGTCGGCGGATTTGAGCATGTCCTCGGGACCGATCATGGCGTTTTTGGCCGAACTGATCTTGCTGCGGATCATATTGATGGGGAATTGCTTTTGCTCGATACCGAGCGCCTGCATAATATCGCGCACCATGCGCTTGGAATCGTCGTCATCGTAGATGGTGAACTGACCGGTGTAGCCCAGCAGGTCGGCGTCCTCACGCAGCATGCGCACGCACATGGCATGGAACGTGCACACCCACATGCCACGGGTGCCGCTGGGAATGAGTGCCGCCAGACGCTCACGCATCTCGGCCGCAGCCTTGTTGGTAAACGTGATGGCAAGGATCTGCCAGGGCTTAACGCCCAGGTCGCCGAGCATATGTGCGATTCGGAAGGTCAAGACGCGGGTCTTGCCCGAGCCGGCGCCGGCGAGCACCAGCAGCGGGCCCTCAGTGGTCAGGACCGCCTCGCGCTGGGCGGGATTCAGGCTGTCGATGTCGACGATCGGCTTGGCAGGCTTGGGTGCCGGCGCGGGAGCGTCGTAGATGTCGAGCGGAACGAGCTCGGGCTCCGGCGCAGCAGGGGCGGTGTATGCATCGAGCGGCACGGGTTCCGGCGCGGGCGGCACGGATACCGCGGCGTTCTTTTCCCAGGGCAAGGGCTGGGTCATGGGCGACTCCTCATCTGACGGACGGCGCGCCTGCGGGCGGCGCCATAGTTTGAGCCGTACCAGTATACCGAGCCGCGCGGACACCGACGCAAATCACACCACGACTCCGTGCGTCACCGTCAGGCCCACCCCATTGCGCCAATCACAGAGCCAGCGATGTCACGGCAGCAGCAGCGAGCGACGGTCAGGGCGAACAAATTGGCATGAAAAGGAGGCGGCATAGACCTTTTGGTCATGCCACCCCCTTTGAATGACAAGTTGTCGCCCTGGCCGCCGCGCAGCGTCGACTAAGTTAGAGGCCGAGCATCGGCTCCAAGACGAAGAAGTACGCAAGCACCACGATGCCCAGAATGATGCGGTAGACGCCGAAGCACTTGAAGTCGTGACGGCGGACGAAGCCCATAAGCCACTTGATAGCGATGAGCGAAACCACAAAGGCCACAACGCAGCCCACGCCCAGGATGGCGACCTCGTTGGCACCGAACGTACCGCCCTTGATGAAATACTTGACGAGCTTGAGCGCACTCGCGCCAAACATGACAGGAATGGCCAGGAAGAACGTAAACTTGGACGCCACCGAACGCGTGCAGCCCAAAAGCAGGCCGCCGATGATGGTGGAACCGGAGCGCGACGTGCCCGGCACCAGCGAGAGGATCTGGAAGCAGCCAATGCCCAGTGCAGTCTTCCAGCTCAGGTCCTCGAGCGTGGCGATGGAGCCAAAGTCCAGATTCTCGTCATCGTCCTCATCCTCAGCGGTAGCCGCGGCGGGCGCCGCAAAGTGCGCACCGGCGGGACGTCCACCCGACACCACAGCACGCGAACCAAACGAACCGGCAACGGCCATTTCCTCGCGCTTGCTCGCGCGCCAGTTCTCGATCACGATAAACAACACGCCGTACACAATGAGCGCCAGCGCCACGACGGGAGCATTGTAGAAATGCTCCTCCATCCAGTCGTTGAGCGGCAGACCGATCGCCGCCGCAGGAATGCAGCCGAGCACAATCTTGCCCCACAGCACCCAGGTGTCGCGACGGCCCTCCTTGCCCTTGCTGGGCGAGAACGGATTGAGCTCATGGAAGAACAGCACGCAGACGGCCAGAATGGCGCCGAGCTGAATCACGACCAGGAACATATTCCAGAACGTCTCGCTCACGTTCATCTTGACGAACTCGTCCACCAAGATCATGTGACCGGTCGACGAAACAGGCAGCCATTCGGTGATGCCCTCGACCAGGCCCATGAAGGCAGATTTTAGAAGCTCGATGATATCCAAAGGGACCCCCCTCGTTAGACACCCGCCGATATTGTTCTGCGGACGGTGCGGGCGATGTCCCATTATCAACCGTTCGGGCGCGTCTGCGCCTACCCTTACCAAAAAACTCGTCCGTTCACAGAATTGCGAGCGGTCAAACCGAAATCCTTGGGTATAACTGCAACAAGATAAAGTGTCCGGCGGCCAACGCGCCCGCGCCCGCCCGATGCACGAGCCCCGCGCCCGTGCGATAAACCAAGGAGGAAACCATGAACGAGGGCTACACCAAGGTATTTGTTTCACTCGATGGTACTGAGCAGCAGGATTTTGTGCTCGCACGCGCCATCAAGGTCGCCGCGAACAACGGCGCCAAGCTAATCATCGGCCACGTTATCGATTCCACGGCGCTCGAGAGCGCCGGTTCCTATCCGGTCGATCTGGTCAACGGCCTAGAGGAGGCATTTAAGAACTCCATCGCCAAGCAGCTCGAAGAGGCCAAGGCCAATCCCGACATTCCCGAGGTCGAGGTCATGATTCGCGCCGGCCGCATTCGCGAGACGCTCAAGGACGAGATGCTCGACGTGGTCAAGCCCGATCTGGTGCTCTGCGGCGCCCGCGGCCTGTCCTCAATTAAGTACGCGCTCTTGGGCTCGATTTCGACGTTCCTGCTGCGCAATACGGACTGCGACATCTTGGTCGTGAAGTAGGTTCCTTCCCGTCGGCGCAAGGCCTGCGGGGTTATCACGCCGACGTCCTCGCCGCTTCGCGGCTGCGGGATGTCGGCTTTGATAACCCCTCCCGGCCTTGCGCCTTCGTCACCGTACTTCAGCGAGTTGGCTGATAAAAGATGGCGTGCCGCCCCATTTGGGGCGGCACGTTTTGTTTGGGGCGGCACGTTTTTGTTATGGGAGATTCATTTGAGCTCCATAGTTGTGTTCACGTTCAGGAACATGGCGCCAATTGCCTTAGCTAAGTTCACGTTCGGGAACATAGCCGCCCGCACCGCAAGACGGCCCGCCTACTCGAAATATTGGAACTTGTTGGTTGAGAAGGCAAACGTGACGACGAAGCCTTCACCGGGCTCGGATGCTGCGGTGACGTCGATGCCCATCTTGGAGCACAGACGCGCCACCAGGTAGAGGCCGATGCCCGTTGCGCGCTTGGTGGTGCGGCCGTTGTCGCCGGTAAAGCCCTTCTCGAACACGCGCGGCAGGTCGGCCGCGCTCACGCCGCAGCCGTTGTCCGCGACGGTAAGCTCGATGTGCTCGCTCGCCAGGCCCTCGTCCAGCAACGCACCCGAAAACACGATCTTTGCGCCGTCCTCGCGCGCATATTTAATGCTGTTCTGAATGAGCTGGCCCAGAATAAACTCGAGCCACTTCTCGTCGGTAAAAACCTCGAAGTCGAGGTTCTCGCACACCGGGGCCACGTGCGCCGCGATGAGCTCACGCGCGTTGGCCTTGATCGCGCCCGTCACCAGGGTCTTAAGATCCCAGCGGCGAATCAGGTAGTCGCGCTCCACGACTTCCGAGCGCGCATAGTACAGCGCCTGGTCGATATAGCGCTCCACGCGGGCAAGCTCGCGGCCCAGGTCATCCACACGCGACAGATCGTCTTCGCTGCCGTCCAGGTTTTCCAAAATCAGATGGGCTGCTGCCAGGGGCAGCTTGGCCTCGTGGACCCAGCTCTCGATATAGTCGCGATAGTCATCGGTCTGACGCCTGCCTTCGGCAACCTCGTCGCAAGCGGCTTTGCCCACCCGGCGCAAGACCTCGTATTCGAGCTCGCCCTCGGCATAGGTCGGGCATCGCACCATCTCCTGCACCCATGCGGGACTCTCGAGCTCCTCTGCCGCACGCTCCAGCTGGCGCAGAAAACGACGACGGCGCGCGTACTCGATCACGATGCCGAGCATACCAAAGATATAGGACACGCCGACCGCCACGACCACGATGGAAACGGGTGCGCCGGCGACCGTCAGCACAAAGCAGCTCAACAGCACGCCGCACGTCCACACGGCGACGGGAAGCAGCGCATCTTTAAAGAACTTGGCAAACGACATAGCCGGCCCCTAGATCGAATAGCCCTGACCGCGGTGCGTGGTCAAATACCCCTTGATGCCGATTTTTTCGAGCGTGGTGCGCAGGCGGTTGATGTTGACGGTGAGCGTATTGTCGTCCACGAAGGCGTCGGAATCCCACAGGTCCTGCATGATGGCCGAGCGCGAGACGATCTTGCCCGCACGGCTCAGAAGCAGCGAGAGGATACGCAGCTCGTTTTTGGTGAGCTCGGTACTGGTGCCGGTTTGCATGTTGGTGACCATGGAGCGGGCGAGGTCGAGCTCCAGCCCCTTGTGGACGAGCGTGCTGCGCTCGCCCGCCGTCGCGGTGCGACGCAGCAAGGCATTGATGCGCGCCACGAGCACACGGGCGCTATAGGGCTTGGGAACAAAGTCGTCCGCGCCGAGCGTCATGGCCATGACCTCGTCGATCTCGGTCGTACGCGACGTGAGGACGATGATGGGAACCTCGGATTCGCGGCGAACCTCATGGCAGATATGCTGGCCGTCTTTGACGGGAAGCGTCAGGTCGAGCAGCACCAAGTCGGGCGCGGCGGCGAGAATATCGCGCGAAACATGCTCGAACGATTCGCAGGCCTCGACCTCAAAACCGGCACGGGCAAGGATATCGGCAAGCTCGCGACGAATGGGCTCGTCGTCCTCAACGATATAGATCAGCGCCATGGATTCCGCTCCCCTCTTGGTTGTCTTGCCACCATTATGGCTGCGAAACTGCAGGCGCGCGCCACGCACGTCGCCAAGGTGACAGAACTGTTCGCGAGCGGGGGCGTTTTGTCCGCCTTACGCTCGCGACGGGAACGGGAACCAAAATGATTCTTTAATCCCCGTCCCAGAAAAATCATTTAGCGACGGGCACGGAGCTTTTCGTAGCCTTCGGCGAAGAAGGCGACCGTGGCGGCGTCGGCCTCGGCGGCGTCCGTCTCAGTTGCGGGGACCACGCCGTGCTCGTCGCTCACCAGGAACAAGGCGCCCTTGAGCTGTGCGGGAATATCTACGCGCGTGACCGAGATGCCCTTGGTCTGGGCCAGCTGTTCGATGAGCGTCGCCGTGCCGCACAGGCACTCGTCCGCCGGCGCCACAAAGGCAAGCTCGCCGTTGTTGACGGCAGCGAGCAGCTCGGGCGCCACGCCGGTCTCGTCGGCCTCGGAGCGAGCCTCGGCAGAACGGGCACGCAGCGCCTTGGCCGACGTGTCGGCCAGCGGCTCGTACTCCCCCACCGTCATGGCGGCGTTGCCGTTGATATCGATCACCAGCATGAGCACGCCGTCGCGGGCGGTGTAGTCGCCCTCGGCAAGTGACCACTCAACGTGCTGCTTGGCCCAACTGAGCATGTTATGGGTAAGCGGCTCGCCCCGCACCAAGCGCTCGGACAGCGCACGAATGTGGCGGTTGAGCATGGGCACCTTTTTGTTGGACATGCGCCAGCGGCAGATAAGCGCGGGCTTGTCGAGCGTAAACTTCTCGACCGCCTCCTGATTGGCGCAAAAGTCCTCGTACGCACGCTGATCCTCGGCATTGCCAAACAGCTCGGCATCATCAATCTGGGGCATGGTCATACCTTTCGTGTTAGTCATTCCGTCCTCTTATACCAAAAAGACGGCCCTCCAAACGGAGCGACCGTCTTTTGCGGAGATTATTTTGTCCCAAGGCGGAACTTAGTGGCGGAAGTGGCGAGCGCCCGTAAACACCATAGCAATATTGTGCTCATTGCAGGCCTGGATGCTTTCGTCGTCGCGCTTGGAGCCGCCGGGCTGGATGATGCAGGTCACGCCGTGTGCAGCAAGCACGTCGACGTTGTCGCGGAACGGGAAGAACGCGTCGCTTGCACAGGCAAAGCCGCCCTTCTCCACGCCCTCGCGCTCGCAGAAGTCCTCGGCGCGCTCGCAGGCAAGTAGCGCAGAGTCAACGCGGTTAGGCTGACCCGGGCCCATGCCAATGCCGGCCTTACCCTTGGAGACCAGGATGGCGTTGGACTTAACGCCCTTGCAGACCTTCCAGGCAAACTCGAGCTCGGCCATCTCGGCGTCGGTGGGCTTGCGGTCGGTGGGGAACGTAAAGGTCGCGGGATCCTCGGTCACGTGGTCGACTTCCTGCACCAGCATGCCGCCGTCGACGGAGCGCAGCTCCACCTGGGCGCCGTGGTCCACGCCGCCGGTCGCCAACACGCGCAGGTTGGGGCGCTTGGCCATGCGCTCGAGTGCCTCGGCGGTGTAGCTCGGGGCGATGATGACCTCGACGAATTGCTTGTTCTGATCGGCGAAGTGCTCAACCAGATCAAAGGGAACCTCGCGGTTGCAGGCGATGATGCCGCCAAAGGCACTCTTGGGATCGCAGGCAAAGGCGCGGTCGTAGGCGGCTGTGATGTCCTCGGCAACGGCGGAACCGCAGGGGTTCTGGTGCTTGAGGATCACGCAGGCAGACTCGTCGAACTCGCGGACCAGGTTCCAGGCGGCGTCGGCATCCAGATAGTTGTTGTAGCTGAGCGGCTTTCCCTGGATCTGCTCGGAGCCCACGAGCGGGAACTGCGAGCTCGCGGTGTTCTCGCAGCCCTCGGCAAAGCGGTAGACCGTAGCCTTCTGCTGAGGATTCTCGCCATAGCGCAGGTCGTCGACCTTCTCCAGCGAAATCTCGAGCTTGGCAGAGGTGTCCGCCACGTCGCTTGCATGGGCGGCAAGCCAACGGGAGATAGCCGTATCGTAGGCGGCGGTGGTCTGGTAGACCTTCACCTGCAGGCGACGACGGGTGGAAAGCGTGGTGCAGCCACCGGTCTCGTGCATCTCGGCCAGGACGGCATCATAGTCGGCCGGGTCGGAAATGACGGTAACGCTCGTGGCGTTCTTGGCAGCAGAGCGCAGCATGGAGGGACCGCCGATGTCGATGTGCTCGATGGCATCCGCGAAGGTGACCTCGGGGTTGGCGACAGTCTTCTCGAACTCGTACAGGTTGACGACGACCAAGTCGATCAGCTTAATGCCGTGCTGAGCGGCCTCCTGCATGTGCTGCTCGGAATCGCGGCGGGCCAGCAGCGCGCCGTAAACCTTGGGGTGCAGGGTCTTAACGCGGCCGTCCATCATCTCGGGATAGCCCGTGAACTCCTCGATGGGGGTTACGGGAACGCCCGCGTCCTCGATGGCACGAGCCGTGCCGCCCGTAGAGATGATCTCGACGCCAAAGTCATCGACCAGCGTCCGTGCGAAATCGACGACGCCCGTCTTATCGGTAACCGAGATCAACGCGCGTGCGATCTTCACATCAGATCCCATGCAGTCCTCCTGTCTGGTACGCCGCCGTGCTCTGTGAGTCGGTGATACGTCGATCTGCAGCGCTCGCGCAGCGGCATTGAAAATACTGATTTAATGTAGCGCATCGAGCGCATCGATGCACCCCGCAACGGGCGCATGTGCAGAAAAAGTTTGCGAGCGGAGGGGATGGGCATGGCACCGGGCACGGTGAGTTCATGGAACACAGGGGCACCATAATTAGATGCCAATGGCGTGGTAGAACTGTGCTCGATATGCATCCGCAAAAGAAAGAGGCACCATGGTCTCGCGGGTTCTCTACCGACCGTTTGATACCGAAGACTTCGACGCCATCGCGCTGATTCTGCAGCAGCTTTGGCATAACAATTCGGATAACGATGAGTACAACCGCCTTGAGGCCGCGTGCGACCTCGCCTATTGCCTTTCGTCGTCGACGTTTTCACAGGTTGCCGTAATCGACGGTCAGGCGCGTGGCATTTCGCTCGCGCGTGCGGGACAGAGCTCCGGCGCCACTATCAACGAGCATTGGATGGATACCGAACGCGCGCTGCTATCGCAGATGCGTGAGCTAGAGCCCGATGCGTGCGCCGAGTATCTCTCGTTTGTGCGCGCAACCATCCGAACCAACAACCGCCTGCTCGAGAGCAGCCCGTTGCCGCACGACAACGAGGTCACGCTGCTTGCCGTGGATCGCGATGTCCATGGCCTGGGCGTTGGCACGGTTCTGCTCGATGCCGCCGTCTCGCACCTGTCCTCGCTTGGAGCGACGAGGGCGCACCTGTACACCGACTCCAACTGCTCGTGGAAGTTCTACGAGCTGCACGGCTTTAAGCGCACGGCCACGCACCGCGCCAACCGCGAAGAGCGCCGTCACGACATGCCGCGCGAAAGCTTCCTCTACGAACTCGACCTAACAGCCTAAACCCGGCAGTTAGGGACGTTCCTTTTGTGCCGGCACCCCGGGACACTCCTTGGCAGCAACCGCACCTAGTCGTTGGGGACATTCTTGGGTAACACAGTCGACGAAACCCTCGTTGGCGTCGCCCTATAGAGGGGTCTGCAAATAGCTGTGGGCAAAAAACATCAAATATGAGTACTGTTACCTTTTTAGTAGCAGCGATTTAGGGCATTTTAGAGGCTTTTAGACATAGCAGCCAGTCAGGCGAACTGACGTATTTCCACAAATGTTCAATAAAATGGGCCCCTAACGAGAGATAATCTCATTAGGAGCCCATTATTTAGTGCAAATATATGTCACTATAATGGCAACAGTACTCATATTTGGCATTTTTTGCCCACTGCCCCCTGTGTGGGGATCCGTAACGGAAAGATAGACCCATTTCAAAGCATAAAAATGGGATAGATTTTCCGCCAACAGTCGCCGGAGAAGATCCATCCCAAAAATCAGAACTCGCTAGAACGTTCCGCCGCCGCCTCCGCCGACGCCGCCGCCTCCGCCGCCAGAGAAGCCGCCGCCTCCGCCGCCGCCCGAGCTGTCGGAGCTCGACGCCAGCTCACGGATGCTCTCGTGATACACGTCATCGAACGAATCGAGCGGAGACTCGATACCGTAATGATGGTAGTACCACCAGTAGCAGGGATAATTGTCGTAGAAACCGTCGGCCTCGCGCACCTCGGGAGGAACAGCCTCGGCAAGCTGACGCAGGACTTCCTTCGAAACGCCAAGCGCCGCACCCATCACCAGAAGTTTATTCCACAGGACCAGATCGCCGGGGACGGCTTCCTTTAGACGCGTGAAGTCCTCGAGCCAATGCTTAAGTGCCTTGCAGCGAGCCGCCACCTCGGCGCCCTCCGGCGTAAAGCGGCGGAACGTAAGGCCCACGCCGATACCCACCAGCACAATCGGCACCGAGATAACCGCGGCGGTAATGTTCGCCTGTGCGCCATCGGTAAAGAAGACGGATCCCACGGGAACAAAGGCAACCAGGATACCAAGAACCAGGCAAAACACCATTGCAACAATGCCGTCCGAGGCAACGTACTCGCTATCGGCCAACTTGCCCTTAACGGTGTTCTGATAGTCCTCGAGCTTATCGCCCACGGGCGTAGCATGCTGCTTGACGTAGTGCTGCAGCTCGTCAAACGTGCGCGAGCGATCGCCGTTCTCGTCAGGCTTAGCACCGGCAAAGAAGACCTTGAGCACCATGTGGTCAATGCCCTTGGCCGACTTCCAGCCCGCATCGCTCACCGTCACGCGATACGTCTGCTCTTCTTTTTCACGCCCCAACAGACCCTTCTTGGCCTTGGTCACGGTCGCCTGCTCCAGCTTGATCACACGGTCGTCAGTGAGCTTCATGAGCGTGGCGATATATGCCTGATCGGGCACCTCGTTCCAGCTCATGAGGGCCGAAAGCACGGCGGGATGGTCGGCCGAGGGCACATCGCGGAAATATTCGTCCTGGAAAAGCGGCTTGGGCTTGCGCTTGCGCAGCTTGAGCATAACGATTGTGCCGGTAAAGGCCACCGCCGCAACAACACTTAGCACGGCAAGTGCATTGGCAATTATGCGAGCGTGAGCGCGGCGGGCGTTAGCTTCGTCGGCCCATTCCTTCTCTTCGCTCAGGATCGTTGACATGCGCTCTTCGCCCGAGGCGGCAAGCTGCGGCACCCAGTCGCTGGGGAAGGCGATGCGTGCCTCGGCGAATTCGCCCTGATGCACGCAGGGAATGGTATAGGTGACCATGGGCTCGTCCTCATCGAGCGACACGTCGCCCGCCAGCGGACCGTGGCCCCATGCGCGGAAGTTATCGCCTTTGACGGCCGCCGTCCCGGCAGCGGCATTTGCGAAGCGCACTTCCATCTCGACATCGTCGGAATCCGCAGACCAGCCGTCGCCCACGAACTTCCAGTAGAGCTCGGCGGTATCGGCCCAGTTCATAACCGCACCGGTCATGGTGTAGCTCACGTAATAGATCGCGCTGTCGCCGCTCTCGTGGGGGCTGAACACCTTAATCCTTACGCCGTCACCGGCCTGCTCGACCGTGTAGACGCCAGAATCGCCCTTGTTCGCGCTATCGACTTTGTTAAACGCGGTGTCCTCTTCCTCGACACTCAGCACGTCAACGTCCGCCGTGCCGCCCTGCTGGTTGGTGCCCGTATCGATCTCCCAAAACACGCCGTTGATGTCGTCATCGAAATCAAACTGGCGTCCCTCGACAACGGTCAGCGATCCATCGGCCTCGACCGTGGCACTGATGTAGGTTTGGGTCATGGAGTAGCCGTCGGCGTGCGCGGCGGCAGGCAGCAGCAACAACGCAAGCGCAACGAGTGCGCAGACGGAAGCAAATCGCGCAAACAGGCGGCGCTGCCGGCTGACTTTGGCGGCGAGGGTGTTCATAGGCACATCCTTTGTCTGTAAAACCAACAGCGCCATTGTCCCACGTTTGCGGGTACGCATGACGAACATCTAGGCGACCGGAGCGCCAAACGGGATAAAAGTCACGCCCGCGGCCGGCAGCTAGTCATTGGGGACGTTCTTAAATGACTAGTCATTAGGGACACCCTTGGCATAGCCCGCCCCGGCAATAGATACCACTTCACAGCTCCGTCACAGGTGTAGCGGCTTTGTGTGGGCGCGGCACGCGCTGATTGAGCCGCCAGCCGAGGGGCATAAAGCAGTTGAGCGAAAACGGTTTGCCCCTTTGCCGTTCGCTCGAGGATCATGTCTCCCTTTTCCGCGGAAACCCCGGCAGTTGCGAAGAGCTGCCGGGGTTTCTGTCGTTTGTGAGGCTAAGTCGGTACGCAGCGATCGAGACCTTGAGCCGCAAACCCACCGTGCGCAATGCGTACCGCCGCCAACTTGTGAGCGCGGCAACGCCTTCCCTGCCAAGCCCCGCGCTATACTCATCCGCATGGATATCAAAACACGCAACATAGCAACGCCCGCCGCGGACGCACCAGCAACGGCAGTGCCCACCCCCGTCGTGGGCCGCTTTGCCCCGTCGCCCTCGGGCCGCATGCACTTGGGCAACGTGTTCAGCTGCCTGTGCGCATGGCTTTCGGCCCGCAGCCAGGGCGGCAGCATCGTGTTGCGTATCGAGGACCTGGACGATCGCTGCAAGCGCCCGGAACTTGCCGCTCAACTGATTGACGATCTGACCTGGCTGGGGCTCGAGTGGGACGAAGGCCCCTACTACCAGCACGATCGCCTGGATCTGTACGAGGACGCCCTGCGCCAGCTGCAAGACGCCGGCCTCACCTATCCCTGTTTTTGCACGCGTGCCGAACTCCACGCCGCGAGCGCGCCGCACGCCAGCGACGGCACGCCCATCTACCGCGGCGCCTGCAGAGGTCTTTCTGCTGATGAAATCACCCGCCGCAGTGCCCTGCGTGCTCCGGCCACGCGCCTGCGCGTGTCCACCGTCGACGACCTCGCCAGCGACGTGATCGAATTCGTGGACCGCACGTACGGAGCCCAATGCGAAGCACTCGCCACCGAGTGCGGTGACTTTTTGGTGCGCCGCAGCGACGGCGTGTTTGCCTATCAGCTGGCCGTGGCGGTCGACGACGCTGCCATGGGCGTCACCGAGATCGTACGCGGATGCGACCTGCTTGGTTCCACGCCGCGCCAGATCTATCTGCAACATCTGCTGGGACTGCCCACGCCGCACTACGCGCACATTCCGCTGCTCATGTCACCGGACGGCCGCCGCCTTTCCAAGCGCGATCGCGATCTGGACCTGGGCGAGCTCCGCACCCGCTTTGGCACACCCGAGGCACTGTTGGGATGGCTCGCCGGGCAAACAGGCATCGCGCCGGACACCACGCCGCGTACCGCCGAGCAGCTGGTCGAGCACTTTAGCTGGGACGTCATCCGCGCGCATCGGGAGAACATCACTGTAACGGTCGAGTAGCCAGCCACCCCGCCTCTACGCAACATCCCAGGGCTGGAGTTCGTCGCCCAAGCGAACGATGCAGTCGTAGAGCACGGTGTGACGCTCGGCCGGGTTGGCGTCACGATGAAAATGCCCGTAGTACCAGCGCTTGTAGTCCAGGTGGTCCTCCAGCTCGTCGAAAAACGTGGTGAGTCGATCGACATCGGGATAATTCCAGCCAGGTGCCGGGTAAAGCGTGGGCGAAAGCATGCGCGTGGAGCAGGTATGGGTGATCGCATAGTCGACCTTCCAACCCACGCTGTCGAGCTTTGCCCGCGCCTCCTCAAAGTTGCGCTCGTCCGGCAGCTCCTGCGGCCACCAGCTGGAATACGGAATGCGGTATTCCTTATCCACGCTCGTGGCGCCGCCCATGGTAGAGATCGTTGGGCCGTCGAGCTCAAAAACCTCACCGCGCGTCAGGCGTCGGATGGGCGAGGTGTCCGACAGGCGCTGCGTCAGGCCGCCGTGCCACAGCTCCATGGGGCGCTCCGACCAGTGATCGAAACGCTCGTGGTTGCCGTCGACAAACAGCACGGTATAGGGGCGCGACTCCAGCCAGGCGATGTCGGCACATTCCTCGGCAGAGAAATCCCACGGAAAGCCAAAGTCGCCCGCGATGATGAGATAGTCGTCACTTGTCAAACCATCCCCAAGATCCCAGTCGCGAAGCTTTTGCATGTCGACGCCGCCGTGAATATCGCCCGTCACATAGACCGTCATCGGATCACCACTTCCCTGTAAGTCGCTAGCCCACATTCTGCACGATCACTAAGTCAACCGTTCCAGCCCTTCCATCCTTTGGGACCTACCCTCGCTCTTCCATCCAAACGGGTCAAACACCCAAAAGATCAAATCGAGCACGCCGCCGGTCATCATGGCGCCGGCAAGAGCCATGCAAGCATGCAGAAAGCTGGCACTTCGGAGCACGTCGAACGGCCCCAGAACAGCCAGCAGCGCGACCGCTGCGCCGGCTACGCACAGCGCGAGGCACGGCCCCGCGTCCTTAACGCACTTCTTTGCGAGATGCTTTGCGTTGTCACTCATCGGTATCGAACTCCTTAGAGGGTCGTTGTTCAGACGCATGCCGCCGCGGCAGAGCGGGGCGGCAGGGTAAGTGTCACATGCTGTGCGGACATCAATGGAGAAACCGCCTGCTCGACCAACCTTTGACGCCGTTTTGCACCGACACCACATCCCCCGCTATCGAGGTCTAATACTTTTCCCACCGCTACCCAAAAACTCATCCAACATTAATCTTGGCTCAAGAATCGCTTAATCTATAACCTGCACTATAGAGTTCGACCAAGGGCAAGGCGGCGCCGCGCAACGCAGGCCGCCGAACGCAACGCTCGCGCCCGGGCAGATCGCCCGGCGTCGCGCCCATCGAACGAAAGGACAGGTCATGGACGACCTCGAAAAAGTTGAAACCATCCGCACCAAGTGCAACGTGAGCTACACCGATGCCAAGGCCGCGCTCGACGCCGCCGACGGCAACGTTTTGGACGCCATCATTTGGCTCGAGTCGCAGGGCAAGACGCAGACCACGTCGGCGCACGCCGCCACCGAGTCCGCGCCAGTCGATGAGCCCTCAGCCGAGATGGTCGCCGCGCAGGCCGCCTACGAGAAGTCGAGCGAAAAGACCGACTTCTCCAAGAAGATGGACAGCGTATGGGAGTACCTCAAAAAGCTCTTCCGCCTGAGCCTGGACACCAAGTTTATCGCCACGCGCCGCGATGCGATCATCCTCAACATCCCCATCCTGATCCCCATCATCGCCCTGTTTGCCTGGGGCGCTACGATTTGGCTGATGCTGATTGGCCTGTTCTTTGGCATGCGCTACCGCATCGACAGCGACGGCGACGTGCCCGGCAGCATCAACAACCTTATGAATCACGCCGCCGATGCCGCGAACGACATCAAGCAAAATCTGAACGACGACAAGTAATCGCAGACGGGGGCACGCATGGCACGGATCCTGATCGTAGAGGACGAGGAGAAAATCGCCCGCTTTGTGACGCTCGAGCTGGAGCACGAGGGCTACCAGGTGGAACACGCCGCCGATGGCCGCACCGCCGTGGACCTGGCGCTGGAGCGCAACTACGATCTTATTCTGCTCGATGTGTTGTTGCCGCAGCTCAACGGCATGGAGGTCCTGCGGCGCGTCCGCAAGCACAAGGATGTGCCGGTGATAATGGTCACCGCGCGCGATGCCGTGATGGACAAGGTGGCCGGGCTCGATGCCGGCGCCGACGATTACCTGACCAAGCCGTTTGCGATTGAGGAGCTGTTCGCACGGATCCGCGTGGCGTTGAAGCGCTCGGAGGCCGTGCGGGCGGCTTCGGGCGTTGGCGGCATCGGGACGGGCGCGGCAGGCGGCACGGGTGTCGGCGCCACTGCGATGCCCCCGGTCAGTGACTCGACCCAGGTTTCCGCCTCGCTCTCCCCCGCCACGCTCGCCGTGGGCTCGGTTGCGCTCGACCCCGACCGCCGCGAAGTCACGGTCGGCGGCTCGCCCATTGCGCTCACGGCCCGCGAGTTCGATGTCCTCGCCCTGCTTATGGCGCATGCCGAGACCGTGCTCACGCGCGAACGCATCGCGCACGAAGCGCTGGGCTACGAATACATGGGCGACACCAACAACGTCGACGTGCACATCGCGCATCTACGCGCCAAGATCGAGGACGCCGGCGGCGTCCGCATCATCCAGACCGTGCGCGGGGTGGGCTATGTCTGCCGCGCGTAACGCCGAGGCCAAGCGCGTCACCTCCATCGCCCGCGCCATCAACTGGAGCTATATGTGGCGCCGCCTGATGAGCTACGTTTGGCTCGACCTGCTGCTAGTAGTGATTGTGGCGGCGATCCTTGTCTATGGATACAACCAGACGCTGCCCAACGGCGCGTTTACCGCAGGATGGATCCCCAGCGCCACCGTTCGCGGCATGACGCTGACGCCCGCGCGCGGCTGGGACCTGACAACACTCACCTATACCGTCGAGCTTGCGCGTACCACCAAGACTTTCCCCCTCGCGCAGGACCTCGTCACGCTATGGCCTCTCTACCTTGTCGTTGTGGGTTGGCAGGTCATCAGCGTGCTCAACATGCTCGGCGGCGCCCGCCGCGTGCGCCGCACCATGGTGCCGCTCAACGATCTGGCCCTGCGCGTGGACGAACTCGGCCGCATGCAACTCGCCGGCGGCAAAATGGAAACACTGGAGCAGGCCATCGAGCGCGCAAGCGTCGGCTCGCCGAGCGTCACCACCGGCGACGCCGACCTGGCAAGCATCGAGGTCGCACTCAACCGCCTGCTGCGCCAGATGCAAGAGGCCAAACTGCAGCAGATGCGCTTTGTCAACGACGCGAGCCACGAGCTGCGCACGCCCATCGCGGTGATTCAGGGCTACGTGAACATGCTCGACCGCTGGGGTAAGGACGACCCGGACGTGCTGGCGGAATCCATCGCGTCCCTTAAAGCCGAAAGCGAGCACATGCAAGAGCTTGTGGAGCAGCTGCTGTTTTTGTCGCGCGGCGATGCCGGGCGCACGGTCCTGCGGCGCGCGCATACCAACTTGGCTGCACTGGTCAGCGAGGTATGCGAAGAATCGCAGATGATCGATACCGAGCACACGTATCGGCTGGCTTCTGACGCTGCGCTTGCCAGCGACCCGCGCTGCGACGCGCCCGTCGACGTGGCGCTCGTGAAGCAGGCTCTGCGCGTGATCGTGCAAAACGCCGCCAAGTACTCGGATGCGGGAACGACCGTCACATTTGGCATAACGCCGGATGCGGGCGCGGACACGATCGACATAAGTGTTGAGGACGAGGGCATCGGCATGAACCAGGAATCCGCAGCTCACGCGTTTGAACGGTTCTACCGCGCCGACAACGCACGCGATGCCGGCGCGCAGGGCTCGGGTCTGGGGCTTGCCATTGCCAAGTGGATCGTCGATAGCCATGGCGGCGTCATCGGCGTGACCTCGGTCGAGGGCGTCGGCAGCCGCTTTACGATTCGCCTGCCGCGGTAGGAAGCCCCTCGGCATAAATAAAGGGATAGGGCCACGCGGCCCTATCCCTTTTTGCTAGCTATGGCAGCTTGTGCGCTACTCGCGGCACAGATGCACGGCGAAGCCGGCGAACTCGCGCTTAAAGTACACGAGCTTGGTGCCGCCGTCGGGCAGCAGCACGCGCGACTCCTCGTTGACCTCGAGCCCGCGCTCGGCAACCCACTTCTCGGCCGCATCGATGTCGTTGACGGCAAAGCCAATGTGGCCCTTGGTGCCACGACCGTTCTGTTTCATGACCTCGACCAGCGAATCGTTAAAGTACGAAACGGGGGTCTCGATAACGGGCAGGCCCATCATCGTCGAGAACAGCTCCGCGATCTCCAAGGCATCTGCCGGGTCGGTGGCGTTAATGCCCACATGGGCAACGCGCATGCCAAAGAGCTCGACCGGATTGGCGCTCTGCTCATTCATACAGGCAGCGCCTACTGAGCCATAACGTCGAGAACGGCCTTCTCGGCAGCAACGCGGTTCATGCCGGTCATGAAGGGCACGCCGCTCACGTACGGGCAGGTGAGGCCTTCGGGGGCAACGGTGGTGGCGATCAGCAGGTCGGCGCCCTCGTCGCAGTAGTCCTTGGCCTCGGAGATGGCGCACTGCACGATCTCGTACTTGTCGGCGTAACCGTTGGCGTCGAGCAAGGTGGCGACCTTCTGGGCAACGAGCGTGGAAGTAGCAGCGCCAGCACCGCAAGCCAAAACGATCTTCTTCATAGGTAATGTCTCCCTTCATGGTTTACTTTAGGTAAGTGTACCGCAGCGAGCGATGGCACTCAGCCTCGATAAGCTTTTATGCTAGTTTGCTTGCGCGCTGCGTATAATACATCTAGTACGTGTTGTCATACCGCTTGTTTTACGAGCGACTAAGGACTCTGAAATGCCCGATTCCCGCACCCTCTGGACCGCCGTCGTTATCATCTGTATCGCTGTGTCAGTATTCTTTAGCGTCAAAAAACGCACCACGTTTAAGCGTCTGCAGCAGCTTATGGCTGCCAAGCAGTGGGACGAGTTCGATCGTTTGCTCGACGGCAAACTCACCAGCATGCTGTACCCGCGCTACAACCGCGACTACCTGCGTCTGAACTCCTATCTGCTGCGCGAGGACCACGAGCGCGCCAGCGAGATGTTCGACCTGCTGCTGGGGCTCAACCTCCCCAAGATGCAGCGCGTCGACCTGGTCATTAAGGCCTTTAACTACTACGTTGGCCAGGAGGACCGCAAAAAGTCCAAGGAGCTTCTGCACGAGATCAAGGGCTTTGAGGGCGGTCAGGCCGAGGCGGTCGCGCACGAGTGCCAGCTGATGTACGACACGATGATCCTCAAGCGCCACAACGACATTCCCGAGCTGGAGCGCATGCTCAAGGATGCCGGTGACGACAAGGTCAAGAGCTGCCGCCTGGAATACCTGCTGGCCCTGCAGTACAAGAACAAGGGCGACGAAGCCAAGTTCCAGGAGTTCCTGGAGAAGTCGGGCCAACACTCGATGGCCGTCAACGCGTAACGGACGGCTTGTGCTAGACTTCTAGTCTCACGGGGGCGTGGCGGAATTGGCATACGCAGGAGACTTAAAATCTCTCGCCGCAAGGATTGTGGGTTCGAGTCCCACCGCCCCTACCACGTATTGTTTACGAGCCCGCGTCCCCCAGGGATGCGGGCTCGTTTCTTTTAGATGCCGGTGGGACTCGAACCCGCGAGGGGGCGAGCGTCAAGCGGACGCGCAGCGTCCGTAGCGAGCCGGCGAGGGCGCCGACAGGCGGCCGAAGCCGGTGCGTATTTGCGCAGCAAATGCGCGGATGTCCCACCGCCCCTACCATTTGGTTTTTACGGGCCCGCGTCCCCCGGGGATGCGGGCTCGTTTCTTTTACACGCCGGCAGAGCTCTAAGTTGCGGTGGAATAGATCCTGTTTATACCGTTTACCAGCTTATTTAGGAACTATTTCACCGCAACTCAGAGGAAGACGGTTAAAGAGCACTCAGGCTCGGGGTCCAGGCGATGGTGGGAGTCGCGCCGTCGAGAACCTCGTTGATGGTGGCGGCCATGCCGGCGAGGAGGCTGTTCTCGCTTACGGTGAGCGTGTCGTAGCCGCCGGCTCGCATGAGCTCGCGAATCACCACGGCGCCAGCGAGAATCACGCCTGCACGCTTGGACTGCACGCCCGGCAGCGCGGCGATGCCCTCCACGTCCAGCGTGGACATGCGCTCGATAGCGGCCGAAACCTGGTCCAGCGAAAGCTCGCGCAGGTGCACAAAGCTCGAGTCGTACGGCTCCAGTTCGTGGACCAGCGCCACGAGCGTGGTGACGGTACCGCCCACCGCAACGAGGCGCTCGGCGCGCTCAAAATCGCTGGGCAGGCCTTCAAAATAGGCGGCGAACTGCTCACCTGCCCACGCGGCAGCGGCAGTAAGCTCGCCGTCCGCAGACGGCAGCGCCGAGAAAAACCGCTCCGTCACGCGACGGCAACCGATGTCCAGCGAACGCGTTCCCTCCAGCGCAAAGACCCCGCGCTCCGGCGCGTACACGCCCGTCGCAAGCTCCGTGGATCCGCCGCCCGAATCGGCAACAATGATGCGCTCGCCGGCAAAGTCGTGCGCCACGCCAAAAAACGTCAGGCGTGCCTCGACCTCGCCCGGAATCACCTGCGGTTCGAGCCCCAGATCGCGCAGACCGTCCAGCAGCAGTGCGGCGTTGGACGCATCGCGCGCGGCGCTCGTGCAGGTGGTGCAGATGCACGCGGCCCCAAAGGCACGAGCCTCGTCCACAAACATGCGACACGCAGCGAGCACGCGCTCAACGGCCGCCTCGCAAAAACGACCCGTCGCGTCCACGCCCTCACCCAGGTCGGTAATCTCGGTATGCTTGGACGAGTCCACGATCGCTCCGCCCTCGACCTGGGCCAACACCAGTCGCGACGACACCGTTCCCAGGTCGATCGCGGCCACCTTATGGCGTTTGCAATTTGTCATTGCGGGCTCCCCTCCGGGCGCTATTTGCCGTTGGACACGACCGTCTGGCCCTCGACACCGTTAAACCCAAACAGCATGTCGAGCGCCTGGATGTACCACGGCACGTCCTTACCGACTTCTTCGATTTCCTTGGCAACTTCGCTGGCCTTCTTGGCGTTTGAGGATTTTTTGCTCGACGACGAATCCGAATCGTCGTCCAGGCCCTGCACTTCAATCCTCTTCTCGCCGGGCATCACCAGGCCCAGGTCCTCGGATGCCGCGTCCTTAATGCCCTCCTCCGAAAGCAGCTTGTCGACGCTTTTTTGCAGGTCGTCGTTATATTGCTCGCGAATCTCGACCTGCTTGGCCAAGATGTCGCTCGAGCGTTTTGCCACATACAGGTCACGCACGGGGAAATACAGGCTCACGAGCGCCAGGGCAACGACAATGCCAACAAACAGCCCTCGCTGAGGACCGTGGGTAAAGTCGTAGATTGCTTTGACCACCGCGTTGTCGTTGGCGTAATGCATGAAGTCCGAGCCTGAAAGACGGTTCGAGGGCCTGCTCGACCTATCGTGCGTTTGAGCCGACGAGCGCTGAGCATGCGACGAACGTGCCGGGCGCACTGGTCCATCTGTCGAAGTATTCATTTGAGCATTGGAGCGCGAGGTACTTGTCGGGCGCTGCGCGGAGCGGTCGGCACCGGCGTAGGCGGACCCACCGAGCTGCACCGTGCGCGCACGGCGAGGCGACGGCTCACGCGAACCGGCGGAATAGTACCTGTTGTCGTAAATCTGATCCATGTGCGCCTTGTGCGGTTGAGGTTTGTTTGCGCTAAGTCCTTTAGTTATAGCACGAGCGCCCGCACTGCCTTCGCCAGCCTTTGCTCGACATAAAAAAGGCGCTGAGCCATATGGCCCAGCGCCCAATGGCGGCCATCAGAAGTGGAGCGGAGTTGAGTCAACCCCGCCCCCCGCGCGCACCACTTGTTTAGCGAATGTTGTAGAACGCTGCTTTGCCGGCGTAGTGCGCGCTGCCCTCGAGCTCGTCCTCGATACGGATGAGCTGGTTGTACTTGGCGATACGGTCGCTGCGGCACGGGGCGCCCGACTTAATCTGACCGGCGTTGACGCCCACGACCAAGTCGGCGATCGTGGAGTCCTCGGTCTCGCCGGAGCGGTGGCTCACGATGCAAGCGTAACCGGCCTCCTTGGCAGTCTCGATGGCCTCGAGCGACTCGGTGAGCGTGCCGATCTGGTTGACCTTGACCAGGATCGCGTTGGCGGCACCCAGCTCGATGCCCTTCTTGAGGCGCTCGGTGTTGGTGACGAACAGGTCGTCGCCTACGAGCTGCACCTTATTGCCAATGCGGCGGGTAAGCTCGACCCAGCCGTCCCAGTCCTCCTCGGCCATGCCGTCCTCGATGGAGATGATGGGATAGGTGTCGACGAGCTTCTCCCAGTAATCAACCATCTGGGCGCTCGTGTACTCCACGCCCTCGCCCTTGAGCTCGTACATGCCGGTCTCGGCGTTGTAGAACTCGGTCGAGGCCGGGTCCATGGCGTACATGAAGTCGACGCCGGGCTTAAAGCCGGCCTTCTCCACGGCCTTGGTGATGTACTCGAACGGCTCGGCATTGGTCTTAAGGTTGGGGGCAAAGCCGCCCTCGTCGCCCACGCCGCCGCCCAGGCCGGCCTCGTGCAGCACGCCCTTGAGGGTGTGGTAGACCTCGGCGCACCAACGCAGGCCCTCGGCAAAGCTCGGGGCGCCCACCGGCATGATCATAAACTCCTGGAAGTCAACGTTATTGTCGGCATGCACGCCGCCGTTGAGGATGTTCATCATGGGCGTGGGCAGCAGATGGGCGTTGACGCCGCCCAGGTACTGGTACAGTGACAGGCCCGCCGACTCGGCAGCGGCGCGGGCGACGGCCAGCGACACGCCCAGGATGGCGTTGGCACCGAGCTTGGTCTTGTTGGGGGTACCGTCCGCGGCAATCAGCGCGGCATCGACGGCGCGTTGATCGAAGGCGTCGAGGCCCACGACGGCGTTAGCGCACTCGTTGTTGACGTGCTCGACGGCCTGCAAAACACCCTTGCCCAGGTAGCGGCCCTTGTCGCCATCGCGCAGCTCGCAGGCCTCAAAGGCGCCGGTCGAAGCACCCGAAGGCACCATTGCGCGGCCAAAGCTGCCGTCCTCGAGCACGACCTCGACCTCGACGGTGGGATTGCCGCGGCTGTCGAGCACCTCGCGACCGTAGACGTCCAAAATATCGCTCATGTTGTCTCCCTCTCACTTGGAAACGGGTTGAATGCTTGGCGACGCGGCTTGCACGCTGTAGAGGCGCGCAGGTTCATAAGTTAGCCTTGTCGCACTTTTTGCATTATGCCCTAAGTTAGCCGAGGGATACACTTGATTTTCGAAAAATTTAGCGGGAACGATGAGGCGTGTCAGCCCGTCGTTCCCGCAGTCTTACTCCCCTGCCTTTGCTGCGTCCCACAGGTCGTTGAGCCCATGGGTCGAAAGCTCGGCAAGATCAACGTGGGCATCGGCCGCCATCTGTTCCATCGCAGCCCAGCGACGGCGAAACTTGGCCGTGCTCGCGCGCAGGGCGCTCTCGGCGTCGATACCCTCCTTGCGCGCGACGTTGACCAGGGCAAAGAGCAGATCGCCAAACTCCATTTCGTGCTCGGGCGAGCCAGGGGCCTCGGCCTCAAACTCGGCACGCTCCTCGGCGACCTCGTCCCACACATCCTGGACCGTCTCCCACTCAAAGCCCACGGCAGCCGCCTTGCGCGACACCTTCTGAGCCTGCATCAGCGCCGGCAGATGCGTGGGCACGCCGTCGAGCAGACCCTCGGGCGCGGCCTCGCCCGCCGCCACGGCCTTGTCCTTGGCAGCCCTCTCGGCAAGCTTGACCTCATCCCAAATCTTGAGCACTTCGTCGGAGCTCTCGGCATCCACATCGCCAAACACGTGCGGATGGCGTCGGATGAGCTTGGCGTCGATATCGCGCGCCACGTCGGCCAGCGTAAACTCGCCGGCGTCCGCCGCAATCTGCGCATGCAGCACGACCTGCATGAGCACGTCGCCCAGCTCCTCGCGTAGGTGAACCGCGTCGTCCGCCTCGATGCAGTCGAGTGCCTCGTAGGCCTCCTCGATCATGTTCTTGCCGATGCTGTGGTGCGTCTGCTCACGGTCCCACGGGCAGCCATCGGGCTGACGCAGGCGCCAGATGGTCTGCACCAGATGCTGCAGCTCGGCCGACGCGTCGACCAGCGTGGACAGGTCGCGCGAACCCTCGGCATTTTGCTGATCCATGTGCTGCGCCATGGTTACTCCTCCTCCAGGATCACGTGACGGAACGCGCCGCCCTCGTAGATGCCGTAGCTGTGCGTGCCGTCCTTGGGAATGCTCACGCTGCCGGGGTTGAAGAGCCACAGGCCCGGGTGCGCCTCGCTTGCCTCGTTAACCTTGGTGTGCGTGTGACCGTAGACGAGCGCGGAGCCCTCGGGCAACGCGGGCGCATGGTCGACGCTGTTGTGCATGCCGGCGCCAAAGACATGGCCGTGCGTCAGGAACAGCTCGCGGCCGGTCTCGTCGAACAGCGTGGCGTAGTCGGCCATGACGGGAAAGTCGAGGACCATCTGGTCGACCTCGGCGTCACAGTTGCCGCGCACCGCGATGATGCGGTCGGCCAGGGCGTTGAGCAGCGGGATCACGCGCTTGGGGGCGTAATCGCGCGGCAGGTCGTTGCGCGGACCGTGGTAGAGCAGGTCGCCCAGCAGCACGATGCGGTCGGGCTGCTCGGACTCGATGGCGGCGACCAGGCGTTCGGTCCAATATGCCGAGCCGTGAATGTCGGAAGCGATGAGGTATTTCATGGGGAGTCCTTTCGGGTGGGGTTGATATGACTGGGCGCAGGATGTCGCCGGCCGCGCTATTCAAATCGCAGTGCCGCGCTCTGGGCCGCCTGCATCACGCGTTGGAGCGGCACGTTGTGCTCGCGAGCGAGGCGGGAGCAGTCCTCGTACTCGGGCGCCGCACGCTCACTGCCGTCGGGCAGGATGGCTACTTTAACGGCCACCTCGCCCCAAGGCGTCGCCACCTGCTCAAAACGACGCGGCAGACAGACGCGCTCCATAACCTGGCGGTGGATGCCGTTGGTCGTGGTTTCCAAAAAGATGATCATCTGCAGACGGTCAATGTCCTCGCAGGCGCAGATTACCTGCAGCTGCCAGCCGGGACGACCTTTTTTGCAGTAGAGAGGCAGCCAGTGCACTTCGCGGGCGCCCGCCTCGCGCAAGCGGTCGGCGGCATAGGCGAGCACCTCGGGCGACGCATCGTCGATGTCGCACTCCAGCTTGACGATGGTCTCGGGCGCATCGGTCTCGCGGGACAGCGGAGATTTGCTATCGCATGGCATACGGTCCGGATCCTTTCCGCACGGGCTCGTTTTATTCACCCAAACGCTAGCACATCGGACGTGGCACAGGCGCGACTTTCGTCCGTCGCCGCCCTCGCCCCAATCCAAACATGTACATCAGCCTCCAAACATGTCATTATTTGCAGCTTTTGGAGGCTGATGTACATGTTTTGAGAGCGCAAGCGAGGCCGCACCGCGCGCCGCGCAGCCTTTCCAATCGATTTCGACCCCCCGCGTGCCCGGCGTGTTGAGAGCTGCGCCATTACAATGAAGCGGATTCGCTTGACGCTAAGGAGCCGCCATGTCTGCCTGCCCGCTGATCGATTGCCACACCCACACTTCGTTTTCGGACGGCCATGCCACGTTTGAGGAGAACATCCGCGCCGCCGCGGCCACCGGCTGCCGCATTATGGTCTCGACCGACCACCTCACCCTGCCCGCCAGCATGGACGCCAACTGCGAAGTGCAAGTTGTCGAGGGCGACCTGACGGCGCATCGCCTAGCATTTGAGGACGCCCGCAAGCTCGCCGCGCAGATCGCGCCGGAGCTCGAGCTTATCTATGGCTTTGAATGCGACTGGTACGAAGGTTGCGAGCCTTTGGTTGAACGCTGGTCCGCGGGTGCCATAGTGCGCTTGGGCAGTGTGCACTGGATTGGCGATCCGGGCGATATCATGGCCGGCGCCGCGGGCACGGCGGGAACGGAGGACGTCGCTCGCCCCGATACATCCGATTCGCGCTGCGGCTGGATCGACGACGACACTAACCTGCATGTTTGGGAAAACCTGGGGGTACACGGCGTGTGGGAGCGCTATGTCGATGACTGGTGCCGCGCCTGCGAGAGCCCGCTTAACTTTGATGTAATGGCCCACCCCGACCTGGTCATGCGCTTTTCGAAGGAAGGCTTTGCGCCCGATTTTGACGCGGCGCCGTTTTGGGAGCAGATGGCCGAATGCGCCCACGATACGGGTCGCCGTGTCGAAGTCTCGACCGCCGCGCCGCGCAAGGGCCTCGACGACTATTACCCCTCGACGGGACTGTTGCGTTGCTTCACCCACGCCGAGGTACCCATCGCCTTTGGCTCGGACGCGCACCGCGCCTGCGACATCTGCTGGAATATCCGCGAAGCGCAAGCCCACGCCTACGACTGCGGCTATCGAACCTTCGACATCCCCCACCCTACCGGCGAATGGGAGTCCACGCCCCTCGCCTAAGACTAGTGACGGCGGGCGTTGAGTTCGCCGGCCAGTTCGTCGAGGGTGATGCCGTAGCGCTCGAGCGTCACGAGCAGGTGGTAGATCAGGTCGCCGGCCTCGTAGCGGATGTGATCGTGATCGTTATCCTTGCAGGCCATGATCACCTCGCTCGCCTCCTCGGCAAGCTTCTTGAGCAGCTCGTCCTCGACGTCGGTCAGCAGACGCGCGGTATAGCTCTCCTGCGGCGATGCATCACGACGACCGTGAATCACCTCGGCCAGACTTGTCAGCGTCTCTCCGATATTTCCATCCTGAACGTTTGCGGTGCGCACACCCATAGTTCAATCCTTTCTGGTGGCCGAGCGTCTAATCGAGCGCCCGCCCTACGCGAGTTTCTTAAAGAAGCAGGTACGGTTGCCGGTATGGCAGGCCGGACCCGGCGAGTCGACCTTGACCAGCAGCGTATCGCTATCGCAGTCGGCCCAGAGCTCCTTGACCTCCTGCATATTGCCGCTCGTCGCGCCCTTGTTCCAGAGCTCCTGACGGCTACGGCTCCAAAACCACGTGGTACCGGTCTTGAGCGTCAGCCCCACCGATTCCTCATTCATCCAGGCAACCATAAGCACCTCGCCGGTGTCATATTGCTGAACCACACAAGGAATCAGCCCGTTGGCATCGTATTTAAGATCCGCCGCTTCTACTACCTCAGTCATCATTTCTCCCAAGTAATTACCGTAAACCCCACAGGTCGGCGAGGGTTGTCCAGGTGCCGCAGGTTGCCGCGAAAGAGGAGCGACGCGTACTTTGGTACGCGAGCGACGGTTTGAGCGGCAAGATGCGATGCCTGGACAAGCCGCAGCGCAGCCCACAGCATTAGAAGTCCAGCCTCACAGGGATGCCTTGAGACGCCATGTACTCTTTGACTTCGCGAATGCTGAAGGTTCCAAAGTGAAAGACGCTCGCCGCCAGCACGGCATCGGCCTCGCCCTCGATCACGCCCTCGGCAAAATGCTCGAGCGTGCCCACGCCGCCGCTCGCGATGACGGGGATTGGCACCGCGCGGGCCACGGCGCGGGTGAGCGCCAGGTCAAAGCCGGCCTTGGTGCCGTCGCGGTCCATGCTGGTGAGCAAGATCTCGCCGGCGCCGCGACGAGCCGCTTCCTCGGCCCACGCCACCGCATCGATACCCGTGGCGTTGCGACCGCCCGCCGTGAAGACCTCCCACCTATCGGCACCCGGCTCGCCGGGCAGGCCCACACGCTTGGCATCGATCGCCACGACCACGGCCTGGCTGCCAAACGCCGCGGCAGCCTGGCTAATCAACGACGGATCGCGCACGGCGGCAGAGTTAAGCGACACCTTGTCGGCGCCGGCTGCAACCATGGTGCGCATGCCCGCCAGGTCGCGAAAGCCGCCGCCCACGGTATAGGGAATAGCGAGCTCCTCGGCCGCATGCGCCGCCATCTCGATGGTCGTCGCGCGGTTGTCGCTCGTGGCGGTAATGTCCAGGAAGACAACCTCGTCCGCACCTTCGCGGTCGTAGGCGCGCGCCAGCTCCACCGGATCGCCCGCATCGCGCAAGCTCACAAAGTTGACGCCCTTGACCACACGGCCGTCCTTGACGTCCAGGCAGGGAATCACACGTTTGGTAAGCATGGGCTACTCCTCCCCTCGGGCGGCGGCCAGCGCCTGTACCAGCGTAAAGTTGCCCTCGTAGAGCGCGCGACCGGTAATAGCACCTTCAATCGCGCCCTCACTCACCGCAGCCAGCGCGCGAATGTCGTCGAGCGTAGAGATGCCGCCCGAAGCCACGACAGGAAAGCCCGCGACCTTGGCAACATGGCGATACGCCGCCACATCGATGCCCGTCTGCATGCCATCGCGCGCGATGTCGGTATACACCAGATGCTTAAAACCCAGCTCGGTGAGCTGTGCCACGGCATCGTCGAGTGCCACGCCCGCGCCATCACGCCAGCCGTTCACCTTGACCTGGCCGTCGCGCGCGGCGATGTCTGCCACCAGCAGCTCGCCAAAGCCTTGGGCCGCCACCTCGGCAAAACCCGGCTCGGTCACCAGCACGGTGCCCAGCGCAATGCGACGCGCACCGTAGCCGGCCAACTCGTCGATGCGCGCGAGCGAGCGGACGCCGCCGCCCACGTCCACAGACAGACCGTCGACGCCGCAGATGGCCTTAATCGCCGCCGAGTTAGCAGCGCGCGCGTCCTCGTCCTCGCCAAAGGCGGCGGACAGGTCGACGACGTGCACCCAGCTCGCACCCTGCTCGGCAAACGAGCGGGCGACTGCCACGGGGTCGTCGGAATATACCTTGCAGCGGCTGCGGTCGCCGCGCTCCAGGCGCACGACCTTGCCGCCGATCAGATCGATTGCGGGAAACAGGATCATCGGCCGGCCTCCTCGACGATGTTGACGAAGTTCTTAAGGATGCGCTGACCCAGCGCGGAGGATTTCTCGGGATGGAACTGGCAGCCCCACACGTTGCCATGGCGCACGATGCACGGGAAGCTCCGCGTATAGTGCGTGCGCGCCAGCACATCGGCGGCATCGGAATCGTCGGCCACCGCGTAGCTGTGGGTGAAGTACATGTTGGCACCCTCGGCAAAACCAGTAAGCAGCGGATCGGCCGCACCGGCGGGCGTCATGTGCACCTGGTCCCAGCCCACGTGCGGCACCTTCAGGCGGCTCGACTCCAGGCGCGTGCACGAACCGCGCATAATACCCAGGCCATCGACCCAGAGGGCACCGGCCCGCTCGGAGGCGTTGCCGTCGGCGACCGCGCTCTCGCTCGCAGGAACGCCCTCGTTGCCGCGCTCAAAAAACAACTGAAGGCCCAGGCAGATGCCGAGCAACGGAGTTCCGGCGGCGACGGCGTCGAGCACCGCGTCCGCCTCGCCGCTCTGGCGCATAAAGGCGATCGCGTCATAGAACGCGCCCACGCCCGGGATGACCAAGCCGTCGGCGTTACGGATCTGCTCTGGGTCGTCCGACGTGCAGGCGACGGCACCGGCGCGCGCAAGCCCGCGCACAACGCTCGACAAGTTGCCCTTGTGGTAGTCGACCACCACGATCTTCGGTTCGCCCACGCGACCCCTCCCTTATCTCATCGTCCAAAACCACCACAAAGGGGACAGGCACCTTCGTAGTGGTTTTTGCCTTTGTTGCGGTTACAGCGATCCCTTGGTGCTGGGGATGCCCTGCACGCGGGGATCGAGCTCGCAGGCGTGGCGCATCGTGCGGCCCACGGCCTTAAAGGCAGCCTCGATAATGTGATGCGAGTTGCTGCCCGCCAGCTCGCGCACGTGCAGCGTGAGCTTGGCGTCACGCGCAAAGGCGTAGAAGAACTCGACGGCCAGCTCGGTATCGAAGCTGCCCACGCGCTCGGTCGGCACGGGCAGCTCGCAGTAGGCCTGCCCGCGGCCCGAAATATCAACAGCAGCCATCACAAGTGTCTCGTCCATGGCGATCGCCGCGTCGGCAAAGCGCGTAATGCCCGCCTTGTCGCCCAGCGCCTGGCAAAACGCCTCGCCCAGCACAATACCCGCGTCCTCGACGGTGTGGTGCGCATCGACCTCCACGTCGCCCACCGCGTGCACCGTCAGATCGAACAGACCATGGCGGCCAAAAGCGTTGAGCATGTGGTCGAAAAACGGCACGCCGGTCGAGATATCGCACACGCCGCTTCCGTCCAGGTCGAGCTTTACGACAATGTCGGTCTCGCCCGTCTTGCGGGTCACCTCGGCATAGCGGTCCATCTACATCTCCTCCTTCACCAGCGCGGCAAACGCAGCCAGCACCTCGTCGTTTTCCTGTGGGGTACCCACGGTAATGCGTAGGCAGTCCGCGAGCCCCGGCGCGTAGCTAAAGTCGCGCACCAAAATCGAATACTCGTCGCGCAGACGCTCGCGCACGTGCGTGGCATGCGGCGTGCGCACGAGCACAAAGTTCGCCGCGCTCGGCCACGCCTCCACGGGCAGACCCTCGGCAGCCATTGCGTGCAGGGCACACAGTTCGCGCTCGCGCTCGGTTGCGACCTGCGCCACCACGGGCGCGTACGCATCGCGGGCACGCACGCAGGCAAGCGCGGCGGCCTGGCTCAGCACATTGACCGAATAGATCTGGCGAATCGCCGCGAACACGTCGATGACTTCCGGCGCCGCGATCACGTAACCCAGACGCGTACCGGCAGCGCCAAACGCCTTGGACAGCGTATGCAGAATCACCAGGTTGGGATGCTCGGCGATAAGGCCTTGCGCCGTGGTGGCCGCGCCAAACGAATCGTCGGCAAACTCAACGTAGGCCTCGTCGACCATTACCATGCCGGGGCACGCATCGCACAGCGCCGCGACAAAGTCGAGCGGCGCCACATCACCCGTGGGGTTATTGGGCGAGGTCACGATTGCCAGGTTGCACTCGGGCGCCGCCGCAAGCACGGCTGTCTGATCGAGCTCAAAGGTCGCCGGGTCGCGCCACACGTCGCGCACCTCGGTCTGGCACAGAGACGCAAAGAAGGCATACTCGCTAAAGCACGGCGGGCAGTTGAGCAGGGTCCGTCCCGCGCCGCCAAACGCCAACAGGTAGTTATAGAGCAGCTCGTCGCCGCCGTTGCCCACGCAGACATTCTCGCGCGCCACACCATGCCAAGCGGCAAGCTCGTCGCGCAGGTCGTTGGACATGGGATCGGGATAGCGGTTGAGCGGTGTGGCAGCCAAGGCCGCATCAACCGCCTCGCGCACGCCAGCCGGCACGGGATAGGTGTTCTCGTTGGCCGAAAGATTGATGCGCGTGGGCGTAAAGTTGGGATCGTAGGGCTCAATGCCGGCCAAGTAGGGCTGGACGAGCTCCTTCATACGGGGCGTGAGCTCGGCCATATTAGGCCTCCTTGCCAGTCGCGCCAACGCCATCCGCGCCCGCAGCCGCCAGGTCCACACCCTCGGCAACCGTCGCCACGGCGTCGCCCGGCCAGGCAACCTTGGTCAGGTCGGCCGCGGCGAGCGACTCGGCGCTCACGGCATCCTCGCCCTGCTCCAACACGCGGCGACGCAGTGCGGCAGAAAGCGCGTGTGCCCACAGGCCCTCGGCCTCGGCCAAACGCTGCGTAGCGGGAGCGTCGGAGAGCAGGCCCTCAGGCGTATAGCAAATGACGCTCGAGCGCTTGACGAACTCCTCCACCGAAAGCGGGTTGGAGAACATGGCCGTGCCGCCGGTCGGTAGCGTGTGATTGGGGCCGGCAACGTAATCGCCGAGCGGCTCGGAGCTCCAAGCGCCCACAAAGATGGCGCCGGCGTTGCGAATACCGCCAAGCAGGCCCATCGCATCCTTGCAGTGCAGCTCCAGGTGCTCGGGCGCCACGGTGTTCACCGCCTCGACGGCGGCAGCCATGTCGGCGGCCACCACGATGGTGCCTTCATTGTCTAGCGAGGCACGCGTGATCTCGGCACGCGGCGACTGCGCTACCAGAATATCGATACCCGCCTCGACCTCACGCGCAAACTGCTCGTCGCAAGTCACCAGATAGCAGGCTGCCAGCGGATCGTGCTCGGCCTGGGCCATCAGGTCTGCCGCGACTACCATGGGCTTGGCCGTAGCATCGGCCAGCACGCAGACCTCGGACGGGCCGGCGACCATGTCGATGCCCACATCGCCCGAGACAATCTGCTTGGCAGCGGCAACAAAAGCGTTGCCCGGACCGGTGATTTTCTCGACGCGCGGAATGGTCTCGGTACCGTACGCGAGCGCCGCCACGGCCTGAGCGCCGCCCACCATATAGATCTCGTCCACGCCGCCGAGCTTAGCCGCGGCGAGCGTGTAGGGGCTGATCAGGCCGTCCTTTTGCGGCGGGGTCACCATGACCACGCGTTTGACGCCGGCGACCTTGGCGGGAATGGCATTCATGAGCACCGTGGAGGGATATTGCGCGCGGCCGCCCGGCACGTAGATGCCGGCCGCCGCGAGCGGGGTCACCTTAACGCCGAGCATCGTGCCGTCCGGGCGCGTGGTAAACCAGCTCTGCTCGACCTCGCGCTGGTGGAACTCACGAATCTGACGCGCGGCCTTCTCGAGCGCGGCGACAAAAGCGGGATCGAGGCCCTCGAGCGCGGCATCGACCTGCTCTTGCGGCAGACGGAAGCTCTGCAGCTCAACGCCGTCAAAGCGCTGGCAATAGTCGCGCACCGCGGCATCGCCGCTGGCGCGCACGTTGGCCACGATATCGCGGGCGGCGTCGACGATGTTTTGCGGTAGCACTCCCTTACGGTTGAGCTGGTTGGTAACGAGGCGCTCACCGGGAGCAAGCTTGATGGTCTTCATATCGGTATCCCCTATCGGTCGAGGTTGTGTTCGAAAAACGAGAGACCGGACAACGGCGCCAGTCGGCCCGCAGCCCGGACGTTGGGGCGCCCGTGCGTGCTCGCGCTACTGCGCCGAGCCCGCAACGGGCTCAAAATGCTTGTCCTTCACGGCCGCGGCCAAGCGATCTGCCAGATTGCGCACGCGCGGATCCAGACGTGCGGCACCCGGATTGACGAAGAAGCGGGCCGTGCAGTCCATAATGCGGCCGGTGATGACCAGGTCGTTATCGCGCAGCGTGGCGCCCGTGGCGGTGATGTCCACGATGCGATCGGTCATGCCGACAATGGGGCCCAGTTCGATGTTGCCGTGCAGCGAGACGATATCGGCATTCACACCGCGCTCGGCATACCAGGCACTCGCGATGCGCGGGTACTTGGTTGCCACGCGAAGCGACCCACGGCGAGCATAGTTGCGCTCGGCCTGGCCGGCGCGCCACGCGGGCTCCGCCTCGATAAACGTGCACAGGCCGTAGCCCAGATCGACCAGCTGCAGCAGGTTGAGGTCTGCCTCGATAAGCGAGTCCCAACCGCAGATGCCGCAGTCGGCGCCGCCGCAGCCCACAAAGGCAGGCGCGTCGCTGGGGCGCACAATGACAAACTCGATATCTCCGACCACGCCCTCGCCGGCACGCGTGTCGCGACCGCGCACGATTAGATGACGGCCGGGGTCACGCAGCTCAGAGACATCCAGGCCCGCGGCCTCGAGCACGTCGAGCGTGTCAGCCTTAAGCGAGCCCTTGGGCACGGCGATGCGCAGCGGTCCCTCGGCGCCACGGCCCGCGGCGTGATCGCCGTCGGAAGCGGCATCCTCGGCCGAGGTGTGCGCGGCCTCCAGGCGCTCGAGCGAAAAGGCGAAGCCCGCCGCCGGCACCTCGATACCGTCGCCAAATGCGCCGGTAAAGATGGAGTCGTAGCGACCGCCCGAGCCCACCGGATCGGGCAGGCCGCCGGCATAGGCCTTAAAGACCAGGCCCGTGTAGTAATCGAAAGAGTTCATGATGGAGAAGTCGAATGACAGCACCTGGGCGTCCTCGGGTGCCAGGCCCTCGACCAGGGCACGCAGCTCGCGCGTCAGCGGCGCGACGATACCGGCGGCCTCCAGCAGCGCGTCCACGCGGTCGAGCACCTCGGCACCGCCGTGCAGACGCGGCAGCTCGCAAATGGCGGCCTTGACGGCATCGGACTCGGTGCTTGCCGCCACGCGGGCATCGAGGCCCACAAAGTCGTTGGCGTGCACGCAGCGCAGGGCCTCGGCGGCCAGTTCGCGATCCTCGCACGCCGCGAGCAGTTCCTTAAACGGACGCACGCTGCCCGCGATAATGCGCGCATCGGGCAGTGCCAGCTTACGCACGGCCTCGGCCACGAGCGAGACGATCTCGACATCGCCCGCAGTGTCGCCCACACCGATAAGCTCAAAACCCAGTTGCGTAAACTGACGCGAGCCGCCGGCATTGCGCTGGCACTCACGAACCACCGGCGCCTCGTAGCGAAGACGTAGAGGCAGGTCGGCCGCGCGCATGCGAGTCGAAACCAGGCGAACGATCGGCAGCGTGTTGTCGGGACGGACCACCAGCAGGCGACCGTCGTCATCAAAGAGCTTAAACGGCGTATCCGCAATGCGGCCGCCTTCCTCGAGCGAACCCTTGTCCTCGAGCAGCGGTGTCTCGACCGGAAGGTAATGATGCCCCCTGAAGCAGCCCTTCACCGTACATGCGATCTCCTCGCGCGCCTGAGCCTCCTCGGGCAATATGTCCCGGAATCCCCACGGTGTGGCCGTCATCTGGTGAGCCTCCTCATGCTGTGTTTCATATAGAGCAGAAGACCGGCAGAGCTCCGCCGGTCTTCTGGGTACTTTAGCATACTAGAGTGTTTGCGGGGAAAATCCATCGCAGCCGCTCACGCCGTATTCATTTGGAAACATAGGGCAGATCGCCGCAACCCAACCCCACCTAGGCGCCAATCGCACGACGATACTCTGCCATTACCTGCGCATCGGCAGCTGCGGGGTCGGCAAAATAGCGCCAGTCATAGGTCTCGGCCGAAACAACTCCGCGATAGCCGCGCGCCATCAGCCTATCCAGGTCGGCGCGCATATCGCGGTCGCCGTCACCCCAGGCAAGATGCGTCGTGCCATCTGCCGCAACATCGACAAAATGTACGTGGGCGACATCATCGCCAAGCAGATCGAAATAATCGTCGATGGTATCCCCCGCCACCGCCATAGCGCCTATATCCAGACACGCCTTAAGTGCCGGATGATCAACTGCCTCGATCATGCGCTTCGTGTCGGCCGCCGAGTTCACGATCATCGACTCAACCGGCTGTAGGGCCTCGAGCACCAGTCGCACGCCGCGCTCTCCCGCATGTTCGGCAATCGCACGCAGCATCGAGGCACTTCGACCCCACGCGTCCTCGATTGGCTCGTTCAAAAATGCCCAGCCGCTCGAGACCATGACCTGCTCGGCTCCAAGTTCCGCCGCGATATCCACAACGTTCTTAAAGTACGCGAGCGTGCGGGCACGCGCCTCATTCCCGCGCGCCGCGATATTCCACGGCTTGGGGTTGTTCTGTTCAGGACAAAGCCCCACAATCCGAACCCCATACTGCTGCGACAGCTCCCGCACCTGCTCGAGCGAATCGTATCCATGGCAATCGACATACAGATGCATCGCCCCGGTCCAAAGCTCGCAACACGTGTAGCCCGAAGCCGACGCCGAAGAAAAGAACTCCTCAAGATCAAAGTAGCGATGGCTGATATTCATAACGGCAAGCTGGGGGTAGCTCATAATTACTCTCCAACCCAAACGGGGCCCCGTTCCATATAGGAGCGGGGCCCAATTACACAAACGTTATTTGCCCTTAGTAATCGAACTGGTGATAGTAACGACGGTAGTTAAGGTTGTGCTTGGTGACCGTCTCGTAGTAAGCGGCAAGGCGATCGGTGATCAGCGAGGAGAGGATCCACGGAGACACGATGACGCGGAACTCGTCGTCCAGGCCGGGGATCGCGAACTCGGCGGTGTCGATGATGTTGATGTCGGTGTCGCCGGTCACGCCGCGGTTGAGGAAGGCGCGGACGCGCTCG
>CALLNU010000009.1 GCA_938005465.1 uncultured Collinsella sp.
TCGCACCGGAAGCTTCTGTATACCATGTATAAAATGGGACTTCTGACCGGCGGACGCACCAAATCCGCAAACATCGTCGGCCAGACGATGCGCCTCAATCCGCACGGCGACCAGGCGATCTACGAGACGATGGTGCGTCTGGCCACCGGCAACGAGGCGCTGCTCGCCCCCTTCGTAGAGTCGAAGGGCAACTTTGGCAAGTACTATTCGGGCGACCTGAGCTACGCCGCCTCGCGTTATACCGAGGCCAAGCTCTCCCCCATCAGCGCCGAGATCTTCAAGGACATCGACAAGGACCCGGTCGACTTCGTCGACAGCTACGACGGCGCCATGAAGGAGCCGCGCCTGCTGCCCACCACGTTCCCCAACATCCTCGTCTCGGCCAACAAAGGCATCGGCGTCGCCATGGCGTCCGACATCTGCGGCTTCAACCTCAACGAGGTCTGCACTGCCACAATGCACTACCTGCAAGACCCCGACTGCGACCTGCTCGAGTACATGCCCATGCCCGACTTCTCGACTGGCGGCGAGATCATCTACCGCCGCGAGGAGATGGAAAAGATTATCGAGACCGGCCTTGGCAGCTTCCAGATTCGCTCCCGCTGGCGCTGGATTCCCGAAGAGCGCATCATCGAGGTCTACGAAATCCCCTACACCACCAAGACCGATGTCATCATCGAGCGCATCGTCAAGCTCTCCAAGGAGGGCAAGGTCAAGGAAATCGCTGACATCCGCGATGAGACCGACCTCTCGGGTCTGCGCATCGCCATCGACCTTAAGCGCGGTGTCGACCCCGACAAGCTCATGGCTAAGCTCTATCGCTCGACCACGCTACAGGATTCGTTCTCGTGCAACTTCAACGTGCTCGTCGACGGTTATCCCCGTGTTATGGGCGTGCGCCAGATTCTGCACGAGTGGGTCAAGTGGCGTATTGAGTCCACGCGTCGCCGTATCAACTTTGACCTGGGCAAAAAGTCCGAGCGCCTGCACCTGCTGCACGGCCTCGAGGCGATCTTACTCGATATCGACAAGGCTATCGCCATCATCCGCGGCACCAAGCTCGAAGCCGAGGTCGTGCCCAACCTTATGAAGGGTTTCGACATCGACGAGACGCAGGCCGAGTTTGTTGCCGAGCTTAAGCTCCGCAACATCAACGAGGAGTACATCCTCAACCGCACCAAGGACATTGCCAAGCTTGAGGGCGAGATTGCCGAGCTTGAGGAGATCCTCTCCAGCGAGGAGAACATCAAGAAGGTCATCAGCGACGAGCTGGCTGCGGTCAACAAGAAATATGTGATGCCGCGTCGCACGGGCAGGATCGAGCCCCACGAGGTCATCGAGGTAAGCCTGGAGCCCGAAGTCGAGGAGTACCCGGTCACCATCATGCTCTCGCGCGACGGCTACCTTAAGAAGATGACGGACCGCGTGCTCAAGAAGGCGACCACGCTCAAGTACAAGGACGGCGACAGACCCTTTATCGAGTTCCCGTCCTCCAACACCCACGAGCTGCTGGTCTTTACCAACAAGAGCCAGGTGTACAAGTGCAAGGTCGCAGCGTTTGAGGACACCAAGTCGGCCCAGCTGGGCTCGTACCTGCCGACCGATCTTGAGATGGAACCCGACGAGAGCGTCATCTGGGTCATCGACCCCGAGGACTACAAGGCCGACGTGCTATTCGTCTTTGAGAACGGCCGCGTGGTGCGCGTCGCGCTTTCTGGATACGTCACCAAGACCAACCGCAAGCGCCTCAAGAACGCCATCTATGGCGGCAGCAAGCTGCAGTATGCCCAGGTGCTCAAGGAAGATCGCGACATCGCGCTGGTCTCGAGCGACTACCGCCTGATGAACTTCAACACGTCGTTGCTCAAGACCAAGACGACCACCAACACGCAGGGCGTCCAGGCCTTTACGGCCAAGAAGGGCCGCTCGGTCACCACTGTCGGCACAACCGAGGAGATTCTTGGCGCCGGTGTCTCGGCCGAGAAGTTCACCGCGCAGAGCCTCCCCTCCGCCGGTGCTCTCATGAAAGAAAACGACATGCCGAGTTTGTTTGACTAAAACAACGGCAGCCAAACCGTCATGGTTTTACAATGCAGCGGGGCCCGGAACGCAGCAACATCGCGCTCCGGGCCCCGCTCGTTGCAACGTAGTCGGAATAATAGGAATCCCCGTTTTTCACTCCCGCAATCCCGCGGCACAAGACATGTTAAACCGTTAGCAAAACTTGCAAAAATTAGCAAAAGTTGCAAAAACTAGCAAAACCTGCAAAGGGGCCACCATGGATCGCAGCAAATGTCTCCGCCATGCCAGGCATGCTCGAAGATATTATCGAGCGAACCAAAGAAGCGGCAGATAGCCGCCTCTCATAGTCTCGCGCGTGCATAAGCGGCGTTCAGATTGAGCCAGTCGGCATCGATTGGACATCTGCTCAGGAGACTCAGGGTAACTGGCGCACGGGCATGAATGGCGTCTTCAGGCAACTCGAGAAGCATGACGTCGGGCTTCTCTCGAAACGACCTATCGAGAGCTTTCCGATAAAGACATTGAGTTTTTACTCGCGATGCTGCCCGATTCTGGCCCCAGCAGGGTCTCGGAAATAGCCAAACGCATGGGCGTCGCCAGCAACTACGCAAGCCAATACAAACGCCGCCTCCTGGAGGACGGCGTCATTGGAGAGCGCGGGCGTGGTCTCGTTGGCTTTGACATTCCCGCGTTCAGGGAATTCTTGAACGAGAAGGCGTTTTAGCACGCCGGAATTGTCCGCGGAAGCATCAACGCATGGTAATCAGCATTCCTCTTGGTAAGGATAGCAAGCATTTTCCACCAACGCTGATTGCCATGCGTTCTTCTTGTCCTTAGGCGAGCTTGCGAGCGAGCTCTCGCACCTCTTCCAACTTGGGCGAGGAGGCCATGCTGTCGCGCTCGGTCATACCGCTGATGGTGACAATGCCCTGGTCCTCCCACTTGCAGTACGCGCAGGTCGACTTGTACATAGCGATCGCCGCATCATAGACGCCCTCGCTGTGGCTATCGAGCAAAAGGGCCGTCTTGGTGAACGGGAAGCCCGTGGCACCGAAGGCGTACAGGCGGTCGATGGCGGCCTTCTCCTGCGCAGTGATATCAAACCAGTAGATAGGCGAAGCGAAGACAACCATGTCGGCGTCTTTCAGCGACTCGATCACGTTGGCCATGTCATCCTTCTGCACGCAAGCGCCCTCGTGGGCGAAGCAGTACTGACATCCCAGACAACCAGCAATCTTTTTGCCGGCAACGCGGATGACCTCGACCGTATGGCCGGCCTCGCGCGCGGTCTCGGCAAACGCCTCGACCATGGTGTCGGTATTGGCGCCCTTGCGCGGGCTACCGCTCAATACAACGATATTCATAGGAATCTCCCTTCTTCATGCCGCAGGCGCACGTTGATTCGGGACAGGTCTTCGTTAGCACCCTCGTAGCGGTTTTCCGCCCCCCTAAGCAGAGCGTCCGCTACGAAACGACCGTCTTGTAATAAGCGCCGAAGTCTGCGAGCGAGTCCATGATGGGCATCATCTGGCGGCCGAGCTCGGTAAGGCCATACTCAACGCGGGGAGGATTCTCGCCATAGTCATGGCGAAAGACCAGCCCATCATCCTCCATCTGCCGCAGGCTGTCGGTAAGCACCTTCTGAGAGATCCCCTCAAGGCTGCGGCGCAACTCGTTGAAACGCCAGGGGCGTACGCGCAAGTTACGGATAATGAGCAGCTTCCACTTGCCGCCAATGAGCGTTACCGCCGTTGCGACCGGACACTCCGGAAGCTCCTCTTTCGCCATCACGGGAGACCCGACCTCCTTGACCATACCGGTTTCACAAAAAAGTACGCAGTTACAAATATGTGCGTACTCGTATTTGCATTCGCCTTCGCGTTGAATATAACTCATGCAGGAGATGCCTGCAAGGTACATCAACCCCAAGAGAGGAACCATTATGGCTAATTATGCAAGGACCCACATCGGTAATGAGAGCCGTGTCGAGCTGCACGAAGTGCTCGGACTTACCGGGGCAGAGGTGAGTGTCAACAATCTTCCCGCCGGCGCTGGCGTTCCGTTCGTCCATGCACACAAGGAAAACGAGGAGATCTATGGCGTGCTCGAAGGCGCCGGCTCGGTCACGATCGACGGTGAGGAAATCGAGCTTGCAGCCGGCGACTGGCTGCGCATTTCCCCCGCCGCACACCGTCAGTTCCGCGCCGCATCCGACTCGGGCATCACATACGTCTGCATTCAGGTCAAGCAGGGATCCCTTGATGCCTTCACAGCCGACGACGCTATCATGTTCTAATTCGCGATCGGTGTGCAAGGGGCCGATACCGCCCGCATGCCCCCTTCGGAATAGGTGCTGAGCAGCTCCTGGGCGTGGGCGAACTCGGGCCCTCGCCTCCAACCGAGCAGGCGGTTGACCGCGAGATTTCCCTGGACGTTGTGGACGAAGAGCAGATAGGCGTCCTCGCGCGAAAGCCCGGTTTTCTCCATGATCGCGGGAACCATCTGCTCAGCGCCGCGCTCGACGACGCGCTGTGCCACCCGGGCGTATGCGTCGTCATCCGAGTAGAGCAGATAATAGTCATCGTTTGCCGGCGGGCGCTGGCAGAGGGCCCCCGCCCCCGTTCCCTCGAGTGGGGGCGCCGCCGCCAGGGCCTCGTCAATAAGCGCGTCGAGCAGCGCGAACTTGTCCTCGTAGTGCAAATAGAACGTGCCGCGGTTGATATCGGCGCAGCGGCAGATATCCGCCACCGTCATCTTCGCGAAGCCGACCTCGGCCAGCAGCGCAAAGAACGCCTCCCGTATGACCGAGAGCGTATAGCGTCGGCGACGATCGATCTTCCCCGATTCCATGGCCCCTCCAATTGCAGCGCTCAACAATATCCTGAAGCCGCCCGTTTATCGACAGCAGCTCGAAACTGTTCATTGCTCTGACGCAAATCAACATTGATACTTTTTATAGACACCTGTTCATTGTAGTTGAAAGAGAGTATCAAGTGACTCTATACGAGCAGCTCGTTGTCGAGCTCACCAACCAATCGTTTTCCCATCAGGCCGCCTACCGCACCAGCGGCACGCCCTATGAGCTGAGCGCCCGCGAGCCCGAGCCCTACGACCAGCAAATCGAAACGTTCGCCCGCATGATCGAGGAAGCCGATTGCGTGCTGGTGGGCGGGGCCTCCGGGCTCTCCGCGGCAGGCGGCGGCGACTTCTACTACGAGGACAACGCGACCTATCGCAGGCATTTCGGCAAATTCGCCGAGCGCTACGGTTTCAGGGGCGCTTTCGAGGGGTCGTTCTACCGCTGGCCCACTGCCGAGGCGCGCTGGGGATACCTCGCCACCTTCCTCGATACCACGCTCAACGCCCCGCTGCGCAAGCCCTACAAGGACCTCGACGCCATTCTTACCGAAAAAGACTTCTTCGTTCTCACCACCAACCAGGACACGCAGTTCATGAAAATCTACCCCTGGGAGAAGGTGGCCGAGATCCAAGGCGACCACCGCTTCTTCCAGTGCTCCCACTGTTGCACCGACGAGGTGTGGGACGCGGTCGAGCCGGTCTCCCGCATGGCAGAGGCCATGGGAGACGGCCTTGAGGTTCCGACAGAGCTCGTGCCGCGCTGCCCGCACTGCGGGGCAGAGGCGTTCCCCTGGGTTCGCGGCTACGGCAACTTCCTGCAGGGCGCGCTCTACGAGGAGCAGTACCACAAGGTGTCCGACTGGATCGACGCGCACGCGCGGCAGAAGATTCTCTTCTTTGAGCTGGGCGTGGGCCGCATGACACCCGCGTTTATCCAGGAGCCGTTCTGGGCCCTCACGGCGCAGTTGCCGCAGGCTAGCTACATCGCCGTGAACAACAAGACGCAGTTTCTCCCCCGCGCGATCGAGGATCGAGGGCTCGCCGTTCGCGCCGACATCGCCAACGTGCTCGCCGACGTGCGCAAGACGCTGGGGAGGTAGCGCATGGAAACGGTAAAAGCGGTTCGTATCGGCCAGGTACTTGTCGAGGCTGATCTTGTCATCATCGGCGCCAGCAACGGGCTCGACATGGCGGAGGGGCTCAACCTCTTCCGCGCCGACGCTCATTTCCGAGAGACGTACGGGGACCTCGCTCAGGCCGACGGCATCGGCTGCATACTGCAGGGGCTCGCCTCTCCGGATGCAAACGTGCGACGCCGATGGGTCGAGCGGTTCCATCAAAAGGAGTATGTCGAGTATGAGCCCAGCCCGCTCATGAACGGGCTGTGGCATCTTACGGAGCACGCCGACACCTTCGTGATCACATGCAATATTGATGGGCACTTCGCACGTGCAGGGTTCAACGAGAACCGCGTACTCGAGACGGAGGGAAGCACGCGCACGTCAATCGACGAGCGGCGTCTCGCCCATCCAGATGCCCTCGCCATGGCACAGCTCGAAAAGCTCGAGCGCCTCGTGTGCACCCATCTCAATGGCAGGGTCGCCATCCTCGAACTTGGCGTGGGACCGCGCAACGGCGTCAAAAAGCACATGCTCGCCCAGATCGCGAGCGCCTGCGAGCACGTCACCTACATCGTGTTCAACTACAACCAGGCCCTGGCGCCCGATGCATCGTGCGAGACGATTCTCGTTGACGGCGATATGGCCCCGGCTTTCGAGGAGATCGCCCGATGCCGTCTCTAGAAAGAAAAGCAATGAGGCTTCGAGGCCTTATCGCCGATGCCGACGCCATCATTGTCGGCATCGGCTCGGGCATGTCGAGCGCCGCCGGGTTCAACCATTACAACCATGCGGGTATGACGCGTGCCGGAATGGCGGACTGGCAGCAAGCCTTTGGCTTCAAGAGTCTTTTTGACGGCTTTTACCACCTCTACCCCAGCCTCGAGCAGCAATGGGCCTACTACGCGCGATACATCGACTTCATGCTACGCGAGCCGGCCTCGCAGCCCTATCTCGACCTGCGATCGCTCATCAGCCATAAGGACTACTTCATCCTGAGCACCAATGTGGACACCCAGGTCGAAAAGACGTTTCCCACCGAGAGGACCTGCAACTATCAGGGAAGCTTCGCGCACCTTCAGTGCAAGCAGCCATGCTGCGACAAGCTCTTCGACGCGAGTCCCTACGTCGAGCGTATGCTCGTGGGCATGACGGGGTTCGAGATCCGCAGCGAGGATGTCCCCCGATGCCCGCACTGCGGCTGGCAGCTTGTGCCGTGGGTGCGCGATGACACATTTCTGCAGGGCGCGGCCTGGCGCGAGAGCATCGAACGATATGAGCGCTTCGTGCGCGAGCGCAGCGATTGCCGCGTGCTGTTGCTGGAACTTGGCGTGGGCGAAATGACCCCCGGTATCATCACGCTCCCATTCTGGAGCATGACCGCAAAGCTGCCGGATGCGCACCTGCTGAGCGTAAACATCTCGGGCGACTCGGCCCCGTTGCAGCTTGGAAGCAAGGCAGAGGCGATCCAGGCAGACTTGGGCGCCCTACTCTCAGCGGCACGGACAGGTGGCGAGTAACGCGCGATCCATCGCGACGCGCCTCGCGCGAGGGCGCTCGATAAGCTTGATGGGCAAAAGGCCAATCGGTCGCTTTCGGCCGCCTATATGGCGGCGGCGCTTCCCGTGCGGGCGCGAACGGCGCTGCGCGCCCTGTCGCGCGACACCCCTTTGCGGCGCTCAGAACCCCCGCTCGCCGAGCAGCCACCTTGCGAGGTCCAGCACGAGAACGCCCTCCCTGGTATAGGGCTCGTGCCTCGTGCGGGCGATGAGGACCTTCGGAAACGCATCCCTGATGGACAGAAGCGGCGCGAGCTCCCTCTCGGTTTCGAAACTGAGGGGCGATGCACGTAGGCATATTATCGAGAATTTGAAAAACCGACCCCAGTCACAACATGCCGGCAGCGAGGTCAATGCGAATTCACGCGTGCTACAATGCGGGCACCAGAGATGAAAACACAGTCCCCGTCGGGTAGTCGTGGGCGTGCGCTAGTCCGCATCAGTAACCTGCCTCCTTGGTTGTCCCTTCTCTGCATGGTCATCTACATAAAGGAGGAACCAACCATGCAGATCAGCGTGTCGTCCACCCTGACCGTATATCACGACGGTCAATTCTGGGTCGGGCTGGCGGAGCACGTCGAGGGCGGAAGGTATGGCGTCGCCCGCATCGTCTTCGGCGCGGAGCCGTCCGATGAGGAGATTCTGCGATTCGTTACAAGCGAATGGGAGAAGCTCTCGTTCTTCGGCGACAAGGCCACTGAAACAAGCAAGCCCGCGAAGAACCCCAAGCGGCGCTCTCGCGAGGCAGCGAAAGCCCTTAAACGGCCCGCGGTGAGCACCAAGGCACAACAGGCGCTCGCGGCACAGCGGGAAGCGATGAAGCGGGAGTCGGCTCAAGCAAGAAGCCGACGCCGTGTGGAAAAGGCTGATGCGCGCTACGAACAGAGAAAACTGAAGCGCAAGCAGAAACATCGCGGGCATTGATCGCTATTTGCAGCAAGGCAAACCATATACAGCAGCGGCGCCAGTTCCACTTGAAGCCGACGCCGCGTAGACGCTGATGGTGACGGCTATGCACGGGCACGGGCGCGCCACCGCACTTCACAGCTTGTTTCTCAAGTATTTGGGACGCACACGCGGCGTTCAAAAATGCGGAGCGACTCCGCATGGCTCGAGACTGAGCCGAGGCGCCCTACTTCTCGCCCTCCAGCAGCCCCACGATGCGGTCGATGTCGACGGCAAAGCGAGGCCTTCCCTCGCGCTCGTAGCGGTCGAGGTATGCCTGGCACTCGGAGACAATGCGCTTGGTGTTGCCGTCGATGATGCGCTGGAGCGTCTCGTAGTAGGCCGAGCTCTCGGTCCTGAAGCGGCGCTGGTAGACCTTGGTTATGGGGAACATCTTGATGTAGTGGATGCCGTGGCGGCAGCCGGGGCGCGTCGTGGGGCGGGGTGGCAACGCAAAGTACTGGTCTTTGGGCACGTTAGGGGCGATGTTGGAACGCAGCGGCACGGCGAAGTCCCTGCGCTTCCCGCGGAAACGCAGCCTCACCACCACGATGCAGGGGCGATTGTGCTTAAGCATGGGCTCGCGGTCGCCCTCGACGAGATCGAAGAAGTCCTGGGGATGGATACGATCTTCATCGGTTACGCCCCCTTCATACGAAGCGGGGCCCGCATCGTTGCAGGCCCCTACAGGTGGGCGATATTCTACGCCTTGCGGCACCCCGTCGCCCACGGAGGTTAAACGTACACGTAAGCCGTACTCTGAAAGCCGCGGCTTCCGGCGAGTAGTTTATACCACGAAAGGTCGATTTCAATGCGCATAGCTCGCAAAATAACACTCGCTGGGCCGTCACCCCTGGCAGTTACCCTCCAATCTTCATTGGAGTCAGCAGGTCAATTCATATAGTTATGGGGGTATATCCTAAAGGGAATCAAATTTATACCCCCATAACTAAGGAATTTTCTATTCCCACTCGATGGCTAGAGCCCTGGCGTAATTGACTGGATCACCGTTCCGGGAACCGGTATCGACCTACCTGTCCGCCAAACTCCTTCTTCAGCTCCAGCCTAGTATCTGACTCGCGCTGTTATAAGCGAAAACCGAAGAGATGCATCTTTGCCAAGAAAATAAGGTTAGCCTTATCTTACTGCATGATTCGTGTGTTATAGTTAGATGTCTCTAACTATTTGGGGGCGATAGCCATGCACGAACGCAAGGACTTCTGGGACAAGAATGCCGGTCGGTACGACCGCTTCATGCGAAACGACCGGGCGGCGTATGAGAAGATGTATGGGCTGATCCGGCCGGTGGTGAAAGAAAAAACCGTGCTGGAGGTTGCCACCGGCACGGGGCTTATCGCAAAGAGCATCGTGAATGCGGCGGCGCACATCGAGGCTACGGACGCTTCTGCAAAGATGATCCTTGAAGCAAAACGGGACAATCAATCCGCAAAGCTGCACTTTTCCGTACAAGATATGTTCCGCCTGCCCTATGCACAGAAGTCCTTCGAAGTGGTGATCGTGTCCAACGCGCTTCACATAGTGCCGCATCCGGAAAAGGCCCTGCAAGAAATCAGGCGGGTGCTGAAGGACGACGGCGTGCTCATCGCGCCAACCTTCACCCACGCGGGGAACTCGGTTTCCGGCAAAGCAAAAGCCCTTTTCATGAGCATGGCGGGATTCCCCCTCCACAGCAGGTGGGCAAGCGAGGAATACCTGCGTTTCCTGCGTCAAAACGGCTGGGCGGTGCAGAAAAGCGCGGTGCTGAAGGCCTCGTTCCCGTTGACCTATACGGAATGCACGAAATTGGAGGGGCCAGATGTCGTTCTTTGAAAACACCCGCAAGCCCGTGGCCTCGGCGGAAAACTTATGGTTGCCATGATGAATCTGGGCCACAACCCTGTGGCGCGTTGGGGACTTCGATTTTTACGACTTGTGCCAAATGCCAAGGTGCTGGATTGCGGCTGCGGCGGCGGGGCGAACATAAAACGGCTGCTGGAAAAATGCCCGCATGGCGTCGTCAAGGGCATCGACTATTCGCTCGTCAGCGTGGAGAAAGCTAGAAAGCTCAACCGAACTGCAATTCAGGAGGGGCGTTGCGCCGTTCTGCAAGGCAGTGTGGCGGATATGACGTTTGAGAACGCCATGCGGGCATTTTTGCATCCATCCTGCACATGACGTTTGGCATGACGGTCATAGCGGCTGTGCTGGCGGCAATTATGACAGTTTTTATTCACTGAGGAAGAAACCTATGAAATGTAAAAATGAGAAAAACACCGTGCAGGAGACGCTGATCCTCCCGCTGTATTCCCGGAAGCTGTGTACGGAGCTGTACCCGAACCTTTACAGGGATGAAGCAGCGGTTCGTCTGCTCGACCAGATCGACTACGACTTTTCAGAGGCAGAGAAAAACTCCTGCAGCCTGATGCAGCGTTTTGGTGCGTTGGAGGTGGCCATGCGGCAGGGTGATCTTGCTTTCGAGGTACAGGATTACCTGAAAGGCCACCCCAATGCGGCGGTGGTCAATCTGGGCTGCGGACTGGACAACACCGGCAGAACCTGCGACAACGGTAGATGCAAGATTTACAATCTGGACTTCCCGGATGTGATTGCCTTGCGGCAGCAGCTACTGCCCGCCGGGGATCGAGAACAAAATATCCCCTGCGACCTGAAAGACACCACATGGTTTAGCAAAATCGATGCCTCCGGCGGGGCGGTGTTCTTTGCCTCCGGGGTGTTCTATTACTTTCTGACCCAGCAGGTCCGGGAACTGGTGCGGGAGATGGCGGACGCTTTCCCCGGCGGTGTGCTGGTCTTTGATGCTGCCAATCGGACAGCAGTAAAGATGATCGCAAAAACATGGCTTAAGACTGCAAAAATCAAGGATGTGGGGGCATATTTTGCGGTTTCGGATGCCGCCAAGGAAATCGGCACGTGGGACAGCCGTCTGCAGGTCACAAGTCGCGGCTATATGCTGGGTTATAACGATTTGAGAGACCCTTCTGTCAGCGGCTTTTTCCGGTTTCTCGCAAGGGTCGGTGACAACGGGATGAAAATGCAAATCGTGAAAATAAGATTTTGAGAGACAAAAATGCAAAAGACGGGCACTTCTTGCCGCTCAATTGGCAAGAAGCGCTCGTCTTTTCTTAACGCGTTGTATGGCGGAGAGAGCGCAAGTTACGCGAGCGCCCTTCTTGCCAGCTCGGCCGCGCCGAGGATTCCTTGGTCGCCGCCGCAGCCCGGGGCGCAGATGTAGCGCTCCATGTCCTTAAGCTCGGCGGTCTGGATGTAGCCACCCAGATATTCGAGGGTTTTCTTGCGGACGATGCCGTAGAGCTGCTCCTGGTGCATCACGCCGCCGCCGAGGACGATGCGGCGAGGCGAGTACATGAGCACGAGGTTCGCGCACATCTGCCCCAGATAATCCCCCTCGAGCGCCCACGCCTCATCGTTGTCCGCGAGCTCGGCCGCGGGCTTTCCCCAGCGCGCGGCAATGGCGGGGCCGGAGGCGAGGCCCTCGAGACAGCTCGCGTGGCTCGGGCAGACGCAGCGTCCCTCCTCGGTGGGACGGGTCCTTACCAGCATGTGGCCGGCCTCGGGGTGCAGCATGCCGTGAAGGAGCCTGCCCGCGCACATGACGCCCGCGCCCACGCCGGTGCCGATGGTCACGTAGACGGCGTCCTCGAGCCCCTTGCAGCAGCCGTAGACCACTTCGCCGAGGCAGGCAACGTTCACGTCCGTGTCGTAGGCCACCGGAATCCCGAGGGCGTCGGCGAACGCGGCGCGAAGACCATGGCCTCGCCACGCGAGCTTGGGCGTCTGGAGGATGGAGCCGTAGCGCTCGTCGTTGGGGTCGACGCAGGTCGGGCCGAAGGCGCCGATGCCCAACGCGTCCACATCGCGGGCGGTGAACCACTCGATCATCTGCGGGACGGTCTCGGCGGGCGTAAGCGTCGGGGTCTCCATACGGTCGAGGACCTCGCCGTCGCCGGACACCACGGCACAGACCATCTTGGTCCCGCCGGCCTCGAGGGCGCCGAGCCTCATTTGCTTTTCGCTCATGTGATCCTCCTTACAAAGGGACGCCCGAAGTCATGGTCAACCGCGGGCGCCCATAACGTTGGCTTGTTTCGAGGCGACCCTACCTGGGCACGCGGTCCTGCCTTGCGGCAAACGGGGCGAGCACGGCGTGCGGCTCGCTTTGGTACCAGTAGGCGACGGTGGAGATGTCGTCCTCGCGCTCGTAGAGCTTGATGTCGTCGTTGCCGAGGTCCTGGAACGTCACGCGCAGGTCCTCCTTGAACGAGATCGGGTCGGGAAGGTGCCACCTGTAGAGGCCGTGCCTGGGCAGCGCGTCGTCGTTGGTCGCGAGCATCGGGTTCGGGTTCGACTTGCCCGCGCTGAAGCGGTCGCGCGTGGCGTCGCGCGTCGAGCGGTACGGGTAGCCGGCGAACAGCGTGTTGAAGCACTGCGCCTCGGGCAGCGCGTGGGGCGGCCTGTCGAGGAAGGCCCAGGCACCGCCGAAGTAGTCCTCGGCTCCCGTCGAGGTGACCGTGGGGAACTCCTCGTCGCCGTCGAGGAAGAACTTCATCTCGCCCTCGCCCCACCAATAGCGCTCCAGGGCGCACAGGGCCATGTAGGTGCCGACGTAGTAGCCCTTACCGCGCACGCCGTCGAGCACGGTGTAGTCGACGCCCCTGCGGGTGCTGCGCTCGCGGTTAAAACGGGCGTGGAAGTACATGGCGTCGTCCGGCACGTCGGTGAGCGCGTAGTTGAACGTGTAGAAGATGTACTTAATGAACCCGGGGTGCTCGCTCGTAAGCGTGACTTTGGCGTGCTTCCTGAAAGGCATCTCGAAGTAGCAGTTCATGCCGCCCGTCGGGTTCACGCAGATGGGCATCGAGTTGACGATGGCGCGCTCACCGAAGCCGTTGCAGAAGAAGTCGCCGACAGGGCACTCGACCGAGGGGGTCTCCTCGTCGTCCCAGTAGAAGCGCAGCACGAGGTCGCGCATGACGAAGCTGCCGGCGGCGGTCTTGTCGGGGACGGTCATCCAGATGTGGCGGATGATGCCGGGGCCCTCGATGTCCGCGAGCGTGATGGTCTCGCCGGACTCAAGGGGCACGCAGCACGAGCCCTTGCGGCCGACGCCGAGGTGGCTGGCCGACATGGCGGCACGGCCCTTCTCGCCCGTGATGTTCTCGGGGGTGATGGCGCGGCTTTCCTCACCGCCGTGCATCCACACGTCCTTAAGGAACTCTCTCATCGTCGACCTCCTCTATTCGTCGTCTTCGCACTCGGCGGAACTGGCACCGTTCACGTAGACGATCTGCTGGCGCGCCTCGTCGACGAGGGCGTCGAAGTCGAGTTTCTCGTCGGGGCGCGCGAGCGCGACCGTCATGGCGAGCGGGAGGTTGACACCCGCGATCACGTGGATCCGGTCGGAGGCGAAGCGGGAGAAGCGCTGGTTCACGCTGCCGCCGAGCGCGTCGGTGAGGACGACGACCTCGTCAGTGCCCGAAAGAGCCGCCTCGACCGCCGCGTCGAGCCCCTCGCCGTTGTCGTTCACGTAGGCGCACACGGCGTTGACGGCGTCGCTCTTACCCGTAAGAAACTCGAGGGTGTCCTTGAAGCCCTGGGCGAGAAGGGAATGGCTCGCCACAACTATCTTTCTCATTGATTCACCAATCTCTTGGGTCGAAGCTAGGCGAGGATGCCGGCGGCGGAGGCGACCATCGCGAGGACAATCACCACGAGGATGAGGGCCGTCATGCTCGCGTTCTTCTTGGTAAGAAGGTAATACGCGCTTCCCGTGATGGCAGCGGGGATCATGGCAGGCAGGATCTTGTCGAGCAGCGGCTGAATCTCCATCGAGACGTCGCCGAAGCTGAAGCTAATCGGGCAGGTGACGCCGATGACCGAGGCGATGAGGCAGCCGACCACGGTGAGGCCGAGCACGGAGGCGGCGGCAGTGAGGTTGGGAAGCTTCTCGCTGAAGTCGGTGACGAGCTTCACGCCCTGCTTGTAGCCGAACTCGAGGGCGTGCATGCGGACCCAGAAGATGGCCAAGATGAGCGCGAACCAGATGCCGGCTCCCACGGGGTTGCCCTCGATGGCCATGTAGGCGGCGATGGAGCCCATGATGGTCGGGATCATGGTCATGAGCAGGGAGTCGCCGACGCCGGCGAGCGGTCCCATGGTGCCGATCTTCAGGTCTTGGACGGCGTCCGCCGCCGCTAGGCCGTCGCGTTCCTCCATGGCCACGCAGGCGCCAAGGATGATGGCGGCGAGCCAAGGCTGGGTATTGTAGTAGCGGAAGTGGTTGTTGAGCGCTTGCTTATAGTCCTCGTCGTTCGTGTAGATCTTCCTCAGGACCGGCGAGAGGGCGTAGGCGACTGAGGCGCCCTGCTGGGTCTGGTAGTTGAAGGTGCACACGCTCATGAGCCAGCGCCAGTTCGCGTTGCGCAGATCCTTCTTGGTGACCTTGTAGCCGGAGGGCTTGCCCTCGGCGACGGCGGTGATGTTCTCGTTTTCCATGGTTACTCATCCTCTCCGATGAAGGCGTCTGCGGAAGCGTGGGCGGCGAGCTCGGTGTCCCTCTCGGCACGCTGGTAGAACGCGATCGCGAGGGCAACGCCGACGATGGCGGCGCCGATGATGGGCACGTTCAGGAAGGCCGAGAGGAAGAAGCCGACGAGCAGGTACTGGAAGTACTTGCCGGTGGGCATGTAGCGGAGCAGCATGGCGATACCGATGGCCGGGAGCATCTTGCCGGCGAGGGTGAGGCCGGAGAGGAACCACTGGGGCATGACCTCGAGGAGCCAGTTGACGGCGGGCTGGCCGAGCGTCACGGAGACAAAGACGGGCAGGGCGGCGCACAGGCCGAAGAGCGCGGGGCAGACCCACAGGATGGCGTTCATCTGATTGAACTTACCCTCGTTGCAGAACTTCTGGGACTTCTCGACGACGAAGCCGTTGAGGATCTTGACGATGACGTCGAGCTGGATGCCGAGCATGCCGACCGGCAGGCCGATGGCGAGGCCCGTGTCCGCGCCCAGGGTCACGCCGTAGGCGGTGGCGATGATGGCCATCGTGCCGTAGTCGGGAATCGACGAGCCGCCGAAGCCCGCGACGCCGAGCTGCATGAGCTGGATGGTGCCGCCGATGACGAGGCCGGTCTGCCAGTCGCCCATGACGACGCCGGTGATAAGGCCCCAGAAGACGGCATAGTTGACGAAGATCATCGGGATGCCGTAGTAGTCCACGTGCTTGATGAAGGCCAGCAGGGTCAAAAGGACGACCTGCAGGATAGTGAAGTTGACCATGATCCCTCCTTAGATGAGGTCGGCGACGGAGACGGGCTTGTCGGCGGGCACGAACTGTGCCGTCACCTTGACGCCGCGGGCGATGAGCGCCTTGTAGCTCTGGACGTTCTCGGCGGAGGCATAGGCGCGCTGGGTGAGCTGGACGCCGCCCTCCTTGACGAGCGAGCCGCCGACGATCAGCGACGGGAGCTCGATGCCCGACTCGACCAGGTGAAGGATCGTCTCGGGCTCCTTGGCGATGACAAAGACCTTCTCGCGGTCGTACTTGCCCGCCGCGAAGTTCTTGAGCGCGGTCTCCTCGGAGATGATCGAGACGGCCATGCCCGCGGGGCGCGCCATCCTCATAGTGGACTTCAGGACCTCGTCGCCGGCGACCTTGTCGTCGATGACCATGACTCGGGTCGCGCCCGACACCGGGGCCCACTGCGTCACGATGATGCCATGAAGCAGGCGATTGTCGATTCGTGCCATAACAACACTCATGTTTGCTCCTATCAAATGAAGTTTTACGTTCGGTACTGCCTCGGCGCTATCCGGATTCGCGCCGGGCAAGGGGTTATCGGATTATTGAGGACGCGCGGTCAGCTTGCGGCGGCGCGGGGAAGGTCACTCGTCGAGCAGGAGGTCCGAGGAGCCGAGGCGCTCTTCTCGCGCCGGGGCGGCGCTCACGCTTATGTAGTCGAAGACATATGCGATCTCGCTTACGGGAACCTCTACGCGATAGCGCGTCGAGATACTCGAGAAGCTCTGCCTGAAGGACTCGATGAAATCGGCACGCTCCTCCTCGAAGCGGTCCTGGCCAACGTAGGTCTCAATGGGGTTTCTGGTAACAAGGCGCTCGACGAGACAGCAGAGGTGGACGTAGAGCCCAATGATGGCGTTGCTGCCGATCTTCTCGCCTGTCCTGCGCTGAAGCTCGTGCACGGCGCTCTCGATCTCGTGGAATAGCCGCTCCGGGTCGAGGATGGTGATGGAGCGGATGACGTTCTGCAGCGTCATGTTCGAGAGCAGCTTCTCGTGGAAAGAAGAGAGCTCGGAAGCGTCAAGCCACCTGCCGAACACGGCATCAACCTTAGAGGCGGACGCCGTCGACATGATGTCCTCGAGGGCGACGAAGGGGACGGAGGCGACCCCGGGGTCTCCCGTGCCGATGACGGCGCAGACGCGGTGCTCGGAGAAAACGGCGTCATTCGACCCGTTCGCGACGAGCTGCTTGAAGGGCCTCGTGAGCAGGCGCGCGCCTATGGTGCGCGGGAGGCTCTGCGAGACGAGCTGGCGTATCCTCTCCGCGGCGTCGACCCCGGACTCGGAGCAGAAGACGATGGCGTCCTCACGGTTGATGCGCTCGATCACCTTGCAGTGCGTCACGCACGCGGCGGTCGCATCGCCAAGAACCTCGGCGATGGACTTGCCGCCGAGCAGCCCGACCCCGATCTCGAGCGCAAGACCGGTAGAGACGTTGTTCACCACGCCGATAGTGGAGTCGGTAACGTTCTCGAGGGCCTTATAGGCCTCCTCCAAGGAGCCCATGTCGACGAGGAACACGACCCCGGTGCAGTAGGAATGGCGGTCGACGAGGCGCTGGAGCGGACCGACGATGTCCTTCAGCTGCTGGTCGTAGGGCATGTCGACAGCCTCGTACACATGCATGCCGAGCATACGGTTCGCCGCGTCGGCGATGCTCGTCGCCGTTGAGTAGCCGTGGGACAAGATGACGCAGAGCGTCCGAAGGGCCTTCGCATCGCGAGACTCCGATGCGACGCACAGCGTCAGAAGCGTCTTCGTGAAGTGATCGAGCGAGATTCCCAGCGCCCCTTCCACGTCTGCGGCGACCTGATCGGAGACGCTCGAGGCAAACGGTAATTCGGAGGTCACGGCACCGAGGAGATGGGAGATTTGCTCCGCACAGGCAGACTTTCGCTTAGCCAGGCCGATGCCCGGCCACAACTGCAGGCAAATCTCCTGGGCCAGTAGAAAAGCGACCTTCCTCGAAAGCTCGATGCCATAAGAAGAGCCTGCGTCGGCAAGGACCGCGCCCACGATGCGCTCGAAGGCGCGCGACCTCGAGGAGGTAACGCCGCGGCCGAAGATCAAGTGATCCTCAACGCCGCGCACAGCGGAGACAGCTTGCGAGACGAGCTCGGAGACAGAGAGCTCCCCGGCGCAGAATCGCTCATCGAGAGAGCACAGGGCATCGAGCGCCTGCTCGACCGGCCCTGTGCTCTCGGCGGCATCCAGGGACGCGTCGATCAGAACGCCATCGTCGGGCTGTTGATCGATCTGCGCGGAGGAGAGGAGCCCGCTGGGAAGAAGATACGGGCGAACGACGACGTAGTCGCCCTCGCGATTGAGGAACGCTTTGGCGCGCAGTTCGTCACGCAGGCGCGCAAGCCGGCGATGTTATCGGAAAAGTCCGCGTTCACGAGGCAACGGTATGCGCCGCGGCTGATCTTCACATCAGAACCGATTCGGCACCCCTCGCTGCGCAGGAAGCTCAAGATGAGATCCTCGCGCTCCTCGGGGGTCCGCTCCTTGAGTGAGGGGACGCGGGCACAGATGGGCATTTTGCTGTAGGCCGAGGAAACCTTCAGGTCATCGGCGGAAAGCGTCGTCGAAAGAACGAGGCGAGCGCGCGGCGCATCCTGGGAGGCATCGAGCCCGAGGGCCGTCGCAAGGCAGTGCTCCATCGCAGAGGGAGAGAGTGCCTCGATGCCGTTGACAAAAACCACACCCCCGCGCGATTTCGCGATCGCCTCGTCAAGAAGCCCGTTGAACGAGGCGGCGTCCGGGACCCCGGCGCAGTCGATGCGCACATAGGAGGAGTCGCGGGACAGCAAGCCCTGGTTCTTGCCGTACTCGTACACAAGACGAGAAAGGAAAGACTTGCCGACACCCACGCCGCCGCTCAAGAGGATGGGCAGGCCGAACGGAGGGTACTGAACCGCAGCCTTGCACTGCTCGACAACGGAGCTGAGGCTCAGGTCAAAGCCCACGGCACGCGCGAAGTCACGGTGATCGGCGATTCCCGTCGCCTGGATGAGGTCGGCGAGCGAGGCGTACTCGCTTGCAGAGAGCTTTACCTGAAAACGCTTCTGGAACGCGCGGCGATGAAAATAACGGACAGGCCTGCCCGCCACCTTAACCACAAGGCCGGCGCGAACAAGGTCGTTGAGGTACTGGCTCGCCAGACTCCTGGAGATGATGAGCGTCTCGGCGATGTCGGAGGTGGACAGACGGGCAAGGTCGTCGAGCGAGACGGCAGAGGTGAGGGCCTCGAGATGCTCGAGAATCCTGTCCCTCATGTCGACGGGCTTTTTTGCCAAGCTGTCCTGTGCGGTCTTGTCCATGACTTCTTACCTCCTTGTACAAGGAGTATAAGGGGAGCACAGAGAACGGAAGGGGGCGCGTGGGGGAATCAACAGCCCCGAGGAGAAGTTCACCACTTGAGGGGCAGAAAACAACGGCCATTGAACATTCAGGGCCGACGCTCAACACTTCGGCTCGACACTTCGCTTTGGAAAGGGCCCTGCGCGATGGTGCAGCCCTCCATCTCGCAGCACAGGTCGCCGAAGGTCGCGAGGATGCGCTCCTTCTGTTCCGCGGGCGAGACGACTCGGTGGGCAAGGTCCTCTCAAAAGGGGTCGTCCGACGCCGCAAGGCCTCGATGACCGACTACCGCCTCGAGCAAGTGGCGGATTACCTCTGCACCATCGAACTTGCCTTGGTCAAGTGCGAGGCCAAGGAGAACGGTGAGACGTACAACAAGTTCTTCGGAGGTATAGGCTCTTTCAAGAGGAACTGGCTCAAGCAAGCCCGCAACAAGCGGATATAGCTGGTCTCGCGGTTTCGCAAGGAACGGTCAGCTCTCCTCTGGCGAGGAATCCCGGGCGACGTGCTTCGAGCAGCGGAAGCTGAAGCGCAAGCAGAAGCAGCGCGGGCAATGATCGGTGCCGATATGGGCCCAGACGTGAACAGTGCTACGTCCCCTGTTCACGGGGCGCGAAACCGCAAAGGTTGCACAGAGGTTGCAAAATAAGAAGCCCCCGACCTGTTTTCGCAGGTCAGAGGCTTGAAATCAACGAATATCGTTTACTCCCACTCGATGGTCGCGGGCGGCTTGGACGTAATGTCGTAGCAGACGCGGTTGGCGCCGGGAACCTCGGCCACGATGCGGCCGGAGATGCGGGCCAGCACGTCGTAGGGCAGCTTGGCCCAGTCGGCGGTCATGGCATCGCTGGACTCAACGGCGCGCAGGATGATCGGGCGCTGGTAGGTGCGCTCGTCGCCCATAACACCGACGGACTTAATGTCGGGCAGGACCGCAAAGTACTGCCAGCAGCTGTGCTCGGAGTTGCGCTCGCCGGTCTGCTCAAACAGACGCTGGTTGTAGGCGTCGAGCTCTTCGCGCACGATAGCGTCGGCGTTCTTGAGGATCTCGAGCTTCTCCTTGTCGACCGCGCCGATGATGCGGATGGCCAGGCCCGGGCCCGGGAAGGGCTGACGGAACACGATGTGACCCGGCAGGCCGAGCGCCAGACCAAGCGCGCGGACTTCGTCCTTAAAGAAGTGGTCGAGCGGCTCAATGAGGTCGAAGTGCACGCCCTCGGGGAACGGGATCAGGTTGTGGTGGCTCTTGATGGTGGCCGTCTTGCCGCCCGTCTTGCGAGCGCCGGACTCGATGATGTCGGGGTAGATGGTGCCCTGAGCCAGGTACTTGACCGGCTTGCCATCGGTCTCGAGCTGCTGCGCCACGGCGAAGAACTCTTTCCAGAACTGCGTACCGATGATGCGGCGCTTCTCCTCGGGCTCGGTCACGCCGGCCAGAAGCTCGGCATAACGATCCTCGGCGTGGACATGAATAAAGTCGACGTCGAACTGCTTGGTGAAGACCTCCTCCACCTGCTCGGGCTCGCCCTTGCGCAGCAGGCCGTGGTTGATGAACACGCAGGTCATCTGCTTGCCCACGGCACGGGCACCCAGCGCAGCCACGACGGAGGAGTCGACGCCGCCGGACAGGGCAAGAATCACGCGGTCGTCGCCGACCTTCTCGCGAAACTCGGCCGTCATGGTCTCGACCAGGTTGTCCATGCTCCAGTTGGGCTCCAGACCGCAGATCTCAAACAGGAAGTTGCTCAGCAGCTGCTGACCGTACTCGGAGTGCTTGACCTCGGGGTGGAACTGCGTGGTGAAGATCTTGCGCTCGACGCACTCCATCGCAGCGACCGGGCACACGTCGGTGCTGGCGGTAACGGTAAAGCCCTCGGGCACCTCGGACACGGCGTCGCGGTGGCTCATCCACACGGTCTGCTCCATGGGCGTGGAGTTAAAGAGCTTGGCGCCAGCCGTGCGCGTGATGGTGGCGCGACCGTACTCGCCCACCTCGGAGTGGCCGACCTTGCCGCCGAGCGTCACGGCCGTGATCTGATGGCCGTAGCAGAAGCCCAGGACGGGAAGACCCAGGTCAAAGATGGCAGGATCGATGGACGGAGCGTCCTCGGCATACACGGAAGCCGGACCGCCGGAAAGGATGAGCGCAGAGGCGTTCATCTCGCGAATCTCGTCGGCCGAGATGTCGCAGGGGACGATCTCGGAATACACGTTGAGGTCGCGGACGCGACGGGCAATGAGCTGACCGTACTGCGCACCAAAGTCGAGTACGAGGACCTTTGCGGAAGCCTTTTGATCCATGGTTCCCCCTCTTGTTGGCGGGGAGCCGGTGCCCACCCGCGTGAATGAACGAAAATAACCTCCATAGTGTACACGTTATATGGGGTTTCTCGTCCCTCGCAGCCATCAGCGCACGGCAAACGCACGACCTGGGCCCCTATTTGACGGCAATTGAAGTGTTACCAAACGTTACAGATGATGTAATACGTTTGAACATTGGACGCCCTGTGCCACAATACTGCCGAACGACTCCGCCTCTGCGGCGGCAAATACGATAGGAATATCAGCATGAAGCGCATCCTTCTCATCGCCACGGGCGGCACCATCGCATCGACCGAGGACGGCAACGGCCTCTCCCCCGCCCTGACCGGTGAGGAGCTCGCCCAGAGCGTCCCCGAGATCTCGGGCCTCTGCGAGCTCGACGTCGTGCAGCCCATGAACATCGACAGCACCAATATGCGCCCGAGCGACTGGATGCGCATCCGCGATGTCATCGTCGAGGGTTATGCCGACCACGACGGCTTCGTGATTCTGCACGGCACCGACACCATGAGCTACACCGCAGCAGCGCTTTCCTACCTGATTCAGGACAGCCCCAAGCCCATCGTGCTCACCGGCTCGCAAAAGCCCATGGGCAACCCCTTTACCGACGCCAAGCTCAACCTGTACCAGAGCCTGCTCTATGCGTTCGACGAGCACTCGCACGACGTCTCGATCGTGTTTGGCGGCGTCGCCATTGCCGGCACGCGCGCCCGCAAGCAGCGCACCATGAGCTTTAACGCGTTCATTAGCGTCAACTATCCGCCCATTGCCTACATCCGCAATGACCGCATCGTGCGCAACGGGCTTCACGGCACGCATCAGGGCGAAAACCCGGTGCGTTTCTACGACAGTATTGACCCGCGTGTGTTTGTCCTTAAGCTCACGCCCGGCGTGAACCCGGGCATCCTGGACGCCCTGGCCGATGGCTACGATGCCGTAATCCTGGAGACCTTTGGCATTGGCGGTATCCCCGAGTTTGGTGAGTCGGGCGAGTCATTCCAAGAGGCAATTTTCCGCTGGGTCGATTCGGGCCGCACCGTCGTTATGACCACGCAGGTCCCCGAAGAGGGCCTCGATCTGGGCGTTTACGAGGTCGGCCGTGCTTACGCCGATCATCCGGGCATTCTGCGCGGCGACGACATGACCACCGAGACGCTCGTGGCCAAAACCATGTGGGCACTCGGCCAGTCACGTGATGCGGCCGAGATTCAGCGCCTGTTCTACAGCCAAGTCAACCACGACCGCATCCCGATGGCGTAATTCAGTTGTCGACGGGTATCCCCTATTCGATACCCTCGAGAAGCTCTGACACCGTCATGCCGAGTGCGGGCGCGATCTTAAATAGAACCTTGAGCGTGAAATTTGCCGTCCCATCTTCGATTCGGTCGAGGTAGGGTCGGCTGATTCCTGTCGCCACACAAAAATCAACCTTGGAGATACCAAGGTCCCTGCGTGTCTCTTCGACCCGCCTGCCAAGAATCTGTTTCGCACGTTCGTCCATGCAGCCGAGTTTGAAATGGAGCCGAACATAAACGTAAACTATAGTTTACGTTTTCCCGAATACACAGGAGTTTTCTATGTCGGGTTCTTCGGTCCGCATGTACCGAGCCACGCTTCGCACAAACAGCGCGCCGCCCAAGCTCGTCGTCGTTGAAGCTGAATGCCTTTCGCCCGATGAGCGCACAGCATTTGCATTGCTATCAAGTCGCGTCGCCGCCGTTCTGGTCCCTTGCCCGGCGCGAGGTGAACTTGCCATCCGATGCCAAACGCACGGCTGCTCGCTCAATCAGGCTGCCGTAATCGCAACCAGCCAACGCGGCCTGCCGCTCCTTTTAGAAGCCGGCATAGCACTCGCCCTTCGCGGCGCCGGATACGAAAACGAGGCCGCCGCCGATGCAGTCTTTCAACCACGATCGAGCGGCGGCCTCGCAGCAGCCATCGAATATGCTTGCAGGCTCGTTGCCTAAAAGGACAAGCTAGAAACCAAAGCCAAAGCCCGTTCCGGTAATCGCCGAGTACATAAAGTAAACGTTGATCACGTTGAGGAACACACCCGTGATGCAACCGTTGCGCAGGTAGCGCTCGCACACGATGCGCGCCATGGCGGCGGAGTCATCATTGTTTTTAGCCTGGCGTCCCGCCGTAAAGTACGTCGCCACGCTCAGCAGCAGGTTGAGCACCGGCAGCGCCAGCAACTCGTAGCTCTTGCCCCAGCGCGTCACCTCACCGGCGGCATTAAACTTTGTTGCCACCTCGGGACCAATGTTGGGGATAACACACGCTGCGACCACCAGCGGAATCACCGCAAGCACGAGCAGCGCGATACCCATGTAGCCAGCTTTTTTGCCATATTTAAACATATGCGTCGTCCTTACACGTTAAAGCGGAAGTGCACGACGTCGCCATCGGCCATGACATAGTCCTTGCCCTCAATACGCAGCTTGCCGGCGGCCTTGGCGCCCTGCTCGCCGCCGAGCTCGATGTAGTCGTCGTAACCAATGACCTCGGCCTTAATAAAGCCGCGCTCAAAGTCGGTGTGGATGACGCCGGCAGCCTGCGGGGCGGTTGCGCCCTGACGAACCGTCCAGGCCTTGACCTCCATCTCGCCGGCCGTAAAGAACGACTGCAGACCGAGCAGCTTATAGGCCGCCTGCGCGAGCACGTCCAGACCGGGCTGCTCCAGGCCCAGGCTCTCCAGGTAGTCGGCGGCGTCCTCGGGATCGAGCTCGGAAAGCTCGGCCTCAATCTTGGCGCAGATGGGCAACGGCTTGACGCCATCGATGGGCGCCAGGTCCTCGTTGAGCATATCCTCGTCCACGTTGGCCACATACAGGATGGGCTTCATGGTGAGCAGGAACAGGCCCTTGGCAGCGGCACGCTCCTCGTCGGTCATCTCCATGGATGCGGCGCGTTTGCCCTCGTTGAGCCAGGCAAGCAGGCGCTTGGCGACCTCAAACTTGGGCATGAGCTCCTTGTCGCGCTTGGCCTCCTTCTCGAGCTTAGGCAGCTGCTTCTCGAGCGTGCCCATGTCGGCCAGGATGAGCTCGGTCATGATGGTGTCGGCATCGCCGGCGGGATCGACGAACTCGCCCGTGCGGCCCACCTCACGCATGACGTTGGGGTCCTTAAAGTAGCGCACGACCTCGCAGATGGCGTCGGTCTCGCGAATGTTGGCCAGGAACTGGTTGCCCAGGCCCTCGCCCTCGTTAGCGCCCTTCACCAGACCTGCGATGTCGACGAACTCGACCGTCGCCGGCACAATGCGACCCGGGTTAACGATGTCGGCAAGCTTTTGCAAGCGGCTATCGGGCACGTCGACGATACCCACGTTGGGGTCGATCGTGGCAAACGGGTAGTTGGCGGCAAGGCCGGTCTTTTTGGTAAGCGCGGTGAACAGCGTCGACTTGCCCACGTTGGGCAGGCCCACGATACCGATGGAAAGGGACACGACAGCTCCTTTTGGTACAGGTACTTCAAACCGTATAAGTATAGCGCCGCCGCAGCATCCGGGCGAATCCGGACACCGCGGCGGCGCAAATGAAGCAGAGATAGAGCTCGCTGACTAGTCCGCGAGCTTCTCCACCTGATCGAGCATCTTGTCAAGCTTGGCCTTTGCCTCGGCCTTGGCCTTCTGGGCCTCTTCGTGGGCCTTGGCCTTCTGAGCGGCCTTTTCCTCGGCCTCGGGGTCGACAACGACCAGATTGGACGCATCGTGCTCGACCAGCTTGAGCGCATGCTCGGGGCACACCTTGACGCAGGCTCCGCAACCTAGGCAATACGTGGACTCCAGTGCAAAGCGACCGCTTCCCACCAAATCGCAGGCAAACGTGGGGCACACGTTGACGCACTCGCCGCATGACGTGCACTTGTCAAAATCGCATTCCGGTGTGCTCACCTGCATATTCTGGGCAAGCTCGGGGTGGTTCTGCAGCGTCGAGAGCACCAGCTGCCGCCCGTGCGTGAGCGAACGGCGACGCTTGGTCGTCGTGGTGCCGCACATGGTGTTGAGCGTGCGCTCGAGCTGCGTGATCTGGTGACGGTGAGCCTTCAACTTCTGCGTCACCGAGGCCAGCGCCGCCGTCGCCGGATTGAGCTTGGTCACCGTCAGGCCCGTGGTGCGGGCAATCTTATCCATGTACTCCTTGCGCTCGTACTCGCGGCGCTTATGGCATTTGAGGCTCTTGGGGTCGACCTCCAGGCCCATGCCCGTACCCGCCCACTCCTCGGCGGTAGCAATGGCCTCGCCCAAAATGTCCTCGCCACCGGTGTTGCGGCACTTATCGCACACGCCCAGTGGCAGGTAGACGCTCACGTTGGGATAGTCCGCCAGTACCGAGAACCAGGTCTCGGCCGTAATATCGCCCACGCAGGCAACGACGACCTCGTTTTCGCGCGGCATGCGCTTGAGGGCACGTGTGCAGGTGACGTAGGCGGTCTCGTGGCTCGTAGCCGCCGAGACAATGTCGTCGTAGACGTTTTTGGGCGCCAGGCGCGGCGAGATGATTGCCTCGGTCGGACAGGCAGCGGCGCACAGGCCGCACTTGCGACAGGAGTCGAGGATCTCGATGGAGTCTTCCTCGACCTCGATAGCGTTGACCGGGCACACGTCCATGCACGCGGTGCAGCCGCTCTTTTCGTTTTTGCAGGTCAAGCACGGAATGGTGTTGCCGCGCGGGCGCTCCTTGTAGTCAGCAGGATTCCATTGAGGCGCCGACGGATCGAGTGCATCGGTCACACCGCCAAGCGGGTTTTTAAGAAAGTCGAAACCCTTGCTGATCTCGATAATGTCATCAAACAGATCGTGTTCCTGCGCCATGCGCGGCCCCTCCCTGAGCAGTGCAAACAAGCAAGAGATAATGATACGCCATCGGCCCACGCCTCGGGCAAATTACACGCGGAGCATCTTTGCGGCAAATAGACCTACAATCTATTGCCAGCCTAATCGCCTAGGTTTATTGAGGAGTCACAAGATGAAGATTGCCCTGATCGAACCGTTGGGAGTACCCGAGCAGACCATCGACAGGCTCTCCGCACCCCTTAAGGACGCCGGACACGAGTTTGTCTATTTCGATACCAAAACAACCGATCCGGCCGAGCTCGCTCGACGCAGCGAGGGCGCCGAGGTCGTCATGATCGCCAACAACCCCTACCCTGCCGAGGTCGTCGCCGGCGCCGATGCGCTCAAGATGATCGCCGTTGCCTTTACGGGCATCGACCACGTGGGGCTTTCCGCCTGCCGTGAGCGCGGTGTTGAGGTTCGCAACTGCGCCGGCTACTCCGACGTTTCGGTCGCCGAGCTCACCTTTGGCCTGACCATCGACGTGCTGCGCAAGGTGGGCGCCGCCGATGCCGCCGTCCGCAGCGGCAAGACGAGCGCCGGCCTAATGGGCACCGAGATCCGCGACAAGACCGTGGGTATCGTGGGCTGCGGTAAGATCGGCTGCGCCACGGGTCGTCTCTTTAAGGCCTTTGGCGCCCGCGTGCTGGGATATGCCCGCCACGAGCATCCCGAGGCAGCCGAGGCCGGCATTGAGCAGGTTTCGCTCGAGCAGTTGCTCGCCGAGTCCGATATCGTAAGCCTGCACCTGCCTAACAATGACACCACGCGCAAGAGCTTTGGCACCGAGCAGTTCGCCCAGATGAAGGACGGTGCCGTCTTTATCAACTGCGCCCGCGGTGCCATCGTGGATAACGATGCCCTTGCCCAGGCACTCAACGACGATAAGCTCGCCGGTGCCGGCATCGACGTCTTTGATATGGAGCCGCCCATCCCCGCCGACTACGCGCTCGTCAACGCCAAGAACTGCACCTTCACGCCACATGTAGGCTTCCTTACGCACGAGGCCATGCAGCGCCGCGCCAAGATTGAGTTCGACAACGTCGTCGCCTACGTCGAGGGTCGCGCGCAAAACGTTTGCGAGCTGTAGTCAAACGAGGGCGGGGCAAAACCTCATCGCAGGCCTACCCCGCCTTCTTTGGTTCAACTAACCTGACCCCTTTGCACCATAGCAAAAAGGGGCAAAGCCATCTGCTGGCTTTGCCCCTTCCTTAGCTTGATTTACTCATCCATGAGATAGTAGTGGCCCAGTGCGTCGGCACCCAGGATGGCGTTTGCGACCATCTCGGGCGTCACCTCAAAGGGCATGTTGCACATGGTGTCCTCGGGCGCGCAGGCGGCCTCGGCAACAATCATGGCCTGCTCGCGCGTAAGCTCGGCAACGCCAAGTTCCTTCATCGTGACCGGCAGGCCCAGCTCAATGCAGAAGCCCAAGACTTCCTCGAGCTTCTCGGTCGGGGCATCCTCGAGTACCAGCTGGACGATGGTGCCGAAGGCGACCTTCTCGCCGTGATACATGCCGTGGCACTCGGGCAGCATCGTCAGACCATTGTGGATGGCATGAGCAGCGGCAAGGCCCGAGCTCTCAAAGCCAATGCCCGAAAGCAGCGTATTGGCCTCGATGATGTGCTCGACGGCAGGCGTGAGCGCGCCCTTCTCCAGCGCGACCTTGGCCTTGACGCCATCGGCCATAAGCGTCTCGTAGCAGAGCTTGGCGAGCGCCAGGCCGGCCATGCCGCCCTTGCCGCCAGCGCAGGTGCCGCCGTCGGCATCGTGCGTCGCCTGGGCCTCGAAATAGGTTGCGAGCGCATCGCCCATACCGGAAACCGTCAGGCGCACCGGGCTCGCCGCGATAACCGTCGTATCCATAAGGACGATATTGGGGTTTGCCTTAAGGAAGAGATACTTGTCGAACTGGCCGTCATCGGTATAAAGCACCGAAAGCGCCGAGCACGGGGCATCGGTCGAAGCAATGGTGGGGCAAATGATGACCGGGGACTCCAGGTAGTAGGCGACGGCCTTCGCGGTGTCGAGGATCTTGCCGCCACCGACGCCGACGATGATGTCGCAACCGTTGTCGCGAGCGAGCGCAACCAGGCGATCGACCTCGCCCTTGGAGCACTCGCCGTTAAAGTCCTCAAACAGCAGCTCGGCCTTAGCCTCGGCAAAGCCGCCCTCGATCTTGGCACCGACGCGCTTCTTGCCCGAAGGCGTCACGATGACGAGGGCCTTAGCGCCGAGCGGCTCGACATAGGAGCCGAGCTTGGCCAGCTCGTCCGGACCCTGGATGTACTTGCTGGGGCTATTGAAAATTGCAGCCATAACTATCCCATTCTCTAAAAAAGAAAGGGGCTCCGTACGGATACGTGCGGAGCCCCTCGTTACGATAACAAGAGTCGATTAGAAATCGATATCGGTGTCGTAGTAGCAGGCCTTGAGGATCTTCTCGAAGTCGGCAGCCTTGGTCTCACGCGGGTTCTCGGGCGTGCAGGCGTCCTGCTCGGCGTTCGCGGCGATCTCGGGCAGCTTGGCGAGGAACTCCTCCTCGGAAACCATCTGCGGGTTCTCGGCGTCGACCTTCACGCCACCATTCGCGTAATCCTTGATGGACTGCGGAATGTTGAGCTGGTCGTTGAGGTCGCGGATCTTCTGGACGAGCGCAGCGATGAGCTCCTCGTTGGTCTCGCCGGGAAGGTGCAGGATCTCCTTGGCCACGTAAGCGTAACGCTCGGCAGCACGGGGATCCTTGGAGTTCCACTGGATGACCTTGCCCAGGTACATGGCGTTAGCGGCACCGTGGATGATGTGGCCGTTCTCGAAGGCAGCACCGGTCTTGTGAGCCATGGAGTGAACGATGCCGAGCAGGCCCGAGGAGAAGGCGATACCGGCGATGCACTGAGCCTCGTGCATGTGCTGACGGGCCTCATGGTCGCCAGCATAGGACTTGGGCAGCCACTCGACGATCTCGCGGATGCCGTGCAGAGCGTTGGCGTCGGTGAACATAGAGGCGCAGGTGGAAACGTAGGCCTCCATGCAGTGGGTCAGAGCATCCATGCCGGTGTGAGCGCACAGCTTGGCGGGCATGGTGTAGGTGAGCTCGGGGTCGACGATGGCGACATCAGGGGTGATGTTGAAGTCGGCCAGCGGGTACTTGATGCCCTTGGCGTAGTCGGTAATGACGGAGAACGCGGTGACCTCGGTAGCGGTGCCGGAGGTAGAGGAGATGGCGCAGAAATGAGCCTTCTGACGCAGCTCAGGGAAGCTGAACGGCTGGATGATGTTGTCGAAGGACTCCTCGGGATACTCGTAGAAGACCCACATGGCCTTAGCGGCATCGATGGGCGAGCCGCCACCGATGGCGATAATCCAGTCGGGCTCGAACTCGCGCATGGCCTCGGCGCCCTTCATGACCGTCTCGATGGACGGGTCGGACTCGACGCCCTCGAACAGCTTGACCTCGAAGCCGCCTTCCTTAAGGTCGTTCTCGACGTCCTGCAGGAACCCGCCGCGGCGCATAGAGCTGCCGCCAGAAACGATGATGGCCTTCTTGCCCTTGAGGTTCTTCACCTCGTGGCGAGCGCCCTCACCAAAGTACAGATCGCGAGGATTGGTAAAACGTCCCATACTGTGCCTCCTAAACAAGCCCCTCTTAGACTTGCGTATATAACGGAGCACCCAATTGGCTCCGTTAGGACCGGTTTGCGCGTTGCCGGCGATGACAATGCGCGATGTCTAAACGTCTCAACGCTCAGACAAACACTATTTTACCGTTCTGGTTGGTCAGTTATTCACCTAAAGCCGCCAATGATGAAACGTTTTTTCTATCCCTGAAGACCCTTGTGCGGCATTCATACTCCCAAGCTGGGCAAACGTTTTATCAAGGTTGACTACATATCCCGGGCAGGACGGTGCCCCTCCAAAATATGCACCGTTCGCCGCCAAAAATCGACCGTTTGCGGCACCGTGATACCACTCGGCCGTCCATGGTGCCGACATTTGTGCGACATCCGACTTCGTGGTGCAAAGGTGCAAGTCCAAGTGCGGCACCCCCGGTGTGCCACATGCGGGTAAACTAGAACCTTATATAGAAACATCTGAACCCTAACCGCAGCAAAGGAGGCCCCATGGCATTCGATCCCATTCAAGAGGATTGCCATCGCCTCGTTCTTGAGGCCTTGCGCCGCGACAATATCCCGCTCACCGACGGTGCCGCCGTAGAGCGTCTGATGGAACAATTCACCCGCAACCCCGCACCGCTCATCGTGCACGACCGCGACCGCGCCGGGCATCTGATTGCCAAGGTGGTCGAGGCCGTCGACTACCGCATTCCCTTTATCCCCGACGATACCCAGGCAGAGCAGGAAGAGGCAGCTGCCGAGAACATGCTCCGCGAGGCGGCCGCACTCGATCCGGCCAACTGGGATGCCCAGCGCATGCTGACGGCACTCACCGCCGAATCCAACGAGGAATACGTGCAGTACCTGGTGTCCAAGTGCGACGAGGTGGAGCACGATCTGGCGCTCAAGATCGCCTCGGCGCAGGACCCCTACGAGCGTGAGGCCGCTGGCGACCTTATGCGCCGCCCCTACCTGCGCTGGCTTGCCGCCTTGGCATCGCGCGCGCTCATTAGCGGACGCTACCGCATGTCGCTCGAAGCCGCGAATCGCAGCTTGGACTTTGCGCCCAACGACCCCGCTGGTGTCCGCCACACCGCGATGCTCGCTATGGCAAAGCTCGAATACCCCGCCGAGGAGCTCAAGCGATTTCGCTCTGCCCACTCCGTCCCCTATCTCGCCAACACGCCGCTGCGCCGTCGTCCCAAAGATGCGGAGCGCGACTTGGACCCGTGGACGCTCATCGCGCTGATGAGCGCTGCCTGGCGCGAGCTGGACTACGAGGGCGCCGAGCACTACCTGCGTATCCTTGTGCGCTCATGCCCGCACGCGGCCGAAGCACTCTACTTCCAAACCGAGTTTCCCGATGGTGTCTATGCTCGCGTCAACGTAGGTGTGGGCTCCACCGACGAGCTCGTCCTTGCGCTGTCCGAGGCGACGCCGGTGCTGCAGGAGGGTCTGGGCGCCCCCGACAACGCCAGCTTTGCCGCCTGGGTCGCCACCAACGACATCGTGCGTTCCCAGATCGACGAGCGCATCCTGCGCGCAGCCGAGCAGGGACTTCCATTTAAGGGAGGGGACCTCTAATGGATCCGAGCGTCTACATCCCCGCCTACCTGGAGCGCACCTATCTGGCGTCGCACCCCGAGCTCACCGATGCAGCACGCAAGCTTGTCCATAACGACGTGAGCGTCAACCCTCATAAGTATGCGCAGACCGAGCATGCTCAGGCACTGCTGTCCTACGCCGGTGTTCATCGCCACCTGCTCGACGAGCTCCATCGCATCGAGGATATGGGCAGCGACGAGGAGTTCGAGCAGACGCGCAATCGTCTGTTCGACGACATGCGCGATGAGCTGCTCAAGATTGTCCGCATCGATGCGTATGTCCTCGATGCCCAGCTGCTCGCCATCATTTTGGCGGACACGCCCGTTGACGCCTGCCTGGGCGACCTGATGAAGCTCGAGGCGACCACGACCGATTACCTGCAGCAAAGCGTGCCCGGGTTCGATATGGAGGCCCCACACTACTGGGCCAATAATGTTTTGGCCGACGGTGTCACCGCAGCAGACCTTACCGTGAGCGAGCCGGCTCTTATCGGGTGGCTTCACACGCTCGAGGCCATCTCGCAGCTGTGCATGGCGAGCGCCCGCTACCGCGCTGCTGCCAACTACGCCCGCCGTGTTCTTAAGGCAGAAGGCTATCCCACCCGAGCTGCAGGCACCGTGCTACTCGCCCTCGCTCGCTTGGAAGACGAGGACGGCTTTTTTGCCCTGGCCCACCAGCTCGAGGAGCAGATGGGGGCCGATACCCTCGAGAACTCCCCCTGGTACCTGCTCGCCCGCACGATCTTGCTGTTCAAAACGAACAAGATGCGCCCGGCGACACGCGCGCTGCGTGAGTTTGCCAACCGCTGCGAGGGCGGCGCGTTCTTCTTGCTGAACCCCATGTACCAGACGCCGTACCTTCCCTGCCGACCCGAGCCGCGCGACCCCTGGGATCTCTCGCACCAGGCGGTTTGGGAAGCCGACGGCATCATCTCGGATACCCCCGACTTTGCCCCCTGGGCCAATGCCTGCGAAGACGTTTCGCAGCTTGCCCAGGAGTTTGCGCGCCGCTACGGCTTTTAACGGCGCAAACGCCACGACCATGTCATTCACGTTAGGAACGGCTTCATGAATCTCCGCTCATCTCTTGCCTGCACCTCGAGCGATATCGCCCGCTGGGGGCTGCGCTCCGTCCTTAAGCGCCAGGGCGGCGTACTCCCCGGCCGCATCGCCATGAAGATCGACCCCGAGCTGCTGAGCGACCTCGCCGGCCTTGTCGACCGCAGCGTGGTGATCACCGGCACCAACGGTAAGACCACCACTTCGAACCTCATCGCCGACGCCGTTGCTGCCAGCGGTGCTGCCGTGGTGTGCAACCGTGCCGGCAACAATATGGAGCCTGGTGTGGTGGGTGCTCTGCTCGAGGCCCGCGGCGGCCTTAAACACACCAGCAGCGGCAAGCGCGTGGGCGTTTTTGAGTGCGACGAGCTCTACACCGTGCGCGTCCTGCCCAAGCTCAAGCCGACGTACTTTGTGCTGCTCAACCTGTTCCGCGACCAGCTGGATCGCTATGGCGAGATCGATCACACCCAGGAGGTCATCGCCCATGCGTTGGAGCTCTCTCCGGCAACAACGCTCATCTACAACGCAGACGACCCGCTGTGTGCCGCGATCGCCGCACGCGTTCCCAATGCAAACATCGCCTTTGGCATCGACGGCGCCACCAACACCGAGTCCGACCGTATTAGCGATTCGCGCTTTTGCTCACAGTGCAACGCGCCGCTGGAGTATGACTACGTGCAATACGGCCAGCTCGGCGCCTACCATTGCCCCTCGTGCGGCTGGGCCCGCCCTGTGCTTGTCCGTCGCGTGACGGGCGTGGAGCTCGGCTGCGACGGCTACGACTTTGACCTGGTCTTTGGATCTGCGCCCGACGCGGCTGCCGCACACATCGCCACACGCTACAACGGCCTGTACATGGTCTACAACGTTGCCGCCGCCTTCTTTGCCGCGCACGAGTTGGGCGTGGATACGGCGCTTCTACAGCCTTCGCTCGATGCCTACGTCCCCGCCGGCGGACGTATGGGCCGCTGGGATATCGCCGGCCGCACCGTCGAGGCCAACCTGGCTAAGAATCCCGTAGGCTTCGATCGACAAATCCAGTCCATTAAGACGGCGGGCGGCAGGCTCTGTGCTTTCTTCCTCAACGACAACGACGCCGACGGACACGATGTATCGTGGATCTACGACGTCGACTTTGAGCGCATCGCCGACACGCCGGGTCTTGTCGCCTTTGCCGGAGGCACGCGCGCGCACGACATGCAGGTGCGTCTCAAGTACGCCGGCATCGATGCCGCCATCATCTCGGACGTCGCGCAGGCAATTGGCGCCGTGGCAGACGAGTCCGCCGATGACACCTTCTACGCTGTCGCCAACTACACGGCCTTCCCGCCGCTGGTCAAGGAGCTCGACGGGCTGAAAGGCGCCACCGCCGACGCTGTTGCCGGGCGCGCCGTAGCCCGTGCCGACGGCAGTGCTCTTCCTGTCGGCATCGCGCCAGTCGAGCTTTCGCACCCGCTGCGCATCGTCTACCTGTATCCCGATGCCCTTAACCTCTACGGCGACGGCGGCAACGTCATCGCCCTCGAGCGCCGCTGCGCCTGGCGTGGCATTCCCGTGCGCGTGGACGAGGTCCGTATGGGCGAGTCACTCGATCTCACCGATGCCGATATCGTCATGATGGGTGGCGGCTCCGACCGCGACCAGCTAGCCGTGGCACACGAGCTGCTCGCCCAAAAAGACAAGGTCGCGGCCTATATTGAGGATGGCGGCTCGCTGCTTGCCATCTGTGGCAGCTATCAGCTGCTCGGCCGTTCGTACTATATGGGCGAAAATCGCATTGAAGGTCTGGGGGTCATTGCCGCTGAGACCGTGCGCGGCGCCAATCGCCTGATCGGTAACGTCGCCGTCAAGACCGACCTGTCACCCGAGCCCTTTGTGGGATTCGAGAACCATGGAGGTCGCACCCTGCTCGACGCAGACGCCACGCCGCTCGGAACGTCCGTCGTCACGGGTACCGGCAACAACGGCGACGACGGCTTTGAGGGCCTGATCTACAAGGGCGTCATCGGCACGTACCTGCATGGCCCGGCGCTGCCCAAGAACCCCGAGCTCGCCGACTGGCTGATCGCCCATGCCCTCGAGCACCGTGGCGATGCACAGGCCGCCGCCCTGCTGCCGCTCAAGCCCCTCGATGACACCTACGAGCACGCCGCCCATGACGCCGCCATGAAGCTCCTCCCCTAGCACCCCACCACCACAAAGGGGACAGGCACCTTTGTGGTGGTTTTTCAGTTTGCCAACGATATGTGAACGGCTAAAAAAGTCTGCTATACTCTTTCCCGCTGTCCCCATCGTCTAGCGGCCAAGGACGCCACCCTTTCAAGGTGGATATCGCGGGTTCGAATCCCGCCTTTTCCGCTAGATATCCGAGCGATCCGTTAAAAGCCCCGCCGAATTTCGGCGGGGCTTTTCGTTTGTATGCGTCCGGCGAACGGAGTGAATCCTCGCAGGCGGTGTATCCTGCGGCGCGAATCTTACGGTCGCCGCGCCGAGCCGCGGAGAGATTCGGCCGCGCGCGGTTCGGCCCGGCCGATTCCGGATCATACGTCGGTCGCCGGTCCGGCAGCGGGAACCCGCGTCGAATCGATCCGTACATTCTTTCGACATTGCTTTTCAGGCCTTCCTGAGAACGGGAGCTGGCCGCGTCCGCCCGGAACCGTTCGTGCCGGACAATCGGTCCGAATCCTCGTTTTCCCGATACGTGCAGAAAAAGGAATTTTCTCCTGCCGCGCGTTTTACAAGATTCAGGCTCAATATTTGAATGTTTCCGCAACGGACCGGAAAAAATCTCCCGAGACTTTCGGCGAAAGCTCCGGGCGGTGTGTAAGTGTCGCGTTATGACGGATTTGTGATATAAAAGGGACAAGATGTCGCGCTTCCGGCCGGTCCCGGAGGCTCCGGCCCGGATGTTGCATGGGACGCAATTTCCGTGACGGAAACAAGAATAGATCGAGAACGAAGTG
>CALLNU010000010.1 GCA_938005465.1 uncultured Collinsella sp.
TCGCGCCCTTGAAGTTGAACGTCAGATTGTCCAAATGCGGCCCGCGCAGCGTCGGCCCGTTACGGCGTTTGGTAAAACGCCGTAACTAAAAACGGTTGCCGCGGAAGCCGCCGCCGTTGCGGCCGCCACGATCGCCACCGCGACCGCCACGGTCGTTACCACGGTTGCCGCCGAAGCCGCCACGGTTGCCACCGCGATCGCCGTAGCCACCACGGTTGCCGCCAAAGCTGCCGCGACCGCCACGGTCGCTGCCACGGTCACCAAAGCCGCCACGGCCGCCACGATCGCCACCGCGGCCACCGCGGTCACCGCCACGGCCACCGCGATCGCCAAAGCCGCCGCGACCGCCACGGTCGCCGCCACGGCCACCGCGATCGTCACGACCGCCGCGAGGACCGCGGTCCTCGTCCAGGCCCATGGCGACGAGCGGAGCGATGACCTTATCGAGAGCGGCCATCAGCTCGGTGGCCTCCTCATAAGAAAGCTCAGGCAGGAGCTTCTCCTTCTTGTTGGCAAGCTCGACCAGGCCCTCAGCGGCATCCTCGGCAGCGAAGACAACGATCTTGCGCATATCGCCCTCGGCGTCGTCGATGCGGCCAACCAGATCGGCAGCCTCGGCCTCGGCCATCAGGCCATCGAGCTCACGAAGGCGCATGCCCAGCAGGTCGGACATTTCCTTCTGCTCCATCTTGGGCTTGAGGTCAAGGAGCTTGATGGCGCGCTCGATGTTCGCCATGCGCTCGGCCTTGGCCTCCTCCTCTTTGGAAATAGCAAAGCGACGGCTACGCAGCAGGCGGGCGGCCTTCTGCATCTTGTCCATCAGCTCTTCGTCATCGTAATCAACGGCGGCCTCGACAACCTCGGCCTCCTCCTCGGCGGAAACCTCGTCAGCAGCCTCAACCTCGGCAGCTTCGGTCTCCACGGTCTCGACTGCCTCAACCTCGGCAGCCATGGTCTCGTTCTCGGTCTCGTTCATGATCTCTTCGTTCTCGGACATGAGACTCCTTCTTAGCCCTCTCGGGCATCATCGCCCCATTCGCGGGGCCCGTCGCGCACTCTTTGCGCTTTAAACATTCATGCCTCTCGGCAAAACGTCCATTAGTTTATGGTGTTGCCATCCAATCTAGCTGCAGAATCTATGTGCACACATTAATGCGACATGTGTGACTCGCGACGAGCGTACACCAGCGACGCCACGAACCCGACCACGGCAATTACAGCCGCTACACGCACGGCAGCTGCAAATCCAATCGCCTGGGCAACGTCTGTCGCAGCGCCAGCGGCGCCGGCGGTCGCAGCAGAACTCGAGAGCAGACCGATAAACAGCGACGGGCCAAACGATGCGGCAATCATGTTCCACGTGTTAAGCAATGCCGTTCCGTGAGGATGTTCAGCGGCGGGTAGCGTCTCCAAGCCGGCCGTTTGCGAGGGGCTCAGCACCAAACCGACTCCGGCATACACCACAACGGTCAGCGCCACGACGACGCCGATGTTCATGCTTGCCGCCGTCATCGAGATGGCAGTCTGCCCCACGGCAATCAGGGCAAAACCGACCGGCAGCAGCGGCCATGCGCCACGGGCGTCCATCACGCGTCCGCCCACAATCGAGGTCACGGCGTTGCAGGCAATCGCCGGCAAAATGAGCAAGCCCGCAATAAGTGCGGTCATGCCGTATGCGCCCTCAAAATAGAGCGGCAACAAAACGCTCATCGAGAACGTCGTCATCATCGACACCACCACAAGCAAACACGCAGGCCAAAAGCGAAAGCTCGCCATGGGACGCACGTTAAGCACCGGATGCTCGAGCTTGAGCTGACGGGCCGCAAACAGGCCGAGCAGCACAATGGCGGCGAAAAGCGCCACGATGCCGGCAATCAGATTGGTCGAGAACTCGCCTACGGAATACACAAATGCCGTAATGCCGGCGGCGAGCAAAACAACCGACAGAATATCAAGCGTGGTGTTCGAGCGCTCTCCGACATTCTGAACAAGCTTAACGCCCGCCGCAGCGACCACAATGCCGCCCACCAGCGGCACTACGAACACCGCCCTCCAGCCAAATAACGTGCACATAAGACCGCTAATCACGGGTCCAAACGCCGGTCCTAGCGTAATGCAGGCGCCGCCCAGGCTCAGATACAAACCGAGCTTCTCGCGCGGGGCGCAAGACAGCACCACGTTCATCATGAGCGGGAACAAGATGCCCGATCCCGCAGCCTGCAAAATACGACTTGGCAGCAAAACGCTAAACGACGGAGCGACCAGGCACAGGACTTCGCCGGCGACCATGCATCCGCATGCGAAAAACAGCAGCTTGCGCGTCGAGAAACGGCCGGACAGGAAGGCCATGATGGCCGTAAAAATCGACGTCACGATCATGTAGCCCGAGACGAGCCACTGTGCCGTGGTGGCACTCACCGAAAAGGCTGCCATAATGTCGTGCAACGCCACGTTAATGATGTTCTCGTTAAACGCGGCAACAAAGGCTGCAATATACATTACGACGAGAATCGCCGCAGAGGCCGATGGCGTTACTTGAACTTGTTGCTGAGATTTGCTCCCCATGCATTTCCTTCCTCTTGGAACGACAGTCGCATCGCCCCAGAGGAACGGTCCAGGGCGAAAAATGAGCCCTAGACTTACGCCAGACGCCGTACACGACGAATCTGGCAACATGGTCCAACATCGAAAGATTGTAACGCGGACGCACAGCTTTCCTTCCGCGCTATTATTAAAAGTCCACGAAAGCATAAGACATGAGGAGCCCGCCATGATTAAGCCCATCATGAAATCCGAGTTCTTTTTGCGTCTGCCTTCCGAAGACGCGGGACCCGACGATGCCGCAACCGGGCAGGATCTCCTGGATACACTCCACGAGCATGAGCGCGAGTGCGTGGGCCTCGCCGCCAACATGATCGGCGTGCGCAAACGCATCATCTGCGTAAAGGACGGCAACAGGACACTCCTGATGTACAACCCTCAAATTCTTGAGCAGGTCAATGCCTATCAGACGAGCGAAGGATGCCTCTCGCTGACCGGCGAGCGTCCCTGTACCCGCTATCGCCGCATTAAGGTTGAGTATTTGGACGAGAACTTCGTTCACCGCATCAAAAACTACTCGGGCTACACCGCCGAGATCATCCAGCACGAAATCGACCACTGCAATGGCGTCGTGGTTTAGGCCACCTGCCAAAATGAGGGTACCGGAGGCCTCCCTATGGATATCAGCCGCTTTGGCGAATTCGCCATCTTAGCGCAGTCACGCACGTTTCTTGATGCGGCGGAACTGCTTTTCATGTCGCAATCAACCCTCTCCAAGCACATCATGGCAATGGAGCACGAACTCGGCTGCAAGCTCATCGATCGAAGCCAGCGCCACGTAACACTCACCGCGCAAGGTGAAGCGCTCCTCCCCTATGCGCAAAAAATTGCGACGCTTCAGCACCGCTATCTTGCCGCCATTCAAATAGGCGCAGGTGAGCCGCTCGAGCACCTCACCGTAGGTTCTATCCCCATTATGGCCCCTTATGGGATCACGGACGCCGTCATCGATTTTCAGCAGGCGAACCCCTCATATTCTGTTGAGCTCATCGAGGGCGAGGGCGACACACTCAAGCGTATGCTCCTGCACGAGGACATTGACCTGGCCTTCATCCGTGACAGTGGCGCCATCGAGCCGGAGTTCAAAAAGATTCCCTTTACGACTGACCGGCTCGTGGCCGTCCTTCCGCTCGACCATCCGCTCGCCGAACGTGACACCGTCGAGATAGACGACCTTATCGACGAGAATTTCCTCATGCTTCCCCAAGGCTCGTTCGTAAGCGAGCTCGTCCTTTCCCTTTGTCGCGAAGCTGGATTTGGCCCACGCGTTACGTTCACCGGCAAACGAGCCGAGAACATCATCTCTCTTGTCGCACGCGGCGCCGGCGTCTCATTCCTCATGCGCAAGCCGGCGGAATCGCTTGCCAGCGGAAAGGTAGCCCTGGTGCCGCTTGAGCCCGCGACGACCTCCGAGGTCAGGCTCTACCTCAAGCGGAACGCCGCGCACTCGCAGGCGGTCGTCTCGTTCATCGGCTTCCTCCCCTACCGTCAGCTCCTGCAGGGCGACCGTGCGTCTTCCACCGCGGCACGACCGTCATAATCCCCGCTGCTCCACAACCGCAGACTTGTGTCCGCAAACACGCTGACAACGGCACAAAACACAAATATGCCTCGGGCGGCACGTCGCCGTCCGAGGCATATTTGGTTAAAGTGCGCAGACAGACTAGTCCACCGAGATGTTGAGCGCCTTACCGCCCTCGTCCTTCCTGGTACCGATCGCCATAGCGGCGACAAGAGCCAAAACGAAAGCGACCACACCGGAGATGACAAGGCCGATAAAGCCCGTGTCGATGCCGGCAGGGTTAATAAAGCTCGGGAAACCGAGCGGGCCGGAGGCACCGAAGGCATAGAGTTTGGCACCCATGAGGCCGGCAATGGCGCCGCCTACACCAGCGGAAATAAAGGTTGACCACATAAGACGCTTACGCGGCAGCAAGATGGCGTAAAGCGCAGGCTCGTTGACACCGAAAATCGAAGAGACAAGGGCGGGAATGTTGACGGCAGCATTTTCCTCGGAGTCCTTGGTTCGGATGACCATGCCAAGCACAGCACCGGCGATGGCACAACCGCCTGCATACACGAGCGGGTTAATGAGGTCATAGCCGTAGGTTGCGACATCGAGAAACCACAGCGGGATGATACCCCAGTGCAGGCCGAACATGACGAGCAGGCTCCAGAACGTGCCGATGACAAAGCCGGCGATGGCGGGCTGGAAGTTGATGAGCATCAAGATGATCTGGGCAACGATGTTGGAGAGGACCGTCATGACCGGACCGACCACAAGCAGGCCAAGGATGCCGCAAATGAGGAGCGTCAGGATGTTGGAGAAGAACGAGCTCACAAGCGCGGGCAGCGCGTTAGAAAGGGCCTTGTGCACCTTGGAGGCAATCCAGACGATAAAGATCGCAGGCAGAATCGTCGATGAGTAATTCTGCATGATCAGCGGGATGCCAAAAATATCACCGTAGACATTGGACTCGAAGACCGTGCCGGCGCCGAGCGTGTAGAGCGGATCTCCGCCCATAAGGGCAACGAGCGTCGGGTAGACAAGGATACCACCGAGCGCCATTCCCATAACGGGCTTAAGTCCGAACTTCTTGGCCGACGTCCAGCCAATGATTAGCGGAAAGTAATAGAAGACCGAATCTCCGATTGCCGAGAGCGTCACATACGTATTGCTGTCCTTGGCAAGCCAACCGGCAACCGTGCAGAGCGCGAGCATCGACTTGATAAAGCCACCGGCCATAAGCACGCCAAGAACCGGTTGCAGAATCTCGGAGATGATGGCCAGCAGACGCGAGAATGGATCGCCCTTTTTGACGTCGTCGCCTTCATCGATATCGAGTGCGGGTTTGGAGTCGAACCCGCCAATCTGAACAAGGTCGTTGTAGACGGCCTCGACAGTGGCACCAATCACGACCTGATACTGTCCGCCGGCCTGGATGACGTCAACGACGCCCTTCGTCGCCTTAAGCTCATTGGTCTGGGCGAGCGATTCATCCTTGAGGTGGAAGCGGAGACGCGTAATGCAGTGGCTCACGTCTAACACATTGTCTCGACCACCGACCTTTGTGATGATTTCATCGCAAAGCTTCTGGTATTTCATGGAATTCTCCTTTTTCTGAGCGGGGTATAGCATCGATTTCATGCCTCCGTAGTCGACGTGGGAGGGCAAGGAACCCGCTTCCCCCTTTGAAATCCGCGGACGCACGTACGCCCGGGATGGGAAACGGCAGAGAAGATGGAAGATGCCGATCACATGGCAGCGAGCCTCATTGGCCATGTCACGCAATCAGGTCTACAGACGCGAATCTGCTGCGCCGAGAAGTCTCGTCGTCTGGCAGAACTTGTCACACAGACGTTCCGGTTCGCCCTGGGGAATCTGAGTACGCTCGGTCTCAAAGGAGAGGCCGTACTCGCGTGCCGGAAGGAAATACTCGAAATAGCCGTTGGTGTAACCGCAAACTATTCCCTCGACCGGGCATTCGCGCTTCATGCGAATACCCAAGTCGCTGCCGAGCTCACTCGGGAACACAAAGAGATGCAGGCCGCCCAAACTGATGACGACACACTTAAGCGTGAGCGAAAAGTCGTCATGGGCAACGGTGTGATAGAACGTCTGAGGCTCGATGCGGTCGAGAACGACCTCGCGATCGAGCTTGATCTGGGAAATCGCCTCGGCAAGACCGGTCGAAACGCGCTCGACCTCGGGAATGCCGCGTCCCTGGCGAAAATTGCGGTCGCTACAGTCGCCAGCAGCACCGACGACCATGGCCGGATAGTAACCAAGACTCTGAGCGAGCTTTTTGCCGGTAAGACCGGCGAGTTCGCTCGTGAGCTCCGTGCAGTCGGGTCCGACGCAAGCGGAATGCACCGCCCAGTTCACAAAGCCCGCAAATGGCTTGCCTTCGGTATCGAAGAACGATACGACAATGACCTCATTGTCGGCGAGTTCACCTGGGATGATGCGGTTGTCGTAGAAACCGGTGATGACCTGCTTGCCCAAGCGACAAATCGCGGGCTGTGCGTTGGCGCGGCACTCCTCAAAGCATTGGCAAATGGTATCGAGGAACCAGCGGTAGTAGTTCTCGTCGAATTTTCCCGTCCACCAGCTGCGGTGGTAAGCGACGATTGAAGTATGGTCGTGCGTCGCGGAGAGCAGAACGCAGTCACGGTCGATTCCGTAGCGCTCGGCGAGCATCGTCTTAACCTCCTCGGCCATGCCCTCCTCAAACTCGAGAACATCGGCGTTGAAGAGAAAAACTTCGCGGTCGTCCTGTTGGAAAAGAATCGCGTTGGCGAAGACGTCGTCATGGACGCCTGTCGCAGGCTCCAGACGGTTGGAGAGGTTACGATATCCGATTAGATAGATGTCGCCTTGCGGGGTAATCTTGCGGCGTGCATGTCCGATATTCATGCAAGTTCTCCTTTTTGTCATGCCGCGTTTAAAGCGGCAAGGATGGTTTGAAGGAGGCGCTCATGGGAACCGGCGGCGAAGCCGGAGTTCATGGCCTCATAGGTGATTTTCTCGTACGCATCGGGGGCCGGCAGATACTTTTGCCCTCCGTTGACAAGCGTGGCAAAGAGCACGGGGCAGAATCGGGCGGCGCGCACGGCGGCGCCAAACGAGCTCGAAACCTCGGGCTGGATACCAACGAACTCGACATTTCCCAGCCGAAGTAAATAGACCCTCGTACGCTGTTCGCCTGCCGCATGAAACTCATAAGTTCGATGCGGGGCCAATGAGCAGAAGTCGGCGCGCGTCTGGGCGGGCAAAAGGACGTCGACCGTGCGAGCATCGACGCCGATGGCATCGTCCTCACGCGCCGCACGGACGGCCTCAATCAACGCATCGCTCATAGCGCGACCCTGTCGATGCAGCATGCGATATCCACTCTCGTGAGCATCTAACGTTTGCTTCGCCCCGGTCGAACCGAACGCAACGGTTACGGCGCGCTCCGCCGGACTCTGATCCCCCGCGGCACCGGGTAGCAGCAACACGACTCCGCCCAATTCGCGCTCGAGAGCCATGGCGGCAAAGCCAAAGAGGTCCCCGCTCACCAAGCGCTTCCCCTGAGAATCGTGCGATCCGTCGAGCACGGAAGACTGGACATCAGCCGTCGCAAGCATGGCAACGAGCCCGCCCTCGGCATCCCTCGCGACAAGTACGGGCATCGCGTGGTCGGCAAACCCCTTGGGGTCTACTCCCAGCCACCAGCCGGCCGGTGTCTCAATGTCGCGGTTAACGTTCACAGGACAGTAGCCCTCCGCCGAGGCGAGCGTGACAGAGCGAATGCCCGCAACCGCCTGCCCAACGGCCGCGCGTGTCGCGGCGATGAGCGCGGCACGATAGCGCTCATTTCGATCGCGGGCATCGGTGTCGGCCAGATGCCCAGGGGTGCGCACGTGAGGCGCAGAAAACGTGTGGGTCGGGACCACCCAAGAAAAGGCGCCGTCGCAATTGGAGACATCCTTGACAACCTCACGCAGATCGACGAGTAGGGCCGGAGCGATCGAGGTAACCTCAAGTGAAAGGATGCAAGCGCGCCGCCCCATCCCTTCGACCACGAAGGCACGGGCAAAGATTTCATGACGGAGTGCGTCGAAACCGTCGAACGGCAATACGTCCTCTAAGTTAATGGCCACCCGGGCGGCTCCGGCCTTCATCTCTCCCTTATCCATGGCGAACGCCCTCCTTTATCTGTCGCTCACTCGATGCCGTACAAGCGCTGTGCCGTGCCGCCAAGCATAAGGTCCTTGTCCGTATCACTTAAATCTGTGGCACGGACGCAGGCGACACCCTCTGTTAGCCACTCGCGTTTAACGGGATAACTCGTACCAAAGACAATATGGTCTGCACCAAGGACTTCAACCGCACAGGCAAGAAGCGTTTCGCCCCAGGGCTGAGCATGGGACATGTCGAAATAGATGTTGTTCTCGAGGCGCCTGGAAACGGTCTCGGTATCGACCTGAAAACGGCCAGAAGCATCAGGGCGCTTGGGACCATGAGGCAGCAGCATCTCCTTGAACGCAAAGTATGCGCCGCCGAGCATGGAGTGGACCATCTTGATATTGGGGTAGCGCTCAAAGAAATCGCCAAAGATCTCTCGGCCGATCGCCGTAGTTTGGTCGACGCAGCGGCCATAAGAGCGGCGAAGGTTGTCGTACGCGAGAAGCGATTCGTTCTCGACCGGCACGGGAACATGGTGCACGTAAACGGTGACATGGCGTTCGTTCAGGTGCTCGAAAAAGCTCGAGAAGACCTGGTCGTCGAGATAGCGCTTGCCGTAGTGAGCGCAGAGCTGCACACCCGCAAAACCATCGTCGAGCCTGCGATCGAGCTCCTCCAAATTCGCTTTGGTGCCAAAGGGCGGCACAGCGACAAGCGGAATCAGACGGCCACTTGACGCCTTCGCGTCAGCAGCCATACCGTCGTTGAAACGCCGGCACATCTCGAGCGACATCCACTCGTGACAACCGGGGAGCTTGAGGATCGCCTTGTCGACCCCCGCCTCATCCATATCGGCCAAGCGCTTCTCGAGGGTGTAGTCGCCCTCAATGTAGTTAAGACCCGGAGAACCGGCGGGCATCTCGATCACGATCTGTCGTTTGCCGGCGGAATTCATGGTCAGATAGCCTTCGGTGTCATAGGCGCGGGGCACCTCGGCCAAAAACTGTTCGCAGAGCGTCTCGTCATGAAAGATGTGCTCGTCGAACCAGTAGGAATTTGCATCGATAATCATTGGTTGGAACCGCCTTTCATCTTGTTGAAAACATTCTAGAAAAGCAGGTACCCGGACATCAATTCCAGCTTAAGCCCACTGTATTCCATTTTGGAATAGAACTTACCGCTCACATGCGAACCTCGCCCGCTCAACGAGACAAGCGCTAACAGCACAGACTTAGACAGAAAACGGTCGGCCCGCATCCGTTGCGGGCCGACCGTTTCATTACAGTCTACCTTTGCCGTTACGCCTGGCGGTAGTGATCGAAGAAATCGGCGAGGTCTTCGAGGGACTCTTTGAGTACTTCCATGCGCGGCAGGTACACGATGCGGAAGTGGTCGGGCTCAGCCCAGTTGAAGCCGCCGCCGCGCGTAATCAGGATCTTCTTCTCGTGCAGCAGGTCAAGGGCGAATTGCTCGTCATCGGTGATGTTGAACTTCTTCACATCCATCTTGGGGAAGATGTAGAACGCCGCACGCGGCTTAACCACCGAGATGCCGTCAATCTTGTTGAGCGCCTCATACACAAAGTTGCGCTGCTCATAGACACGGCCGCCGGGACGGATGTAGTCGTTAACGGACTGATGACCACCGAGTGCCGTCTGAACGATCGACTGAGCCGGCACGTTGGAGCACAGGCGCATGTTGGAGAGCATGTTAATGCCCATGATGAAGTCGCTCATGCAGCGCTGGTTGCCCGAAAGCACCATCCAGCCAATACGATAGCCCGCAATCATGTGAGACTTGGACAGACCGCTAAAGGTAACGCAGGGCAGGTCGGGGGCGAGCGAGGCAATCGAGACGTGCTCGTAGCCGTCCATGCACAGGCGGTCGTAGATCTCATCGGCAAAGATCATCAGCTGATGCCTGCGCGCAATCTCGACGATGCCCTCGAGCACCTCGCGCGGATAGACAGAACCCGTGGGGTTGTTGGGGTTGATGATGACGAGGGCTTTGGTCGCACTCGTAATCTTGGACTCCATATCCTCCAAGTCGGGATACCAATCCGCCTGCTCATCACACAGATAATGTACGGGATGACCGCCGGCAAGGGTTGCGCACGCCGTCCAGAGCGGATAGTCGGGGCTGGGGATCAGAATCTCGTCGCCGTTGTCGAGCAGCGCGTTCATCGAAAGCTGAATGAGCTCGGACACGCCGTTGCCCGTGTAGATATGCTCCATCTGAACGTTGGGCAGGCCCTTGATCTGCGAATACTGCATGATTGCCTTGCGCGCGGAGAACAGGCCACGCGAGTTGGAATAGCCTTCGCAGTCGGGCAGCTGCTGGCGCATGTCCTTGATGACCTCATCGGGTGTGCGGAAACCGAAGGGCGCCGGGTTGCCGATATTGAGCTTGAGGATGCGCTCGCCCTCGTCCTCCATACGGGCGGCCTCGTCGACGACGGGACCGCGCACGTCATACAGGACATTGTCGAGTTTGGTGGATTTAGAAAAAGTACGCATGGTGGTGCTCCTTGCAATTTGAGCTGAGGGATGGGGTTCGGGCTTGGAATCGTTGCGGGGTGATGATGCCTCGCTTTGATCGGCGTCGCCGGCAAGCAGCCAGGTAACATCGACCTCCAAAATACGGGCGAGCAGCTCGGCCACATCGCGTCGCGGGATCGTCTTGCCGCTCACATATTGGCTCATCTGACTCTTGCCGAGTTTTTTGCCGAGCATCTCCGATGCGCGGATCACGTTCGACTGGCGAACGCCGCAATCGGACATAGCCTGTCGCAGGCGATCGCTAAACGTCTCTTGGGCCACAGGAACCTCCTTGCTGGCAAAGTTCAATTTATAGAACACGAATTGAACCGGGGTTCAATTTAGCAAGCAGTATAGCGCCGCGCCTCATTCGAAAGTTCAATTTCATAAGAAAACGTACCGAACTCCGAGATTTGCCTAAAACGGACAATGACGTGTACACGTTTAGAGGTATTCGAGGAAACGGGCGGCGGCAAGCGAAACATCGGCCGTTCGATATATGGCGTTGATTTGGCGATGGGGATGCCCCTCGAGTGGGCGCACAGCAACATCGAACTGACAACGGCGCAAGATGAGCGCGGGAAGAATGCTCACGCCCAGGCCGTCCTCGACCATAGCCATAATCGCATAGTCATCCCAAGTCGACAGCTTGGAGCACACCGTCAGCCCCGCCCGACGGAACAGCGGCGTAATCTCATCATCGGTGCCGCGTTCTAGCAGAATAAACTGCTCGTTGGCTAAATCGGCAAGAGAGACGACCTCCGCCGTGGCAAGCAAAGAGTCTGCCGGCACTACCGCCATCAACTCGTCGCGCACCAAAGACCGCGATGTCATGCCATTTTCTCGAGGCTCATACGGGATAAAGCCCAGATCGCAGCGGCCCTCTGCCACCCATTGTTCGATCTCTGAATAGTCGCCCATCAGCAACTCATAATCGACGTCCGGGTGATCGGCGCGAAAGCGCGCAATCACCGGCGGCAGCACGTGGGTCGCCACGCTCGAAAACGTACCGATGCAGATCTTGCCACGCATGAGCCCTCGCATCTCGTCCACGCGTCGCTGCAGGCGGCCAAACTCTTCGCATAACGCCTCGACTGCCGGCATGACCTGCCGCCCGTCGGCAGAAAGCACCACGCCCTCGCGGCTGCGATCAAGCACCTTAAAACCCCAGTCTGCCTCAAGGTCGCCCACCATGCGGCTCACGCCCGACTGCGAATAGCTCAGGCGCTCTGCAGCACGCGTAAAGCTGCCGGCACGCACCGTCTCGAGCAGCACTTGCATCTTTTGGATATTGGTCTCCACGGCACGTCCCCACCCTTGCATGAGTTTTTGTCATGTTTTCCATGCATTATATTCGCTTTTCTTCTAAAGCCAGTTCACCCATAGTGAACATGTTCGGATATAGAGGGGATGTCAGCGCATGAACAACGGACTGTTTACGTACTTAGCAGCATTGCTATTGTTTGGCTCCAACGGCATCATCGCCGCCGCCATCGCACTGCCGAGCTCCGATATCGTGCTACTGCGCACGTTTTTGGGCGCCCTCTCGCTTGTCACTATCCTTGCCATCACCCAACGCCATAAACTGCAGGCGCCATCTCGTCCCCGCGAAGCCGCAGCACTCCTTCTCTCGGGAGCCGCGCTGGGCGCCAGCTGGATTTTTCTGTTCCGCGCCTACCAGACGATCGGCGTCGGCGTATCCTCGCTGCTGTACTACTGTGGCCCCATCATTGTCATGGCGCTCTCCCCACTCATCTTTGGTGAAAAACTGACCGGCGGCAAAATCGCCGGGTTTATCGCCGTCGCCTGCGGTGCTTTTCTCATTGCAGCACAAGGTCTAGGCGGCAATATGCCCATTGCGGGTATCGTCTGCGGTATCGCCTCGGCATTTTGCTATGCGCTGATGGTCATCGCTAGCAAGGGTGCGCCGCACATCGAAGGTCTCGAGAACTCCGCGCTCCAGGTGAGCGCCGCTTTTGTGACCGCGCTGGTCCTCACGCTCATCACGCAGGGCGCTCCCTCATTCCTGTCCGCCGGTGTCGCCGCCAGCATTGATTGGCGCGCCGTCGTCATGCTCGGCGTCGTCAACACCGGACTCGGTTGTCTGCTCTACTTTAGTGCCGTCGCCAAACTGCCCGTGCAGACCGTCGCGGTCGTCGGCTACCTCGAGCCGCTTTCGGCCGTCGTGTTCTCGGCCGTCCTTTTGGGCGAAGCCATAACACCGGTCCGCCTGATGGGCGCCGCACTTATCATCGGCGGTGCGCTCTTTTGCGAACTCGCCGGCAAACGCGCAAGCGCCAAGGCTGGCATAGCCCAGACAGCACGTGCTTAAAAGCCCCTGTTTCGAAATGCTACCCACGTACATAAATAATCCCCAGCTGGGGATTATTGTCTAAAATAACCTGATGTGCCAAACTGCTCTTGTATGTATAAAGACGGCATAAAGGTTATCTGTCCTAGACAGATAACCGGATGTCTAAGGGAGTCCACGTGGCACACAACAAACTGGAGGCAAGCCCCCAAGACCAGCGTGGTCAAGGCGGGCACGGAGCCATTCCACTCTCCGCTGGCATGCTGCTCGTAACGCTCGGCGTCGTCTATGGCGACATCGGCACGAGCCCCATGTACACCATGAAATCAATCGTCGCCAACAACGGCGGCATCGGTACCGTCAGCGAGGACATGATCCTGGGCGCGCTTTCGCTCGTCATCTGGACCATGACGCTCGTGACCACGGTCAAGTACGTGGTAATCGCCATGAAGGCCGACAACCACAACGAAGGCGGCATCTTCGCCCTGTTTAGCCTGGTGCGCAAGGTGGCACCGTGGCTGATTCTCCCCGCCATGATCGGCGGTGCGGCGCTGCTCGCCGACGGCATCCTCACCCCCGCCGTCACGGTTACCACGGCCATCGAGGGTCTGCGCACCATCGAGTGGGGCCACGCGCTGTTGGGTGACGGGCAAACTAACGTCATCATTATTACCATCATCATTATCTGCGGCCTGTTTGCCATGCAGCGCGCCGGTACCTCGTCGATCGGTAAGCTGTTCGGCCCGCTCATGACGTTGTGGTTCCTGTTCCTGGCAGGCGCCGGCCTGTTCAACATGCTCGGCAACCTGTCCATCCTGCGCGCGCTCAACCCCATCCGCGGCGTCATGTTCCTGTTCTCGCCCATCAACCACTCGGGCATCATGGTGCTCGGCTTCGTCTTCCTGTCGACGACCGGCGCCGAGGCGCTCTATTCAGACATGGGCCACGTGGGCAAGGCCAACATCTACGCATCCTGGCCGTTTGTTAAGGCGGCGCTTATCCTTAACTACCTGGGTCAGGGCGCTTGGCTGCTCGCCAACAATTCCAATCCCCAGATGCTCGCGATGGATATCGTCAACCCGTTCTATATGATGCTCCCCGAGCCCCTGCGCCCCTTTGCCATCGTGCTTTCGGCCGTGGCGGCCATCATTGCCTCGCAGGCGCTCATCACCGGCTCGTTCTCGCTGGTATCCGAGGCCACGCGCCTCAACCTTATGCCGCATCTGCGCATCCACTACCCCAGCGACACCAAGGGCCAGCTCTATATTCCGCTCGTCAACAACATCATGTGGGTCGGCTGCATCTTCATCGTGCTGCTATTCCAAAACTCCGAGCGCATGGAGAGCGCCTACGGCCTCGCCATTACCGTGACCATGCTCATGACCACGACGCTTTTGACGAGCTATATCGCTGGCATTCTCAAGCACAAGCTGGGCGCCTGCGTCTTCGCCCTGCTCTTCGGTGCCATTGAGCTGTGCTTCTTTGCCTCGTGCCTCACCATGTTCTTTGACGGCGGCTATGTGATGATCTTCCTGGCCGCACTGCTGTTTGGCCTTATGTACGTGTGGCGCCGTGGCACCGCCATCGAGCGCACGCAGACGATTCTGTTGCCCGTCTCCAAGTACATCGATCAGCTCAACCGCCTGCGCAACGACGAGACCTATCCCGTGCTCGCCGACAATCTGGTATTTCTCACCAACAGCCCCGACCCGCTCACGCTCGACCGCGACGTGCTCTATTCCATCCTGGATAAGCATCCCAAGCGCGCCAAGGCATATTGGTTCATTAACGTGCACGTTACCGACGAACCCTATACGCACGAGTATTCCGTTGAGACCTTTGGCACGGACTTCCTCTTCCGCGTTCGCCTGGACCTGGGCTTTAAAGTCAACCAGCGCGTCAACGCTTATCTGCGTCAGATCGTCGGCGACTTGATGGCATCGGGCGAGCTGCCGCCGCAACATCACACCTACTCCATCTACGAGACACGCGGCAACGTGGGTGACTTCCGCTTTTGTATGCTGCGCAAGATGCTTGCCCCCGAAACGGACATCAACCGCAATGACCACCGCGTGATGGCCATCAAGTACGCCGTCCGCCGCGCCTGCGGAAGCCCGGCACGCTGGTACGGTCTTGAGAACTCGGCCATCATCATCGAGTACGTGCCGCTGTTTGCCCGCATGCGCCCGGCCGTTAAGCTCGTGCGCACCCAGGTGCCGCTCGAGGTTCAGATCGAAGAGGCCGAGGAAATGGAAGTCGACATCTTCTCGGACGACTTGGTCAACGGCAACGAAGCCGGTAAGGACATGAACGTCGATCCCACCGAGTTGCTCGAGAGCGTCGCCGATACGCCCGAACAGCAACTCGACGGACTCGAGAGCACCCAGTTCAACGACGCCAACTTCTAACACGCCACCAGCCATTGACGACAACGGCCTCGCATCTCATAAGAGGTGCGAGGCCGTTTTATGTCGCAACGGACCAGTGAGCTACGAACGACGCGGCTCGGGAACCACGAGCCTATCGGGGCTCGCGCCCTCGGCATCCATCAGGCTCACGTAGCGAATCGACGGATCCCCATACATCGCGTAGTAATAATTGCCCGTGCGCGCGCTAAAGCATCCGGTGTAGATAGTCTTCTCGAACTTGCCATCGCCCATCCTGGACGCTCCCTCGATCATCACCACTCCCTCGAGCGAGCGGAACATGCGAACGACGTTTTCGGTCTCGCTCTCCTTTTGCGGGTAATTGGCATTGAGGTACGCCGCCTTTACAAAGCGGCTCGGCGAATAGCAGTCACCCGGAATACCGCGCATGCCGGCGCCCGCGCCATAGGGCTTGAGCTCGGCGCCACGCCATGTCGCCGTCTGCGGAAAATCGCTTGTGGCGGTGATATAGGTGCGCAGGTTTTCCATGTGCCACGGGAAGGTCGGCTGGTTGGCAAGGGTGTCGACCGGATCGTCGTATACATGCAGGCCGTCAGCCATCATCTCGACCACGATGCTGCGTTGGCTGTCGCCGATAATCCAATGGAGCAGCGACACGCCCAGCCCCTCTCCGGCAGATTTGGCGACAATCACCGTGTCGCGCAGCGCGGCCTCGACCTCATCGACCGTCGAGAACGTCGCTGCCACCCACAGGGGGAACTCATAGGCCGCGATATTGGTCTTGCCGTCGACAGGGTCCTCGGCATACTCGGCATAACCCGGGAAATTGAGACCCGCCACGGCGAGGCCCGCATCGTTACCGCAATCGAAAAACATGGGATAGTTCTTGTAATCGATGCACATACCGATCACCGCGTGTGCCGCCGACGCATCGTCGATAAACGAATACGGAATGTGAAACCCGCGCGGCATCACGCGAACCTGTTGGCCGTAGTCAAAGCTCCAGTCGAGATTGCGGCCCAGATACATGTGGCCAGAATTATCGGTAAATCGAATACTCGTACACATAGCGCCTCCTAGCTTTACGTTCTTGCTAATTTCATTGTCTCCAAACAAAAAGGCGCTAAACACAAAAGCCCGGACATGACAACAATGTCATGCCCGGACCAAAAACGACGATTGAACGCCAATAGTTAGCCTCACAGGTCGGTCTAGGGTGCCACAGTGCCGCAGATCGCCCCGAACGAGGAGCGCCGCGTACTAATGGTACGCAAGCGACGAGTGAGCGGCGAGGTGTGGTGCTGTGGTCGCCCTAGACAAGCTTTCCAAGACAGTGATCGATCATATGCTGGATCATCTGCGCCTCAAAGCCCGCGTAGTCGCGGCGGCACTCCTTCATCTTGCCGTCGACAATCTGATCAAAGGCAACCTTGCACTTGATATAGCGCGTGGACTTGGTGACCCCCTCGTGCGTCAGGCAGCTCTCCTCCATCTTGCTGGCGCCCAGGCCAAACACCAGACGGGGGTTGTAGAGCACGTGGGGCTCGCCGGCATCGTCCAGGTAGACGCAAACCTTCTTGGTAACGCCAATCTGGTTAGCGGCAAGGCAGCCGGCATCGTCGAGCGACTTGATGGTATCGATCAGATCCTGAGCAACCGACTCGTCCTCGACGGTCGCAACCTCGCAACGCTGGGACAGGATAGCCTCGTCGTGGCAAAGCTCTTTAATCATACGTTCCTCCATAGGGGTCGTTGTAACCGCTTAAGTATACGGTACCCACACATTTTCATGCGAAAAATACCGTCCGTCTGCTACAAAGCGCCGAACATCAACATGCGAGGAACAACAGCGTCGTAAAGGGGCTATAGTGGGAGCGTTCGTGTCAATCGGCCTAAACTCGGGGCCGAACAAGGAAAGGGTATGCATGGACGAACTATTTCACGTCAGTGAGCGCAAGTCCACAATCGGGACCGAACTTCGCGCTGGACTGACAACATTCCTGGCGATGGCCTACATCATCGCCGTCAACCCCGCGGTGCTCTCGGGCGCTGGCATCGATGCGGGAGCGCTCGCCTGCGCCACCTGCCTGGGCGCCGGCATCATGACCATCTGCATGGGCATCTTCGCCAACCGCCCGCTCGCCTGCGCGTCGGGCTTAGGCGTCAACGCGATGATCGCTGGAATCACCACCACCGTCTGCGGCGGTGACTGGCACGTGGCCATGAGCGTCATCTTCCTTGAGGGCGTCGTCATCTTGCTGCTCGTGCTTTGTGGCCTGCGCGAGGCCATCATGGACGCCATCCCGGTTGTCCTGCGTCACGCCATCTCGGTGGGTCTGGGCCTGTTCATCGCCATGATTGGCCTGTGCGATGCCGGCATTATCACCGCTGGCGCCGGTACACTCGTCGGTCTGGGCGACATCACCTCCCCCACCTTCATCGTCGGCATCATCTCCATCCTGGTGACGGTCGCCCTCGCCTGCCGCAACGTCCCCGGCTCGCTGCTCATCGGCATCGTCGTCGCCGTCATCGCCGGTATCCCCCTAGGTGTGACCCAGGCTCCGACCGGCATCATCGCCCCGCTCGACTTCTCGAGCATCGGTGGCCCTATCGCCGACGCCGGCGGCGTGCCCGCCATCGTCAAGGTCCTTACCGACCCCGCGCTCCTCGTCATCTCGTTCTCGCTGCTCATGAGTGACTTCTTCGACACCATGGGCACCGCGATGGCCGTGGCCAAGCAGGGCGAGTTCCTCACCGACGACGGCAACGTCGAGAATATCAAGGAGATCTTGATCGTCGACTCCGCCGCCGCTGCTGTGGGCGGTTTCATGGGCGTCTCCTCCATCACCACCTTCGTCGAGTCCACCTCTGGCGCTGCCGACGGTGGCCGCACGGGTCTCACCTCCGTCACCACCGGCGTGCTGTTCATTCTCGCCGCGTTCTTCTCCCCCATCGTCACCATCGTTTCCAGCGCCGCCACCTGCGGTGCTCTGGTCTACGTCGGCTACCTCATGATGAGCGAGGCCTCCGAGATCGACTGGTCCGACGTGTCGCAGGGTTTCCCGGCGTTCATGATTGTCGCCGGCGTGCCCTTCACCTACTCCATCTCTGCCGGCATTGGCCTGGGCTTTATCGCCTACGTGGTCGTCGCGCTCTTTAAGGGCGAGGCCTCCAAGATCAAGCCGCTCATGTGGATCGCAGCCCTCGCCTTCCTCGTCTACTTCTTCGTGGCGTAACGGCATAGTCTGCTAAAGCAAAACAACAAGGCGCGGAATCGCATCGAGCAGCTCCGCGCCTTTCTTTTAGCGTCTGCCCCCGTGTCAGCGTGCGACAATTGAGGCTGTCAATATCACAACACCGAGAGAAGCCTGCCTTGGAAGCGCATCATAAGCAGATAACCGTTTATTCAGAGCGTGCGGAAGGCGCGCCCGTCATCTATCTCCCCGTGGTTATGGGCGACGGTAGTGAAGTCTACGAGCGCTGCCGAGAGCTCGACTGCCCGCCGTTCACCCTTGTCGCCATTGGAGGGCTCGATTGGAATCGCGAGCTGAGCCCCTGGGCATGCGATGGTACCGTACGCGATAGCGAGCCCTTTGGCGGACAGGCTGCTGGTTTTCTTGACGAGTTGTTGAAGCAGATAATCCCCCAGGCCGAATCATCGCTCCCGCAACCGCCTGCCTGGCGCGGCGTTGCCGGCTACTCGTTGGCGGGTCTTTTTGCACTGTGGGCACTTTGGCAAACAGATGTCTTTGAGCGCGCAGCGAGTGCATCGGGGTCGCTGTGGTTCCCCGGCTTTATCGACTACGCGCGCGAGCGCACGATGACGGCTACGCCCGACGCCGCCTATCTGTCGCTCGGTAAAAAGGAAACCAAGACGCCCAACCGCATGATGCGGCACGTACTCGACGATACGCGCGCGATGGAAGAGCTGTTTATCGAGCGCGACATCCCAACAACGCTGGAGCTCAACCCCGGCAATCATTTTGCCCAAACTGACCTGCGCATGGCGCGCGGCATCCACTGGATACTGACGCATTAAAAATGGCGTCCACGCGTACATGCGCATGGACGCCATTTTTTGATTTAGCTGAACACAACTACTATTCGACAGTCTCCTCGAGTTTAGATACGGCGGGCGTCGAGGATTGGGGCATGGAAGTCCTTTCATGATGGAAGGGCGATCAGGCATATCGGATAACCTGCCCGATCGATACGATCCGAACCATTGTACGTGATACGCCATGTCTCGCACGCGCCGTCACCTGCAAACGGTAGCGTTACTTCCAAACGCGCTCGGCAATGCGCTTGACCAGCGCGATCTTCGCCCACTGCTCGTCCTCGGTCAGCTTGTTGCCAATCTCGCAGCTGGCAAAGCCGCACTGGGGCGACAGGTACAGATTCTCGAGCGGCACATACTTTGTGGCCTCGTGGATACGTTCGACGATAACGTCTTCGTCCTCAAGCTCAGCCGCCTTTGTAGTGACCAGTCCCAGCACCACCTTCTTGCCGGGGGCAACGTACTTGAGCGGCTCAAAGCCGCCGGCGCGGGGTGTGTCGAACTCCAGATAGAACGCATCGACATTCTCATGTGCGAACAGGTACGGCGCGATGGGGTCGTAGCCGCCCTCAAAGGCATAGGTGGAATGGTAGTTGCCGCGGCACACGTGCGTGTTGATAACCAGATCGTCGGGCTTGCCCTCGATGGCGGCGTTGTTGAGCGCCACGCCCAGCTCGCTTACCTTTTGCAGGTCGACCGGGCTCATGCCGGTCTTGGACACAAAGTCGGTATCGCAATAGATGCCCCAGGTGCAGTCATCAAACTGGATGTTGCGGCAGCCTGCTGCGTACAGGTCGGTGATCACCGTGCGATAAGCGGCCGCAATGGCGTCGGCAAGTTCCTCATCGGTCTTATAGACAGCGCGCAGGCTCTCCTGCTGGCCGTCGCAGCGATCGAGTGTGACCTCAGAGAACGTCTGGATCGGCGCCGGAATGGTCTGGCGTGCGACCTGGCCCTCCCCCTCAAGCGCCTTGACGAACTTAAAATGCTCGACGAACGGGTGGTTCTCGCCGCTAATGGGACCAGTAACCACGGCGGTGTCGGCCGTCGTCTCCTCGTCATGGAACATATAACCCGTGCGTGAGGTGCGGCGTTCAATGCCGTTGAGCCCCCACATAAAGTCGAGGTGCCAGTAACTGCGGCGGAACTCGCCATCGGTGATCACCCGCAGGCCGGCGGCCTTCTGCTTGGCCACCAAATCGCGAATGGCGTCGTCCTCGACGGCCTTAAGGCCGGAAGCGTCGAGTTTACCCGCGACATAGGCGGCACGGGCGTCCTTTACAGCCTGCGGACGAAGAAAACTGCCGACGATATCGGCGCGAAACGGCGCGTTCGGTTGAATCGAAGTGCTCATAGATATCTCCCTTTGCATTGGTTGCTTTACTGGGACAGAGTATGAGCGTTCATATGGCCATCGTAAAATATACGTTTATAACAGTTTGATATAGATGATTCCTATATCAAACTGGACTGCCGTAAAGAGATTTGACCCGCGCGGAGCACAGCAGCCTAGATATGCTGACGAATCGCGTCGATATAGGCCCGACCGTAGCGCGTAAGCGTCGTGTTCTTGCGCGTGATGATGCCAATCTCCATGTACTCGTCCACATCGAGCGGAATCGAGATAATACCGGGGCCGTTAAGTTCATGGCTGATCACGCCCGAACACACCGTGTAACCGTTAAGGCCCATAGCTAGGTTGAACAGCGTCGCACGGTCGCGCACGCGGATATTCTTGCGACGCTCAAAGGTCGAGGTCAGCTCCTCGGAATAATAAAACGAGTTATAGCTGCCCTGCTCATAGGACAGGAATGGGTAGTCTTCCAAGTCCTCGAGCGTCACACTCGAGTGACCCGCCAGCGGATGGTCGGCGCACACGAAGACATGCGGCGCGGCGCAGAAGAGCCCCTCGAATACGAGCTCGTTGGCCGCCAGCATGCGCTCGATGACCTCGCGATTGTGCTCCGACAGATACAGGATGCCGAGCTCGCTTTTCATATGCGCGACATCCTCGATAATCTCGTGAGTCTGCTCCTCACGCAGGGTAAAGTCGTAACGCGCGGCATCGAACTCACGGATTACATCGACAAACGCGTTAACGGCAAAGGAATAATGCTGGCAGCTCACACTAAAGTGCGGCACCTGCTCGGATGCGCCCTTGTACTTGCCCTCGAGTAGGTCGGCCTGGTCGAGTACCTGACGCGCGTAGCCCAAGAAGGTCTCGCCTTCCTCGGACACAATGACGCCCTTGTTGGTGCGCTCAAAGATGTGCACACCCATCTCGTTTTCGAGATCGCGGATCGACGCGGTAATCGAAGGCTGCGACACAAAGAGCCGGCGCGAGGCCTCGGTGATGCTGCCGCATTCGGCAACCTTAACAACATACCTGAGCTGCTGAAGCTTCATGACTTTCTCCCTAGACGTTCGTGGCGGCAAGACCCGCCGCGTCCATCTGGCGCATAAACGACGGCATCTCCCCCGTCGCGGCGCAGGCGGCAATCTGATGCAGAGCCTCGGCGACCGCATCATCTGCCGCAGCGCCGATATGCCAGCGCGCCGCCGCCGTAACGACCTCGTTGGCATTAGCGACTGCAACGGAGTTGGGAACGGCATCGATCATGGGCAAATCGTTATCGGAATCGCCAAATACGGCCACCTCGTCGGGCGTCATGCCCAAAGCGCGCGCCAGCTCCAGCGCAGCGCAGCCCTTGTCCCAACCAGCCGGCAGGATGTCAAACAGGCACACTCGGTTGTTGGGAAACACAAGCGAGAGTTCCGGAACCTCAGCGGCAACGCGCTCGCGTAACTCCGCGAGCCCCTCGCGCGAACGGGCACTCCAAATATTCGCCTTAAACACCGGTGCGTTATCGACGACGGGACGGCATGGGGCCTCTTCGCCTTTGAGCCACGCGTTGCCGCCCGACCCCATAGCGCGACGCACACGCTCGGGATCGCTCGTCACGCAGTAGGCATCGTTGCCCCAAAAGCCATCGCCCAGGCTGTAGACTTTTAGAAATGTATCGTCGGTCTCTTGCTCCAGATAGTCGGCCAAGCACATCAGAGCATCGCTGTCGATTGCGCGCGAGGCGACTACTTCACCGTCGACAAACATCACCTGGCCGTTACAGAACGCACCGGTCGAAAAACACTCGGAACGGTTTTTGAACATCCAGCCCATCGCGGACGGCTGACGACCCGAAACCGGGCCAAAGTGCAGACCCGCCGCCTGCATGGCATGAATGCCTTCGATGGCATAGTCGCTGGCGCCGTCATGCCCGGCTGGAATCAGCGTATCGTCCATATCGGTCAGCACAAGTTTGATCATAGAGCCCCCCGTCATTTTCACCGTAACCATTGTAACGACCTGCCAATAAGGGACAGGTTTATTTTGGCAGGTTTTATCTGGGAAAATGCAACGCCCCTGTTGCCACCTACCAAAATAAACCTGTCCCTTTTTGGCAGGTGCGCTAGTATAGGGAGCAACAGATTCGATGCGGGAGTGCCGGCGGTGCAAACCACAAGGCTGAGAGGGCATGGGGCCCAATCCTTTGAACCTGTCAGTTAATGCTGGCGTAGGGAGCATGCCGCCTTTACAGGGGCGCTGTCTATGCACAGCGCCCCTTTTCTATGCCAAGGAGGCATGTGCAGTGATTGATTCGGAACAGCTTAAGCAAAATGTGGTCAAGGCCGTAGAGGAGATTCGCGCCACCAATCCGATGGCCGGCTCCATCACCAACACGGTGACGATCGACTTTGTCGCCAACGCACAGCTCGCCGTGGGCGGATCGGCCGCCATGGTCTATCTGCCCGACGAGGGCGAAGCGCTCGTTGCCGGCGGCGGCGCCATCTATCTCAACATGGGCACGCTCTTCCCTATCTACGAGCAGACGATTCCCCGCGCGGCGAAGGCGGCACACGACGCCGGCAAGCCCTGGGTGCTCGATCCGGTGGGCCTGGGCATCGGTAGCCTTCGCACCCAGCTGGTAAACGAGCTCAAGCAGTACAAGCCCGCCATCGTGCGCGGCAACGCCTCCGAGATCATCGCGCTCGCCGGCCTGTGGGGTCTTGAGGGCGAGGCGGCTGATCTGAGCCGCGTACGCGGTGTCGATACCACCGACACGGTCGATGCCGCCCGCGGCGCCGCCGTGGCGCTCGCCCGCTACACCGGCGGCGCCGTAGTGGTCTCGGGCGAAGTCGACCTGATCACCGACGGCACGACGGTGGCCAAATCCCACGGCGGCAGCCCGCTCATGTCCAAGATCACCGGCTGCGGCTGCTCGCAGGGCGGCGTGCTGGCCGTGTACGCCTGTGCCGCCGACCCGTTTACGGCAGCCATCTGCGGCACCGCCGTCTACAACGTTGCCGGCACGCGTGCCGCCGCTGTCGCCGACGCCCCGGCAAGCTTTAAGGTCGCCTTTATCGACGAGCTCTACCGCGCGACCGCCCAAGACATCGCCGATAACCGACTCGAGCTCGAGGAGGCATAAGCCATGTCCGAGCCCGTAACCAATGCCGGCATGAACACGCTCGTCGCCGTGGCCATCGCCCCGTGCGGCACCGGCGATGAGCTGTCCGCCGAGGTCGCCGAGGTCGTGCGCGTCATTCGCGAGAGCGGCCTTCCCAACCACACCACCTCGATGTTCACCGAAATCGAGGGCGACTGGGACGAGGTCATGCAGGTCGTGCGCGACGCAACCTTTGTGTTGGCGAGCAAGGGCATCCGCACCGAAGTCGTGCTCAAAGCCGATATTCGACCCGGATTTACCGACACCATGACCGGCAAACTCGAGCGCATGGAAGCGCAGATCAAAAAGCAGGAGGAAGCACGATGAGCATCCGCGACAACCTTGATATCTCGGCCTATCTGGTACTCGGCCCCGAAAACACGCTCGGGCGTCCCGTGGGCGATGTGGTGGCCCAGGCGCTCGACGCAGGCTTTACCTGCATCCAGGTGCGCTCCAAGGTGGCAAGCGCCCGCGAGATCATTGCGCTGACCGGCGACGCCGCGCAGGCAATCGCTCAGGCCGGCAAGACCGGTCAGGTCGCCTTGCTGATCGACGACCGTCTGGACTGTGTGCTTGCCGCACGCGAGCAGGGTATTGCTGTCGACGGTGTGCACGTGGGCCAAAGCGATATTCCCGTCGAGGTCTGTCGCAAGTTGCTGGGCCCCGACGCCATCGTGGGCCTTTCGGCCCGTTGCGAGGAGATGCTCGAGTACGTCAAGACCGCCGACATGAGCCTAGTCGACTACCTGGGCATCGGCCCACTCCACGAGACCGAGACCAAGCGCGACTGCGGACGCGCGGCCGACGGCTCTATCATCACCAAGAGCTTTGAGGACCTGGCCGCACTCCACGCGGCAAGCCCCGTGCCCATCGTGGTGGGCGGCGGCGTCAAGACGGCCGACCTGCCGCAGCTTAAGGCCACCGGCGTCAACGGCTTCTTTGTGGTGAGCGCCGTCTGCAGTGCCGACGACCCCCACGCCGCCGCCAAGGAGCTCGTCGATACCTGGCAGCAGGCATAAGTCTAAGCCGAGCAGTTGCTCCGCGGCCCCATAACTTCAGCAATGGAAAACGCATCCCAGTTTGGACGTCCATTCTGGGATGCGCTTTCCGCTGAGCACGCGGCAGTTTGCCCTACTCTGCCAGATATGCCTCCAGTGCCGGCAAGGTCGCCTCCGCATCGCGGCGACCAATCTGGTAGATGCGTTCAAGTTCATCGGGCTCGCGACACAGCGACGGCACCTTCACCGATTCGCTCGGCCGCACCACAAAGATCTCGCCGGCAGCCTCGCGACGTGCCAGGTCATCGAGCGTGGTATTGTAGACCTCATGCCGATGCTCAAGCGCTGCGACAAACTCCGGATAGTGACGGAACACGCGTCGCAGCATGGGCATCACGCTGTTGGGCTGCTTCACAAAGCCCGCTGGCTGCGTGAGTACCACGATATTGCGGTCATACCCCTGCGCAAACAGCCATGCGCTGGGAATAGAATCAGCCACGCCACCATCCAGATACTTATGCCCGTCAATAGCAACGGGACGCGTCGCCACGGGAATTGCCGACGACGCCCGGATCCACTCGATATCGCGCTCGTCGCCATACGGCAGATCGTGATAGACGGCCTTGCCCGTCTCGATATCGGTACACACGCACGTAAACCGCATGGGGCAGGCGCGATATGTCTCCAAATCGATGGGATCGCGCTCGATGGGCACCTCGTGATAGGCAAAATCGGCATTGAACATGTCGCCGGTTCGCAACCAGCTCGTCACGCTCGCATAGCGCTTATCGGCACAATAGGCTTTGTTGTAGCGAATGGCGCGGCCGATCTGGCGCGATTTAAAGTTGTAGCCAAACGCCGCGCCCGCCGAGACACCCACCATATGGTCGCAAGTTAAGCCATGCTCCATCCATACGTCGAGCACGCCCGCCGTATACATGCCGCGGTAGCCGCCTCCCTCGAGTGCCAGCCCCACCGTGCGCGTCGTATTTGACTGTGCCATGCGACCATCTCCGTCCCCGCAAATTCAAACGGAACAAGTATACCCGTCAACATATATCGTCTCAGTCGCATTTTCATCGAACATCGTATCGTCGCGCCACCGCCTGTCGAACAATAGCCGCCCACAGCATGTGCACCCATATATAATTGTGTGCTGTTGTTTACACTACTCAGCTGTTATCAACAGCGAACATTAGCCGACAAATTAACTCAACAACGCAGCAAGGCGGGGGCCTGGATACACGCAAAACGCCGAGCAACGACGCGTGTACACAACAAACTCGCCCGACGCAATCCGCCCCGACCTCAGAAAGCCGCTTAGAACATGGATACTGTCAGCAATTACACCGAAACGCTCGAAAAGACCGTCCGTGACCTTCTCGAGCGGCAGGAGGATCTGATCAGGACTGCCTTTACCGACCAGCTTACTGGGCTTGGCAACCGTGGCGGCTTTGCCCGTTCCCTCGAGGAGCTCTGGGAGCAGGACGCCCCCGTTACCATGGCGTTCATCGATATCGACAATCTCAAGCACTGCAACGACGTCTTTGGGCATGACGAGGGCAACCGCTATATCTTGCAGGTAAGTCTCTATCTTAAGCTGTATATGAAGGTGGGCGAAGCGGCGTTTCGCATAGGCGGCGACGAGTTTGCCATCCTATCTACGATTGCAACCGAGGACGACCTCGCCGAACGTCTGAAACACTGCCGAACGGTTCTGCTCAAAAACAACGATTCCGAGATGCCCCGCTCGTTTAGCTACGGAGTGTCACATGCCGACCCCGCCCTGGGCGAAGCTTCCAATCGCATGACGCTCGATGCCGACCATCGCATGTACGACTACAAGCTACGTCATGCCATGCACCTCGATCGACGCAATATCACGCAAGTTCACGCCGACGACTTCGAAATAAGCGATCGCATTTTTGACGCCTTTTCGATGCTCAACGAGGGCCGTTATTTCTTTATCGAGAACTTGGACAAACATCGCACCCTTTGGTCACAAGGTGCCTTGCGCGATCTTGGCCTTCCCTCGGAGCACATAGACAACTGTCGCGATTACTGGAAAACGCGCGTCCATCCCGACGACCTTGAGGCCTGCATCAACGACATCGACCAAGTCTACAACGGCACCAAGCACCGTCGCGTCATGCAGTATCGTGTGCGCAACGCCACAGGCGACTACGTCCTTTGCCGTGCTCGCGGGTTTCGTATCGACGGCGACGGAAATGTCCCCTCGCTCTATGTCGGCGAGCTCGTCAACCACTCACTTGCCGAAACCGTCGATGCCGCCACAGGTCTCGGAACGCAGCGCATGCTGGCCAACGCCATCGACGCCTGCCGCCGCGATCGTTGCGAGACAGGGCTTATAGCGGTGCGCGTTCGTGGCACGACAAAGCTCAACGAGCTCTACGGGGCCGAGGCTGTCGACAACATGCTTGCCGAATACGCAGGCCGCATGCTGTCGATCACCCGCGGCAGGAGCCGGGTCTACCGTTCACGAAGCGTCCAGTTCGTCGTGCTCAGCAACGACCTGGACCACGAGGCATTCGAGCAACTGACCCGCCACCTTAAAGAGGCCGTTTTCGCTCCTGTTCGAATCGCAGGCGACACCATTACTCCCGTCTGTCTTGTCGTCCCGGCCTTTTACGAGCACTTAACCCATCAAGCGACCGCCGTTTTAGGCGAACTCGACCGTCGCCTTCGCACGGCCGGCGGGCTTGTCCCCAACGACAGCCTCCCCATACCCGAGGCGGAGCGCAAAAGCGCCATCGCCGAACGTATCGACTCGCTCACGGGCCTCTATCGACCCAGCGAGTTTATGCGGCGCGCCAACGCATTTCTCGAGGCAAGGCGCAACGGCACCTGGTGCATCGCCACGGTCGACATGGGCCACATGCGCCTGTTTAATGAATGGCGCGGCCAGGCCGAGGGCGACCGCGTACTCGCCGATGTGGGCACGGTCCTCAAGGACATCGAGAATGCCGATATGGGCGTCGCAGGGTACTGGGGCCAAGATGACTTTTGTGTACTTATCCCCTTTAAGCACATCACCGTCCATCAAATCTACAATCGCGTTCGTGAGGCAGTAGCCAGGCATGATGACGGCGTAGGTTTTTGGCCGTCCATGGGCGTTTACCCCATCGACTCCAATGAGGAAATCACCATCGATGCGCAGGCAAAGGCCATGTTTACCAATCGACGCGCAAAAAACGACTTTAAGGAGCGCATTGCCATTTTCCGCCCCGCGGAGTACGAGCGCGAAGTCGCGTTCCACCGCACGCTGACCGAATTCCAGTACGCGCTGTCAAATGGTCGCATCACGTACTATCTTCAGCCCCAGGTCGATATGGAAACCGGCGAGATTATTGGCGCCGAAGCACTCACCCGCTGGATTGACAAGGACGGCTCTCTCATTTCGCCCGCAACGTTTATCCCCGCACTCGAGGAAAGCGGCTTTGTAGTGACACTCGACAAGTACATTTGGCAGGGTGTCGCCATATGGCTTCGCGAGCGTCTCGATCGCCGTCTTCGCGTGGTTCCGGTCTCGCTTAATGTGTCGCGCGTGGATATCCTTGCCTGCGACGTTGCCGAACATATGGGGGCGCTCGCCGCCCAATACAACCTACCGCCCGAGCTCATGCGTATCGAGATCACCGAGACGGCTTATACGGGAGAATCCGAGGCCGTGGATAAGCTGACCGCAGATCTGCACACCCGCGGCTTCTCGACCTATATGGACGATTTTGGCACCGGTCAGTCCACGCTCGCGATGCTCAAGAACGTCAACGTCGACGTCATCAAGCTCGACCGCACCTTTGTGCCCACCGACCGCGATCAAGGCCGCAGCACGCAAATCATTTCATCGATGCTCGAAATGGCGCAGTCGCTCCATCTGCCCGTCGTGGTTGAAGGCGTCGAGACAAATGAGCAGGCGAACATGCTACGACAAATGGGCGCCCGCTACGCTCAGGGCTTCCTCTACTACCGCCCCATGCCGGCGAAGAATTTTGAGGCATTGCTCGATGGCGGCAATAACGACTGATACGCTCGCGCGCAAAACGCCGCCGCCGAAGGGGGCATTTGTCTCCATTAGCTAACTTATATCCCCAATTCAAACCGAATTGGGGATATGATACAAACCGTTGTTCCGCCCAAGGAGGTTATCCATCATGAACGAGTCGCATCGCCTGGGCGAGCAATCGATTATTGCCTATCTTCAGCGACTTGCGAACGGCGTCTCGACCGCCGAACTCGATGTTGCCGCGCTGCCTGCTGGGCTACGCGCCGTTGGCGAGCAACTGCAAAAGACGCATGCCATCCTGCAACAAGAGCGCCAGCTGCTTGAGCGCAACGCCTATATCGATCCGCTCACCAACTTGGGCAACCGCAACGGATTCGACCGTCACGTCGAGCAACTCTGGCGCAAAGGCGACCCCTTCACCTGCGCCTATATTGACATCGACCATCTCAAGCATTGCAATGATAGGTTTGGCCACGCCGAAGGCAATCGCTATATTCTGAGCATCTGCCGCACGCTCTCCGAAACCATGGAGCACGATGAGATGCTGTTCCGTATCGGTGGAGACGAGTTTGTGCTCATCTCGCTCTCCGCAAACGAGATTGAACTCGAGCAGCGCTTGGAGCAGGTACGTACCAGGCTGATCGAGGCGAGCTCAGGTGGCAAGGCGCCCATGATCGGCAGCTTTAGCTTTGGCTGCTCGCGCGTCGATCCACTTGCTGGCGACACGCGTCGCCAGATGACAATGGATGCCGATCGCAAGATGTATCGCTATAAGCTTATGCATCGTGTGCAGCAACCGAAAGACGATGACGCGCCGCAACGCCCAATCGTCGATCAGCTTCCCTGCAACGACCGGGTGTTCCAAGCGATCTCCATGAGCTCCGAGACGCGCTATCCGTTTATCCTCAATCTCGATACGGGAGAATCGCAATGGTCGGTTAACGCCGTGCGCGATTTTGACCTGCCCTCCCAGCACCCTTTTAACTCACTCGACATGTGGCTCGCCCGCGTTCATCCCGAGGACCGCGACAACGTACGTGTCGAGCTCGACATGGTGATAAACGGCACGTGGCACTTCCACTACATGCAGTATCGCGTAATGGATGCCACCGGAAAATACGTGCTTTGCGACTGCACGGGCTACCGCTTGGACGGCACCGATACCGAGCCCAGCATGTATGTGGGCACTATCATCAACCGAAGCTTGGCAGATACGACCGACTCGGTAACGGGCCTGGGCGATGTCCACGCGCTGGTCAACGCTATTGGAGAGATGCGCCGCGTGGCGCGCGAGGCAGGCTTTATTGCCATTAAGGTCGACGATATCGCCGAAGTCAATGCCCGCTTTGGATTCGATGCAGGCGACCGCGTGCTCGCCGAAAGTGCCGCCTGCCTCATGGATTGTTCGCGCGGCAAGGGTCGCCTGTTCCGCTCGACGGGACCAATGTTCGTGGCGCTTTTCGATGAGCTCGGCCCCGAGGCAATCGACGAGCTCGCAAACGAAATCGAACGATTCCTGGGTTCTCCCGTGCTCATCGGCTCGCTTGAATATCAGCCGCCCATTCGCGTGGCCACGCTCCATCTGAACAGCGTTGACCGACAGCCCGTTTCCATTTTGAACGAGCTCAAAGCGTTGCTCGGTAAAGCCGTGCAGGTTCCAGGTACCAAACTGGATTAGCACCGCGCCCGCACCGCCTCCCCCATCGTGCGATAATCCTCTGCAGAAGTCACCAACAGCAGAGGGAGTTTGTGATGAAGGTTCTTTTGGTCAATGGCAGTCCCAAGGCAAACGGCAACACCGCCCGCGCACTCGCCGAGGTCGCCGAGCAACTCAATGCCGAAGGCATTGATACCGAGGTGTTTCAGCTGGGCACCAAGCCCATTCGCGACTGCATTGGCTGTGGTCAGTGCGGCAAGCTCGATTGCCGCTGCACCTTTGACGATGACGTGGTGAACGAGCTGATCGCTGCCGCCGAGAAGGCAGATGGCTTTGTCTTTGGCTCGCCCGTCTACTATGCGCACCCCAGCGGACGCATCCTTTCGGCCCTCGATCGCGCCTTCTATGCCGGCAGCAAAGCCTTTGCACACAAGCCGGGCGCTGCCGTCGCCGTTGCCCGTCGCGGCGGCACGTCGACCACCTTCGACGTGCTCAATAAGTACTTCACCATCAACCAGATGCCCGTGGTTGCTTCCACGTACTGGAACAACGTGTTTGGTGCCATGCCGGGCGAGGCCGCCCAGGACGCCGAGGGCCTGGCCACCATGCGCAACATCGGCAAGAACATGGCCTGGCTCCTGCATTGTATCGAGGCAGGACAGGCCGCCGGCATCGAAGCCCCCGAAGCCGATCGCGAGCGCACCAACTTCATCAGGTAGAACGGCGGAACAAATACATGAACGTGCAAATTTTTGGCACCAAAAAGTCTTTCGATACCAAGAAGGCTCAGCGTTATTTTAAGGAGCGCCGCATTAAGGTGCAGTTTATCGACCTTAAGGAAAAGGAGATGAGCAAGGGCGAGCTCACGAGCGTGATGCAGGCGGTCGGCGGCATCGACAAGCTGCTCAACCCCAAGGCTAAGGACGAGGAGACGCTCGCGCTCATCCAGCACCTCACCCCTAGCCAGCGCTTCGATAAACTGCTCGAGAATCAGCAGGTTCTAGCCGAGCCCATCGTGCGCAACGGCAAAAAGGCCACCGTCGGTTATTGCCCCGATGTGTGGGGAGCCTGGGAGTAGCCTGTGTTATTTGCCGGCGCGTGGGTATAAGAGCAGGCGTTTGGCATAAGATTTAACTGTAAGCCATGTCTAACAAAGGAGGGCACATGCCCAACAAACCCGTGAAGATCATCATGCTTACCGGATACCTCGGTGCCGGCAAGACCACGCTGCTCAACCACATCCTCGCTAACGACGGCGGCATCCGCGCCGCCGTGATCGTCAACGATATCGGCGAGATCAATGTGGACGCCAGCCTCATCGCCGACGGCGGCCTTTCCGAGACCGACGACCTCATCCCGCTCACCAACGGCTGCATCTGCTGCACGCTTTCGGATGACCTGGCCAACCAGCTGCAGGGCATCGCCGATTCGGGCAACTTCGATTACATCATCATCGAGGCCTCGGGCATTTGCGAGCCCATCCCCATCGCCTACACCATCTCGAGCTTCTGCGACGAGGCCAAGGTGGGCGGCGAGCCTAAGCTCGCGCTCGACAACATCGTGGCCGTGGTCGACTGTGCCCGCATGTACGACGAGTTCAACGGCGGTCGCGACCTGCTGGCTGAGGATATCGACGAGGACGACATCGAGAGCCTGCTCATCCAGCAGATCGAGTTCTGCTCCACGCTAATCCTCAACAAGACCGATACCGTGAGCCCTGAGCAGATCGCCGAGCTCAAGGCCATCGTGCGCAGCCTGCAGAAGGACGCCGTGATCGTCGAGGCCCAAAACGGAGAGGTCCCCATGGAGGAGCTGCTCGACACCGACCGCTTTGACTTTATGCGCGCCTACAACTCCGCCGCCTGGATCGATGCCATGGAACATCCCGAGGAGCACGATGACCCCGAGGTGCTCGAGTACGACATCGAGACCTTTGTTTACTCGCGCCGCAAGCCGTTTGACCTGCAGAAGTTCACCGATTTTGTTGAGCAGGAGTGGCCCGACGAGGTCATCCGCGTCAAGGGTCCGCTGTGGCAGACCGGCGATCCGGACATGTGCTACATGTTTGAGCAGGCCGGCCACCAGATGCGCCTGATGGAGAACGGTCTGTTCGTTGACTCCGCGCCCGAGGGCGAGAAGCAGAAGATCATCGACGAGAACCCCGAGATCATGCAGATTTGGGACGACGAGACGGGCGACCGCATGACGAGCCTGTGCATCATCGGCCGTCACATGGACAAGGATGCGCTCATCGCCTCCCTCGATGCCTGCCTGACCGACTGGCACCGCGCCTAGGTTTATCGAAGCGAGCGTTTGCCCGCCCACGTAACCGCTAACCACCACGAAGGCACCCCTTCGTGGTGGTTTTTCGTTCTATGCCAAGGAGATTCATGTTCAACATTGTGCTGTATGCGCCCGAGATTCCGGCCAATACGGGCAATATCGGCCGCACCTGCGTGGTTACCGGCGCCCGCCTGCATCTGGTGGAGCCGCTGGGGTTTTCGCTCGACGACAAGACGGTGCGTCGCGCCGGACTGGGCTACTGGCAAAACTTGGACGTGACGACTTATGCCGGCTGGGAGGATTTTCTTGCGCGTAACGACCTCTCCCCCGCCGACGAGCGCCTGCATCTGCTGACCAAAAAGGCACGCCGTACCTATGCGCAGAGTACCTACCGTGATGGCGACTACTTGGTCTTTGGCAGCGAGAGCTCGGGCATTCCCGAGCCACTGCTTGCCGCGGCGCCCGAGCGCTGCGAGCGCATCCCGATGCTGCGCGATTGTGACTCACTCGATAACGCCGAGGCATGGGAAGCCCACGAGGAATCACTCGGGCATACCGAGGACAGCCACGAGGCCATCCTTCAACAGGACATCTGCGGCAACTTCGTCAACCCTGACGACTACCGCATCAGCGCACTCAACCTCTCCAACAGCGCCGCCATCGTCCTCTACGAAGCCTTGCGCCAGACAAGCTTTCCGGGAATGTGACAAAGGGACAGTTCCTTTGTCACATTCAAGCGCCACGCCGATGACACACACGCCTAATTGATGCTCCAGATAAAGAGCCCTCACTTTTAATCAGAATTAACTAAAGTAAAATAAAGTTAAACGGCGGTGTGAAAGGAGAGCCGTGTGAAATATCTCGAGAACCCGTTTACCCCCAGTTTTGGTGAGGTTCCTGCCCATCTCGCTGGCAGACAACAGATTATTCGGGATTTGGACCGTGCCTTCTTGAGTCAGCGCAGGCGCCCAGAATTGACCTCGATCTTCTCAGGCGCACGTGGAACCGGTAAAACCGCTCTCATGTCGTCGCTCGCGACAAGAGCGGAATCCCACGGCTGGATAGCCGTAAAGACGACCGCGCTCCCGGGAATGCTTGAGGAAATCGAGTTCGGGGCGAAACGTGCTGCCGGCCATCTTATCGACCCGTCTAAGAACTTCGAAGTCACCGGTCTCGGAATTGCACCGCTCGGCAGCGTCGAGGTCAATCGCGTTCACGATGCTTCAACCTGGCGTTATCGCATGAGCGACATCATCGACCGGCTCAACGAGGCGGGCACCGGTCTGCTCGTCACGGTTGACGAGGTGGACCCGACACTCGACGAGATGATCCAACTCGCAGCCACGTATCAGCACTTTGTGACCGATGGGAAACGCGTCGCCTTGCTTATGGCGGGACTTCCCAACAACGTCTCTACGTTGCTGAACCACAAGACGGTCTCGTTCCTTCGCCGCGCCCAACAATATCATCTGGGTCGCATTGCCGACTATGACGTACGCGAGGCCTTGATTCGCACAATCCAGGAAAACGATCGCCTGGCAGATGCTGAGGGAATCGATAGAGCCGTTCGCTCGATCTCTGGATTTCCCTTCCTATTGCAACTCGTAGGTTACCGTGCCTGGGATCTCACAAGCGATTCGAAGGAAATCTCGTCACGCGACTTTGACCTGGGAATCAAAATCGCGCGCGACGAGATGGACGACCGAATCCTCGCGGCAACCTATCGGAAACTCACTGCAGAGGACAAGCGATTCCTCATCGCCATGCTCGATGACGAGGAAGAGTCCACCACCGCTGACCTTGTCGAGCGCCTTAAGCGTTCGCCGCAGCAGGTCTCCCGCTACCGACGCCGCATGATAGACGCCGGCATCATCGGGGAGCGAGGACGAGGGCTCGTCGCATTTGAATTGCCGTTCTTCCGTGACTATCTCGCCGCTCAATGCGTGAAATAGGCATCAATGAGCCAAAGGGACTGTCCCTTTGCCTCATTGTCTATAGATAGCGGCCGGTGATGCTTGCGGAGCAAACTGCGATGTCGCCCGGAGTGCCGGCGCAGACGATTTGCCCGCCGGCGTCGCCACCGCCCGGTCCCATGTCGATCACGTAATCGGCGTTACGGATAAGGTCGAGATCGTGTTCGATCACGATAACCGTGGCGCCTTTGGCAACGAGGCCGTCGAACACACTCAGCAACACCTGAACATCGAGCGGATGCAGGCCGATCGTGGGCTCGTCGAACACGAATACGGCGTCGTCCTGCACGCGGCCCATCTCGCTCGCAAGCTTAAGACGCTGAGCCTCACCGCCCGAGAGCGCCGGTGTGGGCTCGCCAAGCGTGAGATAACCCAGGCCCAGGTCGTGCAAGGTCTGCAAGCGCGTCTGAACTTTCTTGAGTCCCACCGTGGCGTCGATGGCCTCGTCCACACTCATGTCCATAAGCTGCGGCAGCGTAAGCAGACTCCCGTCCTTGCCCTCGCGATGGATACGCGAAGCCGCGTCTGCATAACGCGAACCGCGACATGCCGGGCAGACGATCTCGACATCGGGTAAAAACTGCACGTCGAGCGATATCGATCCCGTGCCATCGCACGTAGGGCAGCGCAAGGCGCCAGTATTGTAGCTAAAGGCACCCGCCTTGTAGCCAGCTGCCTTGGCCTCGGGCGTACGGGCGAAGGCGCGGCGCAGCTCGTCATGGATGTCGGCATAGGTTGCGACCGTCGAGCGCACGTTGGCACCGATGGGCGTAGCATCAATCAGGTTTGCGCGAGCAATGCCTTCGGCATCGACCCAACGCACGTGTCTTGGCAGGCGCTCGCCAGTTGCCCGAGCCTTGAGCGCCGGGATGAGCGTCTCGAGCACCAACGTCGTCTTGCCCGAACCCGAAACGCCCGTAACCGCGACCAAGCGGCCGCGCGGAATATCGACTTCGAGCGGCTTGACGGTATGGATGGCATCGGTTGCCATGCGGATATGTCCCTGCTCGAACATTTCGTCGTCAGTCACCTGCGGACGCATGCGCTTGGGCTCTGTGCACAAAAACGGGGCGATGCGGCTGCCCTGCGATTGTTCGACCTCGTCCACCGTGCCAGCGGCAATCACATTACCGCCGCCCGCTCCGGCAACGGGGCCCATCTCGACCAGATAGTCGGCTTCCGCCAGCACACGTGTATCGTGGTCGACAACAACCACGGTGTTGCCGTCATCCACCAGATCGCGCATCACGCCTACCAGGCCGTCGACATTGGCAGGATGCAGGCCGATCGAGGGCTCGTCCAGCACATAGAGTACGCCCGTCGATCGGTTGCGCACCACGCGGGCGAGTTGCACGCGCTGGCGCTCACCCGTGGAGAGCGTGGCACCGGCGCGATCGAGCGAAAGATAATTGAGACCCAGATCGACCAGGCGACGGGCCGCACCCAAAAACGAATCGCAGATATCCGTCGCCATGGGCTGCATCTCGGTCGGCAAGGATGCGGACACCCCGCGCACCCACTCAATCGCCTCGCCCAGCGTCATGGTCGCCGCTTGCGCCAGATTGATACCGCGCACCTGGGGCTGGCGTGCGGCCTCGGAGAGACGCGTGCCACCACAGTCACGGCATGGCCCCTCGCGCAAAAAGCGTGCAACGCGTTTGAGACCCTTATCGTCTTTGACCTTTGCGAGTGCGTTCTCGACGGTATAGACGGCGTTGTAATAGGTAAAGTCGAGCGGCGTGGCGCCCTCGCCGTTTTTGGGAACGTAAAGAATGTGCTTCTTAACCGCGGGGCCGTGAAACACGATGTCGCGCTCTTGAGGCGTGAGCTGGTTAAACGGCACGTCGGTGCGCACGCCCATCTCGCCGGCTACCTGCTTCATCAGATCCCACATGAGCGTACCCCAGGGAAGCACCGCGCCTTCGTTGATGGTCTTTGACTCGTCGGGCACCAGGCTCGCCTCGTCCACCTCGCGCATGACACCAGTGCCGCCGCAGGTAGAGCACGCGCCGCCGCTGTTAAAGGCAAGGTCCTCGGCACCCGGCGCGTAGAACTCGCGGCCGCATGCGGGGCACGTGAGCGACAGGCCCGCAGCCACATTAAGGCTCGGCTCCACACGCGCCCCGCAATGCGGGCACACGTGATGGGCGCAGCGGCTAAAGAGTAGACGCAGGCTATTGTTGAGCTCGGTCATGGTGCCAAAGGTGGAACGCACGCCCGGCACGCTGGGGCGCTGATGCAATGCGAGCGCCGCCGGCACGTGCAGCACCTCGTCCACCTGGGCGTGCTCGGCCTGCGTCAGACGACGGCGGGTATAGGTGCTGAGCGCCTCCAGATAGCGACGCGAGCCCTCGGCATAAAGAACCCCCAGCGCCAGCGAACTCTTGCCCGAGCCCGACACGCCGGCAATGCCCACGAGTTTTCCCAGCGGAATGTCGATATCGATGTCCTTGAGGTTATGGACGCGCGCGCCGCGTACCTCGATAGCCTGCGGGCTCATCTTCTGTTCCGTCACCTTTATCACCCTACTCATGCCATAAAACTCGATCGCGAATGTACGCGCCCAGCATGGGCACGGTAAACCGGACGAGGCCGTATCCGGCAGCCTCGATGACGCGCTCGCGAATCAGGCTTGCGCGATATTTACTCGCCCAACTCTGAGTACGGTCGCAGCGCTCAATGATATCCGCCATGCGCGTCGGCTCACCCTCGTCAGCAGCCATGGCCTCGATAAAGAGGCGCTGTGGACTGCGCAGCCCGTAATACAGAGGCGCGTCAACCGCTTCGTAGAACTCGGAGACGGCATCCGCATGGCCATCCTCGACATCGCGCCTTTCGATGACCTGCGAGCCACGCCGGACGGCAGAGCGCCACATGTAATATCCCACCAGCTGAACCATGTAGGGATGCCCCATGCTCTTGCGCGCCGCAAGGTCCGCCGTCTCCGCGTCAACGTAAAGACCAGCGTCTTTGACCGTCTGGATATACGAATCGCGCACCTCGGGCAAAGATATCGCCCCCAACGTACGCTGCTGGGCACGCCGCAAAAACGTCACGCTCGGCTCTTCGAGCAGATCGTCAACCATACTGGGCAAGCCGGCGAACGCCAGCGCAAGACCGCGCTGGTCGCTATCGGGCAAGCCCGTGGCATCCTGGTCTCCGAGCACCTGCTGATAGAGAACGGCAAGAGCCGCCAGTTCCTCGATAGACGCCGATTGCGCCTCGTCAATCGCAAACAGTATGCCCTTGCCTGGACCGAGCCTCTTGAGGCGCTCGTTGACCAGCCCTCGCAACGTCTCGCCCTTTGCCCGCGCCGCCTCGACCGACATCCGGCCAAACGACGGACCGAACTCCATTGACGTCACAACGGGTTTATTCGAGCGAAGCGCGTCGGCCAAGCGGTCGCATAAGCCAAGCGAAGCGGAATCGGAGACAACCGCCCATCCGCGCTCATTGGCTAGACGTTGCAGCTCCCGTAGGAGAACCGTCTTGCCACAGCCGCGGTTTCCCGTAATGAGCATGAGTCTACCCGGCGCTCCGGCGCCGTTATCGAGCCCTTCCTCGAAATCTTCGATGACCGACTCGCGGCCGATGAGTATCGGAGGCCGCTTGCCAGCCGTGGGCTTAAAGGGATTTGGATTCATGTCGGCCTCCTCGGATTGGCAAACCCTGGTAATAGTTATACCAACTTATACCGAGTTATACCAATAGCATATGACAAAGGAGCTGTCCCTTTGTCACATGTGGCCGAAAAACTCGACGCCTGCTGCTCGCCAGGGGCGGAAGGTGGCGGGATCGACCTTTACGTGCGCCGCGGCGGATACGTCGTACCATTTGACCGTGTAACCGGCGCCGTGAGAGCAAAAGACCGAATCGGGCGTGTTGGGCAGATCGGCCTCGGGCCCATAGGCGGCCGTCTCGATTACGCGCTCGGCATCATGGCAAGCCGCATAGCCGGCAAACTCCAGGTACAGGTGCCCGCGACCGCTCGTGTAGGCAGCCACCTCCAGCGCGTAATCCTGCACCTCGGATGCTGGCACGCGACCCACAAGCTTCGCCCGGTCTCCTGCCATCGTCGGCGGCTCGTACTCGGCACCCATGCGCGTGGCATCCGAGAGCGCCCGACCCACGCACTCCCCCGGTACCTCGAGCTCAAAGCGATACCACGGCTCCAACAGCACCGCCGCGCCGGCCTCACGCGCCCGCATCAAGCCCTGGCGAATCGCGCGGTACGTTGCCTGACGAAAATCGCCGCCCTCGGTGTGCTTGGCATGCGCACGACCGCCCGTGAGCGTAATGCGAATATCGGTGATGGGAGAGCCGGTCAGCGCGCCCAGGTGATCGCGCTCCATGGCGTTGGTGAGTGCCAAACGCTGCCAGTTAAGATCGAGCTCGTCGGTCGAGGCCACGGTGCCAAACTGCACGCCCGAACCCGCTGGCAACGGCTCCAGACGCAGATGCACCTCGGCATAGTGGCGCAGTGGCTCAAAGTGACCCACGCCCTCGACCGGCTGCGAAATAGTCTCCTTATAGAGAATGCCGCCAGACTCAAACGCAACCGAAAGGCCAAAGCGATCGGCCAACACCCGCTGCACGACCTCGAGTTGCACGGCGCCCATCAGCTGCAAATGAATCTGCTCAAGATGAGTGTTCCAGCTTACGCCGAGCATGGGATCTTCGTCCGCCAACTCTGTCAGTGCTTTGAACACCGCGTGGACATCGTGTTCGCCCGGAAGCACCGTATAGGTGAGGACCGGAGCGATGACAGGCGCATCGCCCACGGGCTCCGCGCCCAAGGCATCCCCTGGGCGAACGTGCGCAAGGCCCGTCACGGCACAAATACCGCCAGCAGCAACTTCTTGGGCAAGCTCATACTTCTCGCCGTTATAGATGCGCACCTGGTCGATCTTTTGCTCCCATGCCTCGGCACCGGAACGTCCGCCAATCATCTGCTTGGCATGCAGTGTGCCGCCGGTTACTTTAACCCATGCCAAGCGCTCGCCGCGATCCCCGCGGCTGACACGATAGACGCGCGCGGCAAACTCCGGGAGCCACGCCTGTTCACGCATCAGCGCGCATATGCCATCCAGCAGCTCGTCCACGCCTTGGTCCTTGAGCGCCGACCCGGCAAAACAGGGAAAGAGCTTGCGCTCGGCAACCATGCGCGACAGCGTCGCGACGGAAAGCTCACCCGCCTCAAGAAACTCCTCGAGCGCTTCCTCGTCTAACGCAGCAGCATCCTCCTGAACGGCCCCGCCCGCCAGCAGTTCGCCGGCATCCAGGCAGCCCTCGGAGAGACGCTGCCCAAGCTGTGCCAGCAAAACATCGCGGCCGGGATTCTCCAAATCGATTTTGTTGATGAAGATGAATGTCGGGATGTCATAACGTGCAAGCAGGCGCCACAGGGTTTCGGTGTGTCCCTGCACGCCGTCGTTGGCACCCACAACCAAAATCGCATAGTCAAGCGCGCGCAGCGTGCGCTCCGCCTCGGCCGAAAAATCGACGTGGCCGGGCGCATCCACGAGCATGACGTGCGTATCACCGTGGTCGAGCACGGCCTGCGACGAAAAAATCGTGATGCCACGCTCGCGCTCGATCGCGTTCGTGTCCAGATGCGAATCGCCATCGTCCACGCGGCCGCGCTTGCGAATGCGACCCGCGTTGAACAGCATGACCTCGGCCAACGTGGTCTTGCCGGCATCGACGTGCGCCAAGATTCCAACGACCGCTTGCTTCGACATGGCTCTCCTCTTATTGCAAGCCCATCGCACGCGGCAACGGGCGTTCACGCTCCACACTGGATGATACAATTTACGGGCCGGCGGGCGAAGCGGGCCCTATCCCCCGACCAAGCTCATCGCCCTGCGTTGCCGCGCGGCGATTTTCGTAGGTTCGCGCCTTGCGAAAGCCGGCTTGCAAATCAGCGCAGCGAACGAAAATGGCCCCACCCGGGACCATTTTCGTTCGTGCGAATTGTTGACACGTGCCCCTGCTCTTACGCCTCACGCAGCCAGTCGAACGCAACACGCGGCGTGCCGTCCGACACATACACGACGCCGGCACGCTCGAACCCCGCCTTAATACTCGCGCCCTGCATGGGCAGGTTGTCCTGATGCGTGTCGATGCGCAGGTGATCGGCACGCTCCTTGGCAAAGGCAAACATCGCAGCCGCGATACCGTGCACGGTGCCATCGGACGCCACGCGATGCAGCACGGCGTACGGAGCGTCGCTGCGCCATTGACCGTCCTCAATTACGTCATAGCACTCGTCCGGGCCCGGCAAAAAGGCAAACGTCGCCACCACGCGGCCGTCGACTTCACACACATAGCTGCCATCGGCGGCGATATCGGCAGCCAGCTGCTCGGCAGAAGGCGTGCCCTCGGGCCACTGCGTGGCGTTGCCATGTGCGCGCATAAAGGCGCGGGCTGCGTCATAGATAGCCATGACGGCGGGAATGTCGGTATCGAGGGTTTTTCTGATCATCACGCGGCGACCTCACGTTTATTGGTATCACTTTGGTTGAGCAATGATACCAGCGTTTGGAGAGAGGCGCTAAGCAGATGGGAAGCAAAAAGCGAGCCGCCTGGTCAAAGGCCAAAAGCGAGTTTTTGGGCGCTGCTACCGGCGGCGATATGAGCGACCTGTTTGCGCGCGAGGACGAGCGCCGCGACGCCCTAGACGCCGAGCGCGATGAAGCCTGGCGTTACAAGTCGTGCGAACGCAAAAACCGTTACGACACACGCGCCGAGGCCGAGGCAGTTATGGCCGACTGCGAAAACCGCGGGCGGCGTGGTTTGGCCTGCTACAAATGTGAATACTGCGGCGGCTGGCACCTGACGTCGCACCCTTGGAAATAGGGACCGCATCGGCACGGCACTAGCGAAGCCCCGGTAATCGCACGCAAGCTACGGGCGCGGCGGCACCAAAACATCGTAACGAACGGCCTTGCCCGCAAGTTGATAGCTCGGCTTAACGCCGGCAAGCAGCGGGCCCTTCACCGGCCGCTTGATTACGACCTTGCGCGGGTGCACCGCAAGCGCGGCTTCGACCAGCGTCTCCTCATCGGTACATGGCTGTTCCAAATGGTGCAAGAGTTGGAATTTCTTTTTCACCGCCGCGCTCTTGGTGCGCTCGGGAAACATGGGGTCCAGATACACCACGTCGGGAGCCGCGAGCTCGCCCTGCCCAATCAGCTCAGCTACATGACGAAGGCCGGCAATACTGTCCTCGCCCGCATGTAAGCGCATGCGCGCCACGGCAGTCGCAAGCGCCGGATCATCCGCCGCGCGATCCAAGGCATCCTTGAGGAGTGCCGCAATCACGCAATCCTGCTCATACAGATCGACGGTAAAGCCCGCAGCCGCCAACAGCAGCGAATCCTCACCAAAGCCTGCCGTGGCATCAATCGCCCATGGTTGCTCGATGCCTTTTGTGCGCGCAGCCTTCACCAGTAGCTCTTGCTGCAGACGACCCTGTTTGAGCCGCGGAAGCATGCGGCCAAAATCGGCACGCAACTCCATCATGCCGTCGGTGAGCGTGAGGCCCTCGGACTTCCGCACGAGCTCGAGCCCCGCGGCCCGAGCAACAGAAAAGGGATCGACGACGCCCATGGGTACTCCTTAGCAAGCAAAACGAATACGTGAGCGCCGTTTATGCCAGCACCCAACCGTCCGCTATTGTCCCACATGTGACATGGCCCACAGCATCCCAATGCAAAGCACCGCCATCAATCCCGTGCACACGGCAGCGATCACGGAATCACTCATGCGCCTTCCCAACGACCGCGGCTCACGCACTTGCCCTGCTCCGTACATCATGGCTTCTCCTTCGGTCCAGCTCTTACCATGGCCCCATCATCGCAGCGCCGCGCATACGCTGCCATCGATTTGACTTACGCCCAGCTTTCTTTTTTGAAAGGTTGGACCGTGCGGGCAAGAGACGCTTTCAAACGCATGCATCGCCGCGTTGAACTACAATGTGCTTCACCATATGTGCAGTACATTGGGTGCGCCAAGTTGGCGTACTCGCATCGAAAGGACCAGCCATGAGCTTCACTCGCAAGACTCTCAAAATCCTTGCTCTCATCTACTTTGTTTTGGGCATCGCCAGCCTCGTCACCGCCGGCGTCGGTATCGCCACGGGCGGTCTCGATTCCACGTACGGTTCGTACGCCACGCTCGCAGCGGTCGTGCTTATCGCCAAGGGTCTCGTCGACCTTGCCGCAGGCGTCGCCGGTATCAAGGGCGCCAACAAGCCTTCGCAGGTGGACGGCGCGTTTAAGCTCGGTATTGTTGCCGCGGTCGCCACGCTTGCCCAAGCGGTGCTCACGCTTCCCGCGTTTGGCGGCGACGCCATCAACTTTGGCGCCTTTGTCATCGTGGTGTACGACCTGTTCTTTGTTCAGCAGGCACACGCCGTTAAGGCCGAGAACAAGGACCGCCTATAAGCGCTCGCTTCTCATAACCTCTGCAGCCAAGCAACTAAAAAGGGCCGATCGCGCATCTCCGCGGTCGGCCCTTTACGTTTGCCTAGATAAAACCCACCAAAATAAACCTGTCCCTTTTTTGGCTGGTTGTTAGCTGTGGCGGTACTCGGCGATGATGAAGTCGATATCGGTTTGGAGCGTGTCCAGGTTTGCCAGGCGCTCTTTGTCGGCAGGGCGCGTGCGATAGTAGTACGGCGTCATCTGGAACACCGCCTCGATATCGGCCTGGGTCTGAAGCGTAATATTCGCGGACACCCGCTGCGTTCCAACCAGCTTGAGCTCCGTTGTTTGTGGCAGCTTCTCATCGTTAAGGTACGGCGTGTCGTAGAGTACCTCCTTGAGCCCAAAGAGGTGACGAGCACCCGGCACCACGGTGTAGAGCGAACCCTCCGGCGCCAGCACGCGGGCAAACTCGCGCTCGTTAAAGGGGGCAAAGAGCTCGGTCACCATATCGAAGGCGCCATCGGCCACGGGGATGTCCTTCATGTTGGCCACGAAGTAGGTCGCATCGCCGCGCTTGGCGGCCAGGCGCACCATCTCCTTGCCCAGGTCAAAACCGTAAGCATCCACGCCCGGCACCGCGCCCATGGCACTGGTGTAATAGCCCTCGCCACAGCAAATGTCGAGCAAGGGCAGCGGCTTGTCCGACGTAGCCGCGCACCGCTGAGCTCGTTCGCGCACGAGCTCGACCATCGTATCGCGCAACGGCGCATAGTAACCGCGGTTCAGAAAGTCGCGACGGCTGCGCGCCTGTGACTTGGGATCGCCCATGGAGTCGCCGCTCTTGGACGAGCGCAGTAGATATAGATAGCCCTCGCGCGCACGGTCAAACCGGTGTCCGCCCGCACATGCAGCACCGCGCTCATTGTCCACCAACGGCTCATGGCAAACGGGACACAACAACATGGCAACTCCTTAGCGCGAACAACACAACGCCCACCATTGTCGCACGCCTTTCCCACCTAGTCATTGGGGACGTTCTTGAATGACTAGTCGTTTAAGGACGTCCCCAATGACTACAAGGAGTGTCCCCAGCTGCCGGCAGAAAAGGAACGTCCCTAAGTGCCGACTGGTTGCATTAGGAGTATCATCGTCTGCGCAAATAAGCACGAAATAGCATGTTAGAGATTGAAAGCGTATGGCTGATACCGCATCTAAGCACATTGACATGACCACCGGCTCGCTGTGGCACAATATTCCCCTGTTCGCCTTCCCCGTGGCCGCCACGAGCATCTTGGAGCAGCTGTCGAACCTCATCGCCACGGTCATCATCGGTAACTTCTCGGGCGACCAGGGAACCCTCGCCATGGCGGCGGTCGGCTCCAATGTTCCGCTTACCAGCCTTATGCTCAACCTGTTTATTGGCATGTCGCTTGGCTCCAACGTGGTCATCGCCAACGCTATCGGCCGCAACGATCAGAACATGGTCAAGCGCGCCGTCCATACCTCGATTTTAATGGCGCTCGTGGGCTTTGTCGTCATCGCGCTGGGCGAGATCTTTGCCGAGCCCATGCTCGCCGCGCTCAACGTTCCCGCCGAGACCATGCCGCTCGCCTCACTCTACCTACGCGTCTTTTTGCTCAGCATGCCCTCGATTTTGCTCTACAACTTTGAGGCCGCGATCTTCCGCTCCGTCGGCATCACCCGCATGCCGCTGCAGGCGCTTGCCGTGTCCACCGTCCTCAACATTGGCCTGGACCTCATCTTTGTCCCAATACTCCACTGGGGCGTCGCGGGCGTCGCCATCGCCACCGCCATCGCCTACACCGTCAGCGCCGCTACGCTCTTTATCCGCCTGCTCAAGACCGACTCCGTCGTCCGCGTCACCCTACGCGACCTAGCTATCGACCCCGTCGCCCTCAAGCGCATCGTCAAGATCGGCCTGCCCGCCGGCATCCAAAGCGCCGTCTTTGCTGTCGCCAACATCATCATCCAGTCTGCCATCAACAGCCTGGGCACCGAGGTCATGGCGGCATCGAGCGCCGCCATGAGTCTGGAGTACGTGTGCTACAACCTGCTCAACAGCTTTAGCCAGGCTTGCACTACCTTTGTGGGACAAAATCACGGCGCCCGCCAGATCGACCGCTGCACCAAGACGCTCAAGGTCTGCCTGGTCGAAGGCGGTATCGTTGCACTCACCACGATCATCGTTATTGTCGGCCTGGGGCGCGAGATCTTGTCGCTCTTTAACAGCGATCCCAACATCGTCTCGATCGGCTATATCCGCGTGTGTTCGATCTTCCCGGCGTACGCCTTTAGTATGTTCTACGAAAACATGTCAGGCTACCTGCGCGGCTTTGGTATCTCGCTCACGCCCGCCCTCATCACCATGATCTGCGTCTGCGGCATCCGCTTCTATTGGGTGTTCTGCGTGTTCCCGCATTTCCGCACCTTTGCGAACATCATGATGGTCTACCCCATCAGCCTGGGCACCACGGCGTTCTTTATGGTCGTGGCGGTACTACTTTGCCACCCGGCACGCACCTATCGCGCCACCCAAGCCAAAGCAACAGCCCGCTAAACACCGCACTCAACGCCACGCCAGTCATTAATTGACAATATGAGAGCTCATATAGTCGATAAAGCGCCTCGTGGCGATGGGCATGGTGTCCCAGCTGCGCCAAGCGGCCACCACGTCGCGCGAGGGGGCATGCATGATGGGACGTACGCGAATATCGGCACGCATGCCCTCCACAGTACGACGGTAGAGCATACTCACGCCTAGGCCCTCCTCCACCATCGCCATGATGGTGTAGTCGTCGGTGACCTCGCTCGTCACGTGCGGCGACAGGCCATGCGCCGCGAATGCATCGAGCACCAGGCTCTGTTCGCCCTCATCCAGAAGCACAAACGGATCGGAAGCCAGGTCGGCGAGCGTCACCTTTTCCTTTGCCGCCAGCGGATGCGCGGCCGGCAGCAATGCCACCAACTCGTCGTGATAGACCACGCGCTTCTCGAGCCCCGCGGTAAACCCGCGTGCCGTAAAGCAAAAATCGACCACGCCATCGTGCACCCACTGGGCGTTGCGCGTGTAATCGCCCTGCTTGAGGGTAAAGTGCACGCCCGGGTGCAGGGCTCCAAAGTCGCGAATCACGCGCGGCAACACGGTTCGGCTCACGTTGGTAAACGTCGCAATGCGAATATCGGTCGACGAAAGCCCCAGCAGCTCCTGGCGCTTGCCCTCAAGCTCAGCCTCGGCAGTTACGATCTGTCGCAGATACGGCAGATACTGCTTGCCATCGCGCGTAAGCGACACACCCCGCTTACCGCGCTCGATAAGCGTGGTACCCAGCTCACGCTCGAGCGCCCTGACGGCCTGGCTCACCGCACTTTGCGTATAGCCCAGCTCGTCGGCCGCACGTTTCAGGCTGCCGCAATCGACCACCATACATACAATCTGATACCGCGATGCCATCGTGCCTCCACATCAATGCAGCCGTAAAACGTTTTGTCAGCGCTTTTCGCGCCTACTTTAGCATTTCTTAATCATACTGAAGATACATTCGCTTTACTACATCCAAATCTGGGAGCAGAATCCTTTTTGCGAAACCGTTCTGTAACAAAAGGAGTCCCATGGATCGCAAAAAAGCAATCGCGCTCTCATTTTCCGTTCCCGTCGCATGGGGCTTTTCGTATCCCCTCATGAAGATCGGCATGGACAGCATGAACGCCACGAGCATCGTCGCGCTACGCTGCATCATCGCCTTTGTGGTCTGCCTGTTGCTCTTCCACAAGCACGCGTTGCGCATTAACCGCGACCTTATGGTCCGTGCCGCCATCATCGGCGCCATTATGGCAACCGAGCTCACCTGCATGTGCCTGGGCTCCAGCCTCACCTCTGCCTCCACTGCCGGCTTTTTGCAGAGCCTGACGGTCGTGATCGTGCCGTTTGCCAACGCAGCTCTGCTGCGCCGCGCCCCCGAGCGCAAAGTGCTCGTCGGCACCGCCATCGTCACCTGCGGTATGTTGCTGCTCTCGGGCGCTGACTTCACCAGCCTGAACCCGGGCGCACTCATCATGCTGCTCTCCGCCTTTGTCTACGCCGGACACATCATTGTCGCCAAGCGCTTTGTCGAAGAAGTCGATCCGCTGGCTCTGGGCGTTTGGCAGCTAGGCTTTGGCGGTTTGTTCTCGGGCGTCGCGGCATTCACCTTTGGCGGCTTCACGCTTCCCAGCACGCCGGGCGAAATCGTGGTCGTCGTCGCGCTCGCACTCATCTGCTCTGCCTACGGCTTTATCACCCAGACGCTCGTGCAGCCCCACGTGCCTGCCGAGACCACCGGTTTCGCCTTCTCGCTCGAGCCGGTATGCTCCGCCGTCTTTTCGTTCTTCCTGGTCGGCGAGGTCCTGAGCCCCATCGCCTTCTTTGGTGCCGCCCTCATCCTCACCGGCGTCATGGTAGCAACCGTCGAGCTTCCGCGCCTCCGCGCACATGGACAGGCTCGCATGGCAGGAGCGCCCGAGCACGTCTCGTAGACCCCACTGTTCATACAGCCGCGGCATAAAGGCAACCGGTGCGCCTTTACAATAGATGCCAGCAGAGCATCTGACGTAAAGGAGCCCCATGGACGCCGCGACCCGCGACCGCAACATAGCAACTTGGTTGGGCGATGCGCCGCAGCCGGTACGTGACACTACGAACCAGCTGCTCGAGCGTATCGCCCTTTTGCGTGCCGAGCAGACCATCTACCCGGCACAAGACGACATCCTCAATGCCCTCGCCTACACGCCGGCCGACCAGGTCAAAGTTGTCATTTTGGGTCAGGACCCCTATCACGGACCCAACCAGGCAATGGGGCTGTCGTTCTCGGTCCCCGTGACGCAAACCAAGTTGCCGCCGAGCCTGCGCAACATCTATAAGGAACTCAAAGCCGATCTGGGTTGTCCCATTCCCGCCACGGGAGATCTAACACCATGGGCACAACAGGGCGTCCTGCTCCTCAACACTACGCTCACCGTGCGCGAGCATGCCGCTAACTCGCACGCCAAGCTTGGCTGGAGCACGCTCACCGACTACGTTATCGAACGCTGCTGCCAGCTGCCCCAGCCGGTAGTCTTTTTGACATGGGGTCGCTTTGCCCAGCAGATGGTCGAAGGCAAGATCGTCGCAACTGGTGCGGGCAAGACAACCGGCAAGTTCTGCCTGGCCTCTACGCACCCCTCGCCGCTTTCGGCCAACCGTGCCACGGCAGAACTCCCCGCCTTTATGGGATCGCGTCCCTTCTCGGCAGCCAATCGGCTACTCGAACAGCACGGCTCGACCCCCGTCAACTGGACTTGCCTCGGCTAAAAAACGATACATCAAAAACGCGCCCGACGGCTTTCCATCGGGCGCGTTTCCTATTCGGGCCAAATAAATTGTGTGCGGCCGGCCTCGCCGCCATCGATCAACAGACTCTGTCCGGTCATAAACCGGTTGGTCACGCCCACAAAGTAGATCCACTCGGCGATCTCTTGGGCGGTAGCCCAGCGTTTAAGCGGCGTGAGCTCCATAATCTGGTTCCACAGGTGCTCGTCTTCCATCACGCAACGGTTGAGCGGCGTGATAACGCCGCCCGGGTCCACACTGTTGGAGATGGCCTGCGGTGCCAGGCGGTTTGCAAGGTTCTTGGTGTAGGCGATAACGCCGCCCTTGCTGGCGGCATAGGCGGGAAACTCCGATCCAGTATGCCCGCTCGCCGACCCCACATTGACCACGGATCTAATAGCCGGCGCCGGCTTGGCGGCAAGCCCCTCCCCCACAAAGGCGTAGCGCTCGGTCACGTTGATGGTGCCACACAGGTTGGCGGCGATGTCGTCGGCCGAATCCTGCGTACCGGCAACGTTCACGATCACCTGGGGTTCAAGGTCGTCCGGAAACGCGTCCGGCTTGCGGACATCAACGATCAGATGGCGGTAGCGCTCGTGTTCGATCGCCGCCGGCAGCAGGTCAAAGCCCACGACCTCGTGGCCCTCGTCCAAAAAGCGCTGCACGCATGCGGCTCCGATACCGCCCGAAGCGCCCGTGATCAAAACCCGCATACTTGCTCCTTAGGCGGTTGCGTGGCGCTCGAGGTACTCGGAACCCACATTCTCGCGCTCCCAGCCGCGCACGACCTTGTAGCCCACGGGGCTCAGGAAGACCTCGCACAGCAGCTCGGCAACAGCGCCGGTCAGCGAGCACATGAGGACCTGCACCCAGGTCCAACCAAAGAACGTGTGGCTCACCACGATGGCAAAGACCAGGTTGTCAATAAACTGGCCAACACCCGTGGACACATAGGAACGGAAGGCAAAGCTCGCAAAGTTATTCTTCTTGAGCATACGGCCGAGCGACTGGTTGAGCGTGGAGTTAACCACGGCAGAAACGAGCATGGCAAGCGAAGAGCCCAGCACCACGTACCAGGTGCCGCCGATGGTGGCGTTAAGGGCGGTGTTGACCTCGATCATGCCCGTGTCGTAGTAGGCGCCCCACATGCCGGGCGTGAGCGAACATGCCCAAAAGCACAGGCTCACAGCCAGATTGACCAGCAGCGCGAGGATAGAGATTTTGATGGATGCCTTGGCGCCAAAGCGCTTGCAGATCATGTCCTGGCACAAAAACGAGACCCAGCTCACCACAAAGCCGCAATCGAGTGCCAGATACGGCAAGCTGATAAGCTCCTTGTTGGCCAGCAGGTTCATCATGATGACGCTCACGAAAAACAGCGAAACCGTTGCCGCGGGAATGCTCCGCAACAGGACCTTGTAGTCCTCCATGACCTTCTTGATCATTATGTACTCCTTTGGTTTTAGGTTTAACGAGCAGGATATCGGACCCGAACTGCTCGGACGTCTCGGTCTTGAGACGACGGTGGGTATGATAGCCGCTCGCGCGGCATCAGGCAAGCGAACGGCGCGGCAGCTCCGCAGGGCCACCGCGCCGATGCGTTAAAAGGCCACGTTGCCAAACTCCGACAGGATCAGGTCGGGGTTGTGGTCGGTTGCCCAATCCACGTTCCACGGGCTCGTGAACAACAGCAGCTTACCGCCGCGCATGTCCTCGACGCGCAACGTGTCGCGCGTGAGCGAAAGGCCCGGGATATCGATGGTGTCGGGGTCGTTCTGGATCCAGCGGATGTCCGTATAGGGCAGCGGCTGGCGACGAACCTCAACACGGTACTCAGCCTTGAGGCGGCGCTCGAGCACCTCAAACTGCAGCACGCCGACCACGCCCACGATGACGCTCTCCATGCCGGCGCCCAGCTCGCGGAAGATCTGGATGGCGCCCTCCTGGGCAAGCTCCTCCATACCCTTGACGAACTGCTTGCGCTTGAGCGTATCGACCTGCGTAATGCGAGCGAACATCTCGGGGGCAAACGTCGGGATCTGCGGATACTGCACGTGGCGCTTGCCGGAGCACACGGTGTCGCCGATGCTAAAGATACCCGGGTCGAACAGGCCCACGATATCGCCCGCGTACGCCTCATCCACGATGGCGCGGTCATCGGCCATCATCGAGGTGCCCGTGGCCAGCTTGAGTTTACGGTTGCCCTGCATGTGGAAGGCATCCATGCCACGCTCGAACTTGCCCGAGCAAATGCGCACAAAGGCGATGCGGTCTCGGTGGTTCTTGTCCATATTGGCCTGGATCTTAAACACAAAGCCGCTAAAGTCGTCGCGGCAGGGATCGACCGGCTCGCTGGTGAGCGTATCGGTATAGGCGCGCGGCGTCGGGGCCAGACGCAGGAACTCCTTGAGGAAGGGCTCCACGCCAAAGTTGGTGAGCGCCGAGCCAAAGAACGCCGGGCTCAGCTTGCCGCAGGCCACGGCATCCAAGTCGAGCTCGTCGCCAGCGCCATCGAGCAGCTCGATGTCGTCCATCAGGTTCTTATGGTTTTCCTCGCCAATAAGCTCATCCATGGAAGGATCGCCCAACTCGGCCTCGATCTCGGCGACCTTCTTGGTGGCGTTGGCGTGGCCGTCGCCCTCAAAGGCGATAACGCGACGGGTCTGACGGTCGAACACGCCGCGGAAGTTGCGACCGCTGCCGATCGGCCAGTTCATGGGATACGTATTGATACCCAGGACGTTCTCGATCTCTTCCATGAGCTCAAAGGGGTCGCGAGCCTCGTGGTCGAGCTTGTTCACAAAGGTAAAGATGGGAATATGGCGCAGCGTACAGACCTTAAAGAGCTTTTTGGTCTGGGCCTCGACGCCCTTAGCGCCGTCGATGACCATGACTGCGGCGTCGGCGGCCATAAGGGTACGGTAGGTATCCTCCGAGAAGTCCTGGTGGCCGGGGGTATCGAGGATGTTGACGCAGGCGCCGTTGTAGGTGAACTGCAGCACCGAGGAGGTAACGGAAATACCGCGCTCCTTCTCGATGTCCATCCAGTCCGAGACGGCATGCTTGGCCGAGCTCTTGCCCTTAACCGAGCCGGCAGTCTGGATGCTGCCGGTATAGAGCAGCAGCTTCTCGGTAAGCGTGGTCTTACCGGCGTCCGGGTGGCTGATGATCGCGAATGTGCGGCGCGACGAGATTTCATCCGACAGGCTTGCCATGCGGATCCTTTCTTGCATTGAGTGCATTACGTCGTTGTAACCGCACTATTGTAGCCGCGAAATCCCGCCATAGGGCACCTATCAGGACAAATTCATCAGCCAAGCTCGCCGTGTACCGGCCAGCCGCCTCAAGGACTGTCTCAATCTGTAACAGAAAGACGGGTTTTGAGGCTCCACCTGTTACAGATTGAGACAAACGGACAGGCCCGCCAACACAATCTCAATCTGTAACATTTAGCCGCCCAAATCGGGCCTAACTGTTACAAATCGAGATAAACGGAAAGGCAGGCAGCCAATGTCTCGTTCTGTAACATCTAGCCGCGCAAATCGACTCTTACTGTTACAGCTTGAGACAAATAGGCAGGCGGACAAATAACATCTCAATCTGTACCAGCAAACGACCCAAAACGAACCTAGGTGTTACAGATTGAGATTGTTTTGGAATAAGCGCGACACCGGCAGGCTATTCCACATTTAGCTCTTGCATAACTGTGTATAGTGTATATATACTGTGCTTACCGGTTATATACACGTGTAGCCCAACAGCTAAGGAGCCGCTGTGGACATCATCCTATCCAATTCGAGCGACAAGCCCATCTACGAGCAGATCTCCTCGCAGGTCAAAGCGCAGATCCTTTCGGGCGCACTCGCTGCGGGAGCCAAACTCCCCAGCATCCGTGCGCTCGCGAGCGACCTCGGCGTGAGCGTCATTACCACCAAGCGTGCCTATGCCGACCTGGAACAGCTCGGCTTTATCTGCACCGTGCAGGGCAAGGGCTGCTTTGTCGCCGAGGGCAACCAGGAACTCTTGCGCGAAAACCAGCTCTGCCATATCGAAGAGCTGCTTGCGAAAGCGGCAAGCCAAGCCGAAACCCTGGGCGTCACGCGCGACAAATTGCACGAGATGCTCGACCTTGTAGCCCCCGAAACCATGCAGTAGCCATCTGCAAGAAAGGCTATACCATGCAAAACTTGCTAGAACTCAAAGGCGTCTCACGCCGCGTAAGCGACCGCTTTACCCTACGCGATGTCACACTCACCGTGGAGCCCGGCCAGATCGTCGGCTTTGTGGGCGCAAACGGCGCCGGCAAAACAACGACCATTCGCGCCGCGCTCGGGCTCATAAAGCTCGATGCCGGCGAGGTGCACCTGTTTGGGCAGCGCTGCGGCACCGACGCGCCCGATGAGACGCAGCGTTGTCTGCGCGCTCGTGTCGGCCTCGTGCTGGACACATGCCCCTTCCCTTCCACACTTAAGGTGGCCAAAGTTGAAGCACTCGTAAGTCCAGCGTACCCCACCTGGAGCCATGGCACCTTTGCCGACCTTATCGGCCGATTTGGCCTCGATCCCAAGACAAAGGTCAAGGACCTCTCCCGCGGCATGGGCATGAAGCTGCAGCTTGCCTGCGCGCTCAGCCACGATGCCGAGCTGCTCGTTTTGGACGAAGCCACCGCGGGCCTCGATCCCATGGCACGCGAGGAGCTGCTTGATGAGCTGCTCACCTTTGTTTCCGACGGCCAGCGCAGCGTGTTGCTCTCGAGCCATATTACGTCCGACCTCGATCGCGCCGCCGACCGCGTCATCTGCATCGATAACGGTTCGATTGTATTTGACCTGCCACGCGAGGACATTACCGACCGCGCCGGTATCGCCCACTGCACGCAAGCACAAGCCGCAGAGCTCATGGCTTGCGTCGAAGGCGCCCGTGCCGCCCGCCACGCCTATAGCGTGGACGTGCTCGTGCCCAACCGCCGCGATACGCTCGAGGCTTTCCCCGAGATTCCCTGCGATCGGGCAACCATTGATGATTATCTTCGCCTCATGCTGAAAGGGGCTTCGAAATGAAACGCGCCTTTATGTCCGAGCTCGCCATCGTTCGCACGCTTATCCCGAGTATCGCGGGCGTCGGCCTGTTCATATTTGTCGTGCTGACGCTCGCCAACGCATCGGATGGAGATTCCGGCATGAGTGCCGGCGCCTGCGCGGTCAGCGCCATGTCGCCCATCATGGTCATGAGCTCGCTGGCCGGCTTCGACAATCAAAACGGGTGGGAGCGCTATCGGGCAACGCTGCCCATCTCGCGCAAAGACATCATCTGCGCACGTTACCTGTGTATCGTTGCTTCCTCGGCCATCATGGCATGTACGGCTGCACTGTTGAACATCGTCACCATCCCACTCTTCAATAATGCAGGCATCCCCCCGACGGGACAGACGGTCTTTGAAATCGCAATCGCCTCGGCAGCATCGATGCTCATCTCCCTCATGAATGTGTTTTTGGCGCAGCCGCTGTTCTTTCGATTTGGACACATGGAGGCGCTGCGCCTATCCGTTGGCCTGTTTGCCATGCTCGGATGCCTTGTCATGGCCACGCTGAGCTCCTCCAACCCCATCAGCAACTGGCTCATGTCGATTGCCGGAACGAATCCCGATCCCGCCGTCCTTGGCTGTCTGTGTGCAGGAATTGCAGTACTGGCGCTCGCACTATGTGCAATCAGCTGCGCTGTCAGCACCAAGGTTTATCGAGTACGCGATCTGTAGCCACACGAGTCTCAATCCGCGAAGGACGCGATCGCCCCCCTCCCCGCAAATCCGTGGCAAAGGGCATGTCCCCGGCGTGCGCCACTGTACTACTTGCGCAGCGGCTTGGGCAGCGGAATGCCGGCGGCGATAACGGCGGCGATGATCATGCAGTCGATACCCTTGAGTGGGAAGCACATGAGCAGCAGGCCCACGACCATGACTGGCTGACGCATGACGGCGCCCATCGTCGATGCCGTGCAGACGGCGACGCAAAAGACCGGATCTGCGCCGGTGAGGATGGCCAAGCCGTAGCCCAGGCTTACGCCCGAGAAGATAACCGGGAAGAAGTGGCCGCCGCGCCAACCAAGGTTGATGAGGGCGGGCGTCAGCATGGCCTTGACAAGACCGGTCGCGATAAGCACGCCGGCGGGAATGGCCAGATAGGTTTCCATGAGCACGTCGGCCTGGGTCTCGCCGGCAAACATGGTGTAGGGCAGGACCGTTCCGCAGGCGGCAAGTACCAGACCGGCTAGCATGGCCTTGACGACAGGACGCTCCCCTATTGCATGGGCAAGCGCTTCGCTCGCGTGCTCAGAGACAAAGTACAGCCAGCCGCAGATTGTTCCGATCAGCGACAGAGGAATGAGCCAGGTAAGCTCCAGGTTGCCCACCACGGCGGCCTCTAACCTGGGCATACCCATGCCGCCGCCCACAAGCTGGCCAAGCAGCAGGTAGGTGCCCAGGCCGCCGGCAATCGCAATGCCGTAGACCACGGTCTTTTGCGCCTTGGGCAGCCTGATGGTGATCTCGTCGGACGCGGACTCATCGTCATTAACGCCCTGGCCGTCGGCGCTACCGGCAAGCGGCGCCACAAAGCCAAAGACGGGCGCGGTAAAGAGCGCCGTCAGGGCAGCCTGGGTACCCAGCAGCGTGAGCTCCCTAAACTCGGCGCCAAAGCGGCGCATGCGGTCACCGACCCAGCTGCACAGGCCCGCGATGACGCCAGTCAGGCCGGCTTCCGGTCCAATACTTCCGCCAAACAGCAGCGGCAGCAATGCCGCGAGCGAAAGCTTGCCCAGATTGTCATACGGGTAGCGTCCGTCTTGTTTGACCTTGGCCATCACCCGGTTGAGGTCGTCGGTCTTGGTGCCCGTCACCTTTTCATACAGACCGATCAGCAGGCCGCCCAGCAGGCAGACGAAAAACGGGTACGGCAGAAAACCGAACGGGCCGCTCGCGAGCTCGGGCGAAGCAGCGCCCAACATATGCGGAATCTCGGTCCATAGATAGTCGATGCCGTGCTCCATCGCAAAGAAGAACAGCCAGACCGCGGCGCCTGCAAACGCACCGGTCACAGCCACGCTCACTAAAAACAGCGCACGGTTTTTGGGTTTGGCAAGGTTATCCATCGGGACCTCCCGCGGTCAAAGTCGACATAGATACGTTTTATTGTAGAGTGAGCATTGCCCGAACGAACCAACCATCCGCGCTGCAAACGGCACCATTGGGAGTCATAGTGGGGCAGGTTCAAGACTTATCCGTTAATAATCGAGGCAATCTCGCGCAAATCGTCGGCAAAGTAGATGCCTTGTTGGCGCTGCGGACTCGACAATCCCTTTTCGATCATGTGCCCGAGCAGGGCTTTGAGGTCGTTGTAGTACCCATCCAGGTTGTACAAAATGCACGGCGCGCTCAGATGTCCCAGCGACACGGCAGACATGACCTCGGCAATTTCCTCGAGCGTGCCCGTACCGCCCGGAAAGGCGATGAATGCATCGCCGAGCCCGATCATCTTGGCCTTGCGCTCGGCCATGTCGCTCGTCACGATAAGGTCGTCGATACCATCGTGCTGATACTCCGCCTCGATAAAAAAGCTTGGCTCCACGCCGGTCACGTGTCCGCCGGCATCGAGCACGCTATCGGCAAGCGCGCCCATCAGGCCCGACTTGGACCCGCCGTACACAAGCGCGTGTCCGTTGGCGCCGATCCAGTTGCCCAGCTCCTGCACCGCGGGCAGAAACGCCGGATCATTGCCGGCGCTGGCACCCAGGTACACGGTGATATTCATATTCAGTCCCCCTCATTGTGACGCGCGGCGCCCGCTCTAGCGTTGGCGGCGCCGATATTCGCGCACGCGGCGCGACAGGTCAGCGAGCTCGTCACGATCGAGTTCTTCCAAATGCTCAAGATCGTCCATAAAGCGCGCCATGGTGTCCTTTTGGCGCAGTTTAATGAGCGTATTGCAGTAGTTCACCGCCACGCCCGTGAGCATGGCGATGTAGAAGATGCTAATAACGCTCAAGACGACGGTAATAGCGCGGACAACCGGTGTTTCGGCCGGAATATCGCCAAAGCCGATCGTCGATACGGTCTCAAAGCTAAACCAGAGGCCATCGCCAAACGTAAGGGTCGTGGGCTCGGACAGCCAGACAGCCGTCGAGCACAGCAGATAGAAGATAAGAAACAGGCCCGTGATGCGCGCAAAGCCAGCTTGGCGCAACACGTCGGCAAGCGTCCTCAGTCTTTTCATCGCAGCCCCTTCCGCAAATAGCAATCGCATTTGGTCGGTATTGTCCCACGCCTTCCCCGCAAACGGAACCAGTCATCGGGGACGCTTCTGGACGACGGGTTATGAAGGACCGCCCCCGTGGCAAAACGAGATACGTTTCAATCTGCGACAAATAGGACATCCCCACAGGCCTCACGGCCCGAACGAGTATCTTGATATAGGCATCCCGCCCACCACCGTGCCCGCAGCACGCAAAAAGAAAGGGAGTCCACAATGTTTAGGCCTCTTCGCAGAAAAAAGCGCGCCATCACCGATAAACAGGCGCGAGAGCTGCTCGCCGATTGCAAGCGCGGCGTTTTTGCCGTCAACGGCGACGATGGTTATCCCTATGCCATTCCCGTCAACTACTTCTTTGACACCGAACACGACAAAATTTACTTTCATGGTGCCAAGGCAGGACACAAGGTCGACGCACTCAAACGAAACGACAAAGTCTGCTTTACCGTCTATGGCAATGTTTGGTTCGAGGATGACGACTGGGCACCCTATGTTCAGAGCACCGTGGTTTTTGGCCGTTGTCGCCTCGTGAACGATAACCCGGCATTTGTCGAAGATAAAATCCGCCAGCTCGCCCTCAAATACTACCCTTCCGCCGAGGAGGCCGAAGAGGAAATCAAACAAAGCATAAGGGGCGTCCAGCTATATGAAATTACGGTTGAGCACCTTTGCGGCAAGCAGATTCAAGAAAAGTAGCAAACGCGGAAAACGTGCTCGCAGCCCTCTGTGCTCTAATGCGCCCACGCACGCTGACGGCGTGGGCGCAGACCGCGGCGGCCGAATCGCTTGCCCCCTATACCCCAAAAACGTAGCGGTCCAAGCGGTCGCACGCTTCCCTTACACGCGAAAGCGGCAGTGCTAGATTCACGCGAATGTGGCAAGGTCCATGGAACGGACGGCCGTCCTGATACCCCACGCCCACGCGCGCGCCCTCATCGAGCAGCCACTGAATATCGCGCCCATGCACGCGGCACCACTCCGTGCAGTCCAGGAACACCATATAGGTGCCCTGCGGGCGCGAATAGGACACACCCTCAAAATGCTCGTCCACGTAATCGCAGAAGTAGTCAATGTTGCCCTCGATGACCTCGTTGAGTTCATCGAGCCACTCGTAGCCCTGCGGCTGGTAGGCGCCGATAAGCGCATGCATCGAAAGGACATTCATCTCGTTGTAGTGGGTCTTATTGGACACGGCGCACACGCGATCGCGCAGCGTCTCGTTATAGATGATGTGGTAGCTTCCGACCAGGCCCGCCAGGTTAAACGTCTTGCTCGGCGCATAGAGGGCGACCGTGCGCATGCGGGCATCCTCGCTCACCGACTGCGTCGGGATATGCTTGTGGCCGGGCAAGATAATGTCGGACCAGATCTCGTCCGAGATCACCACGCAATCGTGCTGGCGATAGATGTCCATGGCGCGCTCAATCTCATCGTGCTCCCATACGCGGCCGCAGGGGTTATGTGGCGAGCAGAACACCGCGGCATGGACGTGGTTTTGGGTGAGTTTGCGTTCCATGTCCTCAAAGTCCATGCGCCACACGCCCCGGTCGTCGAGCTTAAGCGGGCTGTGGACAATGCGATAGCCCGCGGCTTCGATGGACTTGGTAAAGCCGATGTAGGTAGGGCTGTGGACCAGCACCGCATCGCCCGGCTGGACATACGCCCGCAGGGTCGACACGACACCGCCCAGCACGCCGTTCTCGTAGCCGATATGCTCCGGGAGCAGGCCCTCGACGCCATTACGGCGGCTCTGCCATTCGATGATGCGGTCGAAGTACTCGTCGCGCGGATCGAAATAGCCAAACATGGGATGCTGGGCGCGCTGAATGATGTGCTCCTGGACCGTGGGCACCGTGGCAAAGTTCATGTCCGCCACCCACATGGGGATGCGGTCGAAGCCCTCGTCGGGCGCGTTCGGAGCCATGCCAGGGATCTCGCCCCAGGAGTCAACGGCGATGGCGTCCATGCCGTGGCGGTCGATAAGCGAGGTAAAGTCGTATTTCATGCTGAGCTCCCGTGCAAAGCGGATTGTTTTGGTAGGCGTTATTGTCCACCAGCGTGGGCGATTTTGGCATGGGATTTGGCGCTGAATTTGGCGAGCATCATCGAATGGCTGGCTAGTCCCGTGCGTCGTTGACGACGGTTACCGTCAACCCGGCTCCATCGACCGTAAACGATATGTCGAGCCCGGCGTAGGCCAAGTGGTAAACGCGGTTTGGCTCGTGCTTGCTGCCCGCGCGGCGCGGATCTTGGCGAAGGACCTCGACCAGGCCGGGGAGCTTTGTGGGCGGGACCATATCCTGCAGCGCTTGCGGAAACTCTACGTCGAGCTCTTGCCACGGCGCGTCTTCAATCCAGCCGCCGGTCGCATCCGGGTGACAGTCGGCAAACGGAATGTAGGGCTTGATATCGTAGATGGGCGTGCCGTCGCGCAGGTCGGCCCCCAGCACATGAATGATGGGGCCATCGTCGGTGAGCTCGACACGATCGAGCTTGACGCAGGTGAGCCCGATGGGATTAGGGCGAAACGGACTGCGTGTGGCAAACACGCCCACGCGTTCGGCTCCGCCCAGACGCGGCGGGCGCACGGTTTTCGACCATTTTGCATTGGTGCCGGACCTGTCCTGCGACTTGGCATCGGCAGCTATGTCCTTAGCCGTGCCGCCGGGCGTTCCGTTTTCAAAGCGCCAGAGCAGCCATAGATGAGAGAAAGAGTCCAGACCCTCAACTGCAGCGTTGGAAGCAAATTCCGGCTCAAAAACGATGCGTCCCTGCAGATGGGGCGCCAAAAAGCTGTTGCGCGGGATGCCGAACTTCTGCGGCAGATCGGTATGTATGTGTGCAATAGGTTCCATGCCGGTCATTGTACGGCATGGGGGCATGGGGTGTTGCGCGCAATTCTTCGCCGCGGTCCTCCGTCGTGCAACCAACGGTTGCTTGGAAGGGCGCCTGCCGCCGCGTATGCTTAAGCCATCAACCAGCAGAAAGGAGCCGTTATGGCCTTTGCAGAAAAGCTCATTGCTGTCCGTCGCGCCCATCACCTTACCCAGGAGCAGCTCGCCGCCAAGCTCTTCGTCACACGCCAAGCCGTCAGCCGTTGGGAACGAGGCGAGGTCACACCGGGCATCGACATGATGAAGCTCATTGCCGCCGTGACCGGCGAGCCACTGTCTCATCTGCTCGAAATGCCCGAGCACTATTGCCAGAGCTGCGGCATGATACTCACGCCCGACGACTGCGGCACCGATGCTGCGGGCACCGCGACCGATCATTACTGCAAGTGGTGCTACGACCACGGCAAGTACACCTACGACACCACCATGGAATCAATGATCGAAGATTGTGCCCCGCGGCTGGCACAAAACACCGGTATGTCGCTCGACGAAGCCGTCTCGCTCATGGGCGCCGTGCTGCCACAACTGGAGCGCTGGCGCACCGTGCAGGAAAACGAGAAACGCTACGGCGCCGAGGCACGGGCACGCTATGGCGACGAGGGTATCGATGCAGCAAACGAAACATTACTGGATATGGATCCTCAGACATGGAACGACATGAAAGAGCTTGAACGCGCTATTCTGGGCCAGCTCTCGATTGCCATGGACGACGGCGACCCGAAGAGCATCGAGGCCCAAAAACTTGTTGCGATGCATCGTCATTGGATTAGCCTCAACTGGGGACGCGAGCCCCAAGACGAAGCATACCTGGGCCTCGCCCACGGCTATCTTGCCGACCAGCGCTTTGTTGACTACTACGACAAGACCTGCGGCACCGGAGCCACGGCGTTTCTGGTCCAGGCCATCGAGTCGTCGTCTGCTCGCGCATAGACCGCGACGACTTTGGGTATTTCAATCGAAACCTCAACCGATTGGAGACCTATGGCTACTAATCACGAGCTCGCGCTGTACGTTATGACCGGCTGCCCGTATTGCTTAAAGGTCAAGCACTTTTTGGCCGATAACGGCGTGACCATTCCCGAGCGCAATATCTCGACCGATTCCGATGCCGAACAGACACTCATCGCCGTCGGCGGAAAACGCCAGGTTCCCTGCCTGTTCATCGACGGCAAACCACTCTACGAATCGAGCGACATCATCGCGTGGGTGCAGGAAAACCTGCTCTAGTACGCACGCTCTGTCCGTCCAGGGCCCCAACTCATACGACCCAAACATGTACACCAGCATCCAAAGTCGACATTTTTCGACATCTTTGGATGCTGGCGTACAGCTTTTTGGTAGTCATGGACGCTCTTGGCCGGCTAATTGTTTGAGGAGACCTTTGGATTATGGCTGTTTGACGCCTCTGGAAAGGTTTCCGAGAGGGCTGTGGTCAAAAAAGGGCAAATATGAGTACTGCTACCTGTTTAGTAGCAGCGATTTTGATCACTTCAGGAACTATTCAACGTTCCACTCGTCCGCAGACGACGTTATTTCTCCTCATATGTTCAATAAAAGTAGCTCTTAATGGGAACAAATCTCATCAGGAGCTACAATTTATAGCAAATAAATGCAACCATAATGGCAACAGTACTCATATTTGCCCTTTTTTGACCACGACCCTCCAGAATAGTCGCTGAGAGCGACACTAAATGACAAAATCCGACACTTGAACGTTCTTATATGAGTAGCCATTGAAGGACACCTAACGACTACTCCCATTCGCGACACACTGTGTCGCGAATTAAGCTGGCCCCATTACCGAAGCCCAGTGAGAGCTCCTGCCCAGAATCTCAATAGCTTAATAAAGGGCTCCCCTCCGGAAGTTCAATGAGCATCCAAATTCCAAGCTGAAAAGCAAAGGAGTATCGAAGCCGTCAATGCTCATTTCCTATCGAACAGGCAGGTCAAAACAAGCTAATTAGCCCGATGAACTGCTTGTATTTTTGTCTACAAAATTGTATACAAAAAGAGAATCCGAGAACCGGCGCTCGACATTATGTCGATCGATAGGAGGCGCCATGGATGCTAAGCAGCTCGAAAAGATGATGGGGTTTGCTCCCGGAGAGTTGAAGAAAGCCGCGGAAGCCTACGAAAAAGATGAGTGGCCGAAAGGTCGCACCATCAAGTTGGGAAGGCCGTCGATCTCCGATGAGCCAAGCGTCGTTATATCAGCACGTGTGGGCGAATCGATTCTTGAGGCGTTTGACGAAAAAGCCAAACGCCATGGGCAAACACGCACGGAGCGGCTCAGAGAGCTCATTACACTTGATGCACTGATTGCCTAGGCCCGCTCCCCCGTCGGACCCAAACATGTACGCCAGCATCCAAAGTCGACATTTTTCGACATCTTTGGATGCTGGTGTACAGCTTTTTGCTACATAGTCGTTGGGGACGTCCTTAAATGACCAGTCGTTAAAGAACGCCCCCGATGACTAGTTAGCCGTGGAAGCGAGCTGTGGGTGCAAGCGGCTGTTCGCGAAAGACGCGCTCGACGGCAGCGCGGTATTCGTCGACCTTTTTGGTCTTGCGTACGATCTTGTGGACGGTAGCGGGATCAGCGAAAGCGCACTTGGCGTAGAACCACCACTCCTTCATGCGGAAGACCGCGTTACCGCCAATCTCTTCTGCATATGCCGCAAACAGCGTGTCGTGGAAGCGCTGCAGCTCAGCAGCCGTTGCAGCAGGGCCGCCCTTGACCATGCGAGCCAGAGCGGGGTTCGCGAGCAGGCCACGCCCCAACATCACATGGCGCGTGCCGGGATAGGCCTCCACCAGCGCATCCATATCCTCAAGATCAAAAATATCGCCGTTATAGGCAACCGGGAACGGCGCACGCTCCAGCGTCTCGCCATAAAACTCTTTGCGCGGCGAGCCCGCATAACGGTCCTTCTGCACGCGCGGATGCACGATCAGCTCTGCCAGCGGCATGCGGCAATATAGATCGAGTACGCGCTCGTATTCGTCGTCGCTCTCCAACCCCAACCTGGTCTTGACCGATACCGGCAGCGGAGAGCGCTCACACACGTCACTCAAGAACACCTCAAGTTCGTCGAGATTACGCAAGAAACCCGAGCCCTTGCCCTTGGCGACAACCGTCCCCGAGGGGCAACCCAAGTTGAGATTGACCTCGCGATAGCCCATGTCGGCGAGCACCTGTGCCGCCCACACAAACTCGTCCGCGTTCTTGGACATCAGCTGAGGCACCACGTTGAGCCCCTGGTTATTGGCAGGATCGATCTCCTTAAACGCCTTGCCGCCAAAGCGGTTTCCCACCCGCGGCGGCGGCAAAAACGGCGTGTAATAGCAATCGAGCGCACCGAAGCACTCCGCATGCGCGCGACGGAACACATGCCCGGTAATCCCCTCCATAGGGGCCAACGATAGAATCATCTACTCTTCTCTCATATCAACGAACGTGACAAAGGGACTGTCCCTTTGTCACATGCATTATGCCTTGCGCTTCGGGCGATTCACAAGGAAGAGGTAGCTACTGAACGATGACCACCCTCCAGCCGCACCCCATACAACGAGGTTTAATACTTTTCCCGAGAAGTGAACGAGTGAAAACGGGCCCCCGAAGCATCGGCACTTTCGAGATGCAATTTCCTGCGGTTTTGCCAGCCAAATCCTGCGGGTTTGACGTCTAAAAATGTCGATGCTTCGGAGGTCCAAGTATGGCCGTTCACTTCTCGGAAAAGTATTAGACCTCGATTTACATGCCACTCAATGTGACAAAGTGGCTGCTCCTTTGTCACATTCGATGAAAAAGGGCACCGATGTTAGTCGATGCCCCAAAGCGGCTGCAGGTTAAGCCCTACAGCGTATGTCTAAGACGAATCGAACTATTCGTCCCAGGAGAGGTTCTTACCAGTCTTTTTTGCCAGCAGCAAGAACAGGCCGATAATAACGTTGCATGCGATGCAGAAGATGAAGACGCCCTGGAAGGAGCCGACAAGCTCATAGACCTTCATCATAACGGGCATGCCAAAGGCGCCGACGATATAGCCCACGGAGCAGATCAGCGCGAAGATGCGACCGAAATCGCGGGAGCCAAAGACATCCATAACCAAAACGGTCAGGGCAGTGCCAGCGATGACGTACATTACGTCGTTCACGCCTGCTGCGAGGATGCTGAGCGTCGAGTTGCCGCTGCTCATCATGAGCATGACAAAGGAGAGGATGGAGACAGCGAGCCAGCCCAGAATGGCCTTCGTGCTGCCGAACCTATCGCAAGTGGTGCCGACGATCGGATTGAGGAACAGATCGAAGAGCGATGCAGCGGATACCATGAAGCCGCCCACCATGGGGCTAAAACCAACCTCGGAAGCATACGTCGGGAAGAGCTGGTTCATGCAGCAAGTGAGCTGAACGAGACAGAGGAAGCCGATGCAGAAGAAGAAGGCAGGCGACTTAATGGCGCGCGCATAGCTAACGCCACGCGTGCTATCCTCGGTCGTCTCCTCGGTCTCGGTGACCGTCTCGCCCTCGACGTAGCCATAGGGCAGCATGCCCTTGTCCTGAGGCTTGTAGCGGATGATCAGAATGGAAGCTGGGAGAATGAGCACTGCGGAAACACCGGCGAGCACCAGATAACCAGTTCTCCAGCCAGCGGCCTCGATGACAGAGGTGATGACGGGACTCATGATGAGCATGTAAATCGAGTTCACTGCCCAAGCGAGACCGATTGCCAGGCCACCAGATTTTTTGAACCACTGGTCAATAACGTCGGACATAGCGACGCCGGTGGTGAAGGCGAAGCAAACGCCAATCAGGGCGCCAGCGGCGATGAACATCCAGACTTCGGTGTAGAAGGCCATGCCTGCGCCGGCAGCGAGCAAAATAAGCTCGACAACGGGGAGCCAAACCTTGCCAACGACCTTGGGAATGAGTTTTCCGACAAACGGAAGAGCTGCCGCAAGACCAATGAGCGTTGCGGTGAAGTAATACGAGAAGATGGAATAGTCAAACCCGAACTCCTCGCACACGGGTGCGACGAAGGAGCCCGCGATGACGCTATAGGATCCGGTCGTGCCGGCAGACATAAGGCCGAGCGCGATTACGAGAACCCATGCGTAAACCTTGCTGCTCTTTAACTTTGCATTTTCCATTGATGCAGCTCCTAGAGACCCAGAAGGGCACACATAACGGCCTTGATGGTGTGCTGACGGTTCTCTGCCTCACGGAAGATGACCGAAGCGTTGGCCTCAAAGCACTCGTCGGCAATCTCGAAACCCTCGGTGATGATCTCGCGATGAAGGTCGTTCTTGCACTGGTCGAGGAGCATCTTGCCAACACGGTGATCCGCGTTGTGGACAGAGGGAAGCTCATGCATGCAGAAGATGTCGGGATTGTTGGTGCGCTTGCACAGCTCGCTGGTGACGCGATAGGGGTACAGAGACTCGGCATCGCCCAACCAGGAGTTGTAGTCGTCGGGATCCAGAACCTCTTCTCCGCACTCGGGGTTGATGTAGCGCCACTCCTCGGTAACGATAACGTCAACGCCATCCAGGGCATCGAGGTCAGAGGTGATGGTAAAGGTCCTATTGGGAGCGTACTTGGCGTAGCAGGCCTCCACCTCTTCGATCATTTCCTTGCACATCTGATGACGGAGGTCGTCGGGGCCGATGGCGAGGAAGTCCATGTCGAGCATAGCGCACAGACGGCCATACCACACTGGGGCGCCGGCGCAGTTGCCAACGAAAGCCATCTTCTTGCCGCGGCTCGTACGCAGACCGCCCCATTGCTCTTCCATCGTAAGAGCGTCAGCGAGCATCTGAGTCGGGTGATCGCCGAGAGTAAGGGCATTGATGACCGGGATGTCAACCAGGTCGGCGACGTCATAGAGGAACTGCTCGTCCTTCTGTGCGCGGTAGACGATGAGATCGTACATGCCGTTAAAGACGCGCATGGCATCCTTGACGGTCTCGCAGTCACCCATGTGGGAGTTGGTCAGATAAGTGAAGCCCATGCCCAAATCATTGCAGGAGGTCTCGAATGCGCAACGAGTACGGGTCGAGCCCCACTCAAAGTTGGCGAGGACGTTTTTGCCGGGGAAGTAGCGCTGGTCGACACCAGACTTCTTCTGAGCCTTAAGGTTCCAGGCAAGATCGATGAGATAGCGGAAATCCTCGGAGGAGAGATCATGGATGTTGATGTAGTCGCGACCGCGGAGGCTGTTGTTCATGCCTATTTCCTTTCGAATTATTATCAAAATTATTGTTGAATGTGTCCCCGAGGAAAACACGGATATCCCTCGGGGAGCGGTACATGTGGCGCCTAAGCCAAAGAGCACAGGCTCTAAGGCTCACTAACGACTGGCCGCCACGTCCTTAGTCCAGCAGTGCACGCCGCCGCCGGACAGGTTAAGCGCGAGGGAATCAATCATGATGACCTTGCGATCGGGGAAGCAGCTCTCAAGAACTGCCTTGGCCTGCCCATCCTTCTCTTTCACGACCTCGCTCATGCCCTCGTGGAAATAACGCTGGCCAAGAACGACGCCGTTGCAAATCAGGAAGTTGCAGTAGCTCGCTGCGGCGTAGAAGTGGACGGGGCCCTCGGGCCAGGGGGTGCCATCCATAAACTTGCCGCCCATTTCGTCGATGAAGCCCTTATAGAGCTCGTAATCTTCATCGCCAGGGGCGATAACGACTTCAATAGGCTCGGCGGTGGGCATACGAACGATCTCGAAGGGCTTGCCCTCCCAGTCCGTTTCGTTGCTCAGGATCTCGTAGGCTGCCTCAATGCGGCGACGAGACTCTGCTCCAGCCTTGCTCGAGGCTGCCTCTTCATCGGACACCTCGGCAAGAAGAATCTTGTTCGGAGTGATAAAGCGACACATCTCATCAATGTGAGCTGCAAAGCTCATGCCAAAGACGGGAGTTCCGTCTTCCTTCTCGTCGAGGATGCCCAGTCGATAGTCGTCGTCCTCGAGCATAGGCTGCGGAAGCCAGATAACCTTGTTGAGGTTGTAGATGCGCTTATACTCGGCCTCTACTTCCTCTTTCGTGAACTCGGGATTACGCTTGCGGCATTCCGTGTCCTCGATGGCGATCAGAGTGCCGTGACCGTCAAACTCGCGGTCGCCGCCCTCCGAAACCATTTCGGAATTGACGATATCGAAGCAACCGAGCGCAACCGCCATGTGAACGGCTGCCTTACGTGCGGACTGGCACTCCGGGGAGTTCTTGTCCCACACGCCGTAATAGGTCCAAGCGGGGTTGACCATATAAGAATGGCCCTTGTCGTCGACCATGATGCTGGGACCGTTGTCGCGGACATAGAAGTTGGAGTCTTCGAACTGCGTGATCTCGATGCGATCGAGATCAACCCCCTCCTCCTTCAGGCGCGAGCAAGCCTCCTCATAGGAGCCGGGGGTGCCGCAATTGAGGTTGACCGTAACGTCGCCATACTCGAGCAGAGCCTTGATCACGTCAACGCAGGGCTGGCGGTTATCGTAGCCCTCTGCACGGATGTAATCGGGAAGCCATGTCACATAGACGTTGGAGCGCTTCTCGAACTCGCCCGGCATACGATAGTTCTCGTACATGGTTGGTCCTTCCGTCGGGTTTCCCGCGATGCTGTCCGGCCGCGACAATAGCGGGGTTTCACCTGCTATAGTACTACTATACCTACCGTTCGGTAGATAATTTTGAATAATTGCCGCTCGCCTACTGATACATACCGTTCGCCGTATATAGTGGTCATGTTTGGACACGAATTGATGTTCCGTTGCCATCCTTAATAATGTTGGTAGTGCGGAAGTGATTTGCAATGGAGAAATGCAGCGTGAGCACAAGAACAAAAATATTGGACGCAATGTACGATCTTGTGGCAGAAGTCGGTTATGACAAAGCGTCTATCGGAAAGATTTGCGACTTTGTCGGTATATCCAAGCCGTCGGTGTACTACTACTTTCCCTCAAAAGAGGAGATTTTCACTACGCTCTTGGACAGCATGTTTCCGACCATTGACTATCAGCGCGACTACTCGCTAATAGTCGATAGGGACGGGTTCAAGGCCGCGCTTATCGAGCTCGGCAATTCAGTTATAGGTGGCTATCGAAGCGATGAAAAGCGCCGGCGCGTGCTGGCCGAGGTTAGCGTTCAAGCAAATCGAATTCCTGCAGTTCAGGAACGTCAAGCGACGGCGACCAAACGAACCATGGATGCGCTTAAAGACATCCTTCTTCATGGTGTAGAGATTGGCGCGTTTTCCGATAGCGCCGACGTAATGCTCTACGTACAAATTCTTTATACCGTTCTGGAGGGAGCAAGCAATACGGTCGCTCAAGGTGAGGATATTGATGAGAAAGCGGTTTGGGCGGGAATAGTCGAGCTTATGTTCAAATAAACCAGCCAAGCTGAAGCGCATGTTGGCACCCATGGTGCCTGCGGGCAACCTTTAAAACGAAAACAGGGGTCGACTCCAGTCTGGCTTGGAGTCGGCCCCTGTTGCATGGCAATCTATGCCGATGCAAATCGGCGCTTATTACTTTTCAGCAGCCTTATTGAGAAAACCGGAAACGATAGCAAACGCAGCAATCATAAGGTTGCAGGCAATGCAGAAGATAAATACTCCCTGGAATGACCCTGCCATGCCGTAAACCTTCATCATGACCGGCATTCCAAAAGCACCGACGACATAGCCCGCTGAGCAAACGATCGAATAGATCCTTCCAAAATCGCGTGATCCAAAGAGCGAGAGGAGAAGCATCGGCATTGCGGTTCCAACGATGGCGAACATGACATCGTTTACACCAGCTGCAATGATGGAAACGGTCTCATTGCTTCCGCCAATGATAAGAAGCAGGAATGAAAGAATGCTGACACCTGTCCATGCGACCGTTGCTTTAATAGCGCCAAGCTTGTCGCATGTTTTGCCCACGAAGGGATTTAGGAAGATATCGGAGAGTGAAGCTGCCGAGACCATTAAGCTTCCTACGATAGGATTGAAACCGACCTCGCTTGCATAGGTTGGAAACAGCTGGTTCATGCAGCAGGTGAGCTGCGCCACGCAAAGCAAGAGGACACAGAGAATAAAAGACGGCGTTTTCGCGGCATCGCGGAGTGCCATGCCCGAAAGGACATCTTCCTGCTCATCGGCGCTGCAGCTCTCATGGGTTTCGGAGGCGGTCTCTCCGTACGGAAGCATGTTGCGATCAGAGGGTTTAAGGCGAATGATAAATGCACTCACAGGTAAAATCATAGCTGCAGAAACGGCCGCAAGTACGATGTATCCCGTACGCCAGCCTTGTTGCTCGATGACCAGCGTAATGACAGGACTCAACAACAGCGTACAGAGAGAATTAACGCCCCAAGCAAGGCCGATGGCAAGACCGGACGATTTACTGAACCATTGGTCAATAACATCGGACATGCAGACGCCCGTTGTGAACGAAAAGCAGATGCCGATCACCGCAGCAGAGACGACGAACATCCAGACTTCGGTGTAGAACGCCATTGCGGCACCGGCGGCAATAAGGACGAGTTCAACGCAAATATGCCACGGTTTGCCTATTACTTTTGGAATGAAACGACTCAAAAGTGGAAGTCCAAGTGCAAGGCCAAGAAGAATCGCAGTGAAATAGAAAGAGAAAGAGGTGTACTCAAAGCCCAGGTCTTCACATACTGGAGCAACGAATGAGCCGGCAATAATGCTATATGTGCCAGTCGTTCCGGCGGACATTAAGCCGAGCGCAATAACGACGACCCAAGCAAATGCGCCGCTTTCACGGAGACAATCTTTTTTGGCTGGTGTGGTGAGAGTCATGGTTGCTCCATTTCTATCGGCAATATATCATATATGCCTACCGATAGGTATATAAACCAGAGGACTCTTCGTCAAGCATTAAGCGGGGAGAGGGAGTTCTTAACCTGCCGAACGGTAATTAGACCCCGTTTTCGCAAGGGTCTCAATGTGACAAAGGGACTGCCCCTTTGTCACATTATTCGGAACGCAGAGCTTCCACAGGATCCTTTTTGGATGCACTACGGGCAGGCAGCAGGCCGGCAACGACCGTCAGCAACACAGAAATTGCAATGAGCATCAGCGCATCCTGCACGGGCAGGCTCATCAGATTGGGTACCTGCTTAGCCGCAAGCGCCCAGGCATTGACCGGAAAGCTCACGGCCACCACGACAACAATGGCAAAGACGCCGGCAATGAGACCTTCGATAAAGGTCTCGGCATTGAATACGTTGGCCACGTTGCGCTTTGACGCGCCGATCGCACGCAGGATGCCAATCTCCTTTTTGCGCTCCAGCACGCTGATGTAGGTGATGATGCCGATCATGATGGAGCTCACCACCAAACTGATACTCACGAATGCGATGAGCACCAAGCTGATGGTGTTCACGATGTCGGTCACCGAACCCATGATGATGCCCATGTAGTCGGTGTACGAGATTTCCTGCTCATCATGGCCATCGGCTTTGACCTGCTTGTTGTACGCATCGATGTGATCGAGTACGCGCTCCTTGGCCTCAAAGTCACGCGGGAAAATCTTGACCGAGATAGGGTCTGCCTCATCCGCATAGCCCAACGTGGTCAGATTGTTGTCGTAGGTGAGCTTTGACGCCTTGGCATAGCTCATCATGAGCGAGCTCAGGTCCTCGGCGTCCATGTTGAAGTGGATGGCACGAGCAAAGGCGCTCGCATCCACGCGCATCGCCCTTGCCAAGTTGGCAAAACTCGAAGACATCTGCATCGCCATCTGGCCCATGAGCCCCGCCGCGCCCGCCTTGAGCTGAGCTGACACCGTTGTCGCAATCTGCTCGCTAATTGTCTGCATCACCTGATCCATAGCCTGCTGCAGATACGGAGCCAGCTGCTTTTGCACATAGTCGGTCATCGCCTGCTGCAGGCGCTCGGACAGGGCATCGCCGCCCAGCGCTTTTAGCTGGGCCAGGATTTGCTGGGCCGCGTCATCATTCTCAAGATACGTCGAGAATGCGGCGGCGAGCTTTGATGCGTCCTTAAGATCTTCGGGCGACAGCGCCTTAAGCTGATCAGACTGCAAAAAGCCCTCAAACAGCTGGTTGGCAAGCGTTCCCACCTGCTGCATTTGCTCGGGCGTGAGCTCCAGGCCGTCGAAGATGCCCGAGAAATCTGGGGTCGGCGCTTTGGCCATGATGTCACTAAAGTCGATATCCTTACCTACGCCCGAAAGGTCAATATCCAACCCGGACAAGTCAAGACCCGACAGGTCCATACCGCCGGCAGCACCCGAGAGCGCAGACGTATCGAACGAGAACGCGCTCTTCAGTGCCGCCTCGTCCACGCTGAACATGCTACCCAAATCAACGCCTTGCTTGGCCTCGCCTTGCAACTCATCGAAGGTTTTGCCCGTAAAGACATCCGTCTCGGGGTGGGCAAGCTGCTCCTGCACGATCTGAGAATCGGCAGCGCGCTCCATAAGCTGGCGAGTCAGCGCATGCGTATAGGCAATGCCCGGGGACAATGCGCTCGCGTTAGCCGTCTCGTTGGGTCGTACCACGCCCACAATGCGCACGTCGATACCGTCAGCAACCTTGGCCGTCATAAAGTCGGCATCGCCGGACATGTCAGTCCACATGCCGGTCTCTTCGTTTTTGCGATAGGCATCGGCCGGCGACAACACCTTAAACGTCGTGGACAGCGCATCGTCGTAGGTAAAGTCGGCGCCGGTCTCGGGCGTCTCGACCTTGCCGTCGGCCGTCATAGCACTGTTAACCAGGTCGTTGAGCTCATCGATATCCAGCGCACCGATGCTGTAAAGCGTGTAGTCGCCCACCGTGCCACGGCTCGAAAGCACCATCACGGCTTCGTTGGCGGACGTAGGCCAATGCCCCGCCACGACATCGTATTGGTTGTCGAGCAGGTTCTGGTCGTCAATCATCTCGTTAAAGACCGAGGTTCCCATGGATTCCATGCTCACCGTTGCCGCCGAGCTCGCGCCTCCGCTCATGGCCTCGGTCATAGCGTTGGGCACCAGCCGGACAGGCTTCTCATCGCCCTTGCCGGCACGATAGACAACCGGCGTCACGCCGTAGCCGTACTGGATGGCGTTGACCTCTTTGTCGATACCGTCGCCGCCGCCGTCAAGCCATGCCTTAAAGCTCGTCATATCGTTAGATTTAACACTTGCGAACATATCCTTTACGGCTGTGACCACGGGAATCTTATCGGTTCCCTTAGCCTTGCCACCGGTAGCGTCATCGGACGAGCCCTCGCCCTTGGACGTATCGTCATCCGTGGCCCCCTGTCCGCCCATCATGGACGACAGGTCGTAATCTTGTTTGGAAATCGTAAGCGGGTAGCTTGAGAGCGTGTCCTCCTCGACCTTTTTGATGTAGCCGTTTACGCCGTTGGAGAGTGCCAGGATCGCTGCGATACCGATAATGCCAATCGAACCTGCAAAGGCCGTCATGGCCGTACGGCCCTTCTTGGTCATGAGGTTTCGGGCAGAAAGCCCCAGGGCCGTCACAAAGCTCATCGAAGTTTTGCGCGTGGGCTTGGCCTCGCGGCGCGTGGCCTCGGTAACATCAAAGGGATCGGAATCGTCGGTGATCTTACCGTCCGCCAGGGTGACGATGCGCGTGGCGTACCTGTATGCCAACTCGGGATTGTGCGTGACCATGATGACCAAACGGTCGCGCGCAACGTCCTTGAGCAAATCCATGACCTGTACGGATGTCGTCGAGTCCAAGGCGCCGGTCGGCTCGTCGGCCAGCACAATCTCGGGATCGTTGATCAAGGCGCGGGCAATGGCCACGCGCTGCATCTGGCCGCCCGAAAGCTGGCTCGGACGCTTGTTAACGTGCTCGCCCAGGCCGACTTTCTCCAACGCCTCGCGCGCACGCTGGCGGCGCTCGGCATGTCCCACGCCAGTGAGCGTGAGCGCCAGCTCCACGTTTTCCAAAATGGTCTGATGCGGAATGAGGTTATAGCTTTGGAACACAAAGCCGATGCGGTTGTTGCGATAGGCATCCCAATCGCGATTGTGAAAGTCCTTGGTCGAAATACCGTCGATTAGCAGGTCGCCGGAATCGAAATGATCGAGTCCACCGATAACGTTGAGCATCGTAGTTTTGCCCGAGCCCGAGGGACCCAGAATGGCCACGAACTCGTTATCGCGAAAAGACAGGCTTACGTTGTCGAGCGCCACCTGCATAAACGACTGCGTAACGTACCTTTTGCAAATACCCTTGAGCTCCAACATGGACGGCAACCTCTCCCACGCGGGCACACTTGCCCGCTCTCCCCCGCCGTTCGTATTCGACGCGTTTGTCCTACTCTATCCCCATTTTTTGCCGGAACCAGTGAGGAATGTAACGAACCGCGCCAAAAAACGAACGTGACGGCGCCTAAAAGAAGAGGCCCCGAGCGGGACCTCTATATGGTGGAGATTATCTTGAAAGGCAGCAGACTACTCCGCACAGCGGCGCACGATCCTCGCCATGCTTTACGCGTTTTTTACTGCTCGCTATTCGCAATCGCCTGGTCGATAAGCTTGTCGAGTGCTGCGCGCTGCTCGGCGGAGCTGATGGCTCCCACGATTGGATCCCCTACGATGTTGCCGTTCTGATCGATGACATACGTTGTCGGGAACGAGAACAAATTTGACGTGAACTTACCGGCCTCGCTATCCGACTTGAACCAGATGTTCTTATATGTCACGCCCTTCTTGCTCAGCACGTCCTTGGCATCTGCGATCTCGCCCTTGTTGCCATCGAGCGTAAAGGAATTGACGCCCACGACCTGGCCGCCCTTCTCGGCAAGCTCCTGATTCAGCTTCTCAAGATCGCCCAGCTCGCCCACGCACGGCTTGCAAGTAGTGAACCAGAAGTTCATGACGGTGACCTTGTTCTTAGAGAACAGCTCGTCGCTGTTCACGTCGTTGCCATCCAGGTCTTTGCCCGTAAAGCTGGGGAACTTCGTCGCCTCGCTCGAAGCATTGGCACCAGCCGTCATGCCAGCGGTCGAAGCGTCGACGCTCTCGCCTGCGCTCGGCGTGCTTCCACAGCCGGGGAACTCCTTCTCCAAGCTCTCGAGCTTGTCCTCGATCTCCTTGATCTGCTGCGCACCAGCCTTGAGCGTCTTAAGCTCATCCGCCGTAAACTCATCCTTAGCGCCGTCGATGGTCTTGAGCAGGAAATCGCCGTAATTGCTGCCATCCTCAATCATTGCCGAGTCTTTATTTGCTGCATTGAATACCTTTTCCCACAGCGCGTTATCACTCGAAAAGATCTCGTTCTCCTTCTGCATGAGCTTCGCATACAGCTCGGCGGCCTCGTCGGCATTGGCCGGCTTCTGCGCAGTGAGTTCTGCGATCTTAGGATCGGAGCTCGCAGATTCGCTCGCATTGCCACCGGGCGCCGAACATGCCACAAGGCACAAGGCCAATACCGGCACCATAAACAGGGCCGCAATCTTAGAAAGCTTCATAGTCATTCCTCCGTTTTGTCGAAGCTTGTTTACTTTTTATCGGCGGTCAAGGGAAGCTTTTCCGCCGACACATCCAGGCCATAGCGATAGCTGATGGCATCGACGGGGCAGGCCCCAATGCACTTTCCGCACCGGATACATTCGGCATGATTGGGCGCGCGGACCACATCAACGTCCATCTGACAAACCCTTGAACACTTGCCGCACGAGACGCATTTGCACGCGTCGACCTGAATCCCCAACAAGGACACCTTATTCATGAGCGCATAGAATGCGCCGAGCGGGCAAATCCATTTGCAGAAGGGGCGATAGAGCAAAACGCTCAGCACTACCACGGCAATGAGAACGACAAGTTTCCAAGTAAAGAGCTGTCCCAACGCAGATCGAATGCCGGCATTGGCAATGGCCAGCGGAATGGCGCCCTCGAGCACACCCTGCGGACAGATGTACTTACAAAAGAACGGGTCGCCCATGCCCACGTCGTTAACCACCAAGACGGGTAGCAGCACCACGGCAAACAGCAACACGACGTACTTGATGTACGTGAGCGGCTTGAGCTTTTTTGTCGAAAGCTTTTTGCCGGGAATCTTATGAAGCAGCTCCTGCAGCCAGCCAAACGGGCACAGAAAGCCGCATACAAAGCGTCCCAGCAGCACGCCGAGCAAAATGAGCGTACCGGTAACATAGTAAGAAAAGTTGAACCTGGATGAACCTACCACCGACTGGAACGACCCGATGGGGCACGCACCCGATGCCGCGGGGCACGAATAGCAATTAAGTCCAGGTACGCAGGCTGTTTTTCCCGCGCCCTGATAGATGCCGCCTTTGGCAAAGTTTGGCAGGTGAATGTTGGTGACGAGCGTCGCCGCCGCCTGAATGAATCCGCGAAATCGAGCCAAAACATGCGACGCAGTGTTTTCTCTTTTATCCAATTCCGATACACTCCAAGCACAGCCTAATCGCTTTGGCCAGCACGGCATCTGCCTCGCCACGCATAACGCCAAAGCACACCATGGCAATTCCGACGATCAACAAAGCGACCTGTACCACGGGTTTTACCGCTTTGAACAACCTGACCACTCCTTTCGTTACGCGACCATTGGACCATATCGGCTATAAAATCCGTGTTAAGCGCGATTTGAAATGTGCAAGGAGACTGTTATGCGTATTTTGATCGTCGAGGACGAGCGGGCGCTGTGCGACGCAATCGCGCGCAGCTTGCGAAACTTGGCGTACAGCGTCGACTGCTGCCACGACGGGCAGGAGGCGCTCGACCTGCTGGGCGTCGAAGTCTTTGACCTCGTGGTACTCGACCTCAACCTTCCCCGTATCGACGGCATGACCGTGCTTAGGGAACTTAGGAAAACCGACTGCGAGACCAAAGTGCTGATTCTGTCCGCGCGTGGCGAAGTATCCGATAAAGTCGCCGGACTCGATGCCGGCGCCAACGATTACCTCACCAAGCCGTTTCATCTGGACGAACTTGCGGCAAGGATCCGCAGCCTCACCCTCAGACGCTTCGCACAAAGCGACATAGTATTAACCTGTGGAAAGCTCCGCTTTGACACCAAGGCGCGCATCGCTTCCGTGGACAGCGAGGCCTTATCTCTTACGCGCAAGGAAACGGGAATCTTGGAATACCTGATGCTTAATCAGGGGCGTCCGGTAAGTCAAGAGGAGCTTATCGAACACGTTTGGGATAGCAGCGTGAACAGCTTTAGCAACGCAACCCGCGTTCATATCTCGTCACTCCGCAAAAAGCTACGCAGCGCTTTGGGATACGACCCGATTCGCAATCGGATTGGAGAGGGCTACGTTATGGAGGATAGCGAATGAAAAGGCTTTCCCTTCAATGGCGCATAACGATTATGACGGCACTGCTCACGTGTGCGGCATGCGTGCTGACGAACTGCCTGGTCGGCTATACGGGCATGCGCTACATGGATGCCATCGGCAGTAACATCTCGGCCTTTAACGCAACCGGCGAAGATTCGCCCCAGGCGTTCGACCCGACGAAAGCGGTCCCCGATGACAGGGTCACGATCGTCGTAAACGACGCACAAGAGTCTTTTGGCACGACAACCTGGTGTATCACGGCTGGAATCACACTCCTTGGCGGCGTGTTGGCATACTTTGTGAGCGGCCATGCACTCAAACCGCTACGGGCTTTTGCAGCCCAGGTTGAGCGCGTGCAGCCTGACAACCTAAGCGAAATCAGACTCAGTGAAGATGTGCCCACCGAGCTACAACGATGCAGCGCCTCTTTCAACGACATGATCGCCCGTCTTGGCGAAGGGTTCTCTGCACAGCGTCAGTTTACCGGCAACGCCGCGCACGAGTTGCGCACCCCGCTCGCCCTTATGCAAGCACAGATTGAACTATTCATCTCCGAGCACTCCGGTTTGCAACCCGAAACAGCCGAGCTGCTCGGCCTGCTACAAGAACAAACCGAGCGCATGTCTCGAATGACCAAGGTATTGCTTGAGATGAGTGAGCTCCGCAGCGTTCCTTGCGAGGACGATGTTGAACTCGGTCCCTTGTCCGAAGAGGTCCTCACTGACCTTGCGCCACTTGCCGAAAATAGGAGCATAGCCCTCAACTGTGCTGGAGACGCTTTAGTAATCGGAAGCGACACGCTCCTCTATCGGTTGCTGTTCAACCTGGCCGAAAACGCCATCCGTTACAGTCGCTCCGGCTCGACTGTCAATGTCTCCATCAGCGACAGCGACAGCCACGTGCTCCTGCGAGTCAAAGATGAGGGCCCGGGAATACCCAAGCAGTACCGAGAGAGCATCTTCCAGCCGTTCTTTCGTCTAGACAAATCCCGCAGCAGGGCATACGGCGGCGCAGGACTCGGGCTAGCGCTTGTTTGGGAGATTGCAGCACTTCACGGTGGCACGGTAGAGGTCGAAACAAGTTCCGAGAACGGGACCACCATGCTCGTGACCCTCTCAAAGGGGGCCACCACGTGATCCGACTGTCCAGGGGTCCCACTCGGCATTGCGAAACGCGTCCCAAAACTTGGACATGAGAAATGGGAGGCAGTTCGCATCTGTGCCGAGGACGAAGTCCTGGCGGGAATTCAGGATGCGCAGAGGAAGCTTACGGCAGAAAACCCCGACAGAGTCGTGACCGTCGGCGGCAACTGTATGGCGTCGCTTGCCCTCTTCGATTACCTGCACGGGAAATACGAGAACGTTGGAATCGTCTGGATCTATGCGCATCCGGATGTATCCACGCTGAATGATGGCTACCCCAACGCTCACGCCATGGTACTTGGCAACCTTTTGGAACAGGGTGCACCGCAACTCGTTTCGCGGATGCGGCATCCGGTGTTTAAGCCGAGCGATGTCCTGCATGTCGGGCTACAGCAGCTCCACGACTATCAGGAAGTTTGCTTAAACAAGCATAGGTGTTGCGGTTTTAGCCGATGTCCTCATGGAGGAAAACGACATGCTGGGTCTGTCTGATTAAAGTCCAACAGTTTCCATGAGGCATCTAGCACGGTAAAAGCTAAAGACCCGGGAGACCCCAAACTGTCAACCATCTTTACGGGTGCAAGGGAAACGGGCAAGACAGCCCCCTCTCGCTCCTATCCGAAACGGCGCTTGAACACGGCTGGATTGCAGCGAATGTCTCCGCCATGCCCGGCATGCTCGAAGATATCATCGAGCACACAAAGGAGGCCGCAGGCCGTTACCTCTCGCAGCCCCATACACGCGTGAGCGGAGTTCAAGTTGGGCAGCGGGGCGGTTTAGCGCGCCAATATAATCAAATCGTGCACTTCCATAGCCTCTCGTCTACGTGGTGTACCGTCGTCTCCCCTTTTATCAGAGTTGGGCGATTTCAGGCACCCGAGCTGAACTCAAATTGAACTCAACGATGCCTTATCGGTCGAGGGCGTCCTAGCGAGAATATACAGAGGCGCACATTTCGCAGGGAACCTCCCATTCGTTATCATATCGGGATGCTCTGTCAAGGCAGCGTCAATGCGTTCGACCTACACCTTCTCGCTTTTCGAGGCCTCGTCTGCAGGACCATCGGAATCGATACGGAATCGATCGGCATACCATTCATCCGAAGCAATCACCTTATGGAGCATCTGGAGATGCAGGTCGACATAGTGGCAGAACGCCTTGCCGCATTCCACGAGAGGCGCATTGTTTCTCTCGTTGGGCTCGGCTCCAAAATTAAACTCGACCTCATAGCCCTCCCCAGGCACACCCATGCTCGGCAGAACATCAATGGAGAAGTGGACGAATCCAGACGTCACCTTGTATACATCTTTTTCCTTTGGATCGAACTTCTCGAGTAAGTCTTGAAGTCTTCCATCGGACATCTTCTCACCCGAGAAATCTTTCAGCTTGTTCACAGGCACACCTTGAAACACCTGCTTGAGAAAGTCATCCTGGTCTTCGGCGGCGAATAATGCGAATGTCCGCAGGCAGACTCCAACCTGTGCGCGGAGAAGCTGGGCGACGCAAACAAGATTCCTCGACTCGAGCATGGAGATGAATCCGTCTATCAGTCTCATCGCATACTCAGAGGAGGATGCCAGATATAGATCCCATTGGGTAAAGTCGCCGTTCATGAAGGGAATCACTGCATTGCGCTCGGCGACTCTCAAGGCACTCAGGCTTTGTTCTATTTTCTCAGCTTCTTGTTTGAACTGTTCGCTATCCAAAATGCCCCCAAATGCCGGCTTCTCAACAAATCAAAAAAGCAGGAGAGACAGAGATTAGGTTCCTGCTCCACTGAACCCGCGCTTCCAGTCGAGACACTCCTCCTCGAAGATCTCCCCAGAGTCCCGTCTCTCGCGCCCCTCACGGAACTGTCCATATCAGTGTAGCCAATCCAAGCACAGCCCCACCGCACGGCCCAGTCGCTTCCGGTCCTGCGTGGCCCCATGAAGGCGGAAGGGCGTGGTTGTCGTCATCGCGTTCCTTTCTCCTCATACCTTTTGGGCATGCGTCACGGGCCCCCGCGCGGCGCCGAGAGCGAATCGGCGCAGGCTTGGGGCCAGTTGCGTAGAGGTTGAGGTTCGGGTTTCGCCGGCTTACGCAGCTTGGCGGGCAGAGCGCCCGGGCTCGCTGCGCCTAGGGCGCGGCGGGATCCGCGACGCCGGAGGTGTCGATCTCGCCCAGATTGGCGAGCTGCTCGATGAGGGGGAGGCCCATCGGGTCGTCCACCTCGACGCCGCCGAGCACGATGGTGCTGTCGCGTGTGTCTATTTGGGTTGTGAACACGGCCGGGTCGAAACCCGAAGCGATAAAGCCAATACCCGCGAGGACAACACCCGCGGCAACGAGCCCGCCCGCCACGGCGAGGTAGATCTTCTTCGCACTGGTCATGGTACTCACTCCTTTCTACGCCGCGAGATGCGCGGCAGCGCCGCCCTTCTCGCCCTTACCCTTCCAGAAGGGCGAGGCGGCCTTCCTCGCCCAGAGCGCCGAGAGGCGCGCAATTTGTTTTGAGGCTGCCCAAGCGCCAGCACCAACGAAGAGCGCCACGCCGACGAGGCCGAGCCCCACGCCCGCCGAGGCGAGGGCGTACGGGAAGTGGCCGATGATGACGCCGCTTACGGCAAGCAGGAGCTCAACTACGCCCACGCCCCCGAGTGCCACCGCGACGATCCACACGCAGAGCGCCAGCACCCAGATGCAGATATAGACCGTGACGGCCACGGCGGCGAAGGCGGCGAGCAGCGGCACCCACACCGGGGAGCCCACGATGGCCAGCACCCACAGCAGCGCGGTGCTGCGCCGGCGCGTCCTCGCGATCGCGCGCGGCACGGCGGGCAGGTCGTCGAGCGTGGCCTCCGCCACCTCGCCGGGCGTGCCCATGGCGGCCACGGCCTCCTCCTCGCTCATACCGTCCTCCATGCGGTCGGCGATGGCCTCCGCATAGAACGCCTTGGTCTCCTCCACCTGCTCGGCCGGCAGGCAGGCGAGCAGCTCGCCCAACCGGCCCAGAAACTCATCGCGCGTCATGGTGCGCCTCCTCAACGTATGCGTAAATCTCCCGTACGGACGGCCACTCGGCCAGGAACTCCTCGATGCGCGCTCGCCCGTCGTCCGTGATGCGGTAGTACCGGCGCAGCCGCCCGTTGTGCTCGGCGGAGCGCGCCGTGATGCACCCGGCCTTCTCCAGGCGCTTGAGCAGCGGGTAGAGCGTCGACTCCGTGAGCCCCATGCTCGCCGGTACGTCCTTCACGATCTGGTAGCCGTAGGACTCCTCGCCGGAGACGGCCGCGAGCACGCAGGCCTCCAGGAAGCCGCGCTTCATCTGTGCCTCCATCCGCACACCTCCTCTCGTCATATACTATGCTATACACACTATACGATGCAAGGTATTAGACGTCAACTCTCATCGCGAAGATTCTCCGGCCCCTGCGCGCTGCGAACGTGATATCGCGGGGCGGTTGGCATTATGCATGAAACGTCAAGTAACGCTCTTTTGATCCACTTCCACTCGGCCCCATATGCCTTGTACAACACCCCCCCTTCAACCTTGGGTTCAAGGGAGCCGCTAGGCTGGGCGTGCCGGACGGTAAGGTCCTGGACGCGATGGTGGACTTCTCCGATGCCATAGGGGTCATGGGTCTACGCCGATGGAGGCCCACGCACGCGGCAGGGCTCGCCCGTCACCGCTGGTCGCCGGACGGTCCCCACGCCCCGCTCGCCAACGCGCAGGCGACAGCAGCAGTCCAGCGCTAGCTGGAGACGCCGGAATGCCCAGAAGATGCGTTTCCCATCGCTGCGACAGAGCTTTTTGTAGGGGTGGCAATTTTTCCTAATGTCGAGGTCAGCTAGGCTTCGGTAGCCACCTTGGGAGCATCGCCAATGGACTCTTCCTTTATACGTTCGGCATAATCGTAGGCGATACCCACAAATTCCAGTCCCGAGCAACAGGAGTACAATTGCTGCTATTGTTGCCAGCTGTTGGGAGATGGAAGATGGACTGCGATGGCTACCCATGCGCTCCCATGCCGTTGATGTGCACCGCCTTTGTGCCGGGACAGATTGACGCTGCGGTTGCAGGCATTTCCGACCCCGATTCGCGCGCCATTGCCACGGCAGAAGCGCTGTACTTTCGCGGACAGGCCGCCCTCGCTGCCAAGACGGCGCGCCCCTATCTTGACGCCACCGATCCCGCACTGCGCTATTCCGCATGCTTCATCTGCGGATACGCCAGTCTGTCGCTCAACCGTATCGCCGACGCCCGCCGTTGCCTTGCGGGCATCCTCGATACGCCAACTGACGAGGAATCGCCCGCCGTCCACGCCACGCATATCCTGTTCGCCTCGGCCGCGAGCGTCCTGCTGCACTTGCCTTCCCCGTATTCTGCCGAAGAGTTTTATCCACTTGCGGCGCATCTGCCCGAAGGCCTGCGCCTGTTCGCCAGCTACGTGATGGCGCACGCCTTGTATCTGCGCGGCGAATACGGCCGCAGTCTGGGCATGACGGAAAACGCCCTGATTATGAAACAGGGAAGCTACCCCATCTCGGAGCTATTCCTGCACTTGTCGGCCTCGATGGCCTGTATGAGTCTCAAAGACGTCGACGCCGCAAAAGCGCACTTTGGCGCCGCTTGGGACATTGCGCGCCCCGACGGCCTTATCGAACTCATCGGCGAACACCATGGCCTTTTGCAGGGACTCATCGAGGCATGCCTAAAATCGCAATACCCTGACGACTTCGCGCGCATCATCGAGATCACGTATCGATTCAGCTACGGCTGGCGGCGCATCCACAACCCCGATTCGGGCGAGGACGTGGCCGACGATCTAACAACCACGGAATTCACCATGGCCATGCTCGCCTGTCGTGGGTGGACCAACGCCGAAATCGCACGCCATATGGGAGTATCGCCGGGCACCGTCAAAAACCGCCTATCCGGCGTATACGCCAAGCTTGGCATCGGCACGCGCACGGAGCTGGTCGCGCATATGTTGCGTTAGCGACCGGGCTGCCAAGCGCATCGAACGCGTTCCGGAACCCGGCACTTCGCTCGCCTAAATTGGACATTTTGACCCTTGAACGGCACTACCGTGACAGGACTCCTTCTCGCAAAATTGGATTATTTCCACCGATATTTGCGGGATGGGAGCCCAAGATGCTTGATCGCCGTTCGTTACTTGTTGCCGGAGCGTCCTCGCTAGCGAGCATTATGTTGCCTCGCGTGCCGGAAAGCGAAAATGCCTTCCTGCTGCCGTTCGCGCCCACCGCGGCCTATGCCGACGAAGAAGACCCCTTCAAGGTCCTGGTGCTCTCGCGCACCATGTTCGGCGTGGTGGTGGTCGACGTCGCCAACAAGAATACGCCTATCGCAGGCGCCAAGGTCACGCTCACGTCGCGCTACACCGCAGGCAAGCAGCTCGCCGCCACGACCGATGACGAAGGCACGGCCATTTTTGAGGTCGCGCCGCTTTCGGAAGGCTACGTAGACGAGGCGACGCTTCTCGACGCGTACGACTTCAACGGCGGCATCTCCATTAGCATGGCGGGCTACCGCAATGTCGAGATTCCCCTCGCGCGCGTCCAAGGCGGCACCGCTATAGCCGCGCCCACGCGTCCGCTTTCCGACGGCGAGCCGTACTTCCGCCAGCTCACATTCGACGAATGGGACATCCAGTACGCCGACGCCACGTTTATGGCAATGCCGAAGGACGACACGGCAAACGAGCAGCCCGATACGCACGCCTTTACCGTGCAGGCACATCTGCCGCAGGGTGGACAGGCAACGCTGCGCATCAACAAAGTGACGCCTGCCGCGGGCAGCTCACCCGAAACCGTCACGCAGATCGGCCAGATCAAGGCCAGTGCATCGGGTGCGAATAATCTGGCAACGTTCACACTCGAAGACAAGTTTCTCGACGCGGCGTCGAGCCTTCTGGAAGAAGGGTGCAAGCTGCGCTTTGTCCTCGACTACCAGGGCAAGACCTATACACTCTCCCCCCCATGGCCGTTGTCACCGCGCCGGCCGCAAAGGCGGAATCGGGCTCGACCACCATCGTTCCCACTACTATGGACCAAGAGATCACTCCGTTTGATTTCCCCGCATCGTTTCCCGGCATCGGTGGTAATAAGTTCACGTGTTGGATACCCACATTTCCGATCCTCTTCGATTTCTCGTTTGCCGGATACGTGCTGTTTGGCGGAGGATACAAACCGGTCGGCTATATGAACGATTCGGGCAACCCTGATCCGGAATACTGGAAGAAGTCACCGCGTGAGTCGGGCGCCAAGCAGGCAAACCGCTACCTCGACGAGATGGAGGGGAAGTGGAATCAGTACAAGAGCATGAGTGCCGGTTCGGGTACCGATCCAAGGAACACCAAACTCCTTCGCCACCATTGCACGCCGCTGTTCACGATGGATATCGCCACACAGCTGTACGGCTCGCTCGCCTACGACTGGGTGGGCAAAACCTGGGGTGATAACAACGACCCTGCATATGGCAATATTAAGGCCCTCTTCCAGGTAAGAACCGACCTCAATTGGACCGAGCAGTTTACCCTAGGACCAGTGCCGTTTTTCCTAAACGTCAACCCCTGGGTGCTAGCGAAGCTGGCGCTCGCCGTGGGCGCCCACACGCACGGTAGCGGCGCGGCGTTTTTCAAGAACATTTCGCTCGACTATTCCAACACGTCGGGCTCGTTCACCATCCAGATCGGACTTGCCGTCACCTTTGGAGCCGGCGTTGCAGGCGTCGCTTCGTCCGCCGTGCGTGGCGCCGCATCCCTCACGCTGTTCATTGGATACGAGAAGGCGGATGGACACCAGCTTCCGCGACTGCGCGTAGGTGCAGACGTCGATGTCGATGTGATACTCCAGTTCGTAATGTTCAAGTGGACCACCAAAGCTTGGTCGGGATCGTGGCCCACACTCGCCGATTCGTGGAATATGTCGGTGAACAACGGCGACCAGTATGTACTCCAGTGCCCTGAGCTTGCATTGGGTGGGGATACGCCTTATACGCTGGATGCCTGCTTCGGCTCGGCCGGCAACGCCGAGGCAGGTGGTGTGCCGCAGTTTATCGCATCGGCCACCATCGTCACCAACGCCGAGCTGCTCGCACGCGCCGAGGTTAAGGCCACTGCCGTAAACGTCGCGTCTGTCGTGCGCGATTGGGATCAAGCGGTCACGCGCATTGAGCTCGAGGCGGATGCAGAAAGCGACGACACGGGACAGATCGAGCATTTCGTCCATGCACTGGTAGAGAACGACGAAAACGCCGCGCCGATGTACGAGTACACCTACATCGGTCAGGCAACGAACGCCGTTGCGGACTCCAACGCCAATTCTGCCGGCGTGTCGGAGGACGAGCGTGGCGGCATCAAGCCCTCGAGCGACAACGTGCTGTTTACTGGCGTGCTCAGCGAAGCCCACATGAAGCTGGCGATTATCGCCGGCGTAGAATGCCTGTTCCGTATCGCCTCGGTGCGCTACGGCGACAATGGCCGCTCGCGTCTGGTGGTGCACACAAAGGCAAACGGCACGTGGTCCGCCCCCATGCCCGTGGACTTTCCCCTTGGGTTTGGTGAGGGCGACGTGGAGCGCGACGGCATATACGATTACGACTTCGATGTGGTGGAATATACGGACGGGAGGGGAAACCAAGACGCCTACGTGCTGCTGGTCTCGGGCGAGCGCCCCGCCGGCGACAACACCCATTTCGATACGGCGAGCACATCCGGCATGCTGTCCGTTGTGCGCCTGCGCATCAGCAACGACGGAGTTCGCGTGGCATCGCACACGTCGTGGCGCAGCATCTCGCACGGCCGCCTTCAGGAGGATGGCCACCATTGTCTGCAGTGCCCACGCATCACGGTGGGCAAGGCGCTGGTCGACGGACGTCTGTCGGGCGCTTACCTCCACCGCCGCGGGACCACCGCAGAAAAGGCGCTCGGCAGCGAGGCTGAGGTTGCGCTGGAGTGCTTTACCCTATGGTCGGACGTTTCGAGCGACAGCCTGACGTTCCGCCAAGTTCTCCGCTTTCCGCAAGCACCGTCGAGTATCGAGCTGGGTGAGCCCGAGAATATCAACGGCAAAATGGTGGTGCCCGTTGCATACGAGACCGCAGACGGTTGCGGCTGCGCATCGTACGCCGTGATCGGCCAGTCCATCGCGGGCTGGGGCGTTATGTCGCCAGATGCCACAGTACCCCACGCGGTGCCGTGGCCGCAGCACACGGGCTTTTTGGCAACTGTCAACGAGCAGCTGCAGCATGTTACGTGGACGCGAGGCGCATCGGCATTTGCAACGCAGCCCGTGGGTGCCGCAGGCTGTGGCCCGGCATCGTTTAGCGTAAGCAACAACGGCAGGTGCGTGCTCTATGTAGAGAACACCGATGGCAAGGTGGGACAAACCTACGACGAAGAAGGCAACCCGGTTGCAGTGATGGGCAAGCACTTCCGCATCTTCGCCAGCACCTTGGCGGGCGATCTGTTCACGGAGCCGTTTGTGATGTGCGAGCTGGACCATCCCGTCGATCAGATAACGACATTTTTGACGTCGGGAGGCATGCTCTCCGCGCTCGCCACGCACATTGTGAGCGCGGAGAAGAGCGAGGCAGAGCTGCACGACATCGAAGTGCCCTTGGTGGCGTGTGCCACTCCGACGGGCGCCGTTGCTACCTCGGGCGCGGTGGTGCCCGGAGCAGCAGGCGAATCCTTCATGGTCACGGTGCGAAACGACGGCAACACCTTACTGACCGCCGGCACGATCAATCTGTACCGAGAGGGCTCCAGCCAGCCGTTCTCCAGCGCATCCATCGGATTCGGAGTGAACGCACGCATGGCTTCGATCTACGATCCAGAGCTTGCCGAGGACGCTTCGGCCAACGATACGGCACACGTGAAGTACGCGCTCGAGACGCTGGGCGCACGTTTTGCAACGCACCCGCTGGTAGCCGACAACGGCAACGCCGTGCTGGCACCGGGTTGCACGGCACAGTTCCGCATGAGCTTCGCCATTCCCGAGAGTTGGAGCGACGAAGTGGGCAAACGCGTAACGCTGTATGCGAAGGCGCGTAATCTGGTGGCGCTCGATCCTGTAACGCTCGAGGAAATTCGACCGGGCGCAAACTCGGCGCTGGGTGCCGTACTGCACGAGCTTCATGTGCCCGACGCGGCATGCGAACGCTCAGAAGTTCAGGTCGGCGTATGCGACAACGCGGATACGACGGGGCTTCACGATGCACCGATGACGGCGGACGGCAGTGGCGGCTCCGGCGGAAGCAGCTCCGGTAGCGGCAGTGGCTCTGGCAGCGGCAAGGATCACGGCAATAACAAGCGCCCCGGAAAAGCGGGCGCGCTTGCGGGCACGGGCGATGTCAACGCTCCCCTTACGGCAGCCGCAGCAGCACTCGCCGCAGCAGGCGCCGGCCTCATCGCCTACAGTGCCCGCCGCACGGCGCTCGAGATCGACACCGCCAATGAGGCCAATTCGGATAGGCCTCGCTAGCTCCTAGTTACTTTTGTGAGAGGCGCCGACTCGGCTCATCGAACATCAAATGGGCTGGTTCTGAATACCCAGAGCCAGCCCATTACGCATTAGATGTCATCAGAGGAGTCGAGTTCTGCCTCGAGCTTGGCACGGCGTCTTTTCGCCGTGAAAAACGTTGCGCACAGGGCAGCAAACGTGGCCGCGAAAATCGTCGCACCGCAGAACACGCCCGTGGCCAGGTTCGCCAACCAAAAGACGCTTTCGAGCGGTACGATCTGCGCCTCAGCGATACAGCGCATTGCGGCAATAACAAGAGCGAACGCGGCGCCGCTAAGACCGCTGACAAGCAGGAAATATCCAACAGGAAGATGCTCGGTTTGCCCAAAACGATTGGTATCGACATAGCCCTTCCGCGTTTGCAGTCCTGCGCAAATCAACATCACGAGAACGAGCCACAAATACATGGCTGCCTCGAACGGCGTTGCAAAGCCATGCGGCATTTCACTGGCGTCGCTGTGAACCCACGCAACCTGTCGAGCTATAAACTGGTAGAAAAAGATCATCAACATGCCAAACGAAAGCAGCACGAAACCAATCTTGTAGATCTTCGCGCTCTCAGCCTCCAGGCGCTCATCCTTTGGGCCGGCATATTCACGCCACTTTTGCACGAGTTTTAAATCTTCAAATTTCATAGCGAACTCCTAAAGAGCGTCAGGGTCGACGTCGCTCTCGTCTTCCCAAAACAAGTCGTTCAACGTAACGCGTAGCGCTTTACAGATTGCCACGCACAAATTGAGCGTGGGGTTGTAGCCGCCCGCCTCGATCAGGCCGATGGTCTGGCGCGTAACGCCCACGGCCTCGGCCAAGTCAGCTTGCGAAAGGCCAACCGCCGCGCGCGCCGCCTTCATGCGTAGGTTCTTTTTGCCCGGCATGGAGTTCCTTTCGTGGTAATGGACAGATATCCGTTGCAACATGGCAGAAATATATTGCATCTATCAGAAGATGTCAACTATATCTGTCATTATGGAAACCATGTTCGTCATCGCCATGCGGACATTACAACTTCGGTTCACTATTCAAACTTACTCGGACAGAACCGACTCGGTTTTGTCCGAGTAAACTCGAGAATAAACTGATTCATGCGATACAATTAACTCGGACAAAACCGAGTCGGAAGGAACCGAGTAAGTGGAATTCATTGGCAGGGAGCGTGAACTCGCCCGTATTAAGAAAACGCTCAAAGCACCTGAGCAGCGCAATGTTCTCATTTACGGCAGGCGTCGCGTCGGAAAAAGTGAGCTCATCAAGCAGGCGCTAACCGATTTGTCGGACGTCGCAACGGTCTATTACGAGTGCCGCCAAACCTCCGAGGCAGACAACCTCGAGAGTCTGTCCGCCCTTGTTGCTGAAACGCTGAGCTTTCCTCCGCTCGCCTTCACAGGCATCCGCGAGCTCATCGAATTTCTGTTTGCCCAAGCCAAAGACAAGAACATTACCCTCGTTCTCGACGAATACCCCTACTTGAGAGATGCGGTTAAGGGCTTAGACAGCATTCTTCAGACCTCAATCGACGCTCACAGGGAAGACTCACGTTTAAACATTGTCCTGTGCGGCTCCTACGTTGAGATTATGAAATCCCTCATCGAGCATGAAAGCCCCCTCTACGGGCGAATTGATCTCGCGCTTGAGCTTAAGCCCATGGATTACTTTGACGCTGCGAAGTTCTATCCCGCGTTCTCGCCCGAGGACAAGGTGCGGCTCTATAGCGTTTTTGGCGGCATCCCCTTTTACAATCGCCTCATCGATCAATCCCAAAGCGTACGCGACAACATCATCGAGCTCGTCACGGAACCTGGCGCCCGCTTAGAAAGCGAGGTGCCGTCCTATCTCAACGCCGAGATCTCGAAGATGACCAACGCCAACGAAGTTTTCGGGGCTCTCGCACAAGGTTACTCCCGTTGGGGGGACGTGCTGGCACAGTCGCACGTCTCGAGCGGTCCGGCCATGGCAGACGTGCTCGACAAGCTCATGTCACTCGAAATCGTCCAAAAGCGTGCACCCATCAACGACCCTACGAACAAGCGTAAGTCCGGCTACTTTGTAGTGGATCCGCTTTCGCTCTTTTACTATCGCTATGTTTTCCGCAATGCCTCGGCGCGTCAGCTGCTCGACCCGGAAGTCTTCTATGATCGTCACGTCTCCCAAGACTTCGAGGAAAACTACGTTCCTCATATGTTCGAGGAGATCTGCCGTCAATACCTCGTGCGGCAGAACAGGACCGGCAAGATCGAACCGGCTTTCGACGCCATAGGCAAGTACTGGTACGACGATCCCGCAAACAAGACGAGCGGCGAATTCGATGTGGTAACGCAAGACCCCGAGGGTTACGCATTCTACGAAGCAAAGTTCCGCAAATCCCCCGTCACGCAAAAAATGGTCGACGAGGAAATCATCCAAGTCGAGGCAACGGGGCTCAAGTGCCATCGCTATGGATTCTTCTCCCGTTCGGGCTTCGAAGCTGGCGAAAGCGATCGAACCGTCTTCATCGACCTACCGCAGATGTTTGGATAGGACAGGCCCCTCCCGCATTCCAAGCATTCATTATCTAATCGAACGATTGTTCGATGGATTTCGTGTTGGTTGGAATCGCCCACGGGCTGGGCTATGCTACCTTGACTATCTATACGACTTAAATACACAAGAGGAAGTACCAAGAGAGCGAGCATGGCAAAAAACACCGCAAACTATGGTAACGACAGTATTCGTCAGCTCAAGGACGAGGAGCGCGTACGCCTGCGCCCCGCCGTCATCTTTGGCTCGGACGGACTCGATGGCTGCGCGCATGCCGCCTTCGAGATCCTGTCCAACGCCGTTGACGAGGCACGCCAGGGCTACGGCAAGCTCATCACCCTTACCGCCTTTCGCGATGGCTCTATCCAGGTAGAGGACAATGGCCGTGGCTGCCCGCTCGACTGGAACCCTTCCGAGAAGCGCTTTAACTGGGAGCTCGTCTTCTGCGAGCTCTACGCCGGTGGCAAGTATAACAACAACCAGGGCGGCGACTACGACTTCTCGCTCGGCACCAACGGCCTGGGCTCCTGCGCGACCCAGTACGCTTCCGAGTACATGGACGTCACCGTCTGGCGTGACGGTAACAAGTACTCCCTGCACTTTAAAAAAGGCAAGGTCGTCGGTGCCAAAAAGAAGGCACTCGAGATTGAGCCCAGCGACGAGAACCGCACCGGCACCACCATCAAGTGGCGCCCCGATCTTGAGGTCTTTACCTCGATTAGCATTCCCCACGATTGGTATCGCGAAACCATGCGCCGTCAGGCCGTGGTCAACGCTAACGTGACCTTCCGCCTGCGTATCGAGGGCGACGATGGCGAGTTTTCCGAAGAGGATTTTTGCTATCCCAAGGGCATCGAGGACTACGTGCTCGAGAAGGTCGGTACCGACTACCTTACCGAGCCCTTCTTTATCGAGGCCGACCGTCGCGGTCGCGATCGCGAGGACCTGCCCGATTACAACGTAAAAATCACCGCGTGCATGTGCTTCTCGCGCACCTTCATGATGCAGGAGTACTACCACAACTCATCGTGGCTCGAGAACGGCGGCTCACCCGAGAAGGCGGCCCGTAGCGCTCTGACCAGCGCCATCGATGCCTACATCAAGCAACAAGGCAAGTACAACAAAAACGAGAGCGGCATTAAGTGGCAGGACGTCCAGGACTGTCTGGTGCTGGTGACCAACTGCTTCTCCACCCAGACGTCCTACGAAAACCAGACCAAGAAGGCCATCAATAACCGCTTTATCCAGCAGGCCATGACGGCCTTCTTTAAGGAGCGCCTCTCGACCTACCTGATCGAGAACAAAGACGCCGCCAACAAGATCATGGAACAGGTGCTCATCAACAAGCGCTCGCGCGAGAACGCCGAGAAGACGCGTCAGAGCATCAAGACCAACCTGCAGCAGAAGACCGACATGGCCAACCGTGTGCAGAAGTTCATCGACTGCCGCTCCAAGGACAAGAGCCGCCGCGAGATCTACATCGTAGAGGGTGACTCGGCAGCAGGCGCCATTCGCACCTCGCGCGATGCCGAGTTCCAGGGTGTTATGCCCGTCCGCGGCAAGATCCTCAACTGCCTGAAGGAGGACTACCCACGCATCTTTAAGTCCGACATCATCATGGACCTCATGCGCGTGCTGGGCTGCGGTGTGGAGATCAAAGACAAGCGCATCAAGAACCTCGGCGCCTTCGACCTGGACAACCTCAACTGGAACAAAGTCATCATCTGTACGGACGCCGACGTCGACGGTTATCACATCCGCACGCTCGTGCTCACCATGCTCTACCGCCTGGTGCCCACACTCATCGACGAAGGCTACGTGTATATCGCCGAGTCGCCGCTCTACGAGATCAACTGCAAAGAGAAGACCTACTTTGCCTACACCGAGCTCGAGAAGAACGGCATCCTCAAGGAAATCGGCGACCAAAAGTGCTCCATCAACCGCTCAAAGGGTCTTGGTGAGAACGATCCGGACATGATGTGGCTCACCACCATGAACCCCGAGACGCGCCGCCTGATCAAGGTGGAGCCCGAGGACGTCACCAAGATGGAGACCATGTTCAACCTGTTGCTGGGCAACGACGAGGCGGGCCGCAAGCGCCATATCTCCGAGCACGGCAAGGAATACCTGGACCAGCTGGACCTGCAGTAGCAGCAAATCGATAACGACGGCCCATAAGAAGTTCAAGAGGAAATCGTGGCAAAGAAGAAGACGAAGAACCAGCCAAAGAAAAAGCAGGTCAACGCCGAGAACGTCATCGGCCTGCACTCCGAGGTCACCGATCAGCCGATCACGCAGACGCTCGAGGTCAACTACATGCCCTACGCCATGAGCGTCAACGTCTCGCGTGCGTTCCCCGAGATCGACGGCTTTAAGCCCTCGCACCGCAAGCTGCTCTACACCATGTACAAGATGGGTCTGCTCAAGGGCGAGCGCCAGAAGAGCGCCAACATCGTGGGCCAGACCATGAAGCTCAACCCCCACGGCGACGCCGCGATATACGAGACGATGGTGCGTCTG
>CALLNU010000011.1 GCA_938005465.1 uncultured Collinsella sp.
CCGGTTGTAATGGTCGTTCGTCGGCCCAGGGTTGAGACACACCATGCTTGCGGTGCCACTTATGGTCGATAGGTCACGCGCGATCGACCCCATGACCGGTGGAGCCTGACTGGCCAACAAAAGCGGATCTACAGGCTGCTCGGCTTCCTCTTCAACGTCAGAGGCCTCATTTTTTATAGATTCCGAATCTTCATCCGGCTCTTTCGACACGGGGTTTTCTTCCTTTGGGTTATCAGGCTGCGTTTCCTGATCAGGGGTAACTTCCTGCTCTAGCCCATCCCCCTTATCTGCCATCTCCGTACTTGTGTTAGATTCCGAGATTACCGGCTGTGCCTCGCTATTTGCATGCCCGAAGGCTTCAACATCTTCAGAGACGGGAGCAGGATCGGCTAAGGCCAATCCCTGTGGTATCGCCAGCGTCACCGCTAGCATGATAGCCATCGCTGCGGACGGCAGGCGACGCAGTATGCCTCCTCCTTCTTTCAGCAAGTTGTCTATCATTGCCCTCTCCCATCTCGTTCGCCTTCGATTCTTCTATTTCCACTCCCCACAGGAGCAGTAGTAGCGGCCAGTGTTCACAGTCTCCGTCCCTACAGGAGACGGATAGGCGTTGCCAACGCCTTCCCCTGCTAGGGCATGGTTTTTCAGATGACCCGCTTCGTTTCCCTGAATATCAGCGCCGCAAATCCCACAGAAATTGTGGTAAATAGTCTTCTCTGTCGTTTCGGGAATCCAGTTATGGACATGCGCCGGAGGATCCGGCTCGGGAGCAGGAGCCGGCACAGGGTCGGGCCCAGGGGCGGGATCAGGAGCCGGCGCAGGTTCCGAGGAACCTCCCCCGGACGTCGATCCACCTCCGGTCCCCCCGCTTTGCACAGCATTACCCGATGTGGCAGGGGCGCTCTGCACGGCCGCCTGGGCGGCGTCTGACTTGCCTGCCGCTTCGAGGGCTGTTGCCGACGCCTCGACCTCTTCGGCACTCATGTCGGCCAGCGCTTTCGGCGCGAGAGTGATGTTGACGATTATCTTCTTTTCATCGGCTGAAACCGTCTCGAACATGACCATAGCGTCTTCGCGCTCGTTATCCCACTCAAGGCCAAGCGACCTTACGGTGTTGCTCGCGCTCGCAGCAGCATCAGAGGGGGCTTTAAGCTCGAAAGGCTCCCCTGCGGTGTAGGTTGATCCGTCTTCAAGCACGGGGGTTTTGGACACGGACACCTTGTAAGTGGCGTCCTTCACGAACTTATCGGCCTCTACAAGGACGATATTCTCGCCGCACTCGACCTCGCGCTCGATGGGTTCCATCTCTCCGTGCGGAGCCGCAGCTTCGACGCGCACTGTCGCCTTAGTCGCGGTATCAGTCCACCCTTCGGCTTCGATTTTGACCGCGAGGGAATACTTCTGATCATTCTTAGGCGCAACCGCCTCTTGCTCCGGCTGGGATTTTTCGGGCTGGGGTGCCTCCGAGGGCGTTGCAGCGCCCACGATGCCCGCAATGCACAGCGCGATCACGGCAACGCCGAGGACGGCCGCTGCGAAGATGCGACGCTTGCGCTTAGGCGAACCCCCGCCGTCCACCGTTTCCCCTTGCGCAGGCTCGGACTCGATATCCTTCTCGCCCTCAAGCGGCTCGGTCAGCCCTTCGATCTTCTCTTCCGTTTGATATTCCAGCTTCTCGGTCTTTTCGTTTTCGCTCATGTCCCAACATCCTTTCGCCCGGTCTTATGCCCAGTCTGTTTGCCTAGCGCAGGGTTCGTATCCCTCCGATCGGCGGCCCCGATGCCGGGGGGCGCATGGACAGACCGGGCGGAGAGCCATGCGCACCCCGGCATCGGGGCCTAGTTCGTCATTCTTCTTGCAGCTTCGCCTCCCCATCCCCGTCGTCGAACTGCATGACCTTCACGGGAGCCGACTCCCGCAGAACCATCCCGTCGCGGGTTATCGCGATGGAGGGGAACCTCATCATCCGCTGCGTCGGGCGCAGCTCCTTCGGCCCGCGTTCCAGCCTGTCGGGCACGCGGACGCTCCACGCGCCGTCGCCTGTTTTCACAGCCTTGACCCGCGCGAGCACCACCACGCTGCCGTCGTCGAACGTCTTGGTGATGCGGGCGCGCCGCCTCCAGACCACCGCCACGGCGATGAGCACGGCACCTGTCGCCCCCGCTCCGACGACGTAGGGGATCACATCGAACGGCTGCTCCGGCTCCGGCTCAGGTACGGGTGCAGGCTCGGGAACCTCGTGGTAGTAGGTAACGTCCAGCGCCATGCGCCTGTCCTTCTCCGTCGCGATCCCCTTGTAATGGCCTGTGACGGTGTAGGCGATCGTCTCGAGGTAGTCCTCGGTGCCGCGGTAGTTGGCATGGGCCGTGTACGATACGGGGAGCCCTAGGTCGTCGGTGGCCGTGACCTCGAACTCGACGTCAGAGAGGGCCAGCGTCTTGGTCGTCGTCGTATCGGGGCCATCGCCGCTTGTCACGGTGAAGTCCGCGTACGCGGGTATCGTCGCATCGACGTCGTTGGTGGGCAGCCCGGGATAGTCCACCGGCCGGTCAACCTGACGGGTGCGGAGCTGGTAGACGGGGATCTGCTCGACGCTGTCAAGCGGCAGATCCCCTTCGTAGAGTGGATCGATCGTCGACGCGTCCATCGTGGCCGGCATGCTGGCGATGGCGTAGCCAACATCGAGCACGCCCGCTTCCACGGTCGTGTCATGCTCGAGTTCGGCGGTTTGCCGCTCGTACGATTCGTCTACGTAGGGTTCGCCTTCCTTTTCGAGTTTGTAGGCATTGCCGCCGAACTCTATAGACGATGGCACGAGCCCTTCCGGCATGCCGGACGCTTCCATGTAAGTGAACGTTTTGACGATCCTGTCCCCGTCGCCCGCGGCAAGGGCCGCGGCCGGCGGCGACGCCAGCGATGCCGCGAGCAGGATCGAGGCCAGCGCGGCAGCCGTTTTCAGCAGTTGGTTGGAGACGGGTTTTTCTTGGGTCGCCATCGTTCACCCTTTCTATGCGCTTTTCACTAATCCATGATACCCCCCCCCAGGGCTGTTTTTCAAGGCCTAACCTGCGAAATATTATTTGCAGCATCATTTACATGTTTAGCATTTTGGTAGTCAAGTCTCATATTTAATTATGAGATTTAAGTATTCGTGTATTCTAGTATTCAAGTATTCGTATTCTTTCATATTCCATTTCTTAAATACTCGTGATCTACAGTATTCAAGTATTCGTGATCTTCACTAACGTTGCCAGTGGGATGTTTTCTCAATTACACGAGTTTTCAAGTACTCTATAACTCGATTTATTAAATTTTCTATTACTTAAATTTTCTA
>CALLNU010000012.1 GCA_938005465.1 uncultured Collinsella sp.
GCGTTCATGCTGCCCCCATCATCGCGGTCTATGGGGTCAACGATATGGCACCGTGGGGACATATGTATGTCAATCCTGGTCTAACAGAGCCATTTAAAATTATCAGGCAGCTTCGCAAGAGCCTCTATGAGCACACCATGATTCTTGTTTTCGTTAAGATCACCGACGGACAGCAAGACAAAATCGTTCTTGCCCAGGCCGAGCTCCGCGCGCGTGTCCGCGCAGTTCTTAACGCAAACAAACCTGTCTAGGTCGACACCCACGCCGGGCACATACTCCACACGGCAATGCGCGAATTGCCGTGCACGCTTACAGTCCTCATCGTTTATGGTCACCAGTACATCGGTAAAGCGACTCATCACTCGCTCTACGGGATACCAAAGCACCCAGTTAATTAGAGGCGCCCCATCATAAAAATGAAAACCGTGCGCAGTGTAAATCACTTTTGTCCCACTGTGACGAGCATCTCGAGCTGCAAGACGCGTGAGAACACCTCCCACGGGAGTGTGGGTGTGAACAATAGCGAAATGCTCCTTGGCGAAGAGTTTACGCAGCTGTTTGTAGGCAACGATCGTCTGCATTGAGAATGGACTGCGTGCGAAGTCAATATTAACGAAATGGTCGCAGAATGGGATTTCACAGACACCGTCTGGATAATCGTTCTTAGCAGCTACCCATGTCTCCCAACCCTGCTCTTTGAACCACTTGAGATAAGGTATGTGGAACTTAGCAATATGCCCGCGCACCAGCGTAGCTGTGAAAAGAACGCGACCATGGTCAGGGAAGCTCATCTCGCACCGTCTCCCGTGCTCACAACGCCAAGCGTCTTGAGCATAATCTCAAGGTCCATCTTGATGCTTCTAGATTTAATGTACTGGAGGTCAAACATGACCTTCTCGCTGGGAAGCAAGTCGTACCCGCCAGTCACCTGGGCAAGACCGGAAATGCCCGGACGGACCATAGTGCGGTAATGCCATCCGTGAATGCGTTTCTCAAACTCATCACAAAACGCAGGACGCTCGGGGCGAGGACCAATTAGGCTCATATCGCCTTTGAAGACGTTCCAAAATTGCGGTATCTCGTCCAAACGCGTCTTACGCATAAACTTGCCAAACGGCGTTACGCGCGGATCTTCGTCCTGAGCCCACTGGATACCACGAGATTCAGCATCAGTGTACATGCTGCGGAACTTATAGATATTAAAGACCTTGCCGTCCTTGCCAACGCGACGCTGTGCATAAATGACGGGGCCTTCGGACTCGGACTTAATCTTGACGGCAATGACAGCCATCGGAATCGCGAGAATAATGAGCGCGCAACCGCAGGAGACAACATCAAAAGAGCGCTTGATAAGGCGGTAGAAGAACCCACCGTTTACGACGGGTTCTTCTAGTTCAATGATGTCGTCACCGGGCAACAACTTTTCCAGCACGTCAGCAGGGATACCGTTCTCCGACAGCTTAGGCTCATGCTTTCCGACGTTGTTAAGCTTTGCAGCCTCGCGCCTGTCCTCAAGCGTGACAGCGAGCGCTGCCGCATCCCCCATTTGATTTTCTTGCACGTTCTCTTCCAACACTTCGTCCCCTGGTCGGGGCTCCTCCCTGTTCCGCTAAGCAGTCGCCTGCAGCTAGGCGATCGCCTTTTTAAGGTTGCGCATTACACGCTGCTCGGCTGAAAGCACGGCAAGACCAACGCGCGTAGTAACGCGTCGGCCGCACAGATCAAGCTCCAAATAAGCAGTGCTCTTGCGTCTGTTAATGGATTTGATAAGGCCTTCGTGGCCCAGCAGCGGACCTGCCGTAACTACGACCTGGTCACCGTCTTTCAGGGCCTCGCTCATGGGCACCACACGGTCTCCCTTATGCGTAAATCCGCCAATAAGCTGGACCTCTTCTTTTGCCAGCGGCACAAACTGACCATCCTGAGATATCACCCGGGCAAAGTCGTCCATGCGCAGCAGATGCTGTTGCACAGTGCGGGGATCGGCCGTATCGCAGATAAGATAACCGGGAAAGAGTGGTTTGGTCGTATTGACCCATTCGCCCCGTACTTTAATCTCGGTTTGAAATTGGGGATAAAAGAGCTCTTGCATGGCACTTGCCGGCACCACGCGCTCGATGCGCTCGCGCATTACGTCTTCGCGACCGTTAATGACCTGGATCACATACCACACGAGCACCACCCCCTTGCTGTCTTACGTGTGGCTCACGGGGTTTGGGTATGGCTTCGCCAGGGCGCTTGTGCGCGAAGGCGCTCCATATTCAAACCCTGAGCCCAGTTAGACAAGCACGTGGCTCTGCCCCACCGTGAACGGTATGTATGAGTGCAGTTGCTAGAGACGCGGACGTGTATCGCAAAAATCACCGCGACTCCAGCTGGCTGCGTGCGAACCAGTCAAGCGGGAACAAAACTGGACCGCACGCAGACAGCTGAAGACTGCTGAGGTTTGCCGTAGCAACTTGATGCAATATCCAATGCGAACTTTTAAATGCTCGCAAAAACAAGTGCAAAATCGCGCATGGCAATCAATATTGGAGCTCGTGGTGTTTCTAGCACCGCCGTTACGGCCGGATGTTGATCGACCCTGTGCTACGTGGCCTGCTGGAGCCGTGAGCACAGTTGAACTCATGTAACGTTAGGTATTCTAGCACAAGCTGTTAGTGAAACTGATTTGGGCTGCGTTGGACAACATATCGTTCATTTGACGTGCTTTAGGGGGTTGTTTTGGGATGTTGTTCACGTAGGCGCAGGTTATTGGGGTGCTGGCAATAATTGGGAGCGTTCCTGAAGCTCAAATGGAACGGCGAGCTGCACTGATAATCGAGTTTGGCTAACAAACTATGTACAGAGTTGGGAAATAAATTGTGCAACTTTTTGTTGGTGTGGGTGAGAGTATATGCCCCGAGAAATTTCAGCATGAAAAAGGCCTTCGGAATTCCGAAGGCCTTTGCATTCACGATGGTGGAGACGAGGGGGATCGAACCCCTGACCTCTTGACTGCCAGTCAAGCGCTCTCCCAGCTGAGCTACGCCCCCGTGACGAGGAGATACTATAGGGGAATGTTTTGCTTGATGCAAGGGGGAATTTTGATTGATTGTCGTATCTTACGGGTTTTCCTGGGATGGGACTGAATTAGCTATTTTGGCGGGTATGAAAATAACTTGCTGGGTTTATTAGTTTTCTGGTTGAAAAAAGTCTCCTACCATTTTGTTAAGCCAATGGTTGGATTTAAAGCGGAGCAACTCATTGAAGTTATAAAATCTCTGGTTGAAATCGTCTTTGCCAGGGAGGACCGACCATGGCCGAGAAGTTCGCGTTCGACTACGTTAACGAGATTTTGGGTATCGTCAACTACGTGCGCGAAGTGCTACGCCCCGCCTTCACTACTGGGACTGCCGAGCCGCATCTCAATCGCATCATCGCGTGCAGCAGCCTGACGATTGGCCCGCGCATCGACGTCCCGGAACCGCTCTTCGTGACCGAGCCCGACCGCGACGACGAGATGGTGGATGAGTTTATCGAACCGAGGACAGATCTGAGAATCGACGCAGAAACGGGCGAGGTGTTATGAGCATAGCAGCAATTGCCGATTGGGAGCCCATGCCCTCTACGTGTTTAAAATGCAGCGACAACGAATACGGGTTCCCCACCGTCGTCTGCCGTACGCCCAGCAGACTTGTGGAAGAGTGCGAAAAAGCTTTCGACGCAGGGCTGCTGCTCGCCGCTTTGACTCTCGTAGTGACCATCCCAGACGTATGCGCAAACATCGACGGGACGGATTACCGAAAATGGTGCAAGGAGTACCTGGAGCTCCCGAACGATGGGAGAAAAATGACCAATGCGCGCAAGGGCGAGAAGCGCCCAGATGAGATAAAAGAGGGGTTTGAGACGATAGAGGATCGAGGCATCTTTACGGCATCGGATCTCTATCAGCTTCGCTGCGCGGTGATCCATGCGGGGTCGTCGGTCATCGAGGGAAGGGGCGAAGCGTATAGCCCCTACAAAGCCATCGGGGTTTGCGTTCAGGGCGATGCGCGCGGGATAATCGCGAGTTATGGGCATAAAGGAATCGGCCATGGAAGCCAACAAGACTGCGAGTTCGATTGCGTCGTCAAGCTTGAAGGGCTCATCTCTCTCATAGCAAAGGGTGTGTGGAAATTCGTCGAGGAAAACCCCGAGCGCGATCGAGAATACTCAACGGGGAAAGGACTTTCCCGCCAAGGCGTGGTGGACTTCAGGCCTTTAATCAAAAAGCAAAGTTGTTAAGCATGTGGTTAGATTTGCATACGAGCGGGTTGTTAGATAAGTGGTTGGATTAAACAGAATCCCGTTTGCGGAAACCAAACAATCGTTTAACAACTTCCAACCACTTATTTTACTTACCCTTTTTTGCGTTGCCAAAATTAGCCAATTCAGCCCAGTCCCGATAAAACCCTCACGCCAGCAAATAGCCGATCGCAACGCCTTGATGAACTTGGATCTTGGCCGTACCCCTAACGACATTGGAGATGCCGGTGTCAGCCAGTAGTCCCAGCGGGCTGTGATCTAGCTCCCATTCTAGGCCGTGTTCGCTTACCTCGGTGTTGGGGGCAATGGCGATGATGGAGAACGTCTTGCCTTCGGCACCCTCGATGGTCCACGATTCGCCTGCGCGAAGGATGCGGGCGACAATCTTGTCCTCGGCAATCCAGATAGGGGCGTCCTCGTAGCCTGCAAGCAGGCCCAGTACGGAAAGCGCCATATCCGGACGGCCGCCGGTTGCGCAGGTCGTAACCACTTCGGCACCCGGCCAGCGACGGCGGACGGAATCGAGCGCCAGCGCCAGATCGGTATAGTCCTTGTACGGGTCGTGGCGCTCAACTTCAAAGTCGGTGGCGGCATCGACTAACGTGCGACCCGCGTCGCTTACCGTGTCGGCATCCCCCACATATAAGTCGCAGCCCAGGCCGGCGCCCAACAGCGCGTCGAGTCCTCGGTCCACGGCGACAACGTGGTCGCACTCCGCCGCCAGTTGACGCAACAGATCCGCGCTCGCCACCACGGGCGAGCCGCAAACCACTAATACCTTGCAAGCCACAGCCCTCGCCTATCCCTCAAACGAAAGCACGCGGGCCAGGTCAAGCTCCTCGTAGCTGTCGATAAAGATATCGCAGTTGTCGCGAACCTCGTCGCGATCCATGCGGCCGTGCGGGTCATAGATACCCACACGCTTAAAGCCGGCGACCCCAGAGCTCTTAAGGCCAAAAACGGCGTCCTCAAACACCCATGCGCGCTCAAACTTATGCCCATGGCGCTCCTCCAGGCGGCGCAGCGCCAGCTCGTACACATCGGGGAACTGCTTGGAACGTCCCGCCTCGCCCGTTGTGGTCACAAACTCCATGTAAGCGTCGAGCCCGGCGCCCGCAAGCGCAGACTTAACCAGCTCGGCCGGCGTGGACGTAGCAACGCACATGGCAATGCCCGCCGCCTTCGCCTGCTCCAAAAATGCCAGGAGCCCCTTGCGCGGCGGCACCTTGGAGTACCCATCAATCAGAATATTGCTCAGCTCGCGATACAGTTCCTCGCCGTTCGCACCAATGCCCCACGTGTCGTGGTAGGCCTGGCACTCGTCCTCGAGCGACAAATGCTCAAATTGGGCAAAATCATCGACCGTCACGTCAACTCCGTGGCGGTGCAATAACTCGGGCTGCGCATAGCCCCAAACAGGGGTGCTATTAACCAGCGTGCCGTCGCAATCGAAAATAAAAGCAACCTTGGGAGCGGCGGTATGGGACATATTACGAACCTTTCGATGTCAAATGGTAAACAACCTGCTAAAAACGTTTTACCAAACGTCAGCCTAACAGTTTTGAAAACCTAATTGGTAAAACTGTCAAGAGTTTTACCACGGCAATTCTGCCAGTGGTATAAACATGGCGCTTACCGATTAAACGCGCCCGCAAATCCACTTTCGTCCATAAAACTAACGTACAGGTGTTATCGTAGTTTCTGCCGAAAGTTCCACCGAGCACGCGAGGTGGAACGAATCATAGAACTATCGCCGTCCCTTCGATTCGTGCAGCCTTGGACCTTTCGCATCTAGTCACCAAGGCAACACGCTGCCGCGTCATGATGGGATCAAACGTGAGCGATACAAAGCTAAAGCCAGCAACCAAAAAGCCTGCTACCCGCAAAGCCGCCCCGCACGCACCGGAGCTCACCAAGGACGATGTCTACCTATTTGGCATCGGCACGTGGGAGCGCAGCTGGGAAAAAATGGGCGCTCACCCCGACACGCAGAACCGTACGCGCGGCTGGCGTTTTTGCGTTTGGGCGCCCGACGTAAAGAGCGTCCATGTCATTGGCGAATTTAACGACTGGGACGAGGAAGCCAACCCGCTGGTGCCCATGCATACGAGCGCTATTTGGGAAGGCTTTATTCCTGGTGCCGAGCAGGGTCAGCTCTATAAGTACCTCATCGAAACCAACGAGGGCGAAAAGCTCTACAAGGCCGATCCGTACGCCTTTAAGGCTGAGTGCCCTCCGGGCACGGCAAGCGTGCTGTGGACCCTCGATGGCTACCAGTGGAACGACGCCGCGTGGCTCAAGCGCCGTGCGAGCCATAACCACATGTCGCAGCCGCTCAACATCTACGAGGTGCATATTGGCTCGTGGAAGCGCCACGGCGACGCGCCGCAGGGCGAGCCGGACGAGTACGGCAACTACCCCGGCCCCATGGATCCCTTCCCCGCGCAGCGCGGCGAGTTCTACACCTACGACGACCTGTCGGTGGAGCTCGTGGACTACGTGCGCGACATGGGCTATACGCATATCGAGGTCATGCCGCTCATGGAGCATCCCTTCGACGGCTCCTGGGGCTACCAGACGACCGGCTACTATGCCGCCACGTCACGCTACGGCAACCCGCAGCAGCTCATGCACTTTATCGATGCGTGCCACGAGGCGGGCATCGGCGTGATCATGGACTGGGTGCCCGGGGGGTTTTGTGCCGACTCCCACGGCCTTGCCACCTTTAACGGCCACATGCTGTTTGAACACGAGATTCACCCCAACTGGGGCACGCACAAGTTTGACTTTGCCCGCGGCGAGGTCCGCTCCTTCCTGGTCTCCAACGTGCTGTACTGGCTCGAGAACTTCCACGTGGACGGCATTCGCATGGACGGCGTGTCCAGTATGCTGTACCTCAACTTTGGCATCGACGATCCGGGCCAAAAGAAGTTCAACAAGTACGGTACCGAGGAGGACCTGGACGCCAGCGCGTTTATCCGTCAGGTCAACTGCGCTGTTGAGGCGCACTACCCTGACGTGATGATGATGGCCGAGGAGTCCACCGCGTGGCCGCTCGTGACCTATCCGCCGCAGGACGGCGGCCTGGGCTTCCATTACAAGTGGGACATGGGCTGGATGAACGACACCCTGCACTACATGCAGACCGATTTTCCGTGGCGCCCCGGCAACCACGGCCTACTCACGTTCTCCATCATGTACGCCTTTACCGAGAACTTCATTTGCCCGCTGAGCCACGACGAGGTCGTGCACGGCAAGTGCTCGCTCATCGGCCGCATGCCGGGCGACTGGTGGCGCCAGTTTGCCGGCCTGCGCACGCTCGCCTTCTACCAGATGACGCACCCCGGCGCCAAGCTCAACTTTATGGGCAACGAGATCGGCCAGTTTATTGAGTGGCGCTACTACGAGTCCATCCAGTGGTTCCTGACCGAGGAGTACGAGACTCACAAGCATCATCAGGCGTTTATCAAGGCGCTCAATCACCTATACACCGCCGAGCCCGCCCTGTACGAGCGCGGCTACACCGACGATGGCTTTACCTGGATCGATGCGGACAACTCCAAGCAGTCCATCGTGAGCTTTATACGCCAGGGCGAGGACATCGACGACGACCTGGTGATCCTGATCAACTTTGATCCGGCGAGCTACGAGAGCTTCCGTGTGGGCGTGCCGCGCGAGGGTGACTGGGAGGTCATCTTTGACTCCGACCGTCCCGAGTTTGGCGGCAGCGGCTACGCCGGTGAGGAGCCCTACACCTGCTCGAGCGAGCCCTATCCCTGGAACGGGCAGATGGACTCCATCGAGATCAAGGTGCCCGGCTTGGCAGGTGTGGTGCTTAAGCGCCGCGGTCCCAGCAGCTATAAGCCGCCCGTGGTTAAGGAGCCCAAGAAGGCGACGCGCAAGCGCACGTCCTCGGTGAAGCCCAAGACCGCAGCTGCTAAGAAGGCTCCGGCCAAGGCAAAGGCCAAGACCGCCGCAAAGCCTGCTGCCAAGGCTACCGCGACCAAGAAGCCGGCAGCCAAAAAGGCCGCTACCAAGGCCAAGTCTGCTTCTGTTAAGCCGTCTGCCAAGGATGCGTAACAAAGCCGTTACAGCTGTAATTACCCGCCTCGCCGAGGCGTAGGATACAAGACATAACCGTTCCGGGAGAAACATCCCCGGGGAAAGGAACGTATGAATAAGATCTTCGACAACAAGCAGGAGTTTACCGAGCTCTATCGCGATGCCGTCATGAGCATCAGCGGCAAGAGCGTCGAGGCCGCCAGCGACCTCGACCGCTTTAACGCCCTGGCCAAGCTCGTGGCCGAGAAGGCACGCACCGTTGCCACCACCAGCGACGCCCGTGTGACCGCCGAGGGCAAGAAGCGCGTGTATTACTTCTCGATCGAGTTTTTGATCGGCCGCCTGCTCGACAACTACCTGCTCAACTTTGGCGTGCGCGACATGGTCGCCGAGGCGCTCGACGACATGGGCTTTGACCTGTCCGTCATCGAGAACCAGGAGCCCGATCCGGCTCTGGGCAACGGTGGCCTGGGCCGTCTGGCAGCGTGCTTCCTGGATTCCATGGCAGCCGAGGGCATCGCCGGCTACGGCAACGGCATGCGCTACCGCTACGGCCTGTTTAAGCAGGAGATCGTTAACGGCAGCCAGGTCGAGGCCACCGACGAGTGGCTCACCCACGGCTATCCCTGGGAGGTCCGCCGTCAGGACAAGGCCGTGACCATCAAGTTTGGCGGCCATGTCGAGGGCTTTGAGGAGAACGGCCGCACGTTCTACCGCACGGTGGACACGCAGGACATCCTGGCCGTCCCTTATGACATCCCCGTGGTGGGTTATGCCGGCGAGACCGTCAACAAGCTGCGCGTCTGGGCCGCCGAGCCGGTCGAGGAGCACTTTGACCTCGAGGCCTTCAACCGCGGCGATTATGCCCTGGCCGACGCCGAGCGCGCCGAGGCCGAGGCCATCAGCGCCATCCTCTACCCCAACGACGCCGGCGAGCACGGCCGTCTTCTGCGTCTGAAGCAGGAGTACCTGTTTGTTTCGGCCGGCATCTACAGCCTGCTCGACACCTTTGAGAAGGAGCACGGCGAGAACTGGGAGCTGCTTCCGCAGTTTGTGGCAATCCATACCAACGACACGCACCCCGCCATGTGCGGCCCCGAGCTCATGCGCATCCTGATAGACGAGAAGAAGCTCGAGTGGGATGACGCCTGGAACATCGTGACGCAGGTCGTGAGCTACACCAACCACACCATCCTGCCTGAGGCTCTGGAGAAGTGGCCCATCGGCACGTTCTCCAAGCTCCTCCCCCGCGTGTACCAGATCATCGACGAGATCAGCCGTCGTTGGCACGAGTCGTTCGACACCACGCAGGAGGGCTGGCAGGAGCGTCTGCGCCAGACCGCCATCCTGTGGGACGGCGAGATTCGCATGGCCAACCTGTCCGTGATCTGCAGCCATAGCGTCAACGGCGTGGCAAAGATCCACTCCGACATCATCAAGAACATCGTGCTCAAGGACTTCTATGCCCTGACGCCCGAAAAGTTCAACAACAAGACCAACGGCATCTCGCACCGTCGCTTCTTTGCCGAGGCCAACCCCACCTACGCCAAGCTCGTCACCGATGCTATTGGCGATGGCTGGCTCAAGGACGCCTTTGAGCTGGAGAAGCTCAGGGAGTTTAAGGACGACACCGAGTTCCTGAAGGCCGTGGGTGCCTCCAAGCGCGCCAACAAGGAGCGCCTGGCCGCCTACGTTAAGGCCGAGACCGGTCTGGTCATTGACCCCAACACCGTCTTCGATGTTCAGGTTAAGCGCTTCCATGCCTACAAGCGTCAGCTCATGAACATCATGAAGGTGATGGACATCTACAATCGTCGCATCGCCGATCCCAACTTCCACGTGACGCCGACGACCTTCATCTTTAGCGGCAAGGCTGCCTCGAGCTACACCTTTGCCAAGGAGACCATCCGCCTCATTAACTCCGTGGCCGACGTCATCAACAACGATGCCCGCGTCAACGAGGTCATGAAGGTCTGCTTTATCCCCAACTTCCGCGTGAGCAACGCCCAGCTCATCTACCCCGCCGCCGAGATCTCGGAGCAGATCTCCACGGCCGGCAAGGAGGCCTCGGGCACGTCCAACATGAAGCTCATGATGAACGGCGCCATTACGCTGGGCACCCTTGACGGCGCTAACATCGAGATCGCCGACCTTGCCGGCCGCGAGAACGAGGCCATCTTTGGCCTGACCGCTCCCGAGGTCGAGCAGCTTTGGGCATCCAACAGCTACTTTGCGTGGGATACGCTCAACAACGATCGCGAGCGTCTGGGCCGCGTGATGGACGAGCTCAAGGACAACACCTTTGCGGGTCTTTCGGGCAACTTCGAGAGCATCTACAACGAGCTCATGAACAACAACGACCCCGACCTGGTCATGGCCGATTTCCGCAGCTACGTGGATGCGTGGGAGAAGCTTACCGGCAGCTACGGCGACCAGGAGACTTGGAACCGCAAGGCGCTGCTCAACACCGCCTCCTCCGGCTGGTTCTCAAGCGACCGCACCATTCGCGAGTACCGCGACGAGATCTGGCACGCGTAAAGGCGCGCGAGCTCCCTTATGCCAGCACGGCATTACTCGACGGGCGCGACCGAGCGCCGCGCCCGTCGCTAATGGGTTTAAGAACATCGATGACAGAAGGAGAAATCGATGAGTAAGAAAGAATGCATCGCGATGCTCCTCGCAGGAGGACAGGGCAGCCGATTGGGGGCACTCACCCAAAAGATCGCAAAGCCGGCGGTTAGCTTTGGTGGCAAGTTCCGCATTATCGACTTTTCTCTGTCCAACTGCTCCAACTCGGGCATCGACACGGTGGGCGTTCTGACGCAGTACCGTCCCTACCTGCTGCACGCCTATGTGGGCTCCGGCGAGGCATGGGATCTGGAAAGCCGCGACGGCGGCGTGTCGATCCTGCCGCCGTACGAGACGCAGACCGGCGGCGCCTGGTATGCGGGCACGGCCGACGCCATTACGCAGAACCTCGACTACATCAAGGCCAACGACCCCAAGTACGTCCTGATTCTTTCGGGCGATCACCTGTATCGCATGGACTACCGCAAGATGCTCAAGACGCACATTGAGAACAACGCCGACCTCACGGTGAGCGTTATGCCCGTGCCGTGGGAGGAGGCCAGCCGCTTTGGCATCCTGACCACCGACCCCGAGGACGGCCGCATCACCAAGTTTACCGAGAAGCCCGAGAAGCCCGATTCGAACCTCGCGTCCATGGGTATCTACATCTTCTCGGCAGACGTGCTGATCGAGGCGCTCGAGGCGGACGCCCTGGACCAGCGCTCGAGCCACGACTTTGGCAAGGACATCATCCCCAAGCTGCTCGGCGAGGGCAAGCGCCTGTACAGCTACGAGTTCCACGGCTTTTGGAAGGACGTTGGCACCATCGCCAGCTTCCACGAGACCTCGATGGACCTGCTGGGCAACAACCCCGAGTTCGATCTGTTTGACAAGAACTTCCCCATCATGTCCAACATCACCACGCGTCCGCCGCACTACATTGGCCCGGATGGCCGCCTGGACGACTGCCTGGTCTCCAACGGCTGCAAGATCTACGGCACCGCTCGCCACTCGATCCTTTCGATCGACGTCATCATCGAGGAGCGCGCCGTGGTCGAGGACTCCGTGCTGCTGCCAGGTGCGCACGTTAAGAGCGGCGCGCACATCTGCCGCGCTATTTTGGGCGAGAACTCCACGGTCGAGGAGGGCGTGAAGCTCGGCTCTGTCGATACCACCAAGGATACGGCCGTCGTTGGAAATGACGTCGTTATCGGGAAGGGGGAATGATCCGATGATCAATCGCAAGGCCATCGGTTATATCACCGCTAACTACTCTTCGACCTACGGCAGCGTGCTGCTGAAGGACCGCCCCATCGCGTCCGTTCCGTTTTTGGGCCGCTACCGCCTGATCGACTTCCCGCTGTCCAACATGATGAATGCCGGCATTAAGACCGTCGGCGTCGTCATGCCGGGCAACTACCGCTCGCTGATCGACCATGTGGGCTCGGGCAAGGACTGGGGCCTGGACCGCAAGAAGGGCGGCCTGTTCATGGTGCCCGGCAACGCGTATGGCACCACCAAGGGCGGCATGCGCTTCCTGCTGCGCGACATCATCTCCAACAAGACGCTGTTCCAGCGCTCGGACAAGCCCTATGTCGTGATGATGGGCACCAACATCATCTTTAATATGGACCTCAACACCATCATCGACGCACACGAGAACTCCGGCGCCCAGATGACCGTGGTGTACTGCAAGGCCACGCGTAACGTCGATGACGAGACCAAGCTGCAAATCAACGAGAACGGCCGCCTGACGGGCGTGAGCGCCGGCGTCGTGTACGGCGACAACGCGTCCATGGACTGCTGCATCGTCAACCGCGAGACGCTGCTCGAGATCATCGACCACTACCAGGCTGCCGACTATCTGGACCTGCTCGAGGCGCTCCAGGGCGACTTTGGCAACATCGACGTGTGCAGCTACGAGTACAAGGGCGAGGTCGTAGGCGTGTTTAGCGAGAAGTCGCTCTATCGCCGCAGCATGGACCTGCTCGACCAGACCGTGGCCGACCAGCTCTTTGACCCCGAGCGTCCGATCCTGACCAAGGCTCACGACGTGCCGCCTTCGCGCTATGCGACCGGCAGCCACGCGTGCAACTCGATTACCTCGGCTGGCTGCATCATCAAGGGCACCGTGCGCAACTCGATCCTGTCGCGCGGCGTCGTGGTCGAGGAAGGCGCCTCGGTGACCAACTCGATCATCAACCAGAGCTGCATCATCAAGAGCGGCGCCCGTGTTGAGAACGCCATCCTGGACAAGAACAACGTGGTCCCCACCAACACCGAGCTTCGCGGCACGCCCGAGAACATCCTGGTGCTGGGCAAGGCTCCGTTAACTTCCGATACCACCATCGTACGTTAACGTTGGCACCGCAACATCGCTCGTAACATGTAGAATAGCCGCCCGGTTAGCGCCAGGCGGCTATTCTCGAATTGCAACATGGGAGACAATATGGCTGATTCCAGCAAAAAGATGCAGATCGTGTTTGCCTCGGCCGAGTGCGCACCGTTTGTTAAGACCGGTGGCCTGGGTGACGTGGCGGGCTCGCTGCCCGCGGCGCTTGTGCGCGCTGGCGCCGAAGTCATCGTGATGGTGCCCAAGTATGCCACCATCAAGGACGAGTACAAGGCACAGATGGAGCACTTCTCCGACTTTTACGTTAGCCTGGGCTGGCGCAATGAGTACTGCGGACTCGAGAAGCTCGAGCACGACGGCGTCACCTATATGTTCATCGACAACGAGCGCTACTTTGCGCGCGACTATCCGTACGGTTTCTTTGACGACGGCGAGCGTTTTGCGTTCTTCTCCAAGGCCATCACCGAGAGCCTGCAGCACCTGCCGGCCGGCTTTGAGTGCGACATCCTACACTGCAACGACTGGCAGACGGCACTGGCGCCCGTGTTCCTGCGCGAGTTCTACCAGGGCTTGCCGCTCTACGAGCGCGTCAAGACCGTGTTCTCGATCCACAATGTGGCGTTCCAGGGCCAGTTTAGCGACACCGTGATGGAGGATATCCTGGGTGTGGCGCATATTCCCGCGGCCGCCTCGCAGCTGCGTTGCGACGCCTGCAGCATCAACTACATGCTGGGCGCGCTGCGCTATGCCGACGCCATCACTACGGTAAGCCCCACCTATGCCAACGAGATCCAGACGCCCGAATTTGGCGAGGGCCTGGACGGCGTTCTGCGCGAGCGTTCGTACGCGCTGCAGGGCATTTTGAATGGCATCGACGTCGCGGGCTTTGACCCGGCGACCGACAAGCGCATTGCCGCCAACTACACCGTCGAGGACCGTTCTGGCAAGGCCGTGTGCAAGGCCAAGCTGCAGGAAGAGCTGGGGCTCGAGGTTCGCGACGACCGTCCGCTTATGGTCATGGTCACGCGTCTGACGCGCCAGAAGGGCCTAGACCTGGTCATGTACGCGCTCGACCGCATTCTGGCCGGCGGCGTGCAGGTGGCGGTGCTGGGCACCGGCGACCGCGACTACGAGGACGGCCTGCGCTACTTCCAGGACAAGTACCCCGGCACCATGGCGGCGCGCATCGAGTTCGATCCGGCACTGTCGCAGCGCATGTATGCTGCCGCCGACATGTTCCTGATGCCTTCGAAGTTTGAGCCCTGCGGTCTGTCGCAGATCATCGCCATGCGCTACGGCACCCTGCCGATTGTTCGCGAAACCGGTGGTCTGAAGGACACCGTGCAGCCGTACAACGAGTTTACCGGCGAGGGCACGGGCTTCTCGTTTAGCAACTTTAACGGCGACGAGATGGGCGACGCGGTGTTCCGCGCGGCGCGCCTGTTCTGGGATAACCGTGACGCCTGGAACCAGCTGGTCACGCAGGCCATGAGCCAGGACTTTAGCTGGACGCGCTCGGCCGACAAGTATCTGGACCTGTACTTCTTTATGCATCCGGAGATTGAGAGGCCGGCGGCGGTTGTCGACGAGCCTGAGGCTGCGGCTGAGCCCGTTGCTGCTGAGGCCGAGCCTGCGGCGCCCGTTAAGGAGCACGCTGCTGCTGAGGAGCCCAAGGCCGAGGAGAAGCCGGTTGAGGCTGAGCCCGCAAAGACCGAGCCTAAGGTGAAGGCTGAGGTTGCTCCTGAGACAGAGGCCGAGGTCAAGCCCGCCGCAAAGCCCGCAGCTAAGAAGACCACGGCCCGCAAGACGACCGCCAAGAAGGCTACGACGGCCAAGGCTGCCGCCACCAAGACCGCCGCAGCAAAGACGACTGCTGCCAAGGCAACGACTACGCGCAAGCGCATGACCGCCGCTTCCAAGAAGGCCGCCGAGGCCGAGGCTGCTCCCGAGGTAAAGGCCGAGGTCGCTGAGGCCAAACCGGCCGCCAAGGCTCCGGCAAAGACCGCTGCTAAGAAGACGACCACGACCGCCAAGAAGGCAACGGCAGCCAAGAAGACCACGGCAACGAAGTCGACGACCACGAAGGCAGCCGCAAAGCCAGCCGTCAAGGTCGAGGAGACGCCTGCCGAGTCCAAGGCGGAGGCAACCGTCGAGGCCAAGTCCGCTGCCAAGACCACCACGCGCAAGCGCGCCACGACGACGGCCAAGAAGACCACGACCAAGGCTGCTGCTCCCAAGGCAGAGGCTAAGGCCGAAGAAAAGCCCGCAGTAAAGGCTGAGCCGGCGCCGAAGGCCGCTGAGGTCAAGGCCGCACCGAAGGCAGAGGCCAAGCCAGAACCCACCAAGGAGACTCCGGTCTCCCCCGCCGCTCCGGCAGAGAAAAAGGCCCCGTCCAAGAAGACGTCCGTCCGCAAGGCAACGGCCACCCGCAAGCGCCGCTAGCCCACAGACGATTTAAAACCTAATCAAACCCTATGCAAGGGGCGCTCCAACCGGGCGCCCCTTCTCTGTAGGTAGTTGGTAAAACGATTTTCTAGGACAACCGTTCGCCGATGGTAAACGGATGTTGTTTATACAGCCTGTGTACAACAGATATACTTACATCTTGTGCGTAAAGCCCATGGCCAGCAGGCCGTGATTCTATTGAACTGGACCGTACTATGAGATTGATACACAACAGCCGTCTGCCGCAGTTTCGCACTCCGTTTGGCGCTGTGACCACAGGAACTACCCTTTCGCTCTCCGTGATTCTGGAGGATGCCGATCCCGCGCAGGCAACGCTTACGCTCCGCACCTGGGTCGATGAGATCGGTGAATCTCGATATCCCATGACGCACGAGGGCGACGGCATATTTACTGTAGAGCTTGAGTGCACCGAGCCCTGTCTTATCTGGTACAGCTTTATCTGCAATATCGAGGGCCAGCCCGAGGTTCGCCTGGGCGCACCGCAAGGCCGCACCGGCGGCGAAGGCGTAACCTACGACTACGCCGAGGTGCCGTCATTCCAGGTTACCGTCTACAAACACCGTGAGAACCGTCCCACCTGGTATGAGCGCGGTATGGTCTACCAGATCTTCCCCGATCGCTATGCCCGCGACGAGCACTGGCGCGAGCGCACGCTGGCCGAGGTCGAAAAACCGCGTAAGGGCATTCAGCGCCGCATGGTCGAGGATTGGAATGAGCCACCTGTGTACGAGCGCGCCGAAGACGGCTCCATCAAAGCCTGGGACTTTTACGGCGGATCGCTCAAGGGTATCCAGGAAGACCTGCCTCGCATCGCAGAGCTGGGCTTTACAGCCATCTACCTCAACCCCATTTTTGAAGCCGCGAGCAACCACCGCTACGACACCGCCGATTACACCAAGATCGATCCGATTCTGGGCACCGAGCAGGACTTTACCGAGCTGTGCGAGGCGGCCGAGAAGCTGGGTATTTCCATCATTCTGGACGGTGTGTTCAACCACACTGGCGACGATTCAATCTACTTCAACCGCTACGGCAACTACCCCGGCGTGGGCGCGTGGCAGAGCGAGGATTCGCCGTGGCGCGATGCGTTTTATTTCCACGAGGACGGCTCATATGACTGTTGGTGGGGCGTGGGCAATATGCCCGCCATCAATGAGAGCTCCGAACTGGTACGCGAGCGGCTCCTGGGCAAGGACGGCGTGATCCGCAAATGGCTGCGCGCCGGCGCTCACGGCTGGCGCCTGGATGTGGCCGACGAGCTTTCCGATGACTTCCTGGCCGAGATCAAAAAGGCCGTGCTCGCTGAGAAGCCCGACGCGCTGCTGCTCGGCGAGGTATGGGAAGACGCCTCCAACAAGATCAGCTACGGCCATCTGCGTCGCTATCTGCAAGGCTCCGAGCTCGACTCGGCCATGGATTACCCCTTCCGCGACATGGTCATCGGCTTTTTGATGGGCTACAAAAACGCCTACCAAGCTGCCGAGGATATTGAGACCCTGCGCGAGAACTATCCGCGTGAGGCCCTGTCTTGCGCACTTAATCTGCTTTCGAGCCACGACCGTCCGCGCATTATATCGGTGCTCGGCGGCGGCCCCGACGAGTCACAGCTGCCCGAGTGCGAGCGCAGCAAATGGCATTTGGACGAGAACGCGATGGGCCTGGCCAAGAGCCGTTTTTGGCTCGCGACGCTCATGCAGATGACGTTCCCGGGCGTTCCCTCAATCTATTACGGTGACGAGTACGGCTTGGAGGGTCTCACCGATCCGGGCAATCGTCGCACCATGCCGACCAAGGAAAACCTGCACGACTTCGATACGCTCGCGATCGTCAAGAATGCCTCGGCCGTGCGCCGCGCGCTGCCGTTTATGATCGATGGTGAGATCAAGGCCTTCGCGCTCAACGACGAGGTGCTCGCCTATACGCGCACCGGTAAAGACGGTGAGGCTGCGACCGTTATCATCAACCGCAGCCTGCGCAATTCACACCGCGTGACGATTCCGGCGCTCGGCGAATGCGCAAGCGATGTAATTAGCGGCCACGAGTGCGAAATCCACAACGGCACGGTCACGCTCGACCTGTACCCACTGGGTTCGTCGATCATCTATCACCATGCCGAGCAGCGCCTGCAGGAGCCGCTCGATCACGGCGCGGGCGTCGTGTGCCATATCACCTCGGTGCCCACCGACGACGGCAAGCCCGGCGCGATTGGTGCGCCCACGCGTCGCTTTATCGACCATCTGGCCGCTATGGGCATGCGCTACTGGCAGGTTCTCCCCGTCAACCCCACGGACTTCTTCCGCTCCCCTTACGCTGGGCCTTCGGCCTTTGCGGGCAATATCGACCTGCTGCCCGAAAGCCAGGAGGAGCTGGCGGCCGATTTTGAGACTTGGAAGGCCCGTGGCGGCGAGGATGCTGACCCGCTCTACACGGCGTTTAAGCATCGCAACGCAGATTGGCTCGAGAAGTACTGCGTCTACATGGCGGTAAAGAAGTACTTTGAGGGACTGTCGCGCCACGATTGGCCGGCAGATGTCGCGCGCTACAACGAGCATCTGATCGACGACAAGCGCTTCCACAACGAGGCCGAGCTTCAGGCGTACATGCAGTACCGCTTTGACTTGGCTTGGTGCGAGCTCATGAACTACGCGCACAAGAAGGGCATCGAGGTTATCGGCGATATTCCCATGTACGTGTCCGACGATTCGGCGGATGCGTGGAGCGAACCCGAGAACTTCTGGCTGTCCGATACCGGCAAGGCGATTGAGATTTCCGGTGCGCCGCCCGACAACTTTGCGCCCGAGGGCCAGGTGTGGGGCAACCCGACGTTCCGCTGGGACCACATGAAGCAGAACGGTTATAGCTGGTGGATGGATCGCCTGCGCCGCGCGTTCTCGCTCTACGACCGCGTGCGTCTGGATCACTTCCTGGGATTCCACAGCTATTACAGCATTCCCGCGGGCAAGGCATGCGCCGACGGCCGCTGGCTGGCGGGCCCAGGCAAGGACCTGTTCCAGACCGCCTACGACGAGCTTGGTCCGCTCAACTTTATCGCCGAGGATCTGGGCTATCTGACGCCCGGTGTTCGTGCGATGGCTTCGACCTGCGGCTTCCCCGGCATGGACGTGCTGGAGTTTAGCGACTACGACGTTCGCTGCGGTGTGCACCCCACGCCTGGCAAGATTCTGTACACCTCGACGCACGATACGTCGACGCTGGCCGGTTGGTGCACGCGTTCCTTTGCGGGCGGCGATGAACCAAGCGGTGTTGAGGTGGCGGCTAAGCTGATGAGCGACGCGCTGGCAAGCGACGCTCCCCTGGTGATGATGCCGCTGCAAGATGTCCTGGGGCTTGGCGACGACGCGCGCATGAACGTACCGGGCGTGGCCACGGGCAACTGGACCTGGCAGGCTGACGAGGCCGACGTTGCGGCCGCCGAGGGCAAAACTGCACAGCTCCTGCGCAACACCCATAGATTCTGGGGCGAAGCGTGATAAAACCCCCGATATAGGGTACAGTTACAGCTGTTTGAATTTATGCGGGCAGAGCGATCTGCCCGCTTTGTGCTGAAAAGGAAGTATTATGGCGCGCTACGATTACAAGTGCTCGAGTTGCGGCAACGTGTTTGAGGTTGAGCATCCCATGTCCGAGACCCCCGAGGTCGTGTGCCCGAGCTGCGGCGCCCCGGCGGCAAAGACGTTCTCGGCCAGCGGCATCAAGTTTGAGGGTAGCGGTTTCTACAACACCGACCAGCGAAGCGGCGGCTCCAGCACCAACGCCACGAGCGGCTGCTGCGCCAACTGCCCGCATAGCCACTAGAAACAACGCGGCCCCGCGATCAACGCCGATCGCGGGGCTGCCTCTTTCTGTTGCAGGTAGCTCTATGAGTTGCGGTGAAATAAGGACTGTTTGGCGGGCTTAAGCCGCTATTCAATCCCTATTTCACCGCAACTTAGTCGTTACTTGTGGACCAGGCAGGCACAGAAGTGGCCGTCGTAGGAGTCGGCGTTTACCGGCACGCTTTGGAAGAGGCCTCGATCGTTCTGGCGTACAGAGACGAGCTTCTTAGCCTGTTCGAACTCGGGAAGTTGCAGGATCTGCGCCTCGGAGAGCGGTGCGACGCTAAAGCCGGCACCCTCGGGAGAGTTCAGGAAAGCATCCACCACCTGCGTGTTCTCCTCGTCGAAGACCGAGCACGTCGCATAGATGAGCTCGCCGCCGGCAGCCACGCGCGCGGCGGCTTCCTTGAGCATCGACAGCTGCAGTTTGGGCAGCTCAACCGTCACATCGTTTTCGGTCAGACGCCACGGAATCTCGGGATGACGACGCATGGTTCCGGTGCCAGAGCACGGCGCATCGATAAAAACCGTGTCGAACTTAACCGGCTCGCCAAGCATGGCATCAAACGATGTGAGCACCTCATCAAGCTCGCAGGCATCACCCGAAACCGTACGGACGCCCTGAATACCGGCCTTATGCAGGCGCGCGAGATTCTGGTCACACTTGCGGTCGTGCAAATCGAGTGCAGTGTGCTGGCGGTCGTAGCCGGCACGCTTGGCCTGACACATCATCACATAGGTCTTGGTGCCACGACCGGCACCAATCTCAAGGCAGCTACCAGGGCGCGTGGCAGCTGTGGCGATGAGCTGCGCGTTAAGGTCCGAGGCCACCGCGGCAGCACGCTCAAATATACCCGAAGCAACGGTAACCTGGGCATCAACCGGGGCATGGCAACCCGGAAAGACAGGCGCGACGAGCTGCGAGATATACGGATCGGGCTTGGTCGCAAAGGCGTTCTCATGCAGGGCCAGCGGCGCGGGGGCCAGATTGCCGGCAAAGTTAAGCGCGCCCTCCGGTGTGTCAAACGAAGCCATAATACGAGCGCACAGCCAACGCGGCAGACCCATCAGGCGCGACAGACGAACCAAGCGTCGCTCAGACTCATCCACATCGGACGCAGTAGCAAAGTCCTCAACGTTGTCCGCGACCTTATGCAGCACGGCATTGGCCAAACCTGAGGCAGACTTAGCTCCGCTGCGCACCAGCTCAACGCCCTGACTCACCGCAACGCGGCCAGGCGTATGTAGATAGAGCATCTCGAAGGCCGAGATACGAAGCGCCATGCGAACACGCGGCGCAACCTTTTTCGGCTTATCGAGAAACTGATCGAGCAGCTCGTCCAAAATACCCTGCGTGGCGGCAACACCGAGCGCCAGGCGGGCGGCAAATGCGGAATCGCGCTGGTCAATAGCCTTGGCCGATGCGCGAGAGGACAGCACATCACGCGCATACATACCGCGGCGATCGGCCTCCATCAGCACATCGAGCGCAAGCTTGCGTGCGGGAGACAGCTTGCTCATGACAAAACACCCCAGATAAGATCGGCGCCTTGCAGGCCAGCAGCCCAAGCAGAAGCGGCCATAGCACGCTTGCCATCGGGCTTAACCTCGAGCAACTCAACCGAGCCATCGGAAAGGCCAAGGTACACACGCTTGTTCTTAACGTCAACAGCGCCCTCGCCAAGCGAAACATCGGCCAGCGCAGCATCGAGCACGCGCACGGTCTTGCCGGCAATCACGCAACGGGCGGGCGCGGTATCGGATGAGGCCAGCACATGACGCACGCAATCAAGCGCCGCCATTTGCGGATCTAGACGCATCTCCAGTTTGGAAATCTTGGCAGCATGAGTGACGAGCGACTCATCCTGCTCAGTCCACACGGCGGTGCCATCTGCAAGAGAAGGAAGCGTGTCGGCAAGCAGTTTGCCGCCAAGCTCACCAAGCTCCATGGTCAGCGCCTCAGCATGCTTACCGGCAACCGACGTGGAAGCCTGAGCACAATAAGCACCAGTATCCACGCCATGCCCAATGCGCATAATGGAAACGCCAGCAACCTCATCACCAGCAAGAATGGCACGCTGAATGGGAGCAGCGCCACGCCAACGAGGCAGCAGCGAAGCATGGACATTCACAATACCAAGCGGCGCCATATGCAGCACGTCATCAGGCAAAATGCAACCATAAGCAGCCACACAGAAAATGTCAGCCTGGACAGCCTGAAGCGCCTCAACGACCTCAGGCGTCATACGATTTGCCTCAACAACAGGTAGACCAAGCTCAAGCGCCTTGGCCTTAACAGGAGACGGCTCCAACTTTTTACCACGCCCACGAACAGCATCAGGACGAGTAATAACAAGCGCAATCTCATTCCCAGCCTCAACAAGCGAAACCAGCGAAGGCACAGCAAAATCAGGCGTACCCATAAACACAATACGCATAAAAGTTAGTCTCCTCTCAATAACGAGCCGAGACGGCTACAAACAACAGCGGAAAGCCAAGTCACCAGCCCATCCGCAATAACATTTCAACAAAAACAAATATACCCAAAACCAAAGAAAGAGCCGCAATAAAAGCAGCTCTTCCAACAAAGCAATTATCAGCGAAGACGCCCCTCCCTGGCCCGACGGCACCCGGGCGAGACAAGCAGCGTCATCGTAGTCCCCGGGGCGCCCGCCTATATCGTCCCGCGCGCAGTTTCGCAGCGCAGCGAGAATGTTTGAGCACGGGATGATATAGGCGGGCGCCCCGGGGACGGACAAACCTACTCCGTCTCGCCCGGTCGAGCGCCGCGGGCCAGGGCGTCCTGGTACTCCTTGACTGCCTTGATCCTCTGCATCGGCTTGAGTCGCTCAAACATGGTATTGCCGTGCAGATGATCGATCTCGTGCTGCAGGCACACGCAGAACAGGTCGCCCGTGGCCTCATAGCGAATAAGGTTGGCATCCAGGTCGTACGCCTCGACAACGACATGGTCGGGACGCTCAATCTCGCAGCTAATGCCGGGGATGGACAAGCAGCCCTCGCTAAACGGCACCAGATGGTCACTCTGCTCAACAATGACGGGATTGATGAGCACGTACGGGTCGTAGTCGCTTTTGTCGCTGTAGTCGCAGTCGATGGTGACAAGCTGAATGAGCTCACCGATCTGCGGGGCAGCCAGACCGCAACCGCCGTTGTCGAACATCATCTTCTTCATCTTCTCGGCAAGCGCCTCGATCGCCGGGGTGATCTCCTCGATGACGGCGCACTCCTGGCGCAGACGAGGGTCGGGCGACAGTACGATTCCGTTGGCTTCCATGGCCATCCTTTCGGGTTGTTACATCAAATCATAGGCGTCGACGTCAACGCTCACGCTCACGCCGCGCACGGAGCCCACCTCTTTGAGGCAGGCGTCGATATCATCAGAGACATGGTACCCTACCGGCGACTTTACAAGCAGATGGAAGCGGTAACGGTCCTTGGCTCTCTCGATTACACACGAAGCCGGACCAAGCACCTGGGGCACGGCGCTCCCCGCCCGCAAAAAGTCGGGCGCGGCGGCATGCCAGCGACGCTTGAGGAGCTTCGCGATGCGCCCGATGTAGTCTTGCGCGTTGTCTCGGTTCGCCGACCACACCAAGATGTTGACCAGGCGAACAAACGGCGGGTATAGCGCGTCGCGGCGCTGATCCAGGTCGTAGTCGGTAAAGATCGAACGGTCATGCTCAGCGACGGCGCGGATGACCGGATCCTCGGGCAGGTAGGTCTGGATGATCACCTCGCCGGGGCGATCGCCGCGACCGGCACGGCCCGCCACCTGTTCCAGCAGGTCGTAGGCGCGCTCCCCTGCGCGAAAGTCGGGCAGCTTGAGGGCGAAGTCGGCATTGACCACGCCTACGAGCGTGACCTCGGGAAAGTCGAGACCCTTTGCGATCATTTGGGTGCCCAGCAACACGGCGCAATCTGCCGCATCGAACTGCTCGAGCAGCTTTTTGTGCGCATCCTTACCGCGCGTGGAATCGGCATCCATGCGAATAATGGCGACATCCTCGGGAAGCATCTGGTGCAGTGCGTCCTCAATCTGCTGCGTGCCCAGACCCATTTTTGCCAGGTAGCGACTGCCACATTTGGGGCAACGGCTCGTGGGCGCGGGATAGGGCTGCACGCGCCAGGACGATCCGCAGGTGTGGCACTGCAGCGTGTGCGTGCGCTCGTGATACGTAAGCGCGGTGGAGCAGTGGTTGCAGGTGGGGACGCAGCCGCACTCGCGGCACATCAGGAATGGCGCAAAGCCACGGCGGTTATGCAACAGCACGGCCTTCTCGCGGCGCTCGACCACGCGTTTCAGGCCTTCCATCAGCGGTTTTGAGAACATGGAGCGACTGCCGTGAGAAAACTCACGGCGCAGGTCGGCAATGCGGACTGTCGGCAGCACGGCGTGTCCCGGGCGCTCGGGCATCTCGACGCGCGTCCAGGTGGCACCGTTATACGTGCCACGGCGGCAGCGGTCGAGGGCCTCGGCAGAAGGCGTGGCGGAGCCCAACACAAGCGGGCAGCGATAGCGCCGCGCCATCTCGGCCGCCACCTCGCGCGCGTGGTAGCGCGGACTGGAGCCCTGCTTATAGCTGGTCTCGTGCTCCTCGTCGATGATGATGAGGCCCAGGTCGCTGAACGGGCAAAAGAGCGCTGAGCGGGCGCCGACGACCAAGCGGGCCGCACCGCTGGCGACCATATCCCACTGGTCCAGGCGCTCGCCGGCCGAAAGGCGTGAATGGAAAACCGCGACCGTCTCGCCAAAGCGCGAGCGGAAACGGCCGACGGTCTGGGCCGTCAGCGAGATCTCGGGCACAAGCACGCAGGCTGAGCGGCCGGCGGCGAGTACGCGCTCAATGGCGGAGAGGTAGACCTCGGTTTTGCCGGAGCCAGTGACGCCGTCGACAAGTACCACGTCGCCGTGGGCGTCAAGGCGGGCGCGCTCGATCTGCGCGAGCGCCTGCTGCTGGCCGTTGGTAAGCGCGACCGGCGCCTTGCCGCTTGCCGAGGACAGCGTGGTCTGCTCGCTGCAGCCACGCCAAGCACGGCGCTCCTCCACCACCACGACGCCGCGCCTTTCGAGCGCCTTGATGGTCGCCGACATGCTGTTATAGAGAAGGTTGAGGTCGCGCGTCGTGACCGGGCCGCACTGGAGCGCCTCGATGAGCTGACGCTGGCGGACCGCGGTCTTGGGCGGCGTATAGTCGAAGCCCTCGGGCGTGAGCATGACCCAGCGGTTTTGGATGGGTTTGACGGCGGGGCGCTCAACGGCCCACACGCCGTCGTCGCCCTTGACCACACGCGGGCTGCCGCCCGGGGGCAAGAACAGGCGCAGGCACTCGGAAAGCGTCGCGACATATTCGCGGCTCATCCAACGCGCGATGCGGGCGGCCTCTGCAGTAAAGAGCGGTTTGCTGAGGATAGCCTCGATAGGCTTGATACGCGCGGGATCGAGAGCTTCGTTACCTTGCAGGTCGGCCAGCTCGGGCGCGATGTCAACGATGTGGCCCGCGGCCGCACGGTTGCCAAAGTGGACTAGGACCGTGGATCCGATCTGCGCCTCGTTAGCAAGGGACCGGGGGATGCCGTAGGCGAATGGCTCGGACAGCGCACGCGTCGGGATGTCGAGGACCACGCTCGCGTAGGCGGCAATGGGCTCGCGCGCAGGCTTAGGCTGAGCCGAGGCAGCGGCAGGCACTGGCTTCACCGAAACCTCCTCCGGTTCTGGCGAACCAAACAGCGAAAGTTGCTCAGCCATGGCCCCAGCACCTCCTATCCCATACGTCTACAGAAACAAGAGCCCCGCTCGGGTGAACGGGGCTCGGATACATACGTTTGCGCAGCGATTACAGCGCCATCGTGCGGGCGCGGTCGATGCGCGCCAGGCAGTCGTCGCGACCGACGAGCGCCATGGTCTCGCCCAGCGGAGGGCTCACCATGTTGCCACAGACGGCGACGCGCACGGCCTGGAACACCACGCGCTTCTTAAGGTCCATCTGCTCGGGCAGCGGCTCAAGCGCGGCGTCGATGTTGGCAGCCGTCCACTCGGTAACACCCTCAAGCGCGGCCTTGGCGGCATCCAGAATGGCACCCATGCCCTCCTTGGCCAGGCCCTTGTTGACGGACTTCTCGTCATACTCAAGCGTCTCGGCCGTAGCGAAGATGGGGGCGGCGACGGTAACGGCGTCGGCCGGCATCTTGGTGCGAGGCTTGACGATGGCAGCGAGTGCGTCGATCCAGTCCTCACCGTACTCAACATTGCCCTCTATGAGACCAGCCTCGTGCAGCTCGGGGACCATGATCTCGTCGGCAAACTGCGCGTCGGACATGCTGTTGATGTACTCGGCGTTGACCCAATCGAGCTTCTTGGGGTCGAAGGTCGCCGGGTTCTTGGAGATGCGGTCGAGCGAGAACTTGCTGGCCAGGACATCACGCGGGATGATCGTGGTCTCGCCGTCGAGTGACCAGCCCAGCAGAGCCAGATAGTTGACGAAGGCATCGGACAGGTAGCCGGCGTCGCGGTACTCCTCCACGGAGGTGGCGCCGTGGCGCTTGGAGAGCTTCTTGCCGTCGGCGCCCAAGATCATGGAGATGTGGGCGAACGTGGGCACGGGCGCGCCGAGGGCCTCGTAGACCATGACCTGACGCGGGGTGTTGGACAGGTGGTCGTCGCCGCGGATGACATGGGTGATCTTCATCATGGCGTCGTCGACGACGGTCGCGAAGTTGTACGTGGGCGTGCCATCGGAGCGGAAGATGACAAAGTCGTCGAGCTCCTTGGCGTCGAAGGTCACCTCACCGTGGACGGCGTCGTGGATGACGACGTCGCCGCGGTCCTCGGGCACCTTGATGCGCAGGACGTAGGACTCGCCGGCCTCGATGCGGCGGCGGGCCTCCTCGGGATCAAGATCGCGGCAGCGGCGCTGATAGCCCTGGAAGGGGTCCTTGCGCTCCTGCGCGGCCTTGCGATCGGCGTCGAGCTGCTCCTTGGTGCAGAAGCAGGGATAGGCCTTGCCCTCGTCCCAAAGCTTCTGGGCGGCCTGCTTGTACAGGTCCAGGCGCTCGGTCTGGGCGTAGGGGCCAAAGTCGCCGCCCACCTCGGGACCCTCGTCCCAGTCCAGGCCCAGCCAACGCATGGCGCGCAGGATGATCTGCGTGTTCTCGTCGGTGGAGCGGGTGGGGTCGGTGTCGTCGATGCGCAGGATGAACGTGCCGCCGTTTGCGCGGGCGAAAGCCCAGTTATAGATAGCGGTGCGGGCGCCGCCGATGTGCAGCTTGCCCGTCGGTGAGGGTGCAAAGCGGACGCGAACGTCTGATGCCATGGAAATCTCCTCGATTGCAGGATGGATGTCTAACCGCACCAGTATAAAGCATCAAAGCAACCTCCGCACAAAGGGCACCGACCTACTCATTGGGGACAGACTTAAATGACCATTCTTTGGGCAACCTGTCGGCACTTAGGTAAGGCTGGTCGTTTAAGCCTGTCCCCAATGAGTACACGGATGGTCATTTAAGTCTGTCCCCAATGAGTAGGTGCGGAAAGGGTGTGAATGTTTGATTTACGCGCTATGATGTGCCCTTGCATAGAGAGCCCGGCGGAATGGCAACGGTCGCCGGGACACGTTTTTGAAAGGACAATCATGTCAGACGAACTTCGTTCCATCCCGCCCCAACACGGGTCCTTCGTATTTACGTCGGAGTCGGTGACCGAAGGTCATCCCGATAAGATCGCTGACCAGATCAGCGATGCCGTCCTCGACGCAATCCTCGCAAAAGAAATAGAGCTGCAGGAGCAGGGCTACATCGCCCCCAACGGCGTGCCCGCCAACGTGGAGAACGTCCGCTGCGCCTGCGAGACCCTCGTGACCACCGGCACCGTTATCGTCGCCGGCGAGATTCGCACCCAGGCCTACGTCGACGTTCAGGAAATCGCCCGCGGCGTTATCCGCCGCATTGGCTATAACCGTGCCAAGTTCGGTTTTGACTGCGACACCTGCGGCGTTATGAGCCTCATCCACGAGCAGTCGCCCGATATCGCCCAGGGCGTCGACGAGTCCTTCGAGACCCAGACCGGCGCGACCACCGACCCGATCGACCTGATCGGTGCCGGCGACCAGGGCATGATGTTCGGTTATGCCTCCAACGAGACCAAGACCCTCATGCCCATGCCGCACTACCTGGCAAGCCGCCTGGCCGAGCGCCTGGCCGCCGTACGTCACGACGGTACCCTCGCCTATCTGCGTCCCGACGGCAAAACCCAGGTCACCGTGCGCTACGAGGAAGGCAAGCCCGTCGAGGTCACGACCATCGTTATCTCCACGCAGCACGCCGCCGAGATCGAGGACATGGGCAAGATCAAGGCCGACCTCATCGAGCACGTCATCACCCCGGTCATGGCCGCCGAGAACATGCCGTGGGATAATGCCGATATCTACGTGAACCCCACCGGTCGCTTTGTCGTGGGCGGCCCCATGGGCGACACGGGCCTGACCGGCCGCAAGATCATCGTCGACACCTACGGCGGCTACGGTCGTCACGGCGGCGGTGCCTTTAGCGGCAAGGACTGCACCAAGGTCGACCGCTCCGCCGCGTATGCCGCGCGCTGGGTCGCCAAGAACGTGGTCGCCGCCGGTCTGGCCGACCGCTGCGAGGTCGAGCTTGCCTACGCCATCGGCGTTTCCAAGCCCCTCTCAATCATGGTCGACACCTTCGGTACCGCACATGTTGCCGAGGACAAGATCGTCGAGGCCGTAGAGAAGACCTTCGACCTGCGCCCGGGCGCAATCATCCGCGACCTAGACCTGCGTCGCCCCATCTACGAAAAAACGGCAGCCTACGGTCACTTCGGCCGCGAAGACGCCGACTTCACCTGGGAGAAAACCGACCGAGTCAACGAACTCAAAGCAGCCTGCGGCCTGTAAGCTTACGAGAAAAGCCACAGCCAAATAACAACGCACCAAAAGAAGTACCGGCTCCAACCGGTACTTCTTTTTTATTTAAAGGTGGTGAAGATGAGCCGACCTGGGACATGGAATAGGTCACAGGCCGATAAATTTTGCAGTATAGCAACTCCAACCATGTATCCTTAGTCCCGAGGGGCGGGGCATAAGGTCGATCGCGAGTTCCGCACGAGCCGGAGAGCACTTAATGTGCTCTCCGT
>CALLNU010000013.1 GCA_938005465.1 uncultured Collinsella sp.
GGAGGCCACTTAATGTGGCCTCCGTCGTGAGCAGGACTGTAGAGCAGGAAACTTAACCCCCGCACCCCTCGCGCGGCGGGCAAACTCATCTTGTGCTCTATCACGCTAAAGTGTATGATTCTGAACGTTACATGACTCACTTTACCTAACTAAAGTGTCATCAAGGGGGAATACCATGAACACCGATATGTCTCGTCGCCAGTTTGTTGGTCTAGCAGGCTCGCTCGCCACGGTGCTTGGCCTTGGTCTTGTCGGTTGCGGCGGTGGTGCCGGCAAGGGCTCCGCTGCTGGCTCTGCCGCGGCCAAGGATGTGAAGGGCGCTGCGGAGTCCAAGAAGCTCGTCGTGGGCTTTGACAAGTCCTATCCTCCGTACGGCTTTGTGGGCGACGACGGAGAGTACACTGGTTTTGACCTCGATCTGGCCAAGGCTGTTGCCGATAAGCAGGGCTGGGAGGTCAAATACGAGGCCATCGACTGGGATGCCAAGGATACGCTGCTCAACTCGGGGGCCATCAACTGCATCTGGAACGGCTTTACCATGGAGGGTCGCGAGGACGACTACACGTTCTCCGAGCCGTACATGCTCAACGAGCAGGTGCTGGTGGTAAAGAAGGATGCAGGCATCAAGAGCTGGGACGATCTTGCCGGCAAGACCGTGATTACCCAGACCGATTCCGCTGCGCAGGATGTGCTCGAGGGCGAACAGAAGGATCTGGCGGCGACGTTTGCCACGCTCGACACGATCGGCGAGTACAACACGGCCTTTATGCAGCTCGAGAGCGGCGCGGTCGATGCCGTGGCTTGCGACCTTTCGATTGCCCAGTATCAGCTTGCCGCCAAGCCCGATGCCTATACGCAGCTCGACAAGCCGCTGTCCAGCGAGCACTACGCCGTTGGCTTTAAGAAGGGCGAAACCAAGTCCGCCGATGCCGTGACCGAGTCGCTCAAGGCACTCTACGAGGATGGCACGGTCAAGGACCTCTGCAATAAATATGCAGATTACGGTCTGTCTTTCGATAATTGGGTGCTCAAGTAATGTCTATTCAGGTCATGATGCAGATGCTTGGCCAGGGATTCTTGGTCAGTTTGCAGCTGTTTGTGCTGACGCTGCTGGGGTCGATTCCGCTGGGAATCCCCGTGGCGTTCATGCGCATGAGCAAAATTGCGCCGCTTCGCTGGATCGCGCGTATCTATATTTCGGTGATGCGTGGCACGCCGCTCATGCTACAGATGTTCGCCATCTACTTTGCCCCGTACTACGTGTTCGGCATCTCGCTCACGCCCGATTCCAAATGGACGGCATGCGTCGTGGCGTTCATCATCAACTACGCCGGCTACTTTGCCGAGATCTATCGCTCGGGCTTGCAGTCCATTCCGCGCGGCCAATACGAGGCAGCCGAGGTGCTGGGCTACTCGCGCATGCAGACGTTTCTGTATATCGTGATGCCGCAGGTCGCCAAGCGCATTTTGCCGGCGATGGGCAACGAGATCATCACGCTGGTCAAGGACACGTCGCTGGCGTTCGCTATCGGCGTGGGCGAGATGTTCTCGACGGCCAAGGCGCTGGTCGCCTCGCAGGTGAGCATGGTGCCGTTCGCAATCGCGGCGCTGATCTACTGGGTCTTTAACTTTGTGGTCGAGATGCTGCTGGGCGCTGCCGAGAAAAAATTGGATTACTACCATGATTAATTCGGTAATGAATATATCGAACGCACGCAAGGCGTTTGGCGGCAATGAGGTGCTCAAGGATATCTCGCTCGAGGTAAAGCGTGGCGAGGTCGTGGCGATTATCGGGCCTTCGGGCGGCGGTAAGTCCACGCTGCTGCGCTGTGCCACGCTGCTCGAGACGCTCGACGGTGGCTCGCTCTCGTTTGGCGACCTTGCCGTCGCGACGGATGCGGGTTCGGGCGCGGTGTACGCAAAGGGCGATGTACCCAAACAGGCGCGCTCGCGGTTTGGTCTGGTGTTTCAGAACTACAATCTGTTCCCGCACTATACCGTGATGAAAAACATCACCGATGCGCCGATTCGCGTGCTTAAGCGTCCGCGCGAGCAGGCGGAGGCCCGCGCACACGAGCTTATTGCACAGATGGGGCTGACGGGCAACGAGAACAAGGTGCCCTGTGAGCTTTCGGGCGGCCAGCAGCAGCGCGTGAGTATTGCCCGCGCCCTGGCGCTCGACCCGGAAATCTTGTTCTTTGATGAGCCGACCTCGGCGCTCGATCCCGAGCTGACGGCCGAGGTTCTGCGCGTCATCAAGGATCTGGCCGCGCATAATATGACGATGGTGATCGTGACGCACGCGATGCAGTTTGCCCGCGACGTTGCCGACCGCGTGGTCTTTATGGACGGCGGTCGTATTGTCGAGGAGGGTCCGGCCGAGCAGGTCATCGACCATCCGCGCGAGCAGCGTACGCGCGAGTTCCTGAGCCGTATCGAGGGATAGGCTCAGCTATTTACTCAACTGTTTATTGAGGCGAAACCGCCGCAGGTCTTATGATCTGCGGCGGTTTTTGCATCCGCGGGGTTCAATAATCGCCTCGCATACTCGCCTCCTCCTCTCGCCGCCCGTATTCATACGCGTGCCGAAAGGTCTGCATGGACAGGCGACTGCAAGGGTAGGGTGGTGGCATAGGACATTTGGAGGGTGAGTCGGATCGGCTGCCGACCATGCTGCTCCCGGGACGGCATCGACCGCGAACTCTCCCCGTTGGCGTCGCGCATCGCGCGCGACCCTGCAAGGAGGTCATCATGGGTGCTCCCAAGACCGGCAACGTAAGGAACGTGGTGCTCGTAGGCCAAGGCGGAGTGGGCAAGACTTCACTCGCCGAGGCCATGCTCCACCTTTCCGGTAAGACCGCCCGCCTGGGTGGCCACGACGGCACCAAGCCCACGCTCGACTATGACCCCGAAGAGGTCAAGCGTGCGTTTTCCATCTCGACGACCATCGCGCCGATCGATTGGAAGGGCGCCCGCATCAACGTGCTCGATGCCCCGTGCTATCCCGATTTTATCGGCGACGCCTTTGCCGCGATGAGCGTCTGCGAGACGGCGCTGTTTGTGGTCGACGCCGAGGCTGGCCCGCAGCCTACGACGGTTAAGCTCTGGTATGCCGCCGAGGACCTGCGCCTGGCGCGTGCGGTGTTCGTAAACCGCCTGTCGCGCCCCGAGGCCAGCTTTGCGACCACGATGGACCTGCTGCAGGAGCGCTTTGGCACGCGCCTGGGCGCCGTGACCCTTCCCTGGGGCGAGGGCGAGGACTTTGACGGCATCATCGACCTGGTGCGCATGAAGGCGCGCCATTGCAACGGCGCCGAGGCCGTTGAGTCGGAGATTCCCGAGGAGTATCGTGCCCAGGCCGAGGAGGCCCATGACCATCTGTGCGAGCTGGTGGCCGAGGCTGACGACGAACTGATGATGAAGTACTTGGAAGGCGAGGAGACGCTGACGCAGGAGGAGCTCGAAGGCCTGCTGTCGAAGGCGATCGCCGAGCGCATCTTTGTGCCGGTCTTTGCGGGCGATTGCATCAAGGAGCAGGGCGTCAACTCGCTGATGGACGACATCGCCACGTACTTCCCGGCGCCGACCGACTATGGCGAGATGCCGCTCATTGACGGCGATTCGCTTAAGATCTCGAGTGACGATGACCGCCCGGTGGCCTTTGTGTTTAAGACCCTGGCCGATCCTCAGCAGGGTCGCATCAGCTTTATCAAGGTGCTGACGGGCACGCTTGAGCCGGGCCTTGAGCTGATCAACGCGCGTACCCGCAAGAGCGATCGTCTGGCCCACCTGTATGTGATGTGCGGCCGCGACATGACCGAGGTCGGTCACGCCTATGCCGGCGACATCATCGTGGCGCCCAAGCTGGCGGCCGAGACGGGCGATACGCTCTCCATTACCGGTAAGGTCGAGGCTGCGGCGTTTAAGTTCCCCAACTCGCAGTACCGCATTGCCATCGAGGCCGAGAACCGTGGCGACGAAGAGAAGCTCTATACGTTTATCGAGAAGGCGTGCAAGGCTGATCCGACCATGAGCATCGATCGTGACGAGGAGACGGGCCAGACTATCATCTCCGCCGTTGGTGAGGCGCAGGTTTCGGTGCTGCTCAACCGTTTGGAGGATCGCACCAAGGTCGTGGCCAAGAGCGTGCCGATCCGCATTCCGTATCGCGAGACCATCCGCCGCACGGCGAGCGCCCAGGGTCGCCACAAGAAGCAGACCGGTGGCGCCGGTCAGTACGGCGACTGCTGGCTGCGCGTGGAGCCGCTTATTGGGCCCGACGGCACGAGCGACGGCTACGAGTTTGTGGATGAGGTCGTGGGTGGCCGCATTCCGCGCTCGCTGATCCCCGCCGTGGACAAGGGTGTCCAGGAGACCATGAAGGACGGCATCATTGCCGGCTACCCGCTCACGGGCATTCGCGTGGCTGTGTACGACGGCTCGTATCACAGCGTCGACTCCAACGAGATGGCGTTCCGCGCGGCGGCTCGCATCGGCCTGCGCAAGGCATGCGCCGATGCCGACCCGGTGGTGCTGGAGCCCATCGAGGAAATCACGGTGACTATTCCCGAGAGCTACGCCGGCGCCGTGATGGGTGACATCTCGGCATCGCGCGGTCGCGTGACGGGCATGGAGACCGATGAACGCGGCGACACCGTGGTCATCGCCCAGGCACCTCTCGCCGAGCTGACGGATTACTCGACGCGCCTGCGCTCTATCACGCGCGGCACGGGTGACTTTACCATGAAGCCCGCAGGCTATGAGCAGGTGCCTTATGACGTTCAGGCCAAGCTGGTCGAGCGCTATGAGGAGGGCCGCGCCAAGTAGCGTGTGACGTTGCCTGCAATGTGGACGCTGACGAAAAGGCCGCCCTGGGTAATCCAGGGCGGCCTTTTTTGATCCCATGGGGACGGAGGAAAACGAATCATTTTTGGGTTACGGGCGGTGCGGTCGGCACTAGTCTCCGGATGCCTGGTTGCGGCCGGTGGCGTAGTCGATCTGCACGTGCGGCTGCAGGTTGTAGCAGTACACGTGGAAGCAGAGGGTCTTGCCGTGGTCCTCGACCGATTGCGCCTCAAGGCGCACGCCGCGGCAGACAAGCTCCTCTTCGTTATACATGGGCGTGACGCGATAGAGCACGTGGTTGCCCGTATCGCGAATATAGTTGAGAATCTGCTCTTCAAACGGCAGCATACCCGTCTCGTTGAGATAACGCGTGCCGGTGAGGAGATTCTTGCGATTGGCGTTCTCGCCGCAGAGTGACCAGGCGATAAGGTGGCAGCGGTTGTAGAGGCTCTGGCCCGGAATAAAGTCGTAGCGCTGCTGGTGCCAACCGGCAGGATGGATACGCGAGATATCGCCGCGCTTGCCTTGACCGAGTGACTCGGGGCCCACGCAGGCGAGCGCCTTGCGAGTGCGGCCCAGGCTGTCGAGCTTGGAGAATTTCTTAAAGCAGCCCTCTTCGGTGGCGCGATCGTATTCATCGAGTGTGAATGATGGCGTGCCGAGCGGGTGCATGCTGTCGGCGCGAAGGGCAACGTAGGGGTTGCCGGCGTAGTCGGGAATGCTGCTGAGGTATACGCCGCGGGCGCGGTCAAGATCGGGGTTTTCGACCTCGTCGATGGGGGCGGCGGCGCTGTCCGCGGAAGCGTCGTCATCGGTGTCGGGTGCGGCGGAATCGGAGCCATCGCCAGAGTCCTGGCTGTTTTGAGGGTCCGGGGAGCTCGCCGTTCCCGATTCGAGCCGAGCGACCAGGTCTGCCTCGTCGTCGGTGCGGCTGGGACTCTCGTTTTGTTTTTCGGCCAGAGCCGCCGCCTGCTCATCGCTTTGCGGCGACAGTAACTTGGGCGCTCCGTCGAGCGATCCCGTAAACAGCGCAAACCCGAGCACCACGGCGGTGCCGATGGAAAGTACTTGCTTGTAGGCGGACTTGCGCGACATGGAGGCTCCTGGATGGACGGTTGGGAGTCTACCAGTCTAGCAGGAGCCAGCAGGGGCCGTTCTGTCGAACAAATACTTAAGATTTGGGATAAATGCTACGGATTCATTTGCCTCATATGGAGCTGCGGCGGTTGTGAATGTGGGGCTATTCAGCGTTTCCCCAGATAAAACCTGCCAAAATAAACCTGTCCCTTTTTGGCAGGTTAATCGGGGGACTATTTCACCGCAACTTAGGGCACGGTTAGGGAGTGTGCACCTTAAAGAGTGGTGCCCTTGATTAGAGAGGTCGCGCTCGTCTCTCTAATTGTCTCTCTAAAGAGAAAGCCAGTTAAAGAGATAACATTGGGCTATCTAACAGTGAATTCGATACATCTCTCTAAATGTCTCTCTAAAATAAGGTGCTTATCTCTCTAAAGTTAGAGAGATATACTATACTTTAGAGAGATAAATCTATCGTTTTAGAGAGACGGAATGCCAATGCTGCTGGATGAACCTCTTGGCCTTATCGTTGAGCGCCTTCGCAGGCGGGGGACTGATGACGCATCGGTAGAAGTTAAAGCCTGCACGAATAAATTGAGCGCAGACGTATGGGAGACAGTGAGCGCTTTTGCGAACACTGCGGGTGGGCTCATTATTTTGGGCCTGAACGAAGCCGAAGGATTTGTTCCTTCGGCTAACTTTGCTATCGATAGGGTGCGCGATCAGTTTGTTTCGGGTATCGGAGACGGAGGCTCAGCGGCAGTGGTGACCCATGCGCCGCGGTACGAGCTTGATCGAGGCGAGGTCGACGGGCTCCAGGTGCTTCTGGTGCGCATCTTTGAACTTGAGCTTAAAGCGAAGCCTTGCTATATCGGCGCGCGCGGCGTGCAGAACGGTAGCTACAAGCGCGTGGATGATAAAGATATCAAGATGTCACCCGCTGAGCTATATGAGCTGCAGAGTGCGTTGCTTCCGAGCGATGCAGACGGCACGGTGGTTTCGGAGGCAACGGTCGAGGATTTGGATCCAGATGTCGTGCGGTCTATTATCGCAAATCGCCGGCTGCAGACCCCGCGCGTTTTGCGCGGGGCCGATACGCTGGAAAAGCAGCTGGTCAGACTCAATATCACTACAAAGGATGGTGCCGTGAAGCTCGCGGGGCTTCTGTCGGCGGGAATTTACCCCCAGCAGTTCTATCCCAAACTGATGATCGATGTCGCCGTTCATTCCGATGTGGAAAAATCTGCACCCGGGCAACCCCGGTTTATTGACCGCCAGTTGTGCGATGGCCCGATTCCGGCTTGCATCGAAGATGCCCTTGCCGCGATTGGACGAAACTTGCGCAAAGCGACGATAGTGCAAGGCGCTGGCAGAAGGGAGGATTGGGAAGTTCCCCAGGAGGTTTTGCGCGAGGCCTTGGCAAATGCCTGCATCCATCGAGAATATTCGCCCATGTTTGTGGGGCAGGCCGTGAGTGTCGATATCTATCCAGACAGAATAGAGATCAAAAACCCTGGCGGGCTTTGGGGCGGAAAGACGGTGGACAATCTTGCAGACGGGGAATCGCGCTGCCGAAACCCAAAGCTCATGAGCCTAATGGGGGCGACGCCGTTAGAGCATGCCGAGGGGGCCGTTGCGGAAAGCCAGGGATCTGGTATCCCGGCTATGATTCGCGAGATGGAGTCTCGTTCGCTTGGCAGGCCGAAATTTATCGTTAAGGCCGATTCGTTTACGGTACTGCTTTCCCGGCACGGGGCGGAGCTTGCTGAAAACCGCACGTGGATTCAGAGCCATGTGGGCACCGAGCTGACGGATCGCGAGGAAACATTGCTCATGTTTATGCGGGAGCATGGGTGCGTATGCGATGTTCAAAAAATACGAGAGGCCCTGAAGTGGGATTCGGATGACATTCGCCTGATCTGCGGGAATCTTGTCGATAAACATGTCCTGTCAAAATGTGGCAAAGACACGTTTGAGATTATCGATATGAGCAGAGAATCGTCAGCTTCGACAGCGGATAGGATTCTGGAGGCTCTCAGCGCCGAAGTGGATATGACGGCGCGAGAAATAGCGGTTGCATCGGGGGTCAAAATTTCGTCTGTCCGTTACCATCTGCCAAAAATGGCGGATAAAGGGCTCATCGAAGTAATGGGTTCATCGACGAGTCGTAACCGCCGATATCGGAAGAAGTAGATGCAGCCGGGTCGCCTCTCTAGTGTCTCTCGAGGCCAGATGGGTGCTGGAGGGGCGATTGTCTCGCGATATTTCCCCAGATAAAACCTGCCAAAATAAACCTGTCCCTTTTTGGTAGGTCAGTTAACGCAGTCCAGGTTGAGCATATGCGAGCGAGCAGGCTCCGGGTGCGGTAAGGTGACGTGAAACAAGCGGGCGCTGACCTTTTGGTCGCGCCCGTGAAGTTGAACGTCAGATTGCCGTGCCCGGGGCCTGCGCAGCGCCGAGCAGTTACGCCGTTTGTAAAACGGCGTAACCTAAAGGTTCATGTTGCCGTGAATGTAGGGGGTGACCTCGGGGGAGATATGGTCGCAGCCCAGCTCGTGCAGCGCGGACTCGATAACGGCGGGCAGCGGGGTCTTGCCCTTGTCGCCGACGGCGGCACCGCCGAGGGTGGCAATCTTGGCGACATCTGCGGGTGCGGCCTCGATATGCATGCAGCCGCCGATCAAGCGCGCGCGTACCTGTGCCAGATCAAGATCGTGCAGGTAATCCTCGCAGGCGCGGATTAAATCGACCTTCTCGCGCGTAAGCTCCTCGCCCGTGGGGACGCGGGTGGCAAGACATGCTCCCGCCGGCAGGTTCCAAACGGGATAGCCCCATGCGCGCAGCAGCTCGCGCTCTTCGTCCTTGGTAAAGCCGACCTCCATAAGGGGTGAGCGTACGCCGAGCTCTTCTGCCGCACGCATGCCGGGGCGGTAGTCACCGCGATCGCTTGCATTGCTGCCATCGATGACGGTGGGAAAGCCGAGCGACTTGGCGTGGTTGACGATGGCGGTAAAGCCGGCGTGCTTGCAGTGGTAGCAGCGATTAGCATCGTTGCAGGCTACTTGGGGGAGCTGCAGCTGATCCACCGAAAGATTGAGCACGGGGAGCTTAAAATGCGGCCCCTCATTGGCCTGCCCATCAACGGACTGCTCAAACGAAGCCTGCTCGGGCGTGCCGATGAGCGGCGTGGTGAGATGGACGAGAAGAGTATTGGTAGGCATGACGCGGGCGCATACGGCGGCCAAAAAGCTGCTGTCAACGCCGCCGGAAAACCCGATAGCCACGCGCCCGTATGCCAAAAGCAGCTGCTCGAGCGCCGATAGCTTGTCTTGAAGCTCCTCTGCGGGTGCCGTGGTGTCTAAAATCATGAAACGTTCCTTATCGTTGAGTACTCGATCGAAAACTATAATCCTAATGCGTCACTTGCCATAAGACTTCTATCTGTGTAACGAAAGTGCAATATGGTATATACGTTATATACAAGTTGCCAAATGCGGTAGAGTTGCAGCAACGCGACAGCGAGAGTCGATGGGGGACCGATATGATCAAGGCTGTTATTTTTGACATGGATGGAACGCTGGTCGATACCGAGCGTTTGGGGATTAAGGCCTGGAAGGCAGGCGTCGCTGAGCTGGGGCTCGCGATTGATGAAGCGCTGATCCATCAGTTTATCGGCCGCACGCTGCCCGATGTTATGGACATCCTCGATAAGCATTATGGCAGCCACGAAACCACCGAGGCGATCTATCGTCGCCACAAGGAGATTCGCGACGAGATGGTCAAGACCGAACTGGAACTTAAGGCCGGCGCCGCCGAGTGCCTAGACGAGCTGCTGGCTGCGGGCTATCACGTGGGCCTAGCGACGTCGTCGCGCCTCGTTACGGCCGAGCGCAACCTTAAGATGGTCGGTCTTTTTGACAAGTTTGAAACGGTAACGTGTGGCGAGGACGTCGTGCACGGCAAGCCCGACCCCGAGATGTATCTGCTCGCCTGCGAGCGTGCGGGCTTTGCCCCCGAGGAGTGCGCCGTGGTCGAGGATTCGCGCAATGGTTGCGTCTCGGGCATCACGGCCGGCTGCCACGTCTTTGCCGTCCCCGATATCGTGCCGCTGCCGCAGGACGTGGTGGATGGCTGCGAGGCCGTGCTCGATACGTTGTTCGACCTGGCGGCGGCAATCAAGACTGTGCGCTAGAAAATTGCGGCGTTGAAACGAGCGATTGCCCACGTTTGCGCTTAAGCAAAAGGGGTCCGGCAATGGTCGGGCCCCTTTTGCTTAAGCGGCGACTTAGCATACTCGCGGGCGTGCTATAGATACGCACCGAGGTTGATGGCCGTGGCGTCGGTCTGGCTGCTTGCCTGGGTGCTGGCGCGTTCCAGTAGGAACGGACGTACCAGTTCTTGGCGGTTGGTATCCTCGGCGGCGACTGCGGTGACGGTACGCGCTGCGGAGCCGACACGGATATGCTTGATCTTTGCCGGGGCCTTGTTCTCGATTTGCTCCATGAGCAATTGAACGCCCTTGCGGCCAATCTCGTAGCCCGGGGGCGCTACCGTAGTGAGCGGGACCGATCCGCTCCAAGCGAGCGGGTTGCCGTCGCATCCGGCCACGCGTACTTGCCCGGGGACAGAGATGCCCTTGTCGACCAGTGCCGAAACGACGCCCGAGGCCAACACATCGGTCAGGCCGACGACAAAATCGGGACGTTCGTCCGCGGGGCGCTCGGCGATTTGGGCACCGATGCCGTAGCCGTCGGCAGCGGTATTCCATTCGCCGGCGTCGATGACTTCGATCTTGATATCGCGGTGCAGGGCGAGCGCCTTATGAATGCCAAGGACGCGCAGGGTGAGTTGCATAAATGCTGCTCGGCCGACGACGACAATATGGTGCGCGCCGCGGGCGATAGCAAGTTCGGCAATGATGCGACCCTGGGCCTCGTTGTCGGCCGCTACGTAGTAGCCGGGCTCGGAGCAATGGATGTCCAGATGGACGATCGGCACGGGCATCTTGGTCATGGCGGGGTGCCAGTCGGGGGATGCCATGGGCTGAACCATGACGCCGGACATCTGGGTGCCCATAAAGTAGCGCAGGTAATGGTCCTCTAGAATATCGTCGTTATCGGCGTTGGCGATGAGCAAGTCGTAGCCGTGCTTGCGGGCCTCGTTGTGGGCGCCGCTGGCGATTTGGAGCGAAAAGCCGTGATCGAGACGGGGGAGCACCAGGCCAAAGGACTTGGTGGCGCCGCCTGCGAGCTGACGGGCGCTTTGGTTGGGCAGGTAGCCAAGGCGATTGATGGTCTCGTTGATGAGCTTGAGGGTCTCGGGGCGCAGCTTTTCGGGGTGGTTGAGCGCGTTGGAAACCGTGCCCAACGAAACCCCGGCCTCGCGCGCGACGTCGCTGATTTTTACCTTTGCCATAGCGGCCCCTTTGATGCGTTTCAAGTACAAGCCAGATTGTAGCATCCCAAACCTACCAAAAAGGGACAGGTTTATTTTGGCAGGTTTTATCTGGGGAAACGCCGTTGCCAGCGCTACCACCACGAAGGGGACAGGCACCTTTGTGGTGGTTTGGACCGGCTGGACGTGTGTGCATCGAGTGGTATCTAAGTTGAGATACCACTTCTGGTATATCAGCTTGCGTTTGCGTGAGTACAATACTCGAACGTTATACGTCTCAGCGCCCCTTGTGCGTGGACGTCTTGCAGTCACGCGAACGAAGGGATTTATCTTATGTGCGGAATCGTCGGCTACACCGGCTCTGATATTGCAAAGAACATCCTGGTCACGGGCCTCAAGCGTATGGAGTATCGCGGCTATGACTCCTCGGGCGTCGCGCTCGAGGTGGGCGAGGGCGCCGCGGCGCACCTCGACGTCATCCGCCGCGTGGGCAAGGTCGCGGGCTTGGAGAGCGAGCTTTCCAACATCGACAGCGACGCTACCTGCGGTATCGGCCACACCCGTTGGGCCACCCACGGCAAGCCCTCCGTCGTTAACGCTCACCCCCACACCAGCTGCGACGGCCGTATCGCCATCGTCCACAACGGCATCATCGAGAACTTCGCCGAGCTGCGCGAAGAGCTGGAGGGTCGCGGCCACCACTTTAAGAGCGAGACCGATACCGAGGTCTTCGCGCATCTGATCGAAGAGGCTTATGCCGAGGCGCACGACCTGATGGCCTCCGTGCGCGAGGCTTGCACCCACGTGGTCGGTGCCTATGGTTTGGCCGCCGTGTGCGCTGACGAGCCCGGCGTGATCGCCGTGGCCCGCAAGGATTCCCCGATCGTAGTCGGCGTGGGCGAAACCGGCTCCTATGTTGCTTCCGATGTCATCGCGCTCATCGACGCCACCCGCGATGTCGTGGTGCTCGAGGACGGTCAGTTTGCCAAGCTCACGCCCGCAGGCGTCGAGTACACCGACGAGGCCGGCAACGTTATCGAGCCCAAGGTCACCCACATCGACTGGGACCTGGACATGGCAGAAAAGGGCGGTTATCCCGACTTTATGCTCAAGGAGATTCACGAGCAGCCGCGCGTCGTGCGCGACACGCTGGTTGGTCGTATGACGCCGGCCGGCGAGCTCGACATCGACGAGCTGGGCCTTTCGCTCGAGGAACTCAACGACATCGACCGCGTCTACGTGATCGCTTGCGGCACCAGCTATCACGCTGGCCTCATTGCCAAGAATCTCATTGAGGGCTGGGCTCGCATCCCCACCGAGGTGGAGGCGGCCAGCGAGTTCCGCTATCGCAACCCCATCATCACGCCGACGACGCTCGTCGTGGCCGTGTCCCAGTCGGGCGAGACGGCCGACACTCTCGCCGCCATCCGCGACGCGCGCATCAAGGGCGCCAAGGTCTTCGGCATCACCAACGTGGTGGGCAGCCCCGTGGCGCGTGAGAGCGACGGCGTCATCTACACCAAGGCCAACAAGGAGATCGCGGTCGCCTCGACCAAGAGCTTCATCGGCCAGGTTGTGAGCCTGACGCTGCTGGCCCTGCTGCTGGCGCAGGTCAAGTACCGCCTGACCACCAAACAGGCACGCATGCTGTTCCGCGAGCTTTCCGATACTGCCGAGCAGATCCAGTGGATTTTGGACACGCAGACCGATGCCGTGCATGAGGCTGCCCTGCTGTGCAAGGATGCGCAGTCGGCGCTGTTCGTGGGCCGCGGCATGGGTGCCGCTATTTCCTACGAGGGTGCGCTCAAGCTCAAGGAGGTCAGCTACCTGCACGCCGAGGCCTACGCCGCCGGCGAGATGAAGCACGGCCCCATTGCCCTGATCGACCCGGGCTTCCCTGTCATCGCTGTGGCCACCAAGAGTGCCACCTACGACAAGACCGTGTCGAACCTTATGGAGTGCAAGGCGCGCGGTGCCAAGGTCATCGTCGTTGCCACCGAGGGCGACGAGGAGATCAACAAGATCGCCGACTGCATCATCCGCGTGCCGGCAGTCCGCGACGTGTTCAGCCCCATCACGGCGAGCGTTCCTCTGCAGCTGCTCGCACGCGAGGTCGCCATCCTGCGCGGCTGCGACGTCGACCAGCCCCGAAACCTCGCCAAGAGCGTCACGGTAGAGTAGTTGGTTCCGCCGTTCTAGCGACTAAGGCCCGGCTCCGCATCAAGTGAACTGCCTCCCATTTCTTGGACATGAGAAATGGGAGGCTTTCTTTATGCGCGTTGATTTGAGAGTGAAGCATGATGTCGAGGCCAGGAAGGCGGCCATAGGGCTCTTCGAGCTCGGGCACGGGTATAAATCTGCCGCGATCGCCCTTTCGCTTCCCGCGGAAGCCGTGAGAAGATGGCAGGAGATATACCGCGCATTCGGGAGCGAGGTGCTGCTGCGCATGGACGGAAAGCAGGGCAGGTACACATACGAGCAGAGGGTCGCCGCCGCCTCCGCCGTCGTCGACGGCGGCATGACGAAGACCGAGGCGATGGCGGCGTTCGGCATAATGTCGATGTCGCCGCTCAAGAAGTGGTGCGCGCTATACCGCCGGGGCGGCGCGGAGGCCCTGCGCCCGAGGCCCAAGGGCCGGCCGAGCGGTTCCAGGGCGAGGCCGCGGACCCGCGAGGAGGAGCTCTAGGAGCGGTGCCGTAGGCTCGAGGCCGAGGTGGCCTACCTAAAAAAATTACGCGCCCTGGTCGAGAGGGACGGGCTCTGACCAGGGCGAAGGCCGAAGCGGTCGCGGCCCTGCGCGCCGAGGGGCACGCGCTCGGGCACCTGCTCGCATGCGCCGAGCTCAAGAGGTCGACCTACTACTACGCCCTCGCGCACCCGCCGAGGCCCACGCGCCCCGAGCTCCGGGAGGCGGCCGCCGAGATCTTCTCGCGCACCGCCAACGGCTGCGGGCACCGGCAGATAGCGATGTGCCTCAGGGCGGAAGAGGGGGCCGTGATAGCCGACAAGACCGTGCTCAAGATGATGCGCGAGATGGGGATTCGCTGCGGCATCAGACGCGAGACGGCCTACCACAGGTACAACTCGTACAAGGGCGTCGTCGGCAGGACGTTCGAGAACGTGATCGCGAGGGATTTCGACGCCGGGGCCCCGTGGCAGAAGCTGGGGACGGACGTCACCGAGTTCAAGGTGGCTGGCGGTAAGGCCTACTGGGCCCCGACGCTGGACTTCTGCTCCAAGGAGATCGTGGCGAGCGACATATCGACCACGCCCGACATGGCCCAGCAGGCGAGGATGCTCGACGAGCTGCTGTCCAAGATCCCCGAGGGCGCCGCCCCGACCATGCACTCGGACCGGGGCTGGCAGTACCAGCACGTCTCATACACATCTAGGCTCGAGGCCGCCGGCATCGTCCAGAGCATGTCCAGGAAGGCGAACTGCATCGACAATGCCGCCACCGAGCAGCTCTTCGGCCACGTCAAGGACGAGTTCTACAGGGGCCGCGAGTGGGAGACGTTCGAGGATTTCAAACGCGATCTGGAGGAATACATAGTCCACTGGAACACGAGCCGGAGGCAGGTAAGATTGAAGGGCCTGACCCCGGAGGAGTTCCGGAATCAGGCCCTCGCGGCCTAGTCGCTATTTAGGGCGTCCAAGATTTGGGACGCAGTTCAAAGACGGAGCCGGGCCTTTTCTGCATTTGCCCAGATATAATCTGCCAAAATGAACCTGTCCCTTTTTGGCGGGTTAGCGGAGCTTGCTGGTCTCGAAGTACTCGGGGAACTGGTCCAGAACCTCGGTTTGGTTGCGGAACATCATGTGCAGGTGCTTGCTGACCAAAAAGCTCGCTTCGATGGGGTTGCGACCGGCGATAGCGCGGCGAATCTGCTTGTGTTCGTTCACGATGTCCTGATTGTCGAGAACCTGCGTGGCAGCGCGCAGCCAGCGGAAGCGCTCCAGGTCGGCATTGGTCTCTTCGAGCCACGACCACACGGTGCTGCGACATGCGATGCTAAAAATCATGTGATGCATGAGGTTATCGCTCAAAAAGAAACCGATGCGATCCTCTTCGGCCATGGCCTTTTCCTGCAGCGCGATGGCGCGGTCGAGCTGCTCGATGCCGGCCGACGTGGCGCGCGCACAGCACTCCACGATCACCTGCTTTTCCAGATGTTCGCGGATGTAACAGGCGCTCTCGGCAAGGGTGAGGTTGATGGGTGAGACGTAGGTGCCGCTTTGGGGCACGGTGCGCACCAGGCCTTCCTGCGCCAAGCGAACCAAAGCCTCGCGCACAGGGGTGCGCCCCATATCCAGGTCGTCGCAAAGTTGCTTGACGCCCAGCTTTTCGCCCGGCTTGTAGTCCAGGTAGACGATTTTGCGTCGAATGGTGTGGTAGGACTGGTCCTGTAGGCTCGTTTCCTGCTCGCCGACGTGCATCGATTCTTCCATAGCGCCTCGCAACTGTTCTATCAAACTCATATGTCAGTTGTTAATTATGCCGCGAATCAGCTCTCCGCGGTGGGTAATTCGGCTGTTGCCTGAGAACTATTGCGGCATCTTTGTCTGTGTTTGCGCAAGGCTGCGCTCAATGTTGCCGTATCATAAGCCGTCGCAAACGTGAAATAGAAAGAAGGAATCCCATATGCAACTGGCAAATATCGTACGCGAGCGCTGGAAAGGCGTCTTGTTCTGCCTGATCATCGCCATTCCCGCGACGTTGCTCGGCAAACAAATTGAGGTGGTCGGCGGTCCGGTATTTGCCATCCTCTTTGGCATGGTCCTGGCGCTCGTCTTTCCCAAGAATCGTCGCGAACAGCTCGCCGCCGGCGTTACCTATACGTCCAAAAAAGTCTTGCAGTACGCGGTTATCCTGCTTGGCTTTGGCATGAACCTCTCCCAGATCCTGTCCAAGGGCGCCCAGTCGCTGCCCATTATCGTGGCGACAATCTCGACCTCGCTTGTCATCGCCTTTGTGCTCTGCCGCGTTATGAATGTGCCGGGTAAGATCGCGACGCTTGTAGGTGTGGGTTCGTCGATTTGCGGCGGTTCTGCCATCGCCGCGACCGCACCCGTCATCGATGCCGACGATCGCGAGATTGCCCAGGCTATTTCGGTTATCTTCCTGTTTAACGTTATCGCGGCGCTCGTGTTTCCGACGCTTGGCGGCATGCTCGGACTGACCAACGAGGGCTTCGGCCTGTTTGCCGGTACCGCCATCAACGACACCTCGTCCGTAACGGCTGCGGCGAGCGCTTGGGACAGCATGCATCCCGGCGCCAATGTGCTCGAGAGCGCCACGGTGGTCAAGCTCACCAGGACGCTGGCCATTATTCCCATCACGTTGGTTCTCGCATGCTGGCAGATGCATCTGGCGCGCAAGGCCGGCGGTGACGCCAAAAGCACGTTCTCGCTTAAACGCGCGTTTCCCATGTTCGTGTTGTTCTTTGTGCTGGCGAGCGTGATCACCACGGTGCTTCAGCTTCCCGCGTCCTTTACGGCGTCCATCAAGGAGCTGTCGAAATTCTTTATCGTGATGGCCATGGCGGCTATTGGCTTTAATACCGATATCGTCGAGCTGGTCAAAAAGGGCGGCAAGCCCATCGCATTGGGCTTTTGCTGCTGGATTGGCATTGCGTGCATGAGTTTGGGAATGCAACACGTACTGGGAATCTGGTAGAGAAGTAGCTTGTTTGCGTGCTGCGTGCTGCGTGCTGCGTGCTGGTGAGCGCAAGCCTGCGGTGGAGCGATAGGAGCTCTTGCGGGTATGGCTTGTCCGCAGGTTTATAAGTCCCGAAGAGCTCTTATCGCCCCGCCAGGATGGCGATGCGGGGCAACACCTATACTCGCAGGATGACGCTTTCTGCCCTATAGTGTTTGGTGAGCAATATCGTTCAATTTTGAAACACTCGGTCGTGCGACCGTCGGCGGTTGCACGTCGCTGCGGACAGGGGCAAATCATGGATAGCGATGCCAAGCTGAACATCTTGACCGATGCCCTAGCTGCTGCCGGGGCCTCGGCATTGGCAATCGATGCGCGTGGGGACGTCGCGATCTCTACCATGAATGGCGCGGCGCTTGAGCGGGATGTGGCGGCTTTTGTCGCTGAGCGTCTCGACCGTATAGGAGACGGCGCGCGTCTGGTTATGGGGCGTGAGGGTACGCGCCTGAGCCTGACCGTTCGCCCCACCGACAAAGAGGACGGGGGGCTTTGGGTCGTCGTGGTCCGCGAGGTGCGCGGCGCCGCGGCGCATGCGGGCATCGAGTGGCTCAACGCCGACGAGGTTGAGGCCCGCTACGAATCGAGCGCGTACGGCATCGTTGAGGGTGCCGCTGCGGTAGCTGCACCGGTTGCCGAGAGCTACGCGCGCGGTGTGCCCCTTATGCTCGAGGGTGAGCTGGGAGCGGGTCAGGTTGAGATCGCCAAGCGCCTCTATCTGGACGGTCCTTTTGCCGATCAGCCCTTTGTTTCCGTCGCGCTCGATGAACTCACCGATCGCGGTTGGCGCCATGCGCTCAAAAGCTCCGAATCGCCGCTGTTCCAAACGGGGCTGACACTTTGCATTGAGGGCTGGAATGCAGTTGGCCCTCAGCGCCTCCGCGAGCTCGTTTCCACGATGGCCGACACCGCGTTGGCGACGCGCTGCCATGTGGTGCTGACAGCGAATGACATGCCGGGCGGCGGCGAAAGTGATCAAGCCGCGTTTGTGACCGAGCGCTTCGCCTGCGCGGTGAGCGTGGCGCCGGCAATCGCCGAGCAGGGAGCCGCGTCGACGAAGGTTGCGCGCTATTTGGAATATCTCGCTGACGCATTTGGGACGTCAGCGCCCACGCTGTCTGCCGCGGCGGCGAAGACGCTCGATGCTTACCGCTGGCCGCGCAATTATCTGCAGCTCCGCGAGGTCTCGGAACGACTGTATATATTGGTGGGGGCGGGCACGGTGGACCGCACTGTGGCGGAGGAAGTGCTCGCCCAAGAGGACGTGATTAAGACCGCAGCCTTTGGCGCCCCGACACTCGAAAGTGACCTGTATATCCTGCGACCGCTGGCCGATACCGAGCGAGATATCGCGCATTTGGTTGTAGATCATCTCCACGGCAACCGAACCCGTGCGGCGGAGGTGCTGGGCATAAGCCGTACAACGCTGTGGCGCTTGCTGAAGGACGACGACCGTTGAGCGAGGCGCCCGTGACCGCGCGCGACGCGTGTGCTACAGTCCAAAGCGTTATTGTTTCGATTTGGTTACGGCGTGCGAGGGCAAATGGCTGAGACTTCAAAACCGAGCCGCAGAAGGCGGAGCGCCGCGCCGGTTAACCGGCGCACGACATCGGTGACGTGGGGCAAACACGCCTCGGGGTTTGATGGCTCGTTCAAACGCACTAAATATGGCTATCCATCGGCAAGCGCTCGCTTGGCCATGCAGGCCGAGTCGTCGCTGTGGGGCCGCAAGCGCGTGGTGGGCTCAAAGCTCAAGCACGACGGCACGCTCGGTTACATCAGCCGCGGGGCGGCTCGCCGCAGCGGGCTCAATCCGGCTGGTTGGCATCGTTATGTTCCGATCGCGGTCGTCGTTGCAGTGATCGTCATCGCACTCGCTGCGCTTGGCTACGCCGGCGGTGGCGCCAACTTGGACGCAGTGTTTAAATCGCCCGAGCTCGCGCATGCAGGCACAGAAGTTATCGAGGGCGCTCAGACCCAGACGGGCGTCGCGCCCCAGCGCGGTATCGTTGCGGCGGCCTCCACCATCGCCGATGCTCAAAAGGACGAAGACAAGCAAGGCGACGACGTCGATGCGAATCAGACGAGCGAAACGGCAACAACTCCATCGGCGGGATAAGTTGCGAGTGGGGCAGCTAATTTGGGACGGGGCTTTTTTAGCTGCCCAAGACAGTGGCTCATTCGATGTCAGTCGCCAAAAGCGAGCGAGCCGCATTTGCGCCAAGGTGACGTGAAATGAGAGGGCGCTGACCTTCTGGTCGTGCCCTCGAAATTGAACGTCAGATTGGCGTGAATGCGGACCGCGCAGCGTCAACGAGCCCGCCGTTCGGTAGAACGGCGGAACTAATTACCTTACGTAGATGACGTTGTCGCGGCGCGGCTTTGCCTCGGGTAGCGTGTCCTCGGCATAGCCCAGAATGCAGTTACCGACACCGTGCAGGCTGCCGTCGGCGGGCAGGCCCCAGCTGGCCAGCAGCTCCAGGCCCTCGGGCGAATCGAAAACCTCGTGGGCGCGATGAATCCAGCACGAATCAACACCCAGCGCATAGGCAGCATTGAGCAGGTTGCCCATGGCAAGCGAACCGTCTTCCAGATGCGTGGGCACGCTGCGGTCGACCAGTACCACCACAACGGTTTTGGCACCGTAGAAGGGATCGCCGTTACTGCCCATGACTTGCGCATTGAGTTGCGAGAGACGCTCGACGGTCGCGGGGTCGGTGACGGCGACGAACGTGACCGGTTGACGCCCCATGCCGCTCGGCGCGTACTGGCCTGCCTCGATAATGCGTGCGAGCTTTTCTGCCTCGACGGGGCGATCGCTGTAGTTGCGGCAGCTACGGCGATGGATGAGCGCTTCGATGGTCTCCATGGGTTCTCCTAGCGATGACGTTGCAGATGCTCCGTTCTTACCCGTCGCGCCGTAGCCGTAATCGCGCAGAGGGCCCCAAACAGCAATAGCTACCAATCGGAAAAGTCGGCTTGCATAAAACTGCGGCAAGAATGTGAGAAACTGATGAGACGGTTAAACGTTTTATCACGTCTACCCTGCGGTTTTTTACCACTTGCCTAAAACAGGGGCGCATATCAATTGATAAAGGTTTTACTAAAGGGGTACCAACGTTAATCAATGCGCTGTGGTGGCGCTGGGCCAGGAGGTAACTATCATGTTCCAGGCTGGAGATGTCGTCGAGACTGACTTCGAAGGATTTCTGAAGCTGCTGCGTTCCAAGACGCGCGCTTTCGTGTCGATCAACGATCACGAGTACTACATCACGCACACCGATGGCTATTGGCGTGTTCAGGATTGCGAGACCCTCAACGATAAGGGCCACTTTACTGATTGCTCCGAGCTGGTCAACACGGTCTGCGAGGTCGTCGAGCTACCTTGGATCTGCGGCAAGAGCCTGCACGACAGCTTTGCGGGCGCAACGGTCTACGAGGCCGTCGCTGCCTAACGGGCAAATACATCGCTATTCTCGCGTGACTGCCGGCGCCGCCCCCGCGCCGGCGGTCTTTTTTGTCGATATGCTTATGTAGAGCCGACCATAAACAACGAGCGTATTGACGATAGTCAAAACTCGGACTAATGTAGAGATATAAATTGGTCAAAACTCGGACTATCGAATGGTGGGAGAGATGAATAGTGCAGTTAGCCTGGTCGATTTCGACCGGATGCTTAACGGGCTTGACCGTATCTATTCGGAGTTCGCGCGTACCTGCGGTCTTTCGGACTGCGCCTACTGGATGCTCGTCGACACGAGTGCAGCGGGCGGAAGCGTTGCCGTGAGTCGGCTGACGAGTGAATGGTTCTACAGCAAACAGACCATCAATTCGGCGATCAAGACGCTTAGGGCGCGAGGGCTTGCGACGTTGGAGTTTGCCGAGGGCAGTCGTAAGAACAAGGTTGTGCGATTGACCGAAGAAGGCGTGCGGTTTGCCAAGCGCTACGCGTTACCGGCGCAAAAAGCCGAGCAACAGGCATTCGAAGCGCTCGAGCCGTGGGAACAGCGCGAGATCATGCGCCTGGTCGGTAAATTCTCCCATGTTCTGAACGAAGAGTGCGAGGCATTTAAACGGCAAGTGGCCGCCGAGAACGAGGCTGACGATAAGGGCGAGGGGGACACATGCGACTCTTAATGAGGTTTATGAGGCCGTACCGCGGTCTGATTGCGGTGACGCTGTTTGCGGTGCTGATAGATAACGTCGGTACGCTGTTGGTTCCCACGATGCTGGCGAACATGGTCAACACCGGTATTACCACGGGCGATGTCGACTATATTTTACGTAACGGCCTGTACATGCTTATCGCGACCGGCATGGCCAGCGGCGGCACGGTGCTGGGCTGCTATCTTTCGGCGCGCCTGGCCGCCAACGTGGCCTGCGATATCCGCAATGCCGTGTACGACAAGTCGCTCGAGCTGTCCGCCAGCGACTTTGAGCGCTTTGGCACGGGTTCGATGATCACACGCTCGCTCAACGACATCAACGTGATTCAGCAAGCTGTCCTTCAGACGATTCAGCTGGTGTTGCCGGTGCCATTCTTGGCCGTGGCAGGCATCATTTTTGCTTGGTTCATCGATCCCGCCATGGGCACGCTGCTGGGCGTGGTGGTTGCGATCGTGCTGGTGGCGGCGGTCTTTACGGTGGCTAACGCCGCGCCGATTTTTATGCGCCTGCAGAGCTTTATCGACCGCATGAACGTGGTGCTGCGCGAGAACATCGTGGGCGTGCGCGTCATCCGCGCATTTAACAAGGAGCGCCACGAGGAGCAGCGCCTGGACGAGGTGTTTAGCGATTACGCGGCCAACGCCATCAAGGTCAACCACCTGTTTGTGGGCCTCGACAGCTCCAGCTTCTTTTTGATGAACATCGCCGAGGTGGCGGTGCTGTGGGTGGGCGGCAACCGCGTGGGCGTCCACGCCATGCAAATCGGCAGCATTTCGGCCGTGTTGGAATACGCGATCCTGATTCTTTTCTTTGTGATGATGGCGCAGATGGTGATTCTGACGCTTCCGCGCGCCGCGGCGTGCCTCAGCCGTGCGCAGCAGGTGCTCGAAATCGAGCCGAGCATCGTGGACGGCAAGGCTACGCTGGGCGACGGGGCGCCTGAGTCCGCAGACGGAGCCGACGCGGTCGCCGTGTTCGATCATATGTCGTTTCGTTTTGACGACGCCGACGAGGACACGCTGTGCAATCTGAGCTTTACCTGTCGCCGCGGTCAGACGACCGCGATCGTCGGCTCGACGGGCTCGGGCAAATCGACGGTGGCCAAGCTCCTGCTGCGCTTCCACGATGCCACCAAGGGCGCCATTCGCCTGGACGGCGTTGATCTGCACGACCTTTCGCAAGACGAGATTCGCGGGCGCATTGCCTATGTGCCGCAAAAGGCATGGCTGTTCTCGGGCACCGTAGCAAGCAATCTGCGCTTTGGCAACGAAGACGCGACTGAGGCCGACATGCTTCATGCGCTCCGGGTTGCCCAGAGCACCTTTGTGCTCGATCAGCCGCAGGGGCTCGATACCCCGGTGGCGCAGGGCGGCACGAACTTTTCGGGCGGCCAGCGCCAGCGTCTGGCCATCGCCCGTGCGCTCATGAAGCATGCCGATCTATATATCTTCGATGACAGTTTCTCGGCCCTGGACTTTAAGACCGATGCCGCCCTGCGCCATGCGTTGCAAGACGAGACGCGTGACGCTGCGGTGCTCATCATCGCGCAGCGTATCTCGACCATTCTGCATGCCGACCAGATCGTGGTGCTCAGGGATGGCGAGGTCGTGGGCCTAGGCACGCACGACGAGCTGATGGAAACCTGCGAGGTGTACCGCGCCATCGCGGAATCGCAAATGAAGGGAGGTGAGTAGCATGACCGGGGAGCTCAAGAAGCAGGGCAGCGTTGATGACGCCGTTGCCGCGGGACTGGTTGAGGAAACGGATGCCGCGTCGACTGAGCTGGACGACGCCGCCAAGGCCGCGGCCGAGCGCGAGGCCCGCCGCCAGGCGCTGTACGAGGAAAACGAGCGCGCCGAGGATGAGCGTGCCCGCGCCGAGGCAGAGCGCATGCGCGACGTGGACGACGAAGACGAAGACGAGACGCCCCGTGATACCTGGGCGACGGTGCGCCGTCTGTGGAGCGAGGCTGCCGGCGACCATTGGCGCTTCTATATCGTGTTCGCGAGCATTGTGTTCTATGCCATCTTTAACACCGCCGCGCCGGCATATAGCGCCCGCGTGATCGATGAGCTGTGGGGCCACATTCAGGTGGCGTTTGCCAACGACACCACCTTCAACATCACCTGGGAGAACTGCGGCAGGACCATCTTCATCTACTTTATGATCTGGACGGCCGCTGCCTCGTTCTACGCACTCCAGAGCTTTTTGATGTCGAGCGTGGCCGAACGCCTCAACCTGCTCCTACGCAACCGCATCGCACAAAAGCTCAACCGTCTGCCGCTTGCCTTCTTTGACGCGCATCGTCCCGGTGAGGTCGTCAGCCGTGCGACCAACGACTTGGACAAGATGTCCGAGAGCATGCAGCGCGGCTTGCTGCAGCTTCTGGTGTCGATCGGTACCGTGGTGGGCGCCGTGAGCGTGATGTTCGTGTTTAGCGTGCCGCTCACGCTCGTCTTTTTGTTCTTTACGGCGTTGTCGCTGTTGGTGACCAAGGTGGTCTCGCGCCGCACGCATGACGTAACCGGTGAGCGCCAGGAGTGGGTGTCAAGGATTACGAGCGCGGTTGAGGAAGGCTACTCGGGCCGTCTGGTGATTCGCGCGTTTAACCGCGAGCGCCAAAGTTCTGCCGAGGTACACCAGGCCTCGGGCGAGCTGGCACGCGTGAGTGCCAAGGCCGACTTCATGATTAACGCCGTCGGCCCCGCGGTGCGCTTTATCGGCCGCCTGGCACAGATCGTGATTGCGATTGTGGGCTGCAGTATGCTGGTTGCCGGCCACATGACCGTCGGCGTGTTCCAGGCGTTCTTCCAGTTTATCTACGAGGCATCTGAGCCCATGACGCAGCTGTCGTTTACCTTCAACTCGCTGCAGAGCGCGCTGGCGAGTGCGGAGCGCGTGTTCGACCTGCTCGATGAGCCCGAGATGGAAGCCGATCCGCTGCCGGGGGAGGCCGACGTGCTGCCGGGTCGCGTGGAGGGCCGCGTTAGCTTTGAGCATGTGCGTTTTGGCTACACACCCGACAAGCCGCTTATGCGCGACGTGTCGTTTACCGCCGAGCCGGGCCAGAAGATTGCCGTGGTGGGAACCACGGGCGCAGGCAAGACGACGCTCATCAACTTACTCATGCGCTTCTACGAGATCGACGGCGGCCGCATTACGCTTGACGGTGTGGATACGCGCCTCATGGACCGCGGTGAGCTACGGCAGCAGTTTGGCATGGTGCTGCAGGACGCCTGGCTGTTCGATGGCACGATTGCCGAGAATATCGCCTATGGCTGCCCCGAGGCGACGCGCGAGGAGATCGTGGCGGCCGCACGCGCCGCGCAGGTCGACTTCTTTGTGCGCACCATGCCGCAGGGCTATGACACGCGCGTGGCCAACGATGCCGAGAGCATTAGCCAAGGTCAGCGCCAGCTGCTGACCATTGCGCGCGTGCTGCTCAACAACCCGGCGATTCTCATCCTGGACGAGGCGACCTCAAGCGTGGACACGCGCACTGAGCTTGCCATCGGCCGCGCCATGGACGCGCTCATGCGCGGGCGCACGAGCTTTGTGATTGCGCACCGTCTGTCGACGATCGTGGATGCCGACCTGATTCTGGTTATGGATCACGGCAACATTATCGAGCAGGGTACGCATAAGGAGCTGCTGGCTGCCGAGGGTGCCTACGCCGACCTCTATCTGAGTCAGTTCGCATAATGTGACAAAGGGACAGTCCCTTTGTCACATCGCAAATAAGGCGCGCCGGGGGTGAATCCTCTGGCGCGCCTTTGCGTTGGCGTCAATGTTGTCGGTGGCCGTCCGGCTCTAGCGTTCGTCCACGAGCTTGGCGACGAGGGTTTTGAGCTCGGCCACCTCTCGCTCGAGTTCCTTGACGCGGCGGGCGTTCTCGGTGATGCCCTGACGGTTGAGCGCGGACTGCTCGGCGGCGGCGTCGGGCATGTACTCGCGATGCTGCTTGGCATCGAAGCTCTCCTCGAACACGCGGCAGCCGTTGCGCTTGATGATGCGTCCCGGCACGCCCACGACGGTGCAGTTGTCGGGTACGTCCTTGACGACGACCGAATTGCCGCCGATTTTGACGTTGTTGCCGATGCGAATGTTGCCGAGCACTTTAGCGCCTGTGCCCACGGTGACGTTGTTGCCCAGGGTGGGGTGGCGCTTGCCGGTCTCGTTGCCGGTGCCGCCAAGCGTGACGCCCTGGTAGAGCACGCAGTTGTCGCCCACAATGGTGGTTTCGCCGATGACGACGCCCATGGCGTGGTCGATAAAGAAGCGCTTGCCGATCTGTGCAGCGGGATGAATCTCGACGCCGGTAATGTGGCGGGTGATTTGCGAGAGCACACGGGCGAGCGAGCGATGGCCATGCTCCCAGAGCCAGTGCTCTGGCACGTGGTTCCACTTGGCGTGCAGGCCGGGATAGGAAAGGAAGATGACCAAACCGTTTTGCGCGGCGGGGTCCTGCGCCTGGACGGTCTTGATGTCCTCGCGAATGGTATTGATAAAGCTCACCGACCGCCCTCCCTTAGCGCCATGGCAATGCGATTCAATAAAGTATAGCGATTCGCTAGGGATTAGGAAGGACAATCTTGGCGGCTTTGCACGACAGGTGTCAGTTATGCAAACTTGCTGGTAATGGAGTCATGCTTTTGTGGGGTTGCGCACGAGGGGGCACCGCAACCGTATACTGGTCAACTTGGACGTGTCCGCGCCCACAACTGAGAGGTTTTACTTCATGGGTTTCATCAATTTTATCGCCGAGCTGCTCAAAGACCCGCGCACCGCGATTGCCAGCTGGATCGCCGCCGGCCCGCTTATGGCCTACGGCTGCGTGTTCCTGATTATCTTTATCGAGACAGGCGTGGTGTTCTTCCCGTTTCTCCCTGGCGATTCGCTGCTGTTTGCTTCGGGCTTCTTTGCCCACAACGGTGGCTTTAACATCGTGGCCCTGCTGGCCACCGCATGGGCCGCAGCCATCCTGGGCGATCAGTGCAACTTTATGATCGGCCACTTCTTTGGCCGCAAGATCATCGCCTCGGGCAAGGTAAAGGCCATGACGCCCGAGCGCATCAAAAAGTCCGAGGACTTCTTGGATAAGTGGGGCCACCTGGCCATCTTCCTGGGCCGCTTCTTTCCGTTTATCCGCACCTTTGTGCCCTTTATCGCCGGCATGGGTGGCATGCACTGGCGCAACTTCGTTGTCTTTAACGTGCTGGGCGGCATTACCTGGTCGACGGTCTTTACGCTGCTGGGCTACTTCTTTGGCGGCATTCCCTTTGTGCAGGAGCACTTTGAGCTGCTGATTATCGGCATTGTCGCCGTGTCGATCATCCCGACCGTGGTCGGCTTGGTTAAGGCTAAGCTGGGCAAAAAGAACGCATAGCTCGAGCCGGCGCACAAATCGTGTCGTTGAGGCCCGTCACCGTTTACGGTGGCGGGCCTTTATGCTTCGGGCAAATGAAAATACTTTACTTAGTTAAAGAAAAGCGTTTTATCAGACGCGTACGGGGAGTACAATCTCCTGCATGCGAATCGACGTGCCATCGGCTTTGATGCCGTTCGCGTGTCCCGTCCGGCTCTACGCTCCGGGCGTGCGACGTTGCGACGCGGTCGGCCTCGGTCCTTGCGTGCGAGTTCGCGAGTATGCAACTGTGTATGTAAGGAGCGACATATGACTGTCGAGAAGAAGGATATCGATTGGGGTAGCCTTGGCTTTGGCTACATGAAGACCGATTACAGCTACGAGGCTCATTGGAAGGATGGCGAGTGGGACGAGGGCGGCCTGACCACCGACCACACCCTGCATGTCTCCGAGTGCGGCGGCATCTTCCATTACTGCCAGGAGGTCTTTGAGGGCCTGAAGGCTTACACCGCCGAGGACGGCAGCATCGTCTGCTTCCGTCCCGACATGAACGCCGAGCGTATGTATAACTCTGCCCAGCGCCTCGAGATGCCCCCGTTCCCCAAGGACAAGTTCGTCGAGGCTGTCAAGCAGGTCGTTTCTGCAAACGCCGCCTGGGTTCCGCCCTTCGGTTCCGGTGCGACCCTGTACGTGCGTCCGTTTATGATCGGCTCCGGTGACGTGATTGGCGTGGCTCCCGCTCCTGAGTACACGTTCCGCATTCTCGTGACCCCGGTCGGTCCGTACTTTAAGGGTGGCCTTAAGCCCGTTAAGCTGCGCGTTTCCGAGTACGACCGTGCCGCACCGCACGGCACCGGCAATATCAAGGCCGGCCTGAACTACGCCATGTCCCTCAAGCCCACGATGGAGGCCCATCGCGAGGGCTATGCCGAGAACCTGTATCTCGACTCCGAGTCCCGCACCTATGTCGAGGAGACCGGCGGCGCCAACGTCCTGTTCGTGAAGGAGGACGGTACGCTCGTCGTTCCGCAGTCGCACACCGACTCCATCCTGCCTTCCATCACCCGTCGTTCGCTCGTTCAGGTTGCTCAGGACCTGGGTATGACCGTCGATCAGCGCCCCGTCGAGTGGGCCGAGGTCAAGGCCGGTACCTTTGTCGAGTGCGGCCTGTGCGGCACCGCTGCCGTCATCTCCCCGGTTGGCGAGATCGACAACAAGGTTTACGGCGCCGACGAGACCGTGACCTTCCCGGCTGGCTACACCGAGATCGGCCCTGTGATGAAGAAGCTCCGCGAGACCCTGACTGGCATCCAGTCCGGTGCTGTCGAGGATAAGCACAACTGGGTTTACACCGTCGCGTAAGCTGTCTTAGCTGTCCGGCCCGAGGGCAACCTACCTTTCCGGCGCGTCCTCGGACATGAAAGAACCTCCACTGCGCACTTCGTGCGGCGGAGGTTCTTTCGTCCTGCGGAGTGCGCCGGAAAGGTAGGTTGCCCTCGGGCCTGCGTTACCTCGGAGCTGCCGTTACGGGCAATATAGATCTGAATAAAGATGGTGCGCGGCCTTTTGGGCCGCGCTTTTGTTTGCTTCGCGCCATGTGGGGGTGGTGGCGACGTGCATTTTTGCGAGTATTCTGCAATCGAAGGCCCCTGCATACCGACCTCGGGCAAAAAATCGGGATTTCTCGATGTTTTCTACGGATGATGGGCGGGGTTATGGGCTTATAGCGTTTGATTTGCAGGGATATTCGCGGTCTTTGGCACTTATCGTGGCGCCCGAAGCTCTTGGTTATGTTGAATACTCCTAAAAATGCACGGCGCTTAGAGGGGGACCTTCGCGAAAAAGGAAACCGCCCCGTCGAAGTATGCATTCGACGGGGCGGTTTATGCATTTGGCCGATTAAGGATGCGCTGCCAAACTACTAGAACTTGACGGTCGGGGCCTGGCGGGCTGCTTCGGCGGCCTCGAAGCCCTGGCGCTCCTTAAACTGGAAGATGCCGGCAAAGATGACAGCCGGGAACGTTTGAATGGCGTTGTTGTAGCTGAGCACGCAGTCGTTGTAGCTCTGGCGTGCATAGCTAATCTTGTTCTCGGTATCCTCGAGCGATGCCTGCAGCTGCGTAAAGTTGGTGTTTGCCTTAAGATCGGGATAGGCCTCGGCTACGGCGAAGAGCTGGCGCAGCGCACCGGTCAGCACGTTGTCGGCTTCCATCTTGGCTTCGGGCGTGGTGGCCTTGACGGCGGTGTTACGCGCGCTGATCACGGCGGAGAGCGTCTCCTGCTCGTGCTTGGCGTAGCCCTTGACGGTCTCGACCAGGTTGGGGATCAGGTCGTTGCGACGCTGCAGCTGCGTATCGATGTTCTGCCAGGCGTTATCGATGCGGTTACGCTTGGTGACCATGTTGTTGTAGATGCCGGCGATGGCGCAGGCAATCACAATGACAACAACGATGCCGATGATGACGGGAAGCATGATGTCTCCGTTTCGAATGGCCGCGGCGGCATGCGCCAGCTGCCGTTGGTATAACGCTACTAGTATACCCGCAACGTTTTGCCGTGCCGAACTTTCCGGTAAGCGTTGTGTTTTCGTCGGGGTCGGCACCGGGGCAAAGCGCGCGAGGTACAGGTGTAAGATATGCGACAGATTGACGAGTGTTGTCTTTGCCCTGAGGATGGCGATACCAGTGGACCTTCGCATCAAGAAAACCTACCGCGCCCTGTTCGATGCCTTTACCGAGCTTCTCGAGGAGCATCGTTTTGAGGACCTGACGGTTGCCATGCTGTGCGACCGCGCCATGATTCGCCGCACGACGTTCTACAAGCACTTTCGCGACAAGAACGATTACTTTGCCTTTTATATCGATGAGCTCATGTCGGGCTTGCCGCAAAAACAGCCCGATGAGGCCGGCGCGGTGTCTGCCGAGGACGTACGCGCGCTTCGACACGCGATTTTGAACGATGCCATGGATTTGATTCTGACGCACGAGCGGCTCATGGATAACATTTTGGCAAGCAGCATGTCGGGTATGTTGACCAACGTTATTTGCGACCGCATTGCCCGCTCCATCCGCGAGCGTGTGATGAACGTGCTTGCCGAGGATGCCCTGGCCCCCGTGTCACTCGAGACGACGTCTGAGTTTATCGCCGGTGGCATTATTCGGTTGTTCACAAATTGGTGGGAATCGGGCCACGATCTTGAGCGTCGACCCGAGATGGCCGACGTGGTCGATGCACTGTTTGAGCGGACCATGACGCCGGTGAATCACTAAGGTGGCGGAGAGAGGGGGATTCGAACCCCCGGAACGCTCTCGCGCTCAACGGTTTTCAAGACCGCCGCATTCAACCGCTCTGCCATCTCTCCGTGAGTCGTAATGATAGCATCGTTTTGAATTTGCAACAGGGAAGGCGAACGATGACGATCACCGAAATCGACGAGAAGTTCATGCGCGAGGCGCTGGCGGAGGCGCGCGACGCCGCTGCGGTGGGCGAGGTGCCCATCGGAGCCGTAGTAGTGCGCTCGGGCGAGGTTGTCGCGAGGGCGCATAATCGCCGCGAGCTCGACCAAGACCCTTCGGCTCATGCCGAGTTTTCGGCCCTGTGTGCCGCCGCTCAGGCGCTTGGACGCTGGCGTCTTTCCGATTGCACGGTCTACGTAACGCTCGAACCCTGCTGTATGTGCGCGGGGCTTATGGTTAACGCGCGTGTGGGGCGTTGCGTGTATGGCGCGGCCGATGCCAAGGCGGGCGCGCTGGGCTCGCTGTGTGACCTCAATGCCGATTCGCGCCTGAACCATCGGTTTAACGTAGATGCCGGCGTGCTGGCGGATGAGTGTCGTGAGGTGTTGAGCGACTATTTTAGTGGGCTGCGTGGCACCGATGGTGCTGGCTGCGGTTGTGGGGCCGATCTTGAGGCGCACGCCGCTCATGCCGAGGCACTCGCGTGTGCCGAAGATATTGCCGTTGAGGCGGCCGACTTTGGCCCCGTGCAGCGGCGGCCCCGCCGTGTGCTGCTGGCGATCGACTCCTTTAAGGGCAGCGTTTCGAGTGCGCAGGCGGAGGCGGCGGTTGCCGAAGGCGTGCGCCGCGTTTGGCCCGATGCCGAGGTGTGCACATTGCCGCTGGCGGATGGCGGCGAGGGGACGCTCGGTGCCGTTGCCGCGTGCGGCGGTGAGATTGTGACCTGCGAGGTGGCAGGTCCCTTGGGCGACCGCGTGTCTGCCCGGATGCTGGTGGACGACGAGCGCGACTCGGCTGTAATTGAGATGGCCGAGGCGGCGGGTATTGGGTATTCACCCTGCACGGAATCGGCGGCGCTTGCGGCTTCGACCTATGGCGTGGGCGAGCTGATGCTCCGTGCGGTTCGCGCCGGGGCAAAGACTATCTATATTGGTCTGGGCGGCAGTGCCACCAACGACGGTGGCGCCGGCATGCTGCATACCCTGGGCGCGCGTGTGGTCGATGATCAGGGATGCGATGTCGCCCCCGGTCTTGCCGGCCTTGAGCAGGTGGCGAGCGTTGATTTGGCGCCAGCTCTGCAGGCTTTGGATGATGCTCGTATCGTTGTGCTCTCCGATGTCGAGAATCCGCTCGTGGGGCGTCGAGGCGCACTGGCGGTGTTTGGCGGGCAGAAGGGCCTGCCGGCGGATGATGTCGAGGTGCTGCGCAGATACGACGGCTGGATGGTCGGCTACGGTCGCCTGCTCGATGCGGCAACTTTCGAGGCGCGAGCCCAGGGGTTGTTGCGCACACCCGAGAACGCACGGACATTTGGCTCGGTGCTTGGCGTGCCCGGCGCGGGCGCTGCCGGTGGCTTGGGCGCGGCGTTGCTGGCGCTCGGCGCGGAGCTACGCTCGGGCGTGGAGACGGTGCTCGATCTGATTGGGTTTGACGAGCGCGTACGCGATGTCGACCTGGTCATTACAGGTGAGGGCAATATGGACGAGCAATCCGCCGCCGGCAAGGCACCGGTGGGCGTGGCCCGTCGTGTGAAGCGATATGGCAAGCCGGTGATTGCTGTCGTGGGCGGTCGCGCTGACAACCTCGATGCGGTGTATGGGCAGGGCATCGACTTGGTGCTTCCGATCTGCCGCAAGCCCATGCCCCTCGACCAGGCGCTCGGTGTGCAAGAAGCCACAACCAACCTCATCTGCGCCGGCGAGGCAGCTGCCCAAGCCTATGACCTCGCTCGCCTCTAAAACCAATCCGAAGTTGGATGCCCTGAGCTTTGCATCGGACCGTCTGCCACGAAACGTGGCCATCTACTACGTTTAACCGGCCATCCTCGACCATCCCGGAATTTGCAAAAACAAAACCGCAGGTAGAAAGCTTGCCGATTTTCGAAAAAGCACGCTATGGTTGACCTCTGTGACCAAAACGTAGTAGATAGGCCCTTTTCGTGGCACGGCACCAGATCAGTCTATTTAGGATGGGGCTTACTTGACTACTTTCGCCACCCTGATGCCCCTCCAGTCAAAAAGTGGTCAAAAAAGCCCCGTCCCAAATTAGCTACCTTGCCCTGTTGGGCGGGAGCAGGTAAGATATACCGAGCGCCTAGCGCGTTCGATGGGTTCGGATGACGACATGTTCCGAATCTGGTCAGGTCCGGAAGGAAGCAGCCATAAGGAGCCTCTGTCGGGCATCCGAATCCATCGAGCGCACGGGCGCTTTTTGGTGCCGCGACATGGCCCGGCCGGCGGCGAGGTATTTGGTGTCTCGCTGGTCCTCGGCTTCGCCTGCGGGATCGCTCGACTACCAAACACCTCGCCGCCGGCCGGGCCCCGTCGTCCAAAAATCACCCGTAAAGGCGCGTTTATCTAATTTAATCTATCCCTTGCGGAATGCGGCTTGCTGGCGTTGTCTGGGCATTGATGGCTACGTGGTTCAAGAGGCGGCGGTGCTGTTGCTTGAATTTTTGCAGTTAAAGAGGCCCGTTTCCTTAGGTGGGGAAACGGACCTCTTTTTGTCTCTGGGCTTGTGGATTGGCGAAGGTAGTATGCTCTGGCGGCTATTTTGAGTTCTTGAAGCGGCGTGTGGCTGTGGCGGTTATTCCGAGCCCCATGGCGGCGATTCCTGCTAGTGCGATTGCGCTTGGCGTTGTGTCGCCTGTGTTTGCCAGCTTGTCGGCGGTCGTAGTTGCTTGCTTGCCGTTGCTCGAGTTCGCCTGCTTGGTGGAGCTCGATGGAGCGTCTTTGTCGGTCGCGGGCGAGCTGGCGGGCTGTGTTGCCTCGGCCGGTTGCGCCGAGTTAGAGGGAGGCGTCGTCTCGGTCGGTTGCGTTATCTCGGGCGAGGTGGCCTTGTCTGCCGTGGCCTTTGCCTCTTCGTATGCCTTGCAGGCGTCGTCATAGGCCGCTTGCGCCTTTTCCAAATCGCCGAGGAGCGCATTTCGCTTGGCTATGTCCTCGTCGATGTGGGCTTTAGCTTCCTTTGCCTCACTTTCGAAATACTGAACCTGTTTTTCCTGGCTTTCGAGCCGGCGTTGGTAGCGGTGAAGATCATCTTCACAAGATTCTTCTCGCCTTTCTGCCGTCATGATCTCCATGCGCAACTGCTTAATATGCTCCTTAATAGCTGTGCTGGGCTCCTCGCCGCCGAGTGCTTCAAGTGCCTTATCTAATTCTGCCTGAAGCTCGCTTACCCGGTTGTGGGCCTCGTCGTATTTGGCTTGGGCTGCATCGACGTTCGCTTGCATGGCGGGAAGGGGTACCCTCCATTTGGCGGCTTCCGCCACCACCATGTCGTAGAGTTCTTGAAATGCGGCAATGTCATCATCGATTTCCGCAAGTTTCTCGGGACTTGCGGCGTCTTTTGCGGCTTCGAGGTTTTTGAGCGCTTCCTGCATGGCTGCATACGCTTTATCTTTTTCGGTGGTCGCGGTTTCGCTCGAGTTCGCGGTCGCTGTCTGCAAGGCAGCTGCATCGATGGGGGAGCTGGTTTCTGCCGCGATCGCCGTTACGGGGGCGATTCCCGCGGCAAGTGCCAGGGAAAGGGCGATGCCCATGGTTGCTCGTCTTGCTCTTCTTGCGAGAATGTCGTTCATCTCGGCACCTCATTTCAAGGGTCGGCGACTAACTTGGTAGCACTAATGTAAATATACCATGCTAGTTGACCCGACACTGGCTGGGTGTGCGCGTATGCCCCCCCCCTGAAAACTGAATCCCGTTAGAAATGACGAGTTGTTTACGCTTCTTTTGGGGTGGCGGTACTATCATGGTTCGAATTGAATGTGGATGATGATAGGGAGCGCCTTCTATGATTGAGCTGCTCAGGCGTTTTGGTGGTAAGTTTCGCCGCTATATAGTGATTGGCCCGGCGTGCAAGCTGATCGAAGTGATCTTTGACCTGCTTACGCCGCTGATGATTGCCCAGATGATCGATCGCGGCATCGGCGCGCACGATGTGAACGCCGTTATCCGCTACGGTATGGTGCTTGCCGCCATGGCTGTGATCGGCATCTCGTTTACGCTCGTCTGCCAAAAGATGGCGGCGCTGACCTCGCAGGGCATGGGCACCGATATCCGTAGTGCGCTCTACGAGCACATCAACAAGCTGAGCTATGCCGAACTCGACCGCTTCGGCACGCCGTCGCTCATCACGCGCATCACCAACGACGTCAACCAGGTGCAGCTTGCCGTGGCGCTGGGCGTGCGCATGCTCATCCGCTGGCCCTTCTTGGCGGTGGGCTCCATGTGCGCGGCCCTTGCCATCGACCTTAAGCTCGGCATCATCTTTTTGATTTGCACGCCCGCCATTGGCTTGGTGTTTTGGTTTGTCATGGCGCGCTGCATTCCGTATTACAGGCAGCTGCAGGCAAAGCTCGACCGTATTGCGCTCATTTGCCGCGAGGGGCTTTCGGGCGCCCGCGTGGTTCGCGCTTTTGTGCGCGAAGACCACGAGCGCGAGCGCTTCGCCCAGGCCGCCGATGACCAGGCCCATACCGCCATCGCGGTGGGCAAGCTCTCGTCGATCCTTAACCCCGTTACGTTTTTGGTGATGAACCTGGGCGTGTGCGCCATCCTGTGGGTGGGCGGCATCCAAGTCAACGTGGGCGAGCTTACGCAGGGCCAGGTCATGGCGTTTGTGAACTACATGACGCAGACCCTGACCTCCATCGTGTACGTCGCCAACCTGGTCGTGGTCTTTACCAAGGCGAGCGCGAGCGCGTCGCGTATCAACGAGGTGCTCAACTGCGAGCCGAGCATCACCGACGAGGGCAACCAGCCGGTCGCGCTGCCCGAGTCGAGCGAACTGGCGGGCGGTGCTGCTCCAGTCTCCGCACTGAGCTTTGACCATGCGAGCTTTTCGTTTGGCGCGGGCGCGGCAAATGCTGTCAACGATGTGACGCTGGAACTCCCGCTGGGCAAGACGCTCGGCATTATCGGCGGCACGGGCAGCGGCAAGTCCACGCTCGTCTCTCTTATTCCGCGCCTGTACGATGCGAGCACCGGCAGCGTGAGCGTAATGGGTGCCGATGTGCGCGCCTGGCCGCTCGATCAGCTGCGCCATGTGGTCGCGACTGTTCCGCAGCGCGCGTCGCTCGTGAGCGGCACCATCCGCAGCAACCTAACCTGGCGCGATGAGGCGGCAACCGACGAGGAGCTCTGGGCGGCGCTCGATATAGCGCAGGCCAGCGAGTTCGTGCGCAACAAACCGCAGGGGCTCGACGCCCCGGTCGAGGCGGGCGGCAAGAACTTTAGCGGTGGCCAGCGTCAGCGTCTGACTATCGCGCGCGCTCTGGTGGGCTCGCCGCAGGTTCTGATCATGGATGATTCTGCCTCGGCGCTCGACTTTAAGACCGACGCGGCGCTTCGCCATGCCATTCGCGAACGAAGCATGCGAGGTGCCGCCGAGGGCGGGCTGCCGCTGACCACGGCGATTGTGAGCCAGCGCGTCTCGACCGTGCGCGACGCCGATATGATCTGCGTACTCGACCACGGCTCGGTTGCGGGCCTGGGCACGCACGATGAGCTGTACACGACCTGCCAGCTCTACCGCGAAATCTGCCAGTCGCAGCTGCGCCGCGAGGAGCTCGAGGGCCAGCAGGGGAGCACGACGCCCACGCCCACCCCAAGACTCGCGTCCGCTCCGACCGCCCCCGCATCCGTCTGCGCAAAGGAGGGCTGCTAAATGAATCCGTACACTTCCTCCGGTTCGGTCGCCACGATGACGGCCAACGTGTCCGGCAACGATAACCTCAACGACCTGGGTGACGGTCCGCGCCAGCCCGGCGACCCCGAGCGCTATCCCGCCGGTGCGGTGACTCGCCGCCTGCTGGGCTATGTTCGTCCGCACCGCGTCTCGTTTGCAGCGTCGTTTGTGAGTGCCGCCGTCTCGGTGATCCTGCAGCTCTACACGCCCATCCTCATTGGCGAGGGCATCGACCTGATCGTTGCCGCGGGCCAGGTGGACTTCGATGCGCTGCTGCCGCTCGTTACCAAACTCGCGCTCGTCGTGGTGGGAGCAGCGTCCTTCCAGTGGCTGCAGGGCTATTGCGTCAACCGCCTGTCCTACGAAACGGTGCGTGACATGCGCGTGGAGGCAAGTGACAAGCTCAGCCGCATGCCGCTCAGCTTTATCGACAGCCATGCCCACGGCGACCTTATGAGCCGCGTGGTCAATGACGTCGACCAGGTGGGCGACGGTCTGCTGCAGGGCTTCACGCAGCTTTTCACCGGCGTTATCACCATCGTGGGCACGCTCGCGTTTATGCTCTCCATTAACCTGGCCATGACGCTCGTGGTGGTGCTCGTCACGCCGCTTTCCATCTTTGCGGCCGGCGCCATCGCCAAGCTTTCCAACAAGAGCTTTACGGCGCAGCAGCGTATTCAAGGGCAGCTCGGTGGTCATATCGAGGAGTACGTAGGCGAGCAGAAGCTTGTCGACGCCTTTGCCTACGGCCCCAACGCCCAAGCGCGCTTCGACGCGCTCAACGCCGAGCTCTATACGGCAGGTGAGCGCGCGCAGTTCATGGGTTCGCTTTCTAATCCCGGCACGCGCTTTATCAACAACATCATCTACGCCGTTGTCGCTGTGATCGGCTGCGTGGGCGTGATCACGGGCGTGCCGGCGGCGCTCACGGTGGGCGGCGTGCAGATTTTCCTGTCCTACGCCAACCAGTACACCAAGCCGTTCAACGAGGTTACCAACGTCATCACACAAATCCAGACGGCATATGCCTCGGCGCGACGCATGTTTGCGCTGCTCGACGCTCGCGAGCAGGAGCCTGATGCGGCGGATGCCGTTGAACTTGCCGCCCCGCAGGGTGAGGTGACCTTTGAGCACGTGGACTTTAGCTATGTGCCCGATCGCAAGCTGCTGCAGGATATCTGCATCGAGGCTAAGCCCGGCATGCGCTTTGCCCTGGTCGGCCCCACGGGTTGCGGAAAGACAACGCTTATCAACCTGCTGCTGCGCTTTTACGATATCGATGCCGGCCGCATCGCGGTCGATGGCAAGGCTTCGCGCGACTACACGCGCGCGAGCCTGCGCCGTGCCTTTGGCATGGTGTTGCAGGATACGTGGCTGTTCGAGGGCACGGTGGCGGAAAATATCGCCTACGGCTGTCCCGATGCCACGCGCGAGCAGGTCATCGAAGCCGCCAAGCGCGCGCACGCGCACAAGTTTATCGTGCAGCTGCCAGGCGGCTACGATACGGTCATCGGCGAGGACGGCGGCACGTTTAGTCAGGGCCAAAAGCAGCTGCTGTGCATCGCGCGCGTTATGCTCACCGACCCGGCGATTCTGCTGCTGGACGAGGCGACCTCGAGCATCGATACCCGCACCGAGCTGCAGGTTCAGGAGGCATTCGACGAGCTTATGGCCGGTCGCACGAGCTTTGTCGTGGCGCACCGCCTGTCGACGATTCGCAACGCCGACTGCATTCTGGTCATGTGCGACGGCCAGATTATCGAGCGCGGCACGCACGACGAGCTGCTAGCGGCAGGCGGCTTCTACGCCGAGCTCTACCGCAGCCAGTTTGCCCAGTGAGCACGGCCGTGGGGCAAATTAATCAGGTTTGTTTGTCCCATAGAGCGATCTTGTTATATAGCGTTCTACCAGCGCGTGAAACATTTTGACGATACTCCGTGACACAATTTGACGGCGTTTTGTGAAACAGTTTTTCGGACATTCGTGAAACGTTCTGCGGCGGTTTCAATCCGAAGTACATACTGTTCGAAATCTGTCCAAAGATGTCGTCTGCGTCGCCAATCGACAGACGGTGGTTTACATCCGTCACGTTAGTACTAAGATATTCATCTAATAAATTGCATTAGTGGCTTTAGTTTTGGGGGAAACGAGGCAACGTGACTATGACGTGCTCTTTGGTGGTTAACAGCAAGAGCGGTAATACCAGGATGGTTTCGGGTGCGATCAAGCGCGCTCTACAGGCTGCGGGCGTTGAGTTTGTCCACGCCGCGGCGTTGAGCGACGATGCGGATGCAGATCAGGTTGCGCTCGAGGCACGGGGCGCCTGCGCGGCCGACACGGTGCTTGTCGGCTTTTGGTGCGACAAGGGCGCGTGCACGCCTTCGGTCGCGTCGTTACTTTCCGCCCTGCACGGCAAGCGCGTCTTTTTGTTTGGCACTTGCGGTTTTGGTGCCAGCGAGGAGTACTTTAGGCAGATTATCGACCGCGTATCGTCTAACTTGGCCAATGATGCCGAGCTTGTGGGTTGGGCAATGTGCCAGGGCAAGATGGGTCCCGCGGTCAAGCAGCGCTACGAGGCCATGCTCGAGCAAGATCCCGACAATGTCCGCTTTAAGATGCTGCTCGATAACTGGGTCGCCGCAAAGGATCACCCCACCAAGGAAGATCTGGACAACATGGCTGCAGCCGCCAAAAAGGCCGTGCTGGGGGAGTAGCTTCGTCGTGTGTGGTGCTTCGTGCAAAACAATACAAATGTGAAAGCCTCGAAATCCTCGAGGCTTTTTTCTTGACGCTCGTAGGCGCAACCGTGGCAAACGTTCGCTGGATGTATTCAGAGTGGGACACGGTTTCCGGATGCAAAAAAGGCCACATAACGTGGCCTTCAACTTATATATGTTCGGCGATACACCCAAGACAAGCCACGCCCCAACATCAGGGCGTCTGTCCAGGCGGAGGCATATAAGGTTCATCGCGAGTTCCGCACGCAAAGAAGGCCACTTAATGTGGCCTTCGTCTTGCGCAGGACTGTCCGAGCAGGGAACCTTATATGCCTCCGCCTGGACAGACGTTTTAGTTGTGGCTCAGCAGCTAGCAGCTACTTAATCTTGGTCGTGCCCGGTGCCAGGTTGGGGTCGGTCTCGTTGGCCTCGGTCTGGAAGTGCTCGGTATACACGTTCTTGCCGTCGCGGAACATCTCGTAGTACTGCATCTTTGCGTAATCCTCGCGCGCCTTGGTGGCGGCTGCGGCAGCGGCGTCGTCACCGGTGACGTTGGAGGAAAGCGCCCAACGCAGGCTGGCGTCCTCGTAGCCCACGGAGTTGATAGCGGGCAGCGACTTACGCAGCGTCATGTGCGCTTTCTGGTAGTCGGTCAGCGGGGCGCCGATCAGCTGCATCAGCTGGCTGGACAGATAGTTGGTGGACAGGTCGTCGACCTCGCTCGTCTGGTCGCAGCCGGCAACGTCGTAGTTGGCCCAGATGATGTAGTCGGTCTGCCACAGGCGCTCCTGATGCGTAGCGTCGTCCTCGCCGGTAAACCACTTGTCGTTGAACTTGGACGGGAAGAACGGCTGATGGTCGCCCCAGAACACCACGACCACCTTGCGGTCGAGCTTGCTCAAGGCGTTGAGGAAGTAGCGCAGCGCCTGGTCGGACTGCTCGATGCACGAGACATACTCGTCGACATCGGAGAGCGTGCCGTCTTCGATGGTCTTGGCATCCAGATCGGTCGTGTCGATGTTCAGGTGCATCTGCTTGTCGACCGGCAGCAGGCCCGTATCGTAGCCCGAGTGGTTCTGCATGGTCACGTCGAAGATAAACTGCGGATCGGCGTTCTGGTCGAGCAGCTCAAGAATCTTGTCGTAGGTAGCCTGGTCGGTCACCATGCCGCGCAGGGTGTCGGCTCCCTGGAAGTCGTTGATGGACAGGAACTGGTCAAAGCCAAAGTCCTTGTAGACGTTCTCGCGGTTCCAGTTGGTTGCGTGGTTGGGGTGCATGGCCGTGGTGGAATATCCGAGCGATTTGAACTGCTCTGCCAGGTTCCCGGTCGTCTCCATGTTGTAGATGGTGTAGGGGTACACGCCCGAACCCAGGTTGGCCATGGAGTTGCCGGTCATAAACTCAAACTCGGTATTGGCCGTGCCGCCGCCGTAGGCGCTCACATAAAGCTTGCCGCGGCTGAGGCAGTTGGACAGGCTCTTAAAGTACTGCGGGCCCTCGTAGCCGGCGCGCATGTTCTGGTAGATGGACAGGTCCGAGAAGGTCTCGTTCATGATGGCGATGACCGTGGGCTTCTCGCTGTCGAATTGCTCCTTTGCGGCGGTGCGCTCGTCGCTCTTGGCGGCGTCGGACTTGTCGTAGGCCTTGGCGTACTTTTTGAGCGTGGCCTTGGCATCGTCGACGGAGTAGTCGGCGGGTTTGGGCGGCTTAATGGACTGCGCTGCGCTAATGAAAGCGGGCAGGTAGCCCTCGCGCCAGTAGCTCTCGAGCGGGCGCCAGGTGTAGACGGTGATGCCGAGGGTGTTGTAGTAGTCGATGAGCGTGACATGCGCGGTCACGCCGCCCAGGCACAGCACCGCCACGAGCAGGTTGGTGAGCAGCATGCGCTTGGCGTTGGCGGTGCCCTTCTGACGGTGCGGTGCCACCAGGCCGGCGTACTCGCACAGCAGCATGGCGATGGCGGTAAAGCCCATGGACAGCACGCAGAACAGCGAGATCGAGAAGGTGTAGCCGTTGCCGGCGACCGCGGCGGCGGTGGAGATGGCCGAAAGGTCGCCCGGCTGGATGGGCATGGATTTAAACGTGATGACGAAGAACTCGGCAATGCCCAGGACAAAGAGGGCAAAGGCCAAGACCGCAGGAGCTGCGCCGTGGCGCTGGAACAGGAAGAACAGGCCGACCATGAGCACGGTGATGATGGCCCACTCGAGCAAGATGCACAGGGGGTAGACCCAGGTAAAGTCGTGGTTGGACGAGACCTCCATGCCCAGCAGCGCAAAGACGCCGGCGAGCAGCAGGCATAAGACGGCGGCGACGAGCGGTTTGCCCACAAAGGCGCCGCGCAGGCGGGCGAGCTTGCCGGTGGGGGCGGGCGCATCGGTAGCAGCGAACGCAAAGACGCGCGGGGCGATGCGGTCGCGGGCGATGCTGGCCCAAGCGCATCCGGTGAGAATGGCGTTGGTCAGGATGAGCATCACAAAGGCGAGCGGCTCGTTTTGAGCGACGAGGCCAATGGCGCCCCAAATGGTCAAAAAGAGCTGGAACAGGCCGAAGGCGACGCTCCACCCAAGAGCGCTTTTGGCAACGGTGCCCGACTTTGCGCAAATGGCCTTGGCCTCGCGCGAAACAAGGTAGACGGTCGCCGCAAGACCGACGAGCGAGATGGCGGCAGCGAACATGCTGAGACTCCTCACAAACTAAAACCTACGAAAGCGGGGATTTACCCGATTGTTACCAAGATATGCGCAGCATTTGACGGCCGCGTACAACAACCAGCCATAATAACGCGCGCGTATGGCAGTGTGGCGCAATGTAGTGGCGACCTGCGCGATAATGGACGGGAATTACACGGAAACGTAAAGGCTTCTTAAAGAAATGGCGAGGGTAGAGCTATGGGTGAGCAGGTTTGTATGACGGGCGCCGAGTACTGCGGCGGAGCTGCGGCCGTAGATGTGTACGGCTATCCGGTCGAGACTACGGGCAATGCGGTGCTGGACATCTTGGAGCATCGCTCGTCTACGCGTGCCTTCGCGCGTGATGACGACGACCGTCCTGTGGCGGTGACCGACGAGCAGCGGGCAGCGATTTTGCATGCGGCGAGCCGTGCGCCGTCGGCAGGCGCCATGATGATGTATTCCATCGTGAGCATTCGCGAGCAGGCTACGCTCGACCGCCTGGCCGACCTGTGCGACCACCAGCCCATGATCGCCAAGGCGCCCTGGGCACTAATATTTGTGGTCGACTATGCCAAGTGGATCGATCTGTTTGAGCACGTGGGCTGCTTTGAGCCCGAGTTTGTAGAGCGTACGGGCAAGGCGCCCCGTCGTGCGCCGGGTCTGGGCGACTTTGCCATCGCGGCACAGGACGCCGTGATCGCCGCGCAAAATGTCGTGGTCGCCGCCGAGGCTCTGGGGCTGGGGAGCTGCTATATCGGCGATGTTATCGAGAATGCCGAGGAAGTGGCCGAGCTGCTGGATCTGCCTCCGTATACCATGCCGCTGTCGATGCTCATCATCGGCACGCCTCGCAAAGAGCGCCCGGCAATCGCGCACCCCGTGGTGAACCTGGTGCACGAGGAGCGCTACTGCCGTGCGGACGCCGCGACCATGGACGCGCAGGTGGCCGAGATGGACGCGATGTTTCGCCCGCATGCCCGCGAGGTGGGCGAGCGCGTCGTGGATATCTACACCCGCAAGCACACGAGCCCCTTTATGGCCGAGATGAGCCGCTCCATGGAGTGGTGGTTCAAAAACTGGCTCGGAAAATGACAGATGTGGTAAAGGGACAGTCCCTTTACCACATTCCATATCGCCGCAGTAGCCTAAAGACTGTATAAATGTTTATCTAGCTGGGAAAACAGTGCGTTAAAACATGGGCCGATTACCTATAATCCCCTCGAACATTAAAGTTGGGAGGAAACCGGCTTATGGAACAAAAGGTCAAGGAGGCAGCCTCGCACGCTGCGATTCCTGTGAGCATCTCGGCGATGCTCGTCACGCTGGGCGTGGTGTACGGCGATATCGGCACCAGCCCTATGTATGTAACCAAGGCGCTCGTTGCCGGCAACGGCGGCATCGGAAGCGTCACGGAGGAGTTCGTGCTCGGCGCGCTCTCCCTTGTCGTGTGGACGGTCACGTTGCTGACGACCGTCAAGTACGTGCTGATCTCGCTGCGCGCCGACAACCACGGCGAGGGCGGTATCTTTGCCCTGTACAGCCTAGTCAAGCGCTGCGGCAAGTGGCTCATCATCCCCGCCATGCTGGGCGGCGCCGCGCTGCTCGCCGACGGCATCCTGACGCCTGCCGTTACCGTGACCACGGCCATCGAGGGCTTGCGCACCATCCCGGCGGTCCACGCCGTGCTCGGTGACGACCAGGGCCGCGTTGTCGCGATCACGCTCGCCATCATCATTGCGCTCTTCTTGGTGCAACGCATCGGCACGGCCAAGATCGGCCACGCCTTTGGCCCCATCATGACGCTGTGGTTTTTGTTCCTGGGCGGCACGGGTCTGTTCTTTGTCTTCCAGCATCCCGCGGTGCTGCTGTGCCTCAACCCGCTGCGCGGCATCGGCTTTCTGCTGAGCCCCAACAACCATGCGGGCATCATGATCCTAGGCAGCTGCTTCCTCGCCACCACCGGTGCCGAGGCGCTCTATTCCGATATGGGCCATGTGGGCCGCGGCAACATCTACGCCACCTGGCCGTTCGTTAAGTGCTGCCTGCTGCTGTCCTACATGGGTCAGGGCGCGTGGCTTATCAACAACGCCGGCAACCCGGAGCTCATGGGCATCGCCGACCTCAACCCCTTCTACCAGATGCTCACCCCGGGCCTGCGCCCCTTTGCCGTCGGCCTTTCCACCATCGCCGCCATCATCGCCTCGCAGGCGCTCATCACCGGCGCATTCTCGCTGGTGTCCGAGGCCAGCCGTCTAGACCTTATGCCTCATATGCAGGTCTTCTATCCTGCCGAGACCAAGGGTCAGCTCTACATCCCCATGGTCAACAACGTCATGCTCGTGGGCTGCGTCATCGTGGTGCTGCTGTTCCAGAACTCAGCGCACATGGAGGCCGCGTACGGCTTGGCCATTACCCTGACCATGATGTGCACGACGCTGCTGCTCTTCTTCTATCTGCACGTGGAGCGCAAGCTCAAGGTTGCGCCGTGGATCTTTGCTGTCTTCTTCCTCATGCTCGAGGGCTTCTTCTTTGTGAGCTCGCTCACCAAGTTCTTCCACGGCGGCTATTTCACCATTCTGATGGCCGCGCTCATCATGGGCATTATGGTGTGCTGGTACAACGGCACGGCGGTCGAGCAGCGCCAGTTTACGCTGCTGCCGCTGCGCAGCTACCTGCCGCAGCTCAAGCGCCTGCGCGATGACGATCGCTACGAGCGCCTGAGCGACAACATCGTGTACCTGACCAAGGACACTCATACCGATTACATCGACCGTGATATCGTCTACTCGATCTTGGACAAGCATCCCAAGCGCGCTCGCGCCTGGTGGTTCGTGAATGTCGAGACCATGGACGAGCCGCATACCTTTGCCTACTCGGTCGAGACGTTCGGCACCGACTACGTGTTCCGCGTGCATCTGTACCTGGGCTACAAGATCAACCAGCGCGTTAACGCCTATCTGCGCCAGGTTGTTCAGGACCTGGCTGCCACCGGCGAGCTGCCGGCGCAGACGCACGACTACTCGGTCTACAAGGATCCGGGCAACATCGGTACGTTCAAGTTCGTCATGATCCGTAAGCTTCTGGCGCCCGAGAGCGACGTGGAGCCGAGCGAGCGTACGGCCATTACGCTCAAGTACATCATCCGCCGCGCTGCCGGCACGCCTGCGCGCTGGTACGGCTTGGAGAACTCCAACGTGAGCTTTGAGTACGTGCCGCTGTTCACCAAGTTCAAGGCTGTGAGCAAGATGCAGCGCCTGGCCCCCAACGAGCGCCCGTAGTCGACGCTTGAGGTTTGGCTGCGAACGGGCAGGCTTGCAATGACAGTGATTGAGTCCTGGGAGGAAACCATGGATGCAAAGGCGCTTGACGGTCGCGATCTTGCGACCGAGCTGGTGCGTGAGGCGCGCGTCGATGCCGCCGAAGATCGGTTCTTTACGAATCGTGCCAATATGGACATGGCCGATCGTGTGATTTCGGTCGTGGTGACGGTGTTTGCCGCGGCATGCGTGTGCGCGCTGCTCGCGCACGTGCTGTTTGTCTAACGACCGCAGGCTACAAAGGCTATACACTTGAAACCATCACAAGGGAGAACCACCACAAAGGTGTCTGTCCCCTTTGTGGTGGTTTTTGTTTTTGAGAGAGGGGCGGGGCGCTGATGGACGTCCGTGCGGACGGCGATATTGCCGAGAACTTTTGGTGGCGGCGCACAACGCTGACGCGTCGCAGCCCTCTGTATGATGCCTGCGTATCGGTGGGGCTGCTGGTCGCGGCGACGATTGTGGGCGTGCTGCTCGACCATCCGGGGCTCGCGCCGAGCATCATGATCGTCTATGTGTTTGCCGTGCAGCTGTGCGCCTTCTTTACCTGGAGCCGCCTGTACTGCCTGCTGACCTCTGCCGCCGCCGTGGCGCTCTACAACTTCTTGTTTGTTGACCCGCGCTACTCGCTGTCGTTTATCGACCGCGTCTATCCCGGCATGTTCTTTATCATGTTTGCGGTCTCGCTCGTATCGAGCTCGATCGCGCTGGCCCTGCGCCGCGCCTTGGCGCAGGCTGCCGCCAGCGACCGTCGCACGCAGATGGTGCTCGAGACCAACCGCATGCTGCAGCGGTGCGGCGATCAGCAACAGATTGTGCACGCTATGGCAACGCAGCTGGCGCGTCTTTCGGACTGTCCGGTCGTGTGGTATAGCGCCGATGCCGACGACGATGACCTGCTGCCGCGCACGACGTACACGGCCGTGGGCGATGCCGCGCCGGTGCACCAGTTGGCGCCCCAGATGCCGCCGCGGCTCTCGGCATCCGCCTATGTGGGAACGCCGCTCGATGCCACCTATGGCGGCTCGGCGTTCTACGGCATATACCTGACCGTGCGCTCGGGTGACACCATGGTGCGCGCGGGCGATCCCGCCTCGGTGGTGGGGGTGCTCGCCATTGTCGCCGAGCCCGATGCTTTGACGCCCGAGGAGCGGACGCTTGCCGATGCCATCGTGAGCGAAGGCGAGCTTGCGCTCGATCGCGCCCGCGCCATGGAGGCCCGCGAGGAGGCGGCGGTGCTCGCTAAAAACGAGCAGCTGCGCGCCAACTTGCTGCGCTCCATCTCGCACGACCTGCGCACGCCGCTTACCAGTATTTCGGGTAATGCCGACGTGCTGCTCGATCAGGGCTCGACCGGCACCGCGGTGCTCGATGCCCAGACGCGCCGCGGCCTGCTTCTATCCATTCGCTCGGATGCGCTGTGGCTCAACGCCACCGTCGAGAACTTGCTCGCCATCACCAAGCTCGAGGGTGGTGGCATGCGCCTGTCGACCACGCTCGAGCTCATGGACGATATCGTCGAGGAGGCGCTGCGCCACGTGAACCCTGCCGTGCGCGAGCACGACCTTAAGGTGGTGGCGTGCGATGAGCCGGCGCTCGTCAACGTCGATGCACGCCTGATGGTGCAGCTGGTGGTCAATCTGGTGAACAACGCCATTGCCTATACGCCTGCGGGCTCGCATATCGTGATCTCGATTGGCGTCGATGATGGGTGCGTGGTGTGCTCGGTGGCCGATGACGGTCCGGGTATTGCGCCTGAGGACCGCGAGCGCATCTTTGAGTCGTTCTACACCGCCAACCATGGTCTGGCCGACAGCTGCCGCAGTGTGGGCTTGGGGCTTTCGCTCTGCCGCTCCATTATGTTGGCACATGGCGGTAGCATAGAGGTTGCCGCGGCGGCCCCGCACGGCTCTGTCTTTACGATTGAGCTTCCCGCCGCCGATATTTCGTTTGATAAGGAGTAGCGCTGTGCCGAACTCTGCCGTGAAACCGCTCATCTTGGTCGTTGAGGACGATCCTGCCGTCCGCAACCTTATCGTCGCCGCGCTCGAGGCGCACGGTTTGCGCCATATGGCTGTGGAGACCGCCCACGCTGCCATCGCCGCCGCCTCGTCGCAGGCGCCGAGCATTGTGCTGCTCGATTTGGGCCTGCCCGATATGGACGGCGTCAAGGTGGTGGAGTCGGTGCGCGCGTGGTCGGGCATGCCGATCATCGTGGTCTCGGCGCGCAGCGAGGACGCGGACAAGATTCGCGCGCTCGATGCCGGCGCCGACGACTACCTGACCAAGCCGTTTTCGGTCGAGGAGCTGCTCGCGCGCATTCGCACGACGCTCAGGCGCCTTTCGTATGCGCAGACGGGCGGTGTTGCCTCCGAGGGCTCGTTCGATACCGGCGAGCTGCATATCGATTTTGACGCCGGCATCGCCACGATGGATGGCGAGGAACTGCATCTGACACCGATCGAGTACAAGCTCCTGTGCCTGCTGGCACACAATGCCGACAAGGTGCTGACGCACCAGTTTATCCTGCACGAGATTTGGGGAACGGCGACTAAGAGCGACCTGGCGAGCCTGCGCGTCTTTATGGGCACGCTGCGCAAGAAGATCGAGTCCGACCCCGCGCATCCGCGCTATATCCAGACGCATGTGGGTATCGGCTACCGATTGGTCACCCAAGGGTAGGGCAGAGCGCGGTCCCTCTATGAGTTGCGGTGGGATAGTTCCCGTTTTGGCCTTTGATGAGGCCATTTGGGAACTATCCCACCGCATTTTTGTTATTTGCCCTTGGGCTTGCTGGCGTAGAACTTCTTCTTTTTGGGCTTGCCTGCAGCGGCGGATTTGCCGTCATCGCGCGGCCCTCGGTCACCAGCCTGCGCGTGCACGGGCGCTGCTACGCGAGGCTTGTGGGCCTCGGGGCTATGCAGCTCCTCGGTTCGCTCGGCAATCTCCTCGGCGCTAAAGCCGACTTCGGCCATGGCGTCCTCGATGGGCAGGCGGCGCACGATATAGCAATGGTGCACCTTCTGGTTGCGCGCGAAGTCCTCGGGGATGGTCTGCGCCGTAATGTCCTCCAGCACGACGCCCGCGCGCGCGAGCTTGCGCGTCTCGGGGCGGAAGCCACGCAGGTTACAGCTAAAGATGGCGTGGCCGCCCTGCGCGAGCAGGCGCGAAACGCCGGCCAAAAGCTCAACATGGTCGCGCTGAACATCCCAGGTGCGGCGGCCCATCTTGGACGAGTTCGAAAACGTGGGCGGGTCGACAAAGATCAGGTCCCAGCGGTTGCGCGTCTGGCGCTGGTCGCGAATCCAAGCGAGCACGTCGTCGCGCACAAAGTGGTGCTGCGGTCCCACAAAGCCGTTCTGGCGCATGTTGCGCTCGGCCCAGTCCAGGTAGGTGTTGGAGAGGTCGACCGTCACGGTCTCCTCGACGCCGCCGTCTGCCGCATAGCAGGTGGCGGTACCGGTGTAGGCGAACAGGTTGAGGAAGCGGCGCGCCTGCTTGGCGTGCTCGCGCACCAGATTGCGCGTGACGCGGTGGTCCAAGAAGATGCCTACGTCCAGGTAGTCGTCAAAGTTGACGGCAAAGGTAAGACCGCCTTCCTCGATGAGCGGCAGGCGACGGCGCGCGATGTTGGCGCGCTCGCTCGAGCCGCCCTTGCCGGCGCCCTGCTTGCCGTACTGCGAGCCACCGCGCGAACGCATGCGGGCCTTGGCGTGCACGTGCTCGGCCGGAACATCCAGGATGCGCGGCGCGATGGCCAAGATGTCGAGCATGCGGGCCTGGGCGAGCGCGGGGTCGATGGTCTTGGGCGCGGCGTATTCGGCGATGACGAGCCAGCGGCCCGGCGTCTGCGGGCAGCCCTCGTACAGATCGATGGCGGCGGAGTAATCGGGCAGGTCGGCATCGTAGACGCGGTAGCAGCTTACGCCCTCGCGCTTGGCCCACTTGCGACGCAGACGGGCGTTCTTACGCAGGCGGTTGGCGAACTGCTCGGACTCGGGGATGAGCACGGGCAGCGGCTTGCCGTCACCCAGGTCGAGCATGGCGGCAGGTTCGGGCATGGGGGCGTTGGCGGCTTCGTTTTCGGCATCCGCGGCCTGCTCCTCGGCATCCGCGCTGGTCGCAGCTTCAAATGTTGCGGCGGCATGGTCGAGCGAGGGCCAAACCTCAATAGTCGCCTCTTCGTTGTTGGGCATGACGGCGATGGAGTGCGCGGGCTCGGCATGGAGTGCGCGGGCCATAAGGCCGTCGCGGGCGAGGGCGGCGACCGGCGCGGCGGTAAGCTCGGGTGCGCGGCGCAGCTCGCCGACCAGCGTCATGGTGTCATGCATGAGCGAAAGCGGCGTCTCGGTCGTATCCGCGACCACGGCGGCACCGGCGACGGCGCCCGCATGGTCCAGCACGGTGGCGGGTTTGGCGGCGCAAAAATCGACAAAGCGCTTGTAGCCGGCGCACTTGACCATACGTTCGGCGGTTTTGCGGGCGGCGGGGTCGATGTCTACGGCAACGATGCGCACTTGGCGCTCGCGCGCTGCCGTCTCGCGCTTGCGTGCCTCGGCAAGCAGCTGCTCCCATAGGGCGGCATCGTGCAGCTGCCAGCCCTCAAAGCCCCAGCGCTCGCGTACGGCGCCCGGGGCGCGGTCGGTCAGAATGCTCACGGCCTCCAGCAGCAGACCGCCGCCGGCACACGAGGCGTCGATCAGCGTGGGCAGGGCTTCGTTCTCGTAATCGTCGGCCGTCAGCTCGCGCTCGCATAGCGCGGTCCAGCCGACCTGCGCCAGCACCAGAGCGGCGTAGTCGGGGCGTAGCACGTGCGCGCCCTCGCCGGCACGGGTAGCCGCGGGCGGCAGGCGCTTGAACAGCGGGTTGCCCGAAAGGTCCAGGCTTATACTCGCGCGGCGCTGGCGTAGCGAAAGCAGCAGGTGGACATCGGGGTCGGCAGCATCGACATCGGCGCGACAGCCTGTGGTCTCGGCCAGGCGGTCGCACAGCGCGTCTTTGGCACGCAGGGCAGAGAAGCGCGTGTTGCGCAGCTGCTCGGTCACGCCGCGGGCGGTGATGGCGATGGTGGCGCCGGGGCGGATGATGCTCTCCCAGGCGATGTTGTAAACGCCATCGTACAGTTCGTCGGCATCCTGCGCCTCAAAGCGCCCGAGCACCACGAACACGCGGCTCGCCAGGCGCGACCACAGACAGGCGCGGTAGCCTTCTTCGAGCTCGCCCTCAAACGTAGCGCGGCCCTTCAGGCGGCGGACATGCGAAAGCCCGAGGCGTTTAAGCTCATCGGCGAGTGCGGACTCAAAGCCCTCGGGGCAGCTTGCGTAAAATTCCATGGGTGACCTCTCTGGTTGCGTCGCTCCATTATATGATGGATGCTTCGTTTGCCCTCGTCCTCGAAAGGAACCCATATGATTGATGCGTGCCCCGATTCCGCCGTGCTCTTTTTTGACGTGGACGGCACGCTGACGTCGTTTGACCCCGACAGCATGACCGATAAGGACTTTTCGGCGGTGCGCCCCTCGCAGACGGTGGTTGAGGCGTTTCACCGTTTGCGCGATGCGGGGCACAAGGCATTTATCTGCACGGGCCGCCCCCTGTGGCTGGTAGCCGATGGTCTGCGTGCCCTGAATCCGGCGGGCATCGTTGCCATGGCGGGCGCCGCGCTCGAGGTCGAGGGCCGCGTGGTGCATGAGGACTGCTTTGACGAGGACGTTATCGAGGAGCTTGCACGCCGTATGGCCGCGGCAGGGATTGAAGCCTTTTTCGAGACCAACGTTGCTACTTTTGCCCTGGAGCCTGTGGGCGTTGAGCAGTCGTCTCTGATCGGCACTTCTGTGGTGCACAGCGACGAGGAGATGCGCGTCGACGGCCGTCTGCGCGTGGGCAAGGTATGCCTCAGTGTGCCCAGTTTGGCTCGCGTAGCCAATGATGACGGCTTTATCGATTGCGAGTTTGAGCTGTGCAACACCGGTGGCCAGAATCGCGAGCTGAGCCCCAAGGGCATTGACAAGGGCGTGGGCGTGGCGCGAGCGCTGGAATACCTGGGTCGCACCGGCAACGCGCGCACCTTTGGCTTTGGCGATTCGGGCAACGACTTGGGCATGCTCGCTGCCGTCGAGACGGCTGTCGCCATGGGCAACGCCATGCCCGAGGTCAAGGCGCTCGCCGACTACGTGACCGACGATGTCGCACATGACGGCACCGTCACCGCGATGCAACATTTCGGCCTCATCTAATGAATCCCGCGTTCTGACGTTTGCTCAAACTGCGACTTTTTGCTTTTGCATGCTCAATCGATTTATCAATCCAAACACTGAGGTGTTTATACCGTTCGCCGAGAAGATAAAAACCCGCAGATCATGCCTTGATAAACATAGGTAAAGTGTTTAGCAGTTTATCGGCCGTATGCAAACGGAAGGAATCAGGCAGATGGCAATCAAGGTGTTCGCTGACGGTGCAAACCTCGAGGGCATGCTCGACATGTACGAGAACGGCAACGTTCAGGGTTTCACGACCAACCCGTCCCTTATGAAGAAGGGTGGCGTGACGGATTACCGCGCGTTTGCCAAGGAGGTCCTGGCCCACATCACCGATGTGTCCGTCTCGTTTGAGGTCTTTGCCGACGACGTCGAGACCATGGAGGTCGAGGCCCGCGAGATCGCTACCTGGGCCGAGAACGTCTACGTCAAGATTCCGTGCGTGACCACCAAGGGCGAGTCCACCGCCGAGCTGGTGCGCAAGCTTTCGGCCGACGGCATTAAGGTCAACGTCACCACCATCTTTACGCCTACGCAGGTCGATGAGATGGTCGAGGCCGTTGACGCCGAGACGCCGTCCATCATCTCGCTCTTTGCCGGCCGTATCGCCGATACCGGCGTCGATCCCATTCCGTTTATGACGGAGTCGGTCAAGAAGGCCGCTGCCAAGCCCAACTGCGAAGTCCTGTGGGCGTCCACGCGCGAGCTCATCAACATTTACCAGGCGGAAGGATGCGGTTGCCAGATCATCACGGTGCCCAACAGCATCCTGGCCAAGCGCAAGAACATTGGCCGCGACCCGTACGAGGTCTCGCTCGATACCGTCCGTGGCTTTGCCAAGGATATCGCCTCGCTCGGCTTCCATATCCTGCCGTAACGCGAACACTGGCTGCGCCGAGGGTTGTTCGCCCCGGCCTTTCCTTTCCCTATCGCTCACGCGCTTCGCGAGGGTCGCGCTAGGCAAAGGAAAGGCCGGGGCTGCCGACACGAACTTGCCAGCAGGTTGGTAATCGGCTTCCATATCCTGCCGTGGACAAAGGTACCCCCGCCTGCGCCGTGCAAAATTGAGAGTATTCAGCAAGGTAAAGGCTTTTACCAGCTAGATAAAGCACGGAACAGCCCCCGTTTTGGCTCTGACGACGCTAAAACGGGGGCTGTTTTTGCTTTTTCGCCTCTGAGGGGCATCCGGAACGGCGGAATTTGCAGAATACTCGCGATTTTGCACGTCGCTACCGGGGGGACCCTTGCTTTGGCGGTTTACTTCCCCTGCACCATGGTCAGGGAGATCTTTTTGCGGTCGCGGTCGACCTTCTCTACCCACACCTTTACCGTGTCGCCGACGCGTACCACGTCGCTCGGGTGCTTGACAAAGCGGTTGGCCAGCTTGGAGATGTGTACGAGGCCGTCCTGGTGCACGCCGACGTCGACGAACGCGCCAAAGTCGACGACGTTGCGCACCGTGCCCTTGAGCTCCATGCCGGGCTCTAGGTCGTCGATGGAAAGTGCCGAGCGGCTAAAGACCACCTCGGGCGCGTCGTCGCGCGGGTCGCGGCCGGGCTTCTTGAGCTCATTGACGATGTCGATGAGCGTGAGGGTGCCGCAGTCCAGGTCGCTTGCCAGTGCCGAGATGCTGCCCAGGCGGCGCTCGATGTCGGGCACGCCGCCGCGGCTGAGCTCGCTGGCTTTAACGCCGGCGCGTTCCAGGACGGACGTGGCCACCTCGTAGCTTTCGGGGTGGACGCTTGTCGCGTCGAGCGGGTTCTTGCCGCCGCTGATGCGCAGGAAACCCGCGGCGTTGAGGTATGCCTTGGGTCCCAGCTTGGGGACCTTCTTAAGCTGGCGGCGATCGGTAAAGGCGCCGTTTTCCTCGCGGTAGGCCACGATGTTCTTGGCCACGCTCGGCGTAATGCCCGATACGTATCCCAGCAGGCTTGCGCTTGCGGTGTTCACGTCGACGCCCACGCGGTTGACGACGTCCTCCACCACGTGGCCCAGGGTGCGCGAGAGCTCGGCCTGGTCAAGGTCGTGCTGGTACTGGCCCACGCCGATGGACTGGGGCGGAATCTTGACGAGCTCTGCCAGCGGGTCCTGCAGGCGGCGGCCCAGGCTCATGGCGCCACGCACAGTGACGTCCAGGTCGGGGTATTCCTGGCTCGCGAGCTCGGAGGCGGAGTACACCGACGCGCCGGCCTCGTTAACAATGGTGTATCGCAGCCCAGGCGCCTGCTCGGCAATGAACTCCGAGACGACTTCCTCGGTCTCGCGGCTGGCGGTGCCGTTGCCGATGACGACGGTGTTGACACCGTCCTTTTTGACGAGGCGGGCGAGCTCGCGTTTGGTGCCGGCGACGTCATGGCGCGGCTTGGTGGGGTAGACCACGCCGTGGTCGAGTAGCTTGCCGGTCTCGTCCATGACGGCGACCTTGCAGCCGGTGCGGTAGCCCGGGTCGAGCGCGAGCACGCGGGCGCCGCGCACGGGGCGTGCCGAGAGCAAGCCTTCGAGATTCTTGGCAAAGACGTTGATGGCCTCGGTCTGGGCGCGGACGGTGAGCTTGGCACGGGCCTCGCGCTCCAGCGAGGGGGCCATGAGGCGCTTGTAGCCGTCGGCGATAGCGGCGTCAAAGACGGGCGCGAACACGCCTTGGCGGCGGGGCCAACGGCTGCCGAGGCGCGCCGTGGCGACAGCACCGTCGACGTTCACGTGCACGCGGAGTTTGCCCTCGCGCTCACCGCGGTCGATAGCCAGCACGCGGTGGTTGGGTATACGGCGCAGCGGCTCGTCAAAGTTGTAGTAGGGCTCGTAGGGAGTCTTTTCGGCGGGGTCGGTGGCCTCGACGACGATGTCGGCGGTGTTTTGCGTAAAGGCGCGCAGGTCGGCGACGTTCTCGGGATCTTCGGCTACCGTCTCGGCCACGATGTCGGCGGCGCCGGCGAGCGCCTTCTCGGGCGTGTCGAAGCCGGCCTCCTCGTTGACGTATGCCGCGGCGGCGTCGAGTGCGCTGCCCTTGGCCGAGGCCTGCATGATGATCATGTTGGCGAGCGGCTCCAGGCCGGCCTCGCGGGCCTTTTGCGCGCGGGTCATGCGCTTTTTGCGGTAGGGCTTGTAGAGGTCCTCGACACGCTGGAGCTGCGTGGCCTCGCGAATCTGCTGTTCGAGTTCGGGCGTGAGCTTGCCCTGGGCGTCGATGAGCAGAATGACGTCCTCTTTGCGCTGCTCAAGATTGCGCAGGTAGGACAGGCGCTCGTCGAGCGCGCGCAGGGCGACATCGTCCATGCCGCCCGTTGCTTCCTTGCGGTAGCGCGAGATAAAGGGGATGGTGTTGCCCTCATCGATGAGCTTGACGGCAGCCTCGACGTTGGCGGCCTTAAGGTTGAGCTCGCGGGCGAGCTGGGCGATAAGATCCATGGGACTCCTTGCGTTTAAGGTGCGTTTGCAGCACAGGGCTACCAAGGATACCACCCGTCCCAAAAGACTGTTTTGGGGCCGCGCCACGAAAACGACCTATCTACTACGTTTGAACCATATGGGTCGACCATCCCTCGGTTTTCCGAAAATGAGCAACCCGCCTACCTGCGGTTTTTATTTCTCGAAATTCGGCATGGTTGAGGGTGATCGGTTAAACGTAGTAGATAGGCCCATTTCGTGGCGAACGAACCAAGCTGAGGCGCAAAATAGCTCCCGCTCCAGGAAAATCGTCGGCAAGGTACCAAAAAGCCCCGCGGGCAGGAGGCTGCTCGCGGGGCGAAGAAGAGGGGCTTGTTGGTGGCGGGCCGAGGGGTTCGGCATAGGAGTTTGCCGCGACCCGCCCTAAAGTATTACAGCTCGACGATCTGGCCGGTCTCGGCGGCCTCCTTGATGGCGTTGAGAAGCGTGAGCGTCTTGACGTTATCGGCGGGGGTCACGACGGGCTCGACCTCGCGGCGGACAACCTTCACAAAGTGCTTGAGCTGCATCTTGTGCGGCAGTGCCGGGTCGACGGCCGGAATCTCCATCTGCAGCGGCTTGTGCCAGTTAGAGGCGCCGTCGTAGGAGAACTGGTGCAGGCGGGGCAGCGACAGGGCGCCCTTAGTGCCGCCGATAAAGTAGGCGTCGGCGTCGAAGGGGCGGTACTGCGGATCCTCGCGAGCGGTTGCCTCCCAGTTCCAGGGGCTGGCGGTGGCGTCGGAGATGGTCATGCTTGCGAGCGCGCCATCGGCAAAACGGACGTTGACCACGGCGGAGTCCTCGGTCTCAAAACCGCGGGCGGCGCTGGACTGCATACCCTGGACGGCAACGGGCTCGCCCAGCAGGTAGCGGAGCAGGTCGACGTCGTGCACCAGGTTGACCAGGATCGGGCCGGCACCCTTCTTGCGGCGCCACTCGACATCGAAATACTCGTCGTTCTTATAGATCATGTAGTGGAAGCTCGACACGGTGAGCTTGCCCAGCTCGCCGGACTCGATGATCTCCTTGGCCTTGTTGACGAAGGGGTTGTGGCGACGGTGCTGGCCCACGAGCACGGGCACGCCGGCGGTCTCGGCCTCGGCAGCGAAAGCCTGGGCATCCTCCAGGTCGTTGGAGATCGGCTTTTCGACCAGCGGAACGATGTTGCGCTTTACGGCCTCGCGGGCAACGCCCAGGTGCAGGTCGTTGGGGGTGGCGATAATGACGGCCTCGGGCTTGACCTCGTCCATCATCTGGGCGGGATCGGTGTAAAACGGCACGCCGGCGGCCTCGGCCGTGGCGCGGGCGCCCTCAAAGGCGTCGGCGATGGCGACGAGCTCGGCCTCGGGCTCCTCGGTGACAAAGCGGATGTGGTTGCGGCCCATGGCGCCGGCGCCGATAACGGCAATGCGGACGGGGTTGAGCTCAGACATTTCGACTCCTTAATACTGGTGACCGGTGGAATGCGACAAAGGGGCTGTCCCTTTGTCGCATCGGTAAAACTAGGCGGACTTCTTCTTGCTGTCGGAGACCATCATGTAGACGGTGAGCACGACGGCGATGGCGGCGATCACGATGGCGCCGTAGAAGGACTGCTGGTAGGCGGCGCTGCCGGCCTCGGCGTGATACAGCACGGCGGTGATGGGCTGGCTGATCCAGGTGGAAGCGGCATAGCCTAAAAACATGATGCCGTAGTTGACGCCGATGTTGCTGGTGCCAAAGGCGCCACCGGTGAGCGGCGGGTAGATGACGAGCAGGGCGCCAAAGCTAAAGCCGAGCAGGGCGAGCGCCACAAAGAACATGCTCTGCGTAAAGCTCATCGACATGATGACGAGTGCGACGATAGTGACGACAAGGCTGATGAGCAGCGACTTATAGGCGCCGAGCTTGTCGATGATCTGGCCAAAGGACAGGCGGCCAACCAAGTTGGCGCAGGTGTTGATGGAGACCACCACACCGCCGAGGGCGACGGCCGCGGCGCTCGTGGGGTCGGCGAAGAGCTGGACGGCGGCGATGGAGGCAACCTTGCCCACGAGCAGGGTGCCCGCGGTGGCGGCAAAGGCGAAGGTGACGATGAGGACCCAGAAGCGCGGGGTCTTGACCATCTCGCCCGGGGTGAGGTCGCCGAAGGTGCCGGCGTGCGCGCCGCCCTTGGGGGCCTCGAAGCCCTCGGGCAGCCAACCGGCCTCGGGGGCCTTCAGGAACAGGGCGGAGGCAGCAATCGTCACAAAGAAGATGACGCCGAGCGCCTTAAGGGCGCCAAAGATGCCCAGGCTCGGGATGAGCAACGAGGCGAGCACCGGGGACAGCACGGCGGGGCCGGCGGTCGAAGCGGCCAGGGTGATGCCGGAGGCAAGGCCCTTTTTGTCGATGAACCACTTTTGACCGGTGGTGAGCGCGGGGTTGTAGCCCAGGCCGTTGCCGATGGCGGCGACGAGCGAGAACCACAGGTAGAACTGCCACGGCTCGGTGACGGTGCCGGACATGAACCAGCCCAGGCCGTAGCACACGGCGGCGGCGATCACGACGTTGCGCGGGCCGATCTTATCGGAGATGCGGCCGGCGAAGATGCCCGTCACGGCCATGATGGTCTGAAAGACCGGGAAGGCCCAGGTAAGAGCGCTGGACCACTCGGGGTAGACGGCGAGTAGGTTCTTGCTCACGACGGAATACAGCGCGATGGAGCTGATGAAGAACATGGTGACGCACGCGGCGGAAAGCACGACGGCGCGACCCTTGTTGGAGTTGGTGGAAGCCATTGGACTCTTTCTAATCGATACGGGGGAGGAGCGGGCGTGTCCGCGGGCCTCCCTGTCAGGTTGGTTTACTGGTCAGTCGGCTTGGCGACGCCGGACTCATCGGACCAGAGCTCGACACCCTTGTTCTTAAGGTAGTTGTCGGCATAGGCGCGACGGCCGCCGGGCTTGGCGGTGAGGTCGCCCATCATGTTGGAGAAGCCGCCATCGACCTTGATGGCGTCGCCGGTGGTAAAGTCCGAGCGCTTGGACGCCAGGAACATGACGGCGTTGGCGATATCGCTGACCTCGCCGATGCGGCGCGTGGCGATGAGGCGGCTGCGGCTCTTTTCGACCTCGGGGTCGGCGTAGAAATTGGCCGACATCGGGGTCTTAACGAAGCAGGGCTCGACGCAGTTGGAGCGCACGCCGTAGGGGCCCCACTCGGCAGCCAGCATCTTGGACATCATGTTGACGCCCGCCTTGGTGGAGCTGTACACGCCCGAGAACGTCTCGGGGGAGTGGCTGGCGACGGTCGAGATGTGAACTAGGCGGCCCTGGCCGGCCTTGATCATCTCGCGACCAAAGCGCTGCGAGGTGATGAAGTAGCCGGTGAGGTTGACGTTGAGCACCTGCTCCCAGTCGCTCAGCGGCAGGTCCTCCATGGCGGCGAAGCGCAGGATGCCGGCGGTGTTGACGAGGACGTCGACACGGCCGAAGTCGGCGATGGTGGCGTCGACGGCGGCCTGAACCTCGGCCTCGTCGGTGGCGTTCATCTTGTAGCCCTCGGCGTGGATGCCAAACTCGGCGGCGAGGTCGGCGGCTGCGGCCTTGACCTTTTCCTCGTCCAGATCGAGCAGGACGACGTTGGCGCCGTTGCGGGCGAACTCGCGGCAAATCTCGACGCCCATACCGCCGAGCGCGCCAGTCACGGCGCAGACATCGCCCTCGAGCTTAAGCCAATTGCTCATAGGAACTTCCCTTCTTGTGCCTCCCGGTGGGTCGCTCCCATTAATCGACCCACGTGGTTTTCGCTGGTTATCGTATGCTTTACATTTGCGCAGGTGAATTGCATATTTGTTAGAATGGCGTTAACCAATGGTTTATAGCTCGCAAGACAATGCGCCTTTAATTGAGTGTGTGACCTGCCAAAAAGACCCCCTGTGGCGCCATGCGTTCACAGGCGCGAAAACGGGAGATTGACGTGTACGATCGACGACTCGAGGCCATATCGGCCGCCGCGGAGCTGGGAAGCTTCTCACGTGCGGCGGCAAAATTGCGCGTGTCGACCCCGGCGCTCGTCAAACAGGTGTCGGGTTTCGAGGCCGAGTTTGGCATCACGTTGTTCGAGCGCTCGCATTCGGGTGTTAAGGTGACGCCGGCGGGCGCTCTGCTGGTGGACGACGCGCGCTCGATCATGCGGCAGTCCGAGGACGCGCTGCGCCGCGCCCGACGCGCGGCGGGCGATGGCGGTGCTGTGCGTCTGGGTGTGTCGATGATGTGCCCGGGGCGCCAAACGCTGTCGATGTGGTCGGGCGTACACGAGCTGGAACCGTCGCTGCGATTTGAGATCGTGCCGGTAAGCGACCTCTATGACGAGCGCGAGACCGTCATGCGCAGCCTCGGTCGTGAGGTCGATGTGGTGCAGTCGAGTTTTTCGACCCCGCGCTGGGGTGACGCCTGCCAAAAGCTCCGCATTGTCAACGTGCCGTTTTATATCGACCTGCCGCGCACGAGCCCGCTGGCGCGCAAGAATCGCATTACGGTCGCCGACTTGGAGGGTATGCGTCTGCGCGTGCTCCGCCACGGCAACGACGCAATGGACAGTCTGCGCATCGACCTTCTGGCCGACGGCGGCGTTGACGTGATCGACGTGGACAGCTTTGACTTTGCGCTCTTTAACGAGGCAGAGGAAAAGGGCGACGCGGTGCTCACCTGCGGCGCATGGTCGGGGGTGCACCCGGCCTTTGTGGGCGTGCCGTTCCTGTGCGGGCGAGAGGTGCCGGTCTTTCTGCACTACCCGCTCGAGCCCACCCTCCAAGTCCAAAAATTCGTCAACGCCATGGCCCAACTCCTCAAGTAGCCAAAAGAGTCCCGTCCCAAATTAGCTACCCTTTGCTACGGGTTTAGCGGTCCTCGCGTTGCGGCCCGGCTGCCTCGGCTGTCTTTACGCGGTTCTTGTCGATGTACATGTTTTTGTCGGCCTGGGAAAAGAGCTCGCGCATCGTAGGCGGTTCATCAAAATCACTGGAAAGCGCATAGCCCACCGCATAGCTGATAGGCATGTCGGGATGAGTCTCGGAATACTCGTTCACGTTCGCGCGAACCCGAGCGAGACAGGACTCCACGGCAGCTCGATCGGTATCCCGCAGCACCGCGATAAACTCATCGCCGCCGTCGCGGCCCGCAAAGCAGGTCTCGGACGCCACGTGCCCCAGCTGCTGGGCAAAAGAACGGATGTATTCGTCGCCCTTCTCGTGGCCGAAGCTGTTGTTGACCGTATGCAGATTGTTAAGGTCAAAGACGCACACCGCAACGGGCGCCTCCGCGGAGACAGGCTGCTCCTGCCCCAAGATCTCCTCGCACTTGTTCTTGTTGGGTAGTCCTGTGGCTTCGTCGAGATAGACTTTGTTCTGCAGCTCGCGATTGAGCGCGGCGGTTCGCACCGCGCGAACAAGTTCGACCGCAAAGGTCGCCACCAAGCCCACGATGTCGATGATCACCAAGCCCTCGAGATAGTTGAGCGCCGACGCCTTCTCCTGAGAGTAGTCCTCTGCGAGTCGCGTAGCATCGTCGCAAATGCCAAAGAACTCCTCGCTCATGGAGATGATGCCGGTGCTCTCGTAGCCGACTTCGCGCACGCGGCTAATCTCGGCGCAAAGCTCATCATAATAATTTGCAAGCTCGGTCATCTTTGCCTGATACTCATCGTCGTCGAGACGGACGAGGTTGAGGTCATCACTTCCGTAACGCAAACCGTTGATGTATGAATCCACGGCTTTGAGCAGGTCATCTTGAGGCTGGCCCGCGTCCTCGAGCTTAACGATTCGCTGCGTGGTACCGCGCACCAGACCGGCGTAGTTGACCACGCGCGCCGTGCCCTGGATATCGGAGACGAGCAGCATAACATTAATGAAGAAGAAGATGAGAACTGCCGTGAGCACCATCATGAGCAGGCGCATCGCCTGGCTGGCTTTCTTGGCGACAGAAGTATTCACAAGTTCACTCCCTCAAATGGCAAAAGCGCAGGTGGCACCCAGCGTGCTGAAATTCACGTGAGGTCAACTCTACCATATGGGCCAACAGCCTCAAACTGTAGCAGACGCTCGTCCAAATTGGCGTGACGCTTGTCTTGTTGTTCTTGACCTGGCCGCGCTATCGGACATGCTTCTGGTCTTGGATCACCATGGGAAAGCTCATCCCGTTTTGTGCGTCTAGAGTGGGATGCGGCTTCCCAAAGGTGCCGTTAGGGGAAACCACATCCCGGTTTACCCCCTTGAAATGGGATGCCGTTTCCCGGAGGGGGTCCAGCGGGAAACGGCATCCCATTCTGGGCCCGAAAAGTGGGATACGGTTTCCGGCTGGCATGAAAAAGCCCCCACAGCTCATATGAACTGCGGAGGCTTTATTCGTTGCGGCGCATTGTGTTTGGGTCGTTGAGATGAGTCGATTTGCCCCGAAAGAGGAGGGCATTGACCTTAGGGTCATGCCCGACGAATGAGCGGCAAATCGGCCGTCTCGGCGGGCCGAACTATTCCAGCTCAAACGCTCCGGTATAGAGCTGATAGTAGTATCCGCGCTTGGCGATCAGCTCGTCGTGGTTGCCGCGCTCGATGATGCGGCCGTGGTCCAGGCAGATGATTGCGTCGGAGTTGCGCACGGTGGACAGGCGGTGCGCGATGACAAACGTCGTGCGGCCTTCCATGAGCTTGTCCATGCCGGCCTGCACGATAGCCTCGGTGCGGGTGTCGATGGAGCTCGTGGCCTCGTCCAGAATCATTGCCGGCGGATCGGCGACGGCAGCGCGTGCGATCGAGATCAGCTGGCGTTGGCCCTGCGACAGCTGTGCGCCGTTGCCGGTGAGCATGGTGTCGTAGCCGTCGGGCAGGCGGGTGATAAAGTCGTCAGCGCCTGCGAGCTTGGCCGCCGCGATGCACTCCTCGTCGGTAGCGTCCAGGTTGCCGTAGCGGATGTTATCCATCACGGTGCCGGTGAACAGGTTCACGTCCTGCAGCACGATGCCCAAAGACCTGCGCAGGTCAGGCTTCTTGATGCCGGCCACGGAGATACCATCATACAGAATCTGGCCTTCCTGAATGTCGTAGAACCGGTTGATGAGGTTGGTCACGGTGGTCTTGCCGGCACCGGTGGCGCCGACGAGCGCGATCTTCTGGCCGGGCTTGGCGAACCAGGTGATGCCGTGCAGCACCGGCTTGTCCGGGTTGTAGCCGAAGGTCACGTTGGTGAAGCGCACGTCGCCGCGCAGCAGGGTCAGTCGGCCGTCGGGCGAGGTGATCGCCTGCTCCTTGGCCTTCATCGCCACCTCGCGGGCCGAGCCCTTGAGCTTTTCTGCGGCCTTCAGAGACCTCGTACCGTCGTCGCCGACCTCGCGCTTCCATGCCCAGTGGCCGGTCTCGTGGTCGACTTCGGTCATGGTGCGGCCATCCTCGCCAAGTTCCACGTTCACGAGCGTCACGGTGCCCTTGTCTTCCTCGATGGGCTCATCCATCAGCTTGAAGATACGGGAGGCACCGGCGAGCGCCATCATCACCATGGTCAGCTGCTGAGAGACCTGACCGATCGGGTTGATGAACGAGCGGGACAGGGTCAGCAGGGAGACGAGCGTGCCGAGGGTGAGCGGCTTGACGCCGGTCAGACCGATGTCGTTGACGCCGGCCAGCGAGACGGCGGCGCCGACGATGGCAAGCAGGATGTAGAGCAGGTAGCCCATGTTGCCGACGACCGGCATGGTGACGTTGCCCCAGGTGTTCGCTTCGGCGGACGCCTCGAAGAGTTCCTCGTTCTTCTCGTCGAAGGTCTTCTGGGTGGCGTCTTCATGGTTGAAGACCTTGATGACCTTCTGGCCGTTGACGGATTCCTCCACGAAGGCGTTCACGTCG
>CALLNU010000014.1 GCA_938005465.1 uncultured Collinsella sp.
TCGCTGTACCAGGAACCAGAGCACAAGAACCAGAGCCTGATATGTACTTCTTATTGACAGAAGAGGAAAGTGCGACTGAGTGAAAAGTATGGAAATTGGGGGGCGCCATTGGTCAGGGTGGTGCGCACAGTAATCGCCTTGCTAGGCTGTGTCTCTTAATTAATAACCCGAGCTATAGTAACTGCCAGCTTCCACAATACATTGAACTATGGCTCGTTACGATCTTCGCGATGAAGCATGGGCTCTCATCCAGCCCTTATTATCTGCCGAAGCAGCAATACCACGGGCTGGACGCCCATGGGCAGAACACCGTATGATCATCAACGGTATGTTCTGGGGGCTATGTTCAGGCGCACCATGACGCGATTTGCCTGAGCGATATGGCCCATGGAAGACCGTTTATAACCGGGGACGTCTCAGAAAACGGAAAATAAAGCACGTTAAGCCCATTGCAGACGCTAGATATTGACGAGTACGTCGGGTTTTCTCTTGTTTGAGTTGCCTCTTGTGGTAAGATAGTAATCAATTACTATCTTACAAGGAGTGTTCGTGGACACCCATCCAAAGCATCTGCCGGCCGATGAACGTCGTGCCGTAACTGTCGAGTCCGTCGTGGCGCTTGCCGCTTCACAAAACCCAAGCGAGATAACCACTGCGGCTATCGCTAAACACATGAACTTGACCCAGGGTGCGCTATTTCGGCACTTCCCGAACAAGGAAGCCATTTGGCAGGCGGTCATGGAGTGGGTAGCAGAGCGCCTATTAGCCAGAATCGATCGATCCGCCCAAGGAATCGAGTCGCCCTTGGCAGCCATGGAGGCGATGTTCATGAGTCATATCGAATTCGTAGCTGAGCACCCAGGCGTGCCAAGAATGATGTTTGGTGAGCTTCAGCGTGCCGAATCGACACCGGCCAAGCGCATGGTGCAAACCTTGATTCAGCGCTACGGCGAACGTTTGCATCGTCTCATCGAGAAAGGCAAGGCCAGCGGCGAGTTGTCTCCCTCGCTTGACAACGAGGCGGCGGCAACGCTGTTCATTGGCACGATCCAGGGCTTGGTCATGCAATCGCTATTGGCGGGTGATGTGGGACGTATGCACCGCGATGCGCCGCGCGTCTTTGCAATTTATCGGCGTGGCATAGGGAGTGCGGAATGAAAAAGTTACCCTTGCAAGGCCGCACCCTGGCGCTGCTTGCCGTCATCATTCCTTTGCTGGTGCTTTTTATTTTTGTCGGTCTGCGATCAGGGCCGCTCGCCCCGGTCGCTGTGACGGTGGCAAGCGTGGAATCACGGACTATCACACCGGCGCTGTTCGGCATCGGCACGGTGGGGGCGCGCTACACCTACAAGATCGGGCCGACGTTTGCCGGGCGCGTCAAACGCCTGGAGGTGCATGTAGGCGACCAGGTCAAGGCCGGACAGGTGCTCGGCGAGATGGAACCGGTCGACCTCGATGATCGGGTGCGCTCACAGGAGTCGGCATTCAAGCGTGCGGAAGCGGCTTTGCGCGAGGCAGAAGCCCGGCAAGCCTACGCGCAAACCCAGGCGCGCCGCTACGAGCAATTGTTTGCGGTGCGCTCGACCAGCGAGGAAATCGTCACCACCAAGCGGCAGGAACTGCAGATCGCCGATGCCGCCTTATCTGCCGCTCGGGAAGATATTGTCCGGGCACGCTCCGACCGCGAAGGACTCGTCGCGCAGCGGAGCAATCTGCGCCTGATCGCGCCGGTCGACGGTGTAGTCGCCGTGCGCGATGCCGATCCCGGCACGACCATCGTCGCGGGCCAGGCCGTGGTGGAAGTGATCGACCCCAAGAGTTTGTGGATCAATGCGCGCTTCGACCAGATCAGCGCATCGGGGCTGGCTGAGGGGTTGCCGACTCTTATCGTCCTGCGTTCGCGTGGTGGCCAGACCTTGAAAGGTCGCGTGCTGCGGGTGGAACCCAAGGCCGACGCGGTAACCGAGGAAACGCTTGCCAAGGTGATATTCGATAACAAACCAGAACCTTTGCCACCGGTGGGTGAACTGGCCGAAGTCACGGTTGACTTGCCGGCGCTCCCGGCCGCTCCACTGATCCCCAACGCTTCCGTCCAGCGTGAGGGCGACAAAGTTGGTGTCTGGCAAATCGTGGATGGTGATCTGCATTTCTCCCCGGTCAAGCTCGGCACTTCCGAGCTCAATGGTTACGTGCAGGTGCGCGAAGGGCTCAAGAATGGGGACCAGGTTGTGACCTATAGCGAAAAGGCACTGACGGCGCGCAGCCGCATCCATGTGGTCGACCATATCCCAGGAGTGTCACGATGATCAGCCTGGCCGGCCGCGACATTCTCCATGCCTGGGGGAAATTCGTCTTCACCGGCATCGGTCTGGGTCTGCTGATCGGCGTCACCCTAGTCATGGCTGGGGTGTACCGAGGCATGGTGGACGACGGCAAGGCGTTGCTCGACAACAGTGGCGCTGACCTTTGGGTGGTGCAAAAGGATACTCTGGGTCCTTATGCGGAGTCGTCCAGCCTCAACGATGACGTGTATCGCGCCATTCTCGCCATGCCGGGAGTCTCACAAGCAGCGAACGCGACCTACCTGACCATGCAGGTACGCAAGGGCGAGAGTGATGTACGCACCATGGTGGTCGGCATCGCGCCCGGTGCGTTGGGGGCTACACCCGGATGGCCTCCTTATCTCGTCGCTGGACGCCAGATCACGCGCGGTCACTACGAGGCTGTGGCCGACATCGCCACCGGCTTCAAACTGGGAGATCGCCTTGCCATTCGCCGCAATCATTACACCGTCGTGGGGCTGACACGGCGCATGGTGTCGTCCAGCGGCGACCCGATGGTATTCATTCCGCTCAAAGATGCCCAAGAGGCCCAGTTCCTCAAGGACAACGATGCCATCTGGCAAAGCCGGCGTCGCACCGAAGCCAACCCGGTCTTCAATCGACCCGGTGATCCAGGTTTGCTGGATGCCGTGATTGCTTCACAGAGCAGCAACGCGTTCGTCAATGCCGTGCTGGTTACGCTAACACCCGGCCATGCGCCGGACGAGGTGGCCGAATCCATCCAGCGCTGGAAGCGTTTGACGGTCTACACCCGGGCACAGATGGAAGACATCCTCGTAGGTAAGCTGATCGCCACCTCGGCCAAGCAGATCGGCATGTTCCTGGTGATTCTGGCCATCGTTAGCGCGGCCATCGTTGCCTTCATCATCTATTCGCTGACGATGGACAAAATCCGTGAGATCGCAGTGTTGAAGCTCATCGGCACACGCAACCGAACCATCGCCGCGATGATCATGCAGCAGGCGCTCGCCCTGGGCGTGATTGGCTTCGTGGTCGGCAAGATCACAGCCACCTTTTCAGCACCGGCTTTTCCAAAATATGTCCTGCTCACGCCAATGGATTCGGTCGCCGGTTTTTTTGCCGTGCTCGTGATCTGCGTTCTAGCTAGCCTCGTCGCCATTCGCATGGCACTCAAGGTCGATCCGGCCGAAGCCATTGGAGGTTGAGATGAGTGGCAAAGGGATCCACATCGAAAGTTTAAGCAAGCGGTATGGCGATGGTGACACCGCTGTCTTTGCCTTGAGAGACGTGAATATGCATGTTGCGCCTGGTGAAGTGGTGGGACTGATCGGCCCTTCCGGGTCCGGCAAGAGCACGCTGCTCAAGTGTCTGGGTGCGGTGATCGAACCGACCGCCGGTCGCATGACGCTGGGCGATGAAGTGATCTACGCCGATGGCTGGAAAGTCCGCGACCTGCGCGCCTTACGGCGTGACAAGATCGGTTTCGTTTTCCAGGCGCCGTACCTGATTCCGTTTCTCGATGTCACCGACAACGTGGCGCTTCTGCCGATGCTTGCAGGCGTCGCGAATGGAGAGTCGCGCGCGAAGGCACTGGAATTGCTCACAGCGCTTGATGTGCAACACCGAGCTCGCGCAATGCCCTCGCAACTCTCCGGTGGCGAGCAGCAACGGGTCGCCATCGCGCGCGGACTGGTCAATCGTCCGCCGGTGATCCTAGCCGATGAACCCACTGCGCCGCTGGATTCCGAGCGCGCCATGGCTGTGGTCCGCATCCTCAACGACATGGCCCGCAAGTTCGAGACCGCCATCATCGTCGTCACCCATGACGAAAAAATTATCCCGACCTTCAAGCGTATCTACCACATTCGCGACGGCGTGACCCATGAGGAAGCTGGCGAAGGGCGGGAGTTCGAATGAGAGAACGATTGAATTACAGGAGAATTTCATGACCCACCGCAAACACAGCCACGCATTTGGAACTATTACCCTGACCGTTACGGCCTGCCTGCTTTTATGGGGTATTCAGTTGCCAGCTTGGGCTGGTGACGCTACCCAGGCTGAACCACTGGCGCTACGCAAGATCATGCAGGAACTCGGGCGCAACATGCAGGCTATTACCGGTGCGATTTCGCAGGAGGAATGGGTTAAGGTCGTTCAGCTCGCCCCAAAAGTTGCGGCACACCCCGAGCCACCGCTTACTGAAAAAATGCGCATCCTTGCTTACCTCGGCGCTGATGCGACCAAGTTCAGAAACTTTGACGCGCAGACTCACGAGGCGGCGTTGGCCATGAAGCTGGCTGCTGCGAGCAGTGACGGCAAGGCGGTGATCCAATCATTCGCCCACGTGCAGGAAAGCTGCTTGGGCTGCCACCAAGCTTTCCGTAAACCTTTCGTGGAGCATTTTTATGGAGCCCGCTAAAACATGCCAGCGCTCCATCAGCCTCGAAAGACGGCTTGCGGCAACTTACCTGGTAGCTGGTCTGATCACCGCCGGTCTGGCCGGCTGCGCCGCTGGCCCTGATTTTAAGCGTCCCACCGCACCCGATGTGGCTCGCTACACTGCAATACCAGTGGCTGATAGAACCGCGTCCGCTCCCACGCAGTTCGGCGAAACACAACGTCTAGTCGAAGGGCTTCCGATCGAAACGCAATGGTGGCAAAGCTTGGGTTCATCCGCACTCGACGGACTGATAAACGAAGCTTTCCATGTCAGCCCGACGCTGGCGAGCATCAGCGCCAATTTGCGACACGCGCGGGAGCTTCTTGCCGCACAGGCGGGCTCGACGCAATATCCACAGGTAGATGTCGCACTGGGATCTCAGCGCCAGCAAATGAGTCCCAGCAGCCAAGGGTTGAGCGGAGACGCACGTCAATTCAGCCTCTACAACGCCAGCGTTGGCGTGCATTACAACCTCGATCTGGCTGGCGGCAACCGGCGCGCACTCGAAGCCTTGGCTGCTCGCGCCGACTACCGTCGCTTCGAACTGAATGCTGCGCGCCTGGCCCTTGCCGGCAACATGGCAACCGCTGCCATTAACCGAGCACGCCTCGCCGCGCAACTAGAAGCCACTACTGCCATTTTGCGCGTGCAGGATGAGCAACTGCGCCTAGCCCATGAACGCGTGCGTATCGGTCAGGCCTCACCTGATGAAGCGTTGAGCCTACAAGCTCAGGCGGAGCAAACGCGGGCAGAACTGCATGCGCTGCGTAAACAACTGCAACAAACCGAACATCTACTGGCGGAGCTAGCCGGTCGTGCCCCAGGCACGGGTGGCATCCCGGCCTTCACTCTGGCCGATTTCACTCTGCCCGTCGAAATGCCGCTCGTCGTGCCCTCAGAACTGGTGCGCCGCCGACCGGATATCCAGGCGTCAGAGGCGCTGTTGCATGCGGCCAATGCAGACTATGGTGTGGCTGTCGCCAAGCTCTATCCACAGATCAACTTGAGCGCCAACCTTGGCTCTCAAGCGCTGACCACCGGTGCCCTGTTCGGTGGCGGTTCGGCAGTGTGGGGCTTGGTTGCGCAGCTCACCCAGCCTCTTTTTAATCCAGGGCTACCCGCTGAAAAAAGAGCGGCGCTCGCCGCTTTTGATGCCGCCGCAGCCAATTACCAGAGCGTCGTATTGGAGTCTTTGCGTAACGTCGCCGACACCCTGCGCGCGGTGGAAAGCGATGCACAAACTTTGACTGCCCTCGCTGCCGCTGATATGGCTGCACAGGCCTCCTTGCAGTCGGTCGAGCGGCAATACCGGCTGGGCGCGGCCAGCTACCTGCAACTGCTCATCGCGCAGCAACAGACACAGTCAATCCGGATCAATATGGTTGCGGCCCAGGCACAACGCCTAGTCGATAGTGTTGCTTTATATCAGGCCCTGGGAGGTGGTGTCAGTTAAGGCTATACCCTAACCTGATGTCAGATGTTGAGCACAAACAACGTCAGAATAGAGTATGAATTTATATTTATTGACACATTCCGCCAAGGGTAATAGATTTCATCCTGACATTTTTACCTTTGGAGGCATCTTGCAAGGTCAACGTATCGGCTACGTCCGCGTCAGCAGCTTCGACCAGAATCCTGATCGACAACTGGAACAAATAGAAGTCGGCAAGGTATTCACCGATAAGGCTTCAGGCAAGGACACACAACGTCCCGAACTTGAAAGGCTGCTGGTCTTCGTCCGCGAGGGCGACACCGTGGTGGTGCATAGCATGGACAGGTTGGCACGCAACCTTGATGACCTGCGCCGCATCGTCCAAGGGCTGACACAACGGGG
>CALLNU010000015.1 GCA_938005465.1 uncultured Collinsella sp.
TGGCCAAGGAGATCATCGAGAAAGCGAGTGGTAAACGTAAGGATATAGAATAAGCAAACAATATGAACCAGAAGATTAGAATCAAGTTAAAGTCATTCGATCACAATCTCGTGGACAAGTCGGCCGAGAAGATTGTGAAGACCGTGAAGAGCACGGGCGCCGTCGTGAGCGGCCCGGTGCCCCTTCCCACGCACAAGCAGATTTTTACGGTCAACCGCTCGACTTTCGTCAACAAGAAAGCCCGCGAGCAGTTCCAGCTCTGCACCTTCAAGCGTATCCTCGACATCTACTCGTCGACGCCCAAAACGATCGACGCGCTGATGAAACTGGAGCTTCCCTCGGGTGTGGAGGTAGAGATCAAGGTGTGATCGGACAGGACGTCTGCCGGTTTTCCGAGCTGTAACCCGGGTTTCTTCGAAAGAAGGAACCGGGGGCGGGTCGGCTCGGCGAGCGTTGCCCCGGGCAGGGGAACGGAAGCGGGGCAGGACGACGGGAACCGGAGGTGATTGATTATATATAGTGTACCAACCGTGCGGAGCGCACGCCATCTCCCTCCCCGAGGGAAGACCGGGATGGAGCCGGATTTGTCAATGGCGCCGCAGGCGGCAATGGCGGCTGAAAGCGACCGGTACATCGAAATATATGATAACCAGACGGCAAGACAAAAAACGTTACATCACTTTATTACTATTTATAACAAACAATTGACAACAAATGTCAGGACTTATTGGAAAGAAAATCGGAATGACTTCCGTTTACAGTGCCGAGGGTAAGAACATACCATGCACTGTCATTGAGGCTGGACCGTGCGTTGTTACGCAAATCAAGACCGTCGAGAAGGATACCTACGAGGCGGTTCAGATTGCCTATGACGAGACGAGTGAAAAGCACGCCACCAGCAGTTTGTTAGGTCACTTCAAGAAAGCCGGCACGACTCCGAAACGCAAACTTGCGGAATTCAAGGACATGCCTGAAGTGAATCTCGGCGACACGCTGACCGTAGAACTCTTCTCGGAAGAGGACTGGGTGGACGTGACCGGGATCTCGAAAGGAAAAGGCTTCCAAGGCGTAGTGAAGCGTCACGGCTTCGGCGGCGTCGGCGGCCAGACCCACGGCCAGCACAACCGTGCGCGCAAGCCGGGTTCGCTGGGCGCGTCGTCCTATCCCTCGCGCGTCTTCAAGGGCAAACGTCTGCCCGGCCAGATGGGCGGCGAGCAGGTCAAGGTTTTGAACCTGCGTGTATTGAAAGTAATCCCCGAGAGCAACCTCATCCTCGTGAAAGGTTCGATTCCGGGAGCAAAAGGTGCTTATTTAACGATTGAAAAATAGTATGGAATTAGCTGTATTAAACACACAAGGAAAAGAGACGGGTCGTAAGGTAGTCCTTTCGGACGCCGTCTTCGGCGTGGAGGCTAATGACCACGCTATTTACCTCGACGTGAAGCAGTATCTCGCTGACCAGCGTCAGGGTACGCACAAGTCGAAGCAGCGCAACGAAGTTGCCGGCTCGACGCGCAAACTCAAGCGTCAGAAAGGCACCGGCGGCGCCCGTGCGGGCAGCATCAAGTCGCCCCTGTTCCCGGGAGGCGGCCGCATCTTCGGTCCCCAGCCCCGCGATTACAGCTTCAAGCTCAACAAGAAGCTCAAGCAGCTGGCCCGCCGCAGCGCGCTGACCTACAAGGCTCAGGCCGGCGCCATCAGCATCGTCGAGACGATGTCGCTGGAGGCTCCCAAGACCAAGTCGGTCGTGGCTCTGGCCGAGGCGCTCAAGGTCGACGACAAGAAGGTGCTGCTGGTTCTCCCCGAATCGAACGTCAACCTGCAGCTGTCGTGCCGCAACCTTCCCTATGTGAAGCCCGTGCTGGCTCAGAACGTCTGCACCTACGACGTGATGAACGCATCGGCCATCGTGATGGTGGAAGGCGCCGAGAATGTATTGAATACGATGTTAGCTTAAAAACGCAAGTTACAATGGACATTATTATTAAGCCGGTTTTGACCGAGAAAATGACGATTCAGGGCGAAAAGTTGAATCGCTACGGTTTTATCGTTGACGTGAGGGCTAACAAGCTGCAGATTCGCAATGCCGTAGAGCAGATGTACAACGTCGTCGTTACGGACGTGAACACCGTGAACTACATGGGCAAACTCAAGAGCCGCTACACCAAGGCGGGCCTCTTGGAGGGTCGCGCCAATAACTTCAAGAAGGCGATCGTCACCTTGAAGGATGGAGACAAGATCGATTTTTACAGTAATATCTAACGAAGATGGCAGTAAGAAAATTTAAACCTGTAACCGCAGGTACGAGACATAAGATTATCGGCACGTTCGACGAGATCACGACGTCGAAACCGGAGAAATCGCTGCTCAGCCCCAAGAAGAGCTCGGGTGGACGTAACAACGACGGCAAGATGACGGTCCGCTACATCGGCGGCGGTCACAAGCAGATGTATCGTAACGTCGACTTCAAACGCTCGAAGGACGGCATCGCCGCAACTGTAAAAACGATCGAGTACGACCCTAATCGTACCGCACGCATCGCACTCCTGGTATACGCCGACGGTGAGAAGAGCTACATCATCGCACCCAACGGACTCCAGGTGGGCCAGACCGTCATGAGCGGCGCAGGCGTCGCTCCCGAGGTCGGAAACACGCTCTTCCTGAGCGAGATTCCCCTGGGTACGGTCGTCCACAACATTGAACTCTACCCCGGTCAGGGGGCCGCTATGGCCCGTTCGGCCGGTTCCTACGCCCAGCTGCTGGCTCGTG
>CALLNU010000016.1 GCA_938005465.1 uncultured Collinsella sp.
ACGTGCTCCACGGCGGCAACACCGAGCGCATTCGCCAGATGCATCTGGACGAGGACCGCGGCTATGGTGAGCTGTCGAGCGAATCGGTCGGGCGTATCAAGGACATCATCGGCCAGCTGTGCGGCCGCGGTTATCTGGCTACCTCGCAGGGGCAGTACCCGGTCGTGGGGCTGGGCCCGCGTGCCGGCGAGGTCGAGGACGAGGCGTTTGCCTTTACCGTTAAGCGTCGTGCGTCCAAGCACAAGGCCTCGGCCCGTGCCCGCCGCGCGGTGGATCTGCTGCGTGAGGAGGCCGAGCTAGATCAGCGCCCGCGCGTGGGTGACGATGCCGAGCTGTTCGAGCGCCTGCGTGCCCTGCGCAAGGAGATTTCGACCGAGCTGGAGATGGCGCCGTACATGGTCTTCTCTGACAAGGCCCTGCGCGGCCTGTGCCGCCTACGACCTCAGACACGCGACGAGCTTATCCAGGTCAACGGTATTGGCGAGAAAAAGGCCGATGCCTTTGGCGAGCAGTTTATGGCGGCGATTGAAGAGTTTGAGTCCGAGCATGCACGGGATGGAGCGTAATGATGGCATCCGACGATAAAACCGAGCGCACTGAGGTGTCCGCCGTGCCGCTGTACCAGCAGGTTATGGACGACTTAAAGGGCGAGATCGCGCGCGGCGTGTACGCATCCGGCTCGCGCATTCCTTCCGAGATGGAGCTCGCGAAGTACTACGGCGTGGGACGCATCACCGTGCGCCGCGCCGTCGAGGAGCTGTCGCGCGCGGGGTATCTCAACCGCCAGCAGGGGAGGGGCACGTTTGTGTGTGCGCCCAAGCTCAAACGCAAGATTGTCCAGAAGGGTGACGTTCAGAGCTTTTCCGAGGGTTGCGCCGCCAACGACATGGTGGCCGGAGCACGTCTGGTGTCGCGCACGGTGGTTGCGGCGACGCGCGAGGACGCGGCGTTTTTTGGGGTGGAACCCGGCTGCGAGCTCATCGTGGTCGAGCGCGTGCGCACGGCAGACGGCGTGCCCGTCATGCTCGAGAACAACGCCTTTGTGCTGGCCGACCATCCCTATCTGCAGACGCTTGCCGACAAGGACCTCACGGACAATTCCATCTTTGCGCTCGTTGCCGAGCATTCGGGCCGTGCGCCGCTCAAGTCCGACCCCTGTACGGTGGAGATTGCGCTTGCCGATGCTCAGGCGGCCCCGCTGCTGGAGGTGCCGGTCGGCGAGCCGCTCTTCTATATGGAGGCATACTTTACCGATGCGGACGGGCGGCCCCTGCTGCTCGGACGCCAAAAGATCGTGGGCTCGCGCTACGTGTTCGACATCTAACGTCCATAGATAGAACAACATAGAACAAATTTGGTGAAATGACTTCACGTGCATCGTCGTGCGTGCTATAAATAGGACAACATAGAACGACCGCAGGTACGAGCTGTCGTCGTTCAAAGCCGCCACACAAGGAGGAACATCACCGTGAACGCACATGATCTGGTTCAGGAAATCATCGAGCGCAAGGGCAAGATCGAGAACGTCTTTTGGATCGCTTGCGGCGGTTCGATGATCGATCTCATGCCGGCCAACGAGCTGCTCAAGCGTGAGGCCACCACGTTTACCTCGACGGTCTACACGGCACGCGAGTTTTGCCTGATGGCTCCCAAGAGTCTTGGCGAGAAGTCGCTCGTCATCGCCTGCAGCCACAGCGGCAACACGCAGGAGGTCGTCGACGGCTGCGAGATGGCGCTGGCCGCCGGTGCCGAGGTCATTGCCCTTACCGACTGCGAGGGCTCAAAGATCGACAACGGCAAGTGGACTACCTGGGTCTATCCGTGGGGTGAGGGCGTGTCGCAGGCCGAGGTGCCGCAGGGCATTGGCGCTCTGATCGCCGCCGAGTTGCTCGACCAGCAGGAAGGCTACGAGTCACTCGCCGACATGTATGAGGGCCTCAAGCAGATGGATGCGCTGCTGCCCGCCGCCCGTGAGAAGGTCAACGCCGAGCTGGGCGCCCGCTTTGCCGAGCTCTGCCAGCAGCACAAGTTCTTCTATATCCTGGGCTCCGGTCCCAACTTTAGCCAGACCTATGCCATGGCGATTTGCTCGCTCATGGAGATGCAGTGGCAGCACTGCTGCTACATCCACTCCGGCGAGTACTTCCATGGCCCGTTCGAAGCCACCGAGCCCGGCGTGTTCTACTTTGTGCAGCTCGGATCGGGCGAGTGCCGCCCCATGGAGGAGCGCGCTCTTGCGTTCCTCAACACGCACACCGATACCGTCATGGTGCTCGATGCGCTCGAGTACGGCGTGGGTGAAGTGCCTGCCAGCGTGCGTTCGTACCTGGAGCCGATCTTCTTCTACAACATGAGCTGCGAGCTGCGCGCCGCCCGCGGCAAGGTCTTCGACCACAGCCCCGAGGTTCGTCGCTACATGGGCATCGAGCAGTACTAGGTACCGGGAAAAGTATTCACCTTCGATTCGCAAGCGAACAGCGTGCGTAAAAAGCGGGCCGCGCCGGGGATTTCCGGCGCGGCCCGCTTAGTATCGCGCTTAGATTCGCAAGGTTGCGGCAGCCGGCGGCCTACTTCGCGTCGTATGCCTCGGCGTCCCACCAGTCGAGCTGGGCGATGTTGTCGCGGATGTGCTGGCAGCTCTTGTGGAAGCCCTCGAGCTCGTGCTCGGACAGGTCGAGCGTGTAGACCTCCTCGACGCCCTCGGCACCGATCACGCACGGCAGGGAGGTAAAGATGCCCTCCTCGCCATACTGGCCGGTCATGAGCGTGGAGGCGGAAAGCACGGCGTGCTCGTTGTGCAGCACGGCGGCGCAGACGCGCGCGGCGGAGTTGGCGACGGCGTACTCGGTGCACTGCTTGCCCTGGTAGGTCACATAGCCGCCCTTGCGTGCGAGCTCCTCGACCTCCATGTGGTCGAAGGCGTACTTGTCAGGGTTCTCGGCCTGAAGCTCGTTGAGGCTCTTGCCGGCGATGGTTGCTGCCTTAAAGGCGGCCAGCTGGCTAAAGCCGTGCTCGCCGATCATGTAGGCGTCGATGGACTTGGGGCTCACGCCGACCTTCTTGGAGATCTCGGTGCGCAGGCGGGCGGAATCCAGGCCGCAGCCCGAGCCGATGATCTTCTTGGGATCGTAGCCGGTCAGGTGCCACAGCTCGGTGCACACGACGTCGCAGGGGTTGGAGATGCTCACGAAGATGCCGTCAAAGCCGGCGTCGACGATGCGTTTGGCAAAGGTGCGGGCGGCGTCGGTGGTAAAGAACAGCTCGCCGTCGCGGTTGCCGGCGGCCAGCGCGACCTTGCCGGCGGCGTTGACGATGACGTCGCAGCAGGCAAGCTCCTCGTAGTGGTCGTAGCAGTTGACGATCTTGGTGTTGTACGGGACAAACGAAAGGGAGTCGCGCAGGTCCTGGACCTCGGACGTCACCTTGGCCTCGTTGATATCGCACAGGTACAGCTCGTCGGCAATGCCCTGCATGAGCAGACTGTTGGCAACATGTGCTCCTACGTGGCCCTGGCCGACCACACCGATCTTACGCGTCTGGTACATATATGTATCCTTTCGGCCGAGTTTTTCGCGTCGAACCATTGTAGCGTCCTGCTGCCACTTTGCTAGGCTAAAGCGCCATAGATTTTTGGGCATGCCTTAATCTCTACTTTTGGAGTGATTTGGGCCGCTGACGGCATCGCTGGGCGATATGCTCGCGCGGATGGGGCCGCTCGTTGTACCATAGCTGCAACTGACTCGTAAGGAGCATCCATGCCCATTCGCATCCCCGACGCCCTCCCTGCCGCCGCGCAGCTCGAGAGCGAGAACATCTTTGTCATGACCGAGTACCGCGCGCTGCACCAGGACATCCGTCCGCTGCGCGTGCTCATCCTCAACCTCATGCCCACCAAGATTGCCACCGAGACGCAGATCATGCGCAAACTCTCCAACACGCCGCTGCAGGTGGAAGTGGACCTGCTGCGCACCAAGACGCACGAGGCCACGCACGTGAGCGCCGGCCACCTGGAGACGTTCTACCGCACGTTCGACGACATCCGCGACATCCACTACGACGGCCTGATCATCACGGGCGCGCCGGTGGAACAGATGCCGTTCGAGGAGGTCGACTACTGGCCCGAGCTCTGCCAGATCATGGATTGGTCCACCA